>JBLHOW010000020.1:0-84383 GCA_047623705.1 Crocinitomix sp.
AACATCCTAGAACCATACCACGAGAACATTTCCCCATCAACCAAATGGATTTTCGCTTTTGTGAATTGCCCGAATTCAGCAAGATGTTCCTCCTTAAAAGGAAAAGGCTCTGAACTCAACAAAATATGATCGGGATTGAGTTGTGAAATTTCCTCCTCAGTGATTTCTTGATAGCGTTGCTCAGGATCTGAAATTAAATTGTTCATTCCTAAACGTTGAATGATATGTCCAATAAATGTATTTGGTCCAACTACCATATATGGCTTTGACCAAATAAAATAAAGCACCGACCCGCTTAATTGCGGTAGGTTTTTAAAATCAGTTTCAACTTTTGCGGCAAGTTTATTTGCCCCCGATTCCTTTCCAACCAATAGCCCAACATCCTTAATCATTTGACAGGCGTCTTCTACGTTAAAAATATCGCTCATATAAACCGAATAGTCCGCCATTAAGCGATCCAGGTCTTCTTTTGAATTTTCTTCTTTATTCGCTATGATTAAATCTGGATTTAAGGCCTCCAATTTGTCGAAATTGACATTTTTGGTGCCCCCTAGCCTCGTTTTATTACGAAACCATTCATTGGGATGAATGCAAAATTTGGTGATGCCTACAACATCCTCAGCGCAGCCTAAATAATAAAGTAGCTCCGTTTGAGACGGCACCAAAGAAACAATCCGCTTTGGAGTTTTTTCCAAGCGGATTGTTCGATTCATTTGATCTTTTAATTCAATCATTTACGCTATTGCGTTGATTAAGTCATGTCTTGTTACAATGTGATGCACACCATTCCCCATATCAATTAAGACAGCTGGAACTTGCTTATTCACATTTTTTGAAATTTCTTCAATTGTCGCATTTGCTTGTAGAACTGGCAAAGGAGCCTGCATTACTTGACTCAATGGAGCGTCCATTATTGCTGCATCTTCAATTATTGATTGGTACAAAGCAGAATCATCTACGAAGCCAGCAATTACGCCATCCTTTGTTACAGGAATTTGTGAGATGTTATATGCCTTCATTTTCGCAACAGCATGAGAAACTAATTCTTCCGAACCACACATCACCAACTTATTGTCTCCATGTTGCCCTACTAAATCTGATGCATTTTTAAATCCTTCATCTAAGAATCCACGTTCACGCATCCAATCATCATTAAACATTTTACCTACATAACGACTTCCGTGGTCATGAAATAAAACAACAACAATGTCATCCTCTGTAAACATATCCTCCATTTGCAATAAACCTGAAATGGCAGATCCTGCTGAATTCCCCACAAAAATGCCTTCTTCTCTGGCAATTCTTCGCGTCATTACGGCCGCATCTTTATCAGTCACTTTTTCAAAATGATCAATAATTGAAAAATCGACGTTTTTTGGTAAAATATCTTCTCCAATTCCTTCTGTGATGTAAGAATAAATTTCGTTCTCATCAAAAACTCCAGTTTCATGGTATTTTTTGAATACAGAACCGTATGTATCGATACCTAATATTTTAACATCAGGATTTTGCTCTTTCAAATATTTCCCAACACCAGAAATCGTTCCACCAGTTCCTACACCAACAACAAAATGAGTTATTTTCCCATCTGTTTGATCCCAAATTTCAGGACCAGTTTGTTCGTAATGCGCTAAAGCGTTAGAAGGATTATCATATTGATTTACATACCAAGAATTTGGCGTTTCAGCTGCCAACCTTTTAGACACTGAATAGTACGATCTTGGATCATCCGGTTCAACATCTGTAGGACAAACAACAACTTCAGCTCCAACAGCTCTAAGAATGTCCATTTTCTCCTTACTTTGTTTATCACTTAAAACACAAATTAACTTATATCCGTATTCAATACATGCTAATGCTAGTCCCATTCCAGTATTACCAGAAGTTCCTTCTATTATCGTTCCACCAGGTTTAATTAACCCCTGTGCTTCAGCGTCTTTGACCATTTTCAATGCCATTCTATCCTTAACAGAGTTTCCTGGGTTTGTGGTTTCTACTTTTGCCAAAAAAGTTCCTTTAAGCGACTTTGTTAGTCTATTCAACTTCACCAATGGTGTATTTCCAATGGTTTCTAAGATATTGTTATAGTACTTCATTCTCGTTTATTTATGCGTGCAAATTTAGTTATTCTCATCCAGTCTTTAAGATGATTACAAAAAAAAGAGGTTTGCTCTCGATAGCTATCGGGAACAAACCTCTTTTTAGCGGGTTTAAATACCTGTTTTTTTTAAACTTTCTAGTTCATTAATTTTCTATAACGGACACGTTTTGGTTGTGTATCGCCCAATCTTTTTCTACGATTCTCTTCGTATTCAGAATAACTTCCTTCAAACCAATAAACAGTTGAATCATTTTCAAAGGCTAAAATATGTGTGCAAATTCTATCTAAAAACCATCTGTCGTGAGAAATAACTACGGCACAACCAGCAAAGCTCGAAATTCCTTCTTCCAATGCTCTAATCGTATTCACATCCAAATCATTCGTTGGCTCATCCAATAATAAAACGTTGGCCTCAGTTTTTAATGTCATGGCTAAGTGCAAACGGTTTCTTTCTCCACCAGAAAGCACACCAACTTTTTTACCTTGATCGGCGCCATTGAAATTAAAACGGCTTAAATAAGCACGTGAATTAATTTTTTGGGATCCAATTTCGATATGTTCAGTACCACCTGTTACCACTTCAAAAATTGTTTTTTCAGGGTCCAAATCTTTGTGATCTTGATCAACATAGCCAATTTCAACAGTATCCCCAACCTTGAATTCTCCCTCATCCGGTGTCAATTCATCCATAATCATTTTGAAAATGGTTGTTTTACCAGCACCGTTTGGCCCAATAATTCCAACAATACCTGCAGGAGGTAAATTAAAGTTCAAATCATCATACAACAATTTGGTATCAAAACTCTTTGAAACTCCAGCTGCTTCAATCACATTGGTTCCTAAACGCGGACCATTAGGAATTGGCAATTCTAATTGTTCATCACGTGTTGAAGTATCTTCACTTAATAATTTATCGTAATTACTTAAACGGGCTTTATTCTTGGCATGTCTTCCTTTTGGATTCATGCGTACCCATTCTAACTCTCGTTCTAAAACTTTTCTACGTTTACTGGCTTGTTTTTCTTCACCCGCCATCTTAGTTGTTTTCTGATCTAACCAGGAAGAGTAATTACCTTTCCAAGGAATACCAGAACCACGGTCTAATTCTAAAATCCAACCAGCCACATTATCTAAGAAATATCTATCGTGGGTAATCGCTATTACAGTTCCGCTATATTGCTTTAAATGTTGTTCTAACCAATCTACCGACTCCGCATCCAAGTGGTTGGTAGGCTCATCCAATAATAAAATATCAGGATTTTGAAGTAGCAAACGACAAAGCGCTACTCTTCTTTTTTCCCCACCTGATAAGGTTCCAATTTTTTGATCTTCTGGAGGACAACGCAACGCATCCATTGCACGCTCTAGTTTGCTATCCAAATCCCAAGCATCTAACTGATCAATTTTTTCTTGAACAGTTCCTTGACGCTCAATCAAAGCATTCATTTTACCTTCATCACTCATCACTGCCTCATCCATGAAGCCTTCGTTGATCTCTTCGTACTCTTTCAATAAATCAACTGTTGATTGCACACCTTCCTGTACAATTTCTTTCACTGTTTTCTCAGCGTCAATGATCGGTTCTTGCGCCAAATATCCAATTGAATATTCGCTGTTAAAAACAACATCTCCTTGGTAAGCTTTATCTAGTCCTGCAATAATTTTTAGAACAGTAGATTTACCCGAACCATTCATCCCGATAATACCAATTTTTGCTCCGTAGTAAAAGGATAAATAAATGTTTTTTATAATTGGTTTACCTTGAGGTGTTAACTTGGACACACCCACCATTGAAAATATAATCTTCTTATCGTCTGACATAATTTATAGTTCTTTTATTGAATTCGTAATTCTTTTCATATCACTTAAATAATCATCTTTAAAATTGGCCATTGTCCAATCTAACACATAATAATAAGTGGTTTCACTTTTATAAAACTTGACGTAATAATAAATTTCAAGGTTCTCCTCAGGCAAAACCCCATTTACCTCGAAGGTAACAGTTTGCATACCATTGTGCTCCTCAATCCCATCTCCAATTTGATTAACAACAGCCGATTCAATTGACATTTCGATTCCTGAGACATACACATCTGCATACGTTGCTACATCTACCACTCCATAGGCCTCTAGTTCTGGCGCTGATTCTTTAATGACAGTAATATAATGCTCTTTCATCTCATTCCCGTATTGAACTGAAGCCTGAGGGATTCCCAAATCTATTTCAACCATATACGTTGGCAGTTCAATAGTGAATTGTCCGTCAATGTTTTTTTCTTCAAAATTTTTATCACCACCACAAGCCGACAGCAATATAAAAAGCAGCAATGCTGATGTGAATAATTTCAGTTTCATTGATTTATGTTTTAGTTCTGGTTAAATAAAGGATCAAAAATACAAATTATGCTTGGAATAAATTTCAAGCTTCTATGCCTTAAACCTCTTTAAATGAATTAATAATTTTCTCCATTTCATATTCAAAATCATCTCGTTGCGAATCGACACACCACGATAATATTTGATAAAACGCATTTTCTCCTTCTACAATTGCCATTTGATAATACAATAATATCTCTCCATTATTCCCCATCAGCGTCCGTGACAATTCGTTACGAACACAATCTAATCCATGTAAACTTTCAATCTGAGGTTCTTCCGTCAAATTTTTAAATCCATTATCATTTCCTAATAAAGCATTAACCGCATCATTTCTATAAATCATGGCATCCAACTCTCGTTGCACAGGATATGCTTTAATTGAATCTTTCAATTCCATCAATACAATTAAATAATGTTCTTTTACAATGCTATTTGCAGAATCAACCATAACCTCCTCAACATAGCCATATTGGGCTATAGCAGCGGGGTTCAATTCATCCATTTCTAGCATAGGTTCTGGAACAGCCATTTCAAAATAATTCTGCCAAGCACTTTTGTCCTCAGGATTCGGCTCATCTGAGCCCTCCATGAGTTCAATCATTTCTTGATACTCATCTCCGATCAGATTATCCCCATCATTAGACTCTGAATCTGCATTACAACTCACAAAAAAAAGACTTATAAAAAGTGTTGGAAGAATAAAATAATATTTCATTATTTGAATAAAAATTAACGGATGTGTAAGTACAAATTTACTGAAAAAGAAGTTAGTTAAACCTAGTTTCTCAAAAGCTTTTTGTAACGAATTTTTGTTTCTTTTACTAACTGGTTAATGACTGCGCGAAAATGATATGCTAGTACGAAAGAAAATCAGCATTAAAATTCTTATTTTCGCAGAAACTTTTTTAAATGAATATCGCACTTTTTGGGTACGGAAAAATGGGGAAAGAAATTGAGGCCTTCGCAATTGAACGAGGCCATCAAATTTCTGCACGTATTGATAGTTCTAATCCAAAGGAGTCATTTGATTATAGCGATACGAATGCAATCATTGAATTTTCGAAACCAGAGTTTGCTGCAGAAAACATTCGTTTTGCGATTGATCGATCTATCCCAATAGCTATTGGCACCACAGGATGGTATACTGAATTGGATGAATTAAGCACTTATTGCGCTTTAAATAATGGAACCATGCTTCACGCCACAAATTTTAGTTTAGGTGTAAATGCTTTTTTTGCGGTAAATCGGTATTTAGCAAAAATCATGAACGAGTTGAATGAATATTCGGCAGAAGTTGTGGAGATTCATCATACAGAAAAATTAGATGCGCCAAGTGGAACAGGAATTAGTTTGGCCGAGCAAATTATAGAAGAACACCAACAGTATAACAGTTGGGAAAATAATAAACCGATTGCCTTGGAAAATAAGGAAGCCCTTTCAATTGAATCGCTTCGTTTACCTAAGGTGCCCGGAACACATGAAATAAAGTACACATCTGAAATTGATACCATTGAGATTAAACATACCGCGCACAACCGTAAAGGTTTTGCACAAGGAAGTGTTTTAGCCGCAGAGTGGTTAATTGGTAAAAAGGGTGTATTTACAATGCAAGACGTTTTAAAATTTTAATATGGAATATTTAGGTTTAATAATAGGATATTTAATTATCGTACTGACACCGGTAATTGGGCTTTGGTTTAAGTTTTTACCGCGCATTGATGCGCCAGCATGGACAGCATATATTCCGTTCTACAATTATTTTGTAGTACTACGTGCGTGTAAACAACCTTGGTATTGGGTCATCTTTTTATTGATGCCAGGTATCCAATTTATTATGTGGGCCGCCATTAACGTAACGGTGATTCGTAAATTTGGAGTTTATGGAGCAAAAGAAACGGTGCTAGGAATTTTATTTCCTTTCCCTGTTTTTTGGAAAATTGCAAAGAATGAAGAAACTGTACCTGTTAAGGATACAAATTGGGACATTCCAAAACAAGTAGATGCGCGCGCGCCTAGTGATCATGTTGCTTTATTCTTCGCTTTACCAATTATTGGACATGCGATTGCTTGGCCGATTTCAAAATTAGGATTCAGTAGAAAATCTGGGAAAAAATCCATTTTTAAAGAATGGGGAGACGCTATTTTATTTGCACTAATAGCAGCAAGTGCCATTCGAACATATGTATTTGAACCATATACGATTCCTACGGGATCAATGGAAAAAACATTAATGGTAGGCGATTACTTATTTGTTGAGAAGTTGACATTTGGACCACGCGTTCCAATGACACCATTCTCTTACCCAGTTGTGCACAATAGCTTTGCGCCTTTAATGAATGTCAAATCTTATGTTGAAATTCAAAAAGTTCCATATACACGTGTCCCTGGATTGCGTTTTGTAGAACGGAATGATGTGACTGTATTCAACTTTCCAGCTGGAGATAGCGCCTTGAATGATCCGCGAATGCCTTATGGTTTAATTGGGCATACCTACGAACAAATTTTGATGGATGAAGCTTTTCTTATTGCACTTAAAGATGGCTTAGGCGTGGACGGTTTTGAGGCAAACATGGATTATTACGTCAATAGAGCTCGAATTAATTTTGATCAAGGCAAGGTCTATTGTAGAATACAAGATGATGCAGATCGAAAACGAAAGTATACAGCTATTAATGGCATTTTAGCGCGACCTGTTGATAAAAGAGAAAATTACATTAAACGTTGTGTTGCTATTCACGGTGATATAGTAGAGGTTCGAAATAAGGAATTATACATCAATGATGAATTGGCTTATCAAGCCCCTTATATGCAATACAATTATGCTATAATTGGTGAAAAACACCCTAGAAGAGCATGGACAGTTGCAGAAAACAACTACTACATTGTAAACTATGGTTGCAGCGCAAACGAGCTAAGTGTAGATGATGACGGTAATATTATGGTTCCTTTGACAAAAGCTAAATATGCTGAAATCAAAGATAAATTTCCGAATTTAACCCCGAGTTTCAAACAGAAAGGATACTACAACGAAGCGTTGCGAAATAATGAAACTGAAGCCTATTATCATATTTTCCCGAATAACAAGCAATACGACTGGACGGAAGATAATTTTGGCCCGTTAAAAATTCCTTCAAGTGGAGATGTGATTGAACTCAACCATAAATCACTACCGAAATACCGCAGAATTATTACGGCTTATGAACACCATACTTTAGCCGAAAAGGCAGATGGAATTTATATCGACGGCAAAAAGGTTACGACATACACTGTTGAAATGAACTACTATTGGTTAATGGGAGACAATAGAAACAATTCAGCAGATTCTCGTTTCTGGGGCTTTGTGCCAGAAGATCATATTGTAGGACGTGCAGCATTTATTTGGATGTCGAAAGGAGCCGAAGGTGTTCGTTGGGAAAGAATTTTTTCAGGGATTGATTAAGTCCTAACACATGTTTACTGCTTATATTCTTTTATGCGCTGATGGAACTTATCATTTTGGTATAACCAAAAACGTTGAAGCGCGTGTATCTTATCATGCCAATGGTGATAACGAAAGTGCTTATACTTTTGCAAGGCGACCAGTTCATCTGGTATTTCAAAAATCATTTAGTGACGTTAGGCAAGCCATTGCTTTTGAAGTGGAACTAAAGACAAAAAGTGAGCAAGAAATTGCACAAATTATTACAGGTGAAACAGTAATTGATCTCGACCCTTTAATAACTTTTAAAGCCTCCATAGCTGACGGGAAATCAATCATTTTGCCGACAAGTTACATAGGGAATTTGGCCTATTTATCGAAACTGAAGGAACATCAAGAAGTGATTTTGGATGTGAATGAACGTTTTCAAAAACAAAGCTACCGCAGCAGGTGCACTATTCTTTCGGCAAACGGTTTACAAAATTTGGTGGTTCCACTTATCCGGCCAAATGGAAAAGAAACCCTCATGTCTGATGTATTGATTAGCTATTCAGAAAGTTGGCAAAAAGATCACATTAAAGCTATTGAAAGTGCTTATCGTAGAGCGCCATACTTTGAATTTTATGGGGAGGACCTCTTTCTTATTATGCAAAAAAAACACAAGCGATTGGTAGATCTAAATTTAGAATTGACTACTCTTTTAATCGCTAGTTTTGAGATTGATTGTACCCTCCGATTTGCAAGTACAAACGAGGAAAGCTCTATTGCAAATAAAAATGAATTGTTTCCCAAAACCAGAACAAATTATCAAACCAATGCTTACCATCAAGTGCTCAACAAAGGTGATTTTGAGGATAATTTAAGTGCTTTGGACCTTCTTTTTAATAGTGGTAAGGGCGGGATTGCTCAATTAATGTGAATTGAAAGCCGAAAATTTAAAAAACTAACCTAAATAAATAAAACGGCTCTAATTTATCAAATCGAACCGTTTCATTTGTAAATCACGTCTATTCAGACGACTCGCAGATATTTAATTTATCAACCAAGTCTTCTAGCTGACTTTCAAGTGCTCCAATTGCGTTTTCTAGATCACAAATCTCACGTTGAATTTGATAGTTATTAGATTTTACTTCCCGTAAACCTTGATAAACCTTTAACAATGTGCTCAATTTTTCAATTCTACCAATGATTCTCGAAGGCTTTATCTTTTCACTCGCCGTTAATTCTTCCTGTTTTTTTGACATAATAATTGTTTTTTAATTTTGAAACAGATGCACCGCTTGCAAGAGCAGAGACAAGACATTTATTAAAAACACTATCCGCCCCAGGCGGTTGGAGGTTTTTAATAAATTTCACTTCAGTCTTGTATCAAATGAGTAAGTGGTAAATTCGTTGAATAATTAATTAAAAACAATTATTATAAAAACAAGAAGATCAAAAAGTGAATTGAAAGCTTTATTAATCCCACCCCACCCCGCGGTCAACTCGATTGATTTTAGTTGACAGTACAAATAGAGAGCAGCCAACAAAAGTTGCGGTCAGTTCGAGTAATATTACTTGACCGAACAAATAGAGGTCAACCAAGAAATTTTGCAGTCAGTTCACGTGATTTTATTTGACCAAACAAAGAGAGATCAACCAAGAAATATTACGGTCAGTTCGAGTGATTTTAATTGACCGAACAAATAGAAGTCAACCTACAAATATTGCAGTCAGTTCGAGTAATATTACTTGACCGAAAAAGATTGATCAACCAACAAATATTGCGGTCAGTTCGAGTGATTTTAGTTGACCGAACAAAGAGAGGTCAACTAAAATTGTATTGAGAACCTAAAGTTCATACCCATCTTCTTTCTGGATAAAATAATTGCTTTTAAATGGCGTAAAGCCATAACTGAAACCAAAACTATGTCCTCGAATTGCTTCAAATTTAGATTTGCGCGCAAAGTTATAGCCATAACCAATATAAATATCCCAAACTCTTAATCCTACAGTTGGTAAAAAACCTATACCAGTTGTGCCGTCATAATTTGTTAAAATGGATGGACTAAATCGCATCTCTGCAAAACCTACAGGATTCAACGTGAAGTCTAGATAAAACTCTCCATAGGTGTCGTTTATAAAAAAGTGATTATATCCTACGCCGAAACTTACTTCAGACGTCCAGAGCTTATTGTATCGGGTCACTAAGGCATTACTTGCTGTAAAACCAATGCCAGGTTGATTATTTCTCCAAGTCGCATTCACACGGAATAAAAACCATTCTTTCTCGCGTTGAAATAAATCATATAAATGTGGACTTTTTAAGATTTCTTTTTCATTCCTTTTATAGGTCGCTTCATAAGGAAAAATGTTGTTACTTGACCTATTATGTTCCAAATAAAAATGATATAATATTCTATTTTGCCAGGCCTTCGTCAACAAAATAATGTCTTCGTCTAGCTCATATTCATATACCTCCGTTAAAGCATCAATTACTTTATAGTAATTGCGCGTTCGCATTTCGTAATTCTCCTCATTAAGGAATTCTTCATGATTCTCAGCACCTATAATAGTTAAATAATCAGCCTCAAATAAAATAAATTTCGTAGCATCTTTTGCATTGCTTTCAAACCAAGTTTTACGATTCCCCAACTTCTCTACTTCATCTTGGATGAATTCATATTGTTCCAAATACATTAACATTTCGGCATCATCTCCAATCAATCCTTTATCTCTCCGCCGGATTAATTCATCCCACATATAACTTGGAAATTCATCATCCTTATAATTGTCGCTTTTAAACCGTTCATAGGAAACTGGAAAAGCTTCGTCAATTAACCATGCTTTATAATACTGATATTGCGGCTCTCTTGGATTTTCATCAGTCAATTGCATGCAAATTTGCAATGCGCTATCAAGGGTGTAAAACTCCAAAACAAATTGCATTTGCTGCACCTTTTTAATCGGTTCAGAAGCGTTTACAGTATCCATTGGAAAACGTGCAGGACAAGGATAATACGGCCTAGGATCGCAAGCACAGTCTTCGTTCAAATAATAGCGATAATCCGAATAGACGTATGTTGCGGCATCCATATAATAAGTGATTTTTAAATCCCCTTTATATTCCAAACGAGTATCCGTTATATTATGATAAGCAACCGGAAATGTGAACAATGAAGTCCTTTCTCCTTTTAGATTAATTAAATAATAATTCATTCTGTCTTCACTGACAGCTGCCAAAGGTTCATCAAATTGAGTAAGTTCCGAAGAATTATAAATGGACCATTTCAACCCGGTTAATTCACGACCATTCTCATCCAACAGTCCAATCTTTTTAACACCTAAAGCATTAACTCCTTTATAAAAATTGAAGTCTTGGCTAACTGCTGTCTTTGCCAATAATAAAATGAAAAAAGAAAAGAATAGCTTCATTTTAATCTTTGAGTTTGTAATTCATCAAACCTAATATTTCTTGATTACCCGTTCAAAACAAGAGCTATTTATTTGCATTTCTAACTCTCTAAATGAGAATATTTCTTTATCATACCATGCATCAGATGCAAACGGTCATGCTGCACGTTTAAAACAAAAATCAGAAAACCATTCTTCTTACTCACTCTTCCAACCTTGACGATTTGGTGTATATGGTACTTTTGCAATGTTCATTTGCTTTTCAAGCTCACCAATTCGCATAATTAAATCATCTACTTTAGTTCTAATCTGAGCGTACTCCACCGTTGCAATTGCAAGTTGTTCTTTTTGAGTAGCAGTTGCATCTGAGGTAGAATACCAACTTTGATAAACAATTGTCTCTAACCTTCCGCCAGCACTTGGTAATGTTTCAACATCTCTGTTTGATTTATGATAATCTCCCCACAAACCAAGGTTGATGTCGTGCATTAATTTCTCCAATGCTTTAACTTCTTTCATCCATTTAATGTCCGCATCCGGATACTGTTGAATAGCCGCTTTAATGTGACTTAAACTACTCTCGGTTTCATTCAATTCATTGGATGTCCCTCTCATTCTTCTTCTTAGTTCAGACAATTCACGTTTGAAAGCCAAGTTAGCTTCAGATTGGCGCGCCAATGAAGAATTCTCTAATGCTTTCACATCAAACGACTGTGAATTTGAAACTTTTGACAAGACGCCATTATCACTCAAATACATT
Organism: Crocinitomix sp.; assembly: GCA_047623705.1. GTDB lineage: Bacteria > Bacteroidota > Bacteroidia > Flavobacteriales_D > Crocinitomicaceae > Crocinitomix. The sequence continues at coordinate 12,052 of JBLHOW010000020.1, forward strand.
TCAACGGAATAAGTTCCAGGTAATGCTAGTGGTCCTTCATCCGGATTACTATACCTGCCAACTGAACCTGAGTTTGTTTTAATTGGATTTGTACTTGGATAACGCAAATTCCAAGTGATTCGACTAATACCTTCGCTTGCAGCAGTTTTTAACTTCCGCACTTCATTGCCTTTGTCATCTTTAATCACAAACAATACATAAGCATCTTCGTAAGTATCTTCCGCAACAAATTCCTCATAAGTTGGATAATCTATATCTGTTCCAGCCTCCTTGGCTTTTTTCTCTTTACCCCAACGTTGCTTTTTTAGTGATTTAGGTGACTGTTTTAAATAATAAGTAAACGTTGCTCCAAATTCTGGATTGGGTGTTGCAAAGTGTGACGCCCCTTGAGAACCTGTCCCTCTTAATCCAAGTGGACTAGATTCAACATATTCTAAAGCTGTTCTGATTGGAAAAATATGTGCGGCTTTTTCAATTGTCTCTTTGTTTAAATCGCGCAAAGGCGCATAATTATCTAGCACATAAAACCCACGCCCAAACGTTCCTAATACTAAATCATTTTCTCTTCTTTGAATAGCAATATCGCGCACAGCAATCGTTGGTAATCCAGTAGAAAGTTCTACCCAATTTTTCCCTCCATCAACCGTGAAAAATACGCCAAATTCAGTTCCCGCAAATAATAAATCAGCATTCACATGATCTTCTGCAATTGCATAGACAGAACCACGCTCAGGTAAATTACCAGCAATGCTTGTCCAAGTTGTTCCTTTATCTGTACTTTTTAAAAGATATGGTTTAAAGTCTCCTTGTTTGTGATTATTAAATGCAGCGTAAACTGTTCCCTCATCATGTTGCGAAGGAATAAGCATATTCACATAGGTCCTTTTTGGAACACCTGGGAAATTATCTTTCTTATTCCAACTTCCGCCACCATCAGTTGTTACCTGAATGAGTCCATCATCTGTTCCTACATAAATTAAATCTTTATTCTTAGGTGATTCATCCATTGCCACAATATTTCCAAAAATGGTGGTAGACTTGTTTTTCATTACTGCGTCAGGCGATTGTATTTCACCCATCACCGGCAATTTATTCCGATCTAACTGCCTTGTCAAATCAGGTGAAATTGTCGTCCATGAATTCCCTCTATCTGTACTTTTAAAAACTTTATTCGCAGCAAAATAAAGTGTTTTACTATCGTGATTTGAAATAACAAGTGGTGCATCCCAATTCCAACGGTAAGCCTTTTCTCCTTTTCCAGGCATAGGCTGGATCCCTATTTTCTCGCCACTTTTTCTATCGTAACGCACCAACCATCCATACTGTGCCTGTGCATAAACAATATTCGGGTCAGTGGGGTCAATTTGCGATTCAAATCCGTCGCCACCATTGGTGATATACCAATCTGAATTTTGAATCCCAGCGTTATTAATTGTTCTAGAAGGACCGCCTAATGAATTATTATCTTGTGTTCCACCATAAACGTTATAGAATGGAGCATCATTATCTACAGATACTTTATAGAACTGTGTAATAGGTAAGTTTTGTTTGTATTGCCATGTGTTGGCATGATCCCATGTTTCATATAAACCACCGTCACAACCTACAATCCAATGGTCGGTGTTTTCAGGATTTACCCACATACAATGATTGTCCACGTGTTTACTTGTTTCACCTGATGCTACAAATGTTTTACCACCATCAATTGAATGGTGCAACCATGTATTTAAGCTGAAAATTTTATCTTTATTAATCGGATCACAATAAATTTCTTGATAGTAATTTCCACTGGTTTTATATGAACCTCTTTTCTCCCAACTTGCTCCTTTATTGGTTGAACGATAAAATCCGTGCCCTCCTTTTTGGGCTTCAACAATTGCATATACATAATTAGGATCAGCAGGCGAAATAGCTAGACCAACACGTCCCATTTTACCAGAAGGTAATCCGCTTGTCAATTCGATCCATGTTTTTCCAGCATCTTCAGATTTAAATACAGCACTTTCTTCACCACCACCGACATAAGTAAATACATGACGTCTTCTTTGATGAAAAGCCGCGTATAAAATGTCAGGATTTGAAGGGTCCATTACTAAATCAGCCGCTCCAGTATTTTCAGAAACTGAATGAATTAATTCCCAGTTTTCTCCGCCATCAACAGTTTTATAAACACCTCTTTCTCCACCAGCAGACCAAAGCGGTCCATAAGCCGCAACATATACTACATTTGAATTACGCGGATCAACAATAATTTTTGAAATATGCTCGGAGGTTTCTAGCCCCATATTCTCCCAGGTATTACCGCCGTCCATTGACTTATAAACTCCGTCGCCATAAGCAACTGAACGTTGGTTATTATTTTCACCTGTACCCACCCAAACCGTTGCTGTTTGATTTGGATCAATAGTTACACAACCAATTGAATAAGAGCTTTGGCCATCAAAAATCGGATCAAATGTTGTTCCATGATTGGTTGTTTTCCACACACCACCTGATGCAACCGCTAAATAAAATTCATTCGGATTGTTTGGATTTACAGCCATATCGGCAATTCGACCAGCGGTTAATGCCGGACCAATATTACGCCAACTTAAGCCTGAAACCAATCCAGAATTTATCAATTCCTTTTTATCTTCGACTTCTTTATTTTTGTCCTTATTCTTTTGAGCGATTGAAGGAATGGTCATTAACAATAAAGTAATACCAATCAATAATTTTTTCATCATGTCTAAATCAGTTAATTTCAATATGCGGTTTGGGTAATATCAATGAATTCCAGTTTTTAATTCAAAACAAGGAATAAATCAATATAAATTTACCTAAAAATAAATGGTATCCACAGCATTTAAGTAATAAATGGTATGAGTGCGCCAAATTTTGTTTTAATGGTTATTTGGTCTCTTGTCTATAAAATTCGATTTCAGTATTACACTTGCCCTAAATTTCCACTTTTACAAAATTTAAACCCCAAATTATTGGACTGATTTAATTAAGACAGAATACATGTACCAGTTTTAGATTGGTTTGTAAAATTAATTTGCCGAAAATAAAAGAACCATCTTGATTAATCAAGATGGTTCTTTTATTTCTAATTGATTATTAAGATATTACAATTATTTTCCTCCGTTAGATTCTTTATCGTCATTTCGTAAGATCAATAGTATGATATATTCAGTCGCTCCAGCTCCACCAGAAACCTTACTAAGTTGATCTGAATTTAGCGTTTTATCAAATTGAGCAATACTCTTTACTTTTCTCATATTTTCTGTTTTTGATTATGATTAAAACTTACGAACGTCCTCCTCCGTCAGATTCTTTATCGTCATTTGTCAAGGCTAATATTATGATGTATTCTACTGTTGTAAGTCCACCGGAAATTTTAGAGAGTTGATCTGAGTTTAAGGTTTTGTCAAATTGGGCAATGCTTTTTACTTTTTTCATTTTTTTTGTTTTGAATTGTGTTTATCAAATATATCGAAAAAAAACTGCATTGTAAAGCGCAAGGTGCGCACACCAAGTTTAGTGTTTGTTTTTCAATCGTCCGGTTAAACGTTGACATCATTTAATCTATTAATTGAGAGTAAATACTTCTACTAGAAGGCTAAGACATCTCATTTTTAGGATCTATTTACTTTTAAAAAAAATAATTAGTTTTAGGTAATCCTAATACTCTAAAATGAAAGCAACAATAACATTCATCATTAGTCCATTTTTTATTGGGCAATTACAAGCACAAGAAAAAAAAAAACTCTCTATTTGTTGAATTTTACAGTCCGATTCAAACACCTTCTCTATCTCTTTTTTATAATGATAACTGGGTTTTGCAACAATGGCATGAAAGCACAGTTAAAAGACGCTACTTTTCGAACGCTGTAGGAATAGGTTATGAAAGAGTTTTTAATAATAACTTGATTATTAGACCAAGAATTGGCCTCACTTTCAGAAATATATTTGAGAGCACCTATTTAAACACGTATGACAATGGTTATAAAAATGTTGCCTATGCTGAATATACTTACACTCAAAGGCATATTAATATTTTCTTAGGATTGGCAAAGAGAATAAAGCTACATGAGCGTGTAAATCTTGACCTTGGGTTTGAATTAAGTCAAGTTACTTATCTAGATGCAGAAAACAATTACTATTCAAAAACTGACCATTTTCAACGATACGTTTCAACCGCTCATCAAACTTCAGAAGTTATTGGATCAATTGAATTAGGAAAAGCGTTTATTTTTGGAATTGGCCCCTACATAAAACCAGAATACCATTTTAACGATAAGCTCCTCATTTCTATGGAAATGCAAATTTATTTTTCAATGTCCTATTCAAAAGCTGCTCACCGCGTAGATGGTAAAAGTGTCCAAACGGTTTATCCAGCTGTTGAAGGCAGTCCTTTTGAATATCCGATACCCGACCAAGATTTTGAAATTGACCTTTTACAATGGAATTGGACCAAAATATCTCCATTAATTAGACTCGGTTATAAATTTTAACGGAATGCTATTCAGTGTTGAATAATTTGATTTCGATTATTCAATTACTAACTTCTTAGTAAACATGCGTTCACCAACAAGCAATTGAATGTGATATACCCCCTTAGCTAAATGTGCAATGGAAATAATTTTATTACTGGTGAAGTTCAGTGCGTTTTGATTCAACACTTGCCGTCCTTGCACATCATACATTTGTAGTGAAAAGTTTTCATTACTGGCTATTGATGCATTAATTTGGAGTTGATCTTTGGCTGGATTTGGATAAACTGAAACTGAAAACTCATCCAATTCAGAAATACCGTCTGCCTCACGTACTTTTATGATTACAGAACTAGTATCATTTGGACAATCACCATTAATTGCGATAAGCGATACTAAAAAGTCTCCCACGGCCTCATAAGTATGCCATGGTGATTCATCTACAGAGGCTCCTCCATCTCCAAATGTCCAATAATAACCGTCTGCATTTATGGAGGTGTTTTCAAACGTTACCAATCCATCATCTAATAAAACGACATAGATACTTGGTTCAAATAGTGCCGTTGGTGGATCATCTAATTCAACAAATACATTCTGAATCAAGGTATCAATCCCCCCAGGTCCAGTTGCCACTAAAGTAACCGGGAAAATACCAGAAATGGGAAATTGTACATATGGATTTACTGCTGTTGAATAATCAGGTGTTCCGTCTGGAATAAACCATTCATAGGTCAAAGCATCTGTACTTCCATTTTCTAATTGGATAGAGTCTAAGCCACATAAATTGGTGTGATCGGCAATGAATTCCGCAACGGGTTCTTCCGTAGGCTCGATAAGTAATTGGCCATCAGAATAAATTATATCTGAAAGTAAACCTGCTCCATTTTCCGCCTTAACGGAAAAAAAGTACGTTTCTCCCAATGTTAAAGAAAGCCCTGTATGTGTTACTGTATCCGCATACCAATTGTCAGTCCAATCAACTACATCTGTTGCTCCGATAAATGTACCAATCGCATACCAATATCGCGCTAATCCTGAATTTGGATCAGTAGATTCGCCCCAGTTTGCTGCCAATTCTGTATTAGACGTTGTGGTGGCAATATCTGCAGCTTCACCATCATTTAAAAACGGGATGCTAAGTGGTGGAGTCCAATCAATATCTGCAAATTGCGAAGCAATGGTTGAAACATTTAGAGCCGAATCTATAATGATTGACTTAATTTTAGCCGCTGGTGATTCAGGATCTGCATTTTGATAACGTGCATCACCGGTTGGTCCAACAAGAATTACTCCTTCTTCTATTCTATTCTTATAAACCTTAAAATTGTTTACGTTAAATACAGAATTTCCAGATCGAAATGAAACTGAATTACCGCTTGTATATGGCGAAATATCTGTCCATGATAGGACATGTGCATTATTCACCCAAACATGAATTTCACCCGATAATTTATCATACACGGTTTTAAAGTCATACCAAGTATCTGCACTAAAAGTAAATTCAACCTCATCAGAAAGGGTGAATTCATCAGCCACTACTTTATAAATTTGAATTTTGTCGTCATCTTCCCTAAACCAAACGAAATATGAATTTCCACGATTCAATAAAGTTGGATCATCACACATAAAGTGGAAACCTGCTCTTTTATCAGCACCAATTCCACTCATCTTACCTGACCAATGGTATAAATAACTATCGGCATCATCCTGATTTACATCTGCATGAAGATTGGTATTATTTAAAACCTCATCCGTCTGTTGCAATGAACCATCAGAAATAGCCCAAGTACCTGTTTCACTTGTCCAATCTGGATGAATGATGTCATCAAAATTATCGGAGAAAAAACCGCGATTATTATTCGCACGCCATTCAATTCCATTATGATCAATCACTTGATAAAACTGATAATCAACTCCTGAACCTGCTGTATCATCCAAATCTGTAAACGCCGCTAGAAAATCCATTGTATACCAATCATCTTCTAGAGTTACCTCTGTATAAGGTGCCAATTCATCTCCATCTCCTGAACCTTCAATCGAAGTCCATTCAATTTCCCATCCATCATAATTTGTATTACAATCAGATCTAAATTCAATTAAAACACTGCCTCCTGAGGAGGTTATGATATCATCTATTTCTCCCCCCGTATATTCCCCAATTAACGGTGCATCAACATTGTCACCATCATAAATATACATGAAATCCCAATCTAATTCTAGATTAAAGCTTATTACATTTAAGGTTATTGAAGCTGCATCAGCAGGTTGAATAAGATATAAAATTCGCTCGTCATCTTCATAATTTTCAGGTGCGCCTCCTGAATCAAAAAAAGTACCCGTCACAGTTGTATATAAAGTGGGACTCGGGATGCCATTTATTAATTGATAATAATGCTCCCAATCCCAATTGATACCGGGGTCGGTATGCGAAGCGCCTGGAAAATGTTGATGCCCTTTAATTTTTGTACAGGCGCCTAATGTTAATGTCCCCGCTGTTGCAGGACCTTTAAAAGTTCGCAATGGACTAATGCCGTAACCGCTTTCAGTAATGTCACGCACTAAGTTCGCTGACCCTGTATACATAGCCTCCGTATACCAGATTGGATTATCTACATAACCTTCGTGCTCAATTCCAATGGTGTATGGATTTTCTGAACCAACATGCCACCCTTTATCTGCTTCTTCTACCATTTGCGTGATTTGCCCGTCAGAAGAACGCGCTACATAATGATAAGAAACGTTTGAAAGACAATTTTGGGCCCATGAAATTGCTCCAGCATATGATCCCTGAATGGTATGTACTGTTACCGCCGAAACAGCAGTACCTCCGCGTGAACTATAATTACAAGCCGGGGCAGCATCCCAAATCGCAGGTCCATACTCCGTTGAACGATTCATTTTTTTGAACTTTCGCCGTTCGGCATCTATAACTTCAGATGGTGTTATATAAATTGATTCACCTGACAAAACTCCAAAATTTTCAGTTCCATAAATGGTCGCTAAATCAATTGAACGAGTTGGCAATTCAAAAAGTGTCTGATAGGTTTCGTTATTTATAAACTGAAAAACTTCATAGGTGAAACAACTCAAAGCAAAATCGCTTGCAGCATTTTTATTCCAAGGAATTTCAGAAAGTGTTTTTAGAATTTGATCATGCGCTTGAAAATCTTCTGTAGCAATGGATTTGCGTTCCATTATTTTAGCATAGACCTTTGCGTAGGCCATTATATTAATAGCAGGGTTTGTTTTAATTTCGTTTATCGAGAAACCAGAAAGTCCTGAAATATAACGCAAATTATTATTGAAATATCCTTTCCCATCTTCCGTTAAACCCATGACTCCTTTAACTTGGGGAATACCTGAACAACCTTCATTATTCCCTTCGATATGTCGCATTCGAGTTTGAGCAAAAGCCACACCTTCTAATAATCCTTTCGGAATTGTAGGATAGGATGCATATGCACTTTCAAATTCCGAAGCATAACCTTCGGGGTCAATAACTTGCCCAAAGGAATTAAGTCCTAATAAAATAAAAAGGAGAGCGTAAATACTTTTCATGGTTTGTCAATTGGTCTCCTAAATGTAATGAAAATTGCCGCTGAAATCAAAAAAACAGTGTAAAATCTAGCCGACAAGGCGATTAGTAAGCTCCATTAAATTTGCGAATAAACCACTCAACAGTAAATAGGGCTACAATCAGAAAGAAGAGCCATTTATAGTCAATCAAATCATCAAATTCCTTTTCTTGATAAACCACCGTGACCATATCATCACGCTTATTGATAGCTGTTTTCAATTCATCAATTTCAGTTGGGAAATAAAAAGATCCAGCTGAATTAGAAGAAATTGTACGTAACAAACGGTGATTGGCGACTGAATTCAAATATTCTATTTTTATTTCTCGCACCAAGAATGTTCCGCTTTTAGAATAACGCTGATCTTGAAATACGGTTGAAGCAGTCCAAGAATAAACACCTTGCTTTAATTTACCCAAATCCAATTGGTAAGCATTTGCTGTTTTTACAAAGAATGATTCAAACTCATCCCCTTCTTCATTTGAAAATTTAAAACTGACCTCTGGTTCATTCACTAAATCAAATGACTTATTATAAAGTTCGGCTTTAATTAAAATGGTTTCATTCTCGGTATATTCATTTTTCAAATGCACTTTAAAAGGATCTTTATTCTCCTTAACGGCTAAATACGTTATAATTTTACCAAAAAAGTCGCTGAAGTTATCTGTACTTCTATTTTTCAATTGATCATATAAACGCCATCTCCAAATACCTTCACCCATTATAACACCAAATCTGCTTTCTTGCTTTTGCGAAAAATAAATGAGTGGTTTGTCAAGCGAAATATTTCCAACCCGTTGAAAGGCCAAAATTTCAACTGCATCACTAAACTTATAATTACCAAAAGGTGCTTGCAAAGGCGGCGCATTTGAAAAAACTTGTATGCTTGCTGGTGACACTAAAATTTCTTTATAATTGGGATTATGAGCAAAGCCAACTTCTTCCACGTCCGTGCTTGAACCGGTAAATCCGACTTTCAATTTTTCTAGCGCCTTCATATTCGATTGGGCACCCAAAATGAATAACACCGGTCCTTCACCATTCTCAATATAGGTATTTAAAGCTGCGCTTTTATCCTCATAATTATGAACGATTACTAAATCATAAGGTGTCAGATTATCGACCTTGTCAATTTTCATGACATCCACCTCATAATTTTTATTATTGTCAATTACAAATCGGATAGCACCAACATCTGGATGCGGACCTTTTGTTGCAATTAGAATTTTTTGGCGCCCATCAATTACTTCAATATAAAAGTTGGCTGAATTATTTTTAATACTGTATTCATTATCGACGGCGCTAACAACTGCTCGGAATTTTCTAAACCCAATTCGACTAGCGGTTAATACAAATTGCACTTTTACTTGCGCCTCATCACTGTTAAAAGTTATGCGTTCTTGCTTTATTAATTTATCTCCGTCATAAATGGCGACACTCACATTTTCACTGTTACAAAGAGATTCAGATATAGAAACTTCAACAGGAAATTGATTCCCCAAAAAGGCAATTTCATTATGGTTGACACGATCAACACGAACATCCCGAACTAAGCTAGTATCGCCTAAACCAATAGTGAAAATGGGCAAAAAGCTCTTGCGCGCAATGGCGTAAAGTGGATTCGCCCCTGTATTATAAATCCCATCTGACGCTAAGACAATCCCACCAATATTACGATTGGTATACTCATCATAAATGCCATTAAAAACAGCAGAAATATCTGTTGATTTCCCATCATAGTCTGCCGCAAACCCTGGTGATAATGAAGCGGAAAAATCGTAGTTAATAACTTCAAACCCCTCTTCTAAATCACTTGAAAATTGCTTTAATTTTTCCAAATATTCGGTTTGATAATAGGTCGAATCTTTCGACAGTAAAACGGATGCCGAATTATCATTGACTACAAATAGGAGTGGTTTTTCTTTTCGCTCGGTAAAATTTTCTAATATGATTCCCAATAATAGAATGGCAATTACAAATACGGCAATGAATCTGAATACAGCCAAGCCCCATTTAAGCGCGCGCCCAATATCCTCTAACAATCTATCTTTACGATAAAGAATAAATGTATAGATGAAAGCGATAAGAACCGCTACCAAAATCCAAATGGGATGATATGTGTATAAGAAATCCAAGGGATTATTTCTGCTAAAATTAATCAAATACTTTTTTACTGAATACAATTATTTCGTTTTTCGCTTTCATATTGATTCAGCATTCGTATTTTTATCCAAATTTCGATTTGAAATGAACTTTTTTCAACTTTTAGGACTTGGATATAAGAATTATATCAAGGGCATCCGCTTCTTGATAACGCATAAGTTATACTGGTTTGTTTTATTTCCTTTAGTATTGTTTGCTGGGGTATATTGGTTGGGCCTTTATTTTGAAGGTGTTGAGGCTAGAATTGCAGACGAAATAAGTGATAACGCCAAGAATATAGAAACTGTTCGCGGTTTAACTTGGATCACCATCAAGATGTTATTCTTTGATTCACTCTATTTAATATTCACAAAGTTCACCCTATACATTGTGGTAATCATCTTATCACCAGTACTATCCTATTTATCAGAACGTATTGAAAACATTATAGCTGGAAATAAATATAAATTCAATTTAAAACAATTAGTAAGCGATATTAAACGCGGTATTAGAATTGCCATGCGCAACATTTTTTGGGAATATTTTTTCATTGTAATTGTTCTCGGTATTGCATCCTATTTTGGAGGAACAGTAAAAAACGTACTCGCTTTCTCTATTCCAATAGCAATAGGATTTTACTTTTACGGCTTCGCTTTTATCGATTATGTGAACGAAAGACGCAGACTCAACATTCAACAAAGTATTTATTTTGTTTCTAAACACAGAGGGTTAGCAATTGCTATCGGTAGTATTTATTCTATTTTCTTTCTTTCCTTCTTTTATGTTTTTAGAGGATATTCTAAACTACCAACAGACACAAGCACACAATTACTTTGGGGAACAATTTTAGTGGTTACCTTTATATTAGCGGCAATAGCGCCTATTTTAGCTATTACATCTGCCACTTTATCAATGCATGAATTGGTTGACTTAAGTAAAAACGAGCACGCGTTACAAGAGGCAGAATTGGCAGCCGAAGAAGCTAAATCAGAAGCGGAGAATGATGAAAGCCCACCAGAAAATAAAGACATTACGGAAGATTTGGATCAGTAATTGCTATGCGTTAACGCGAAAACATTATTTTTATATTTTATAAAATGAAAAACATGAAATGGATATTGGCATTATTAATGTTTACGAGTGCAGGATTTAGTTTTGGAATGAGCCCGCCCGATTCAACTTCGACTGTCTTTGAAAAAGGTACAGCCAAATATTTGATATCAGAAGGGAAACGATTTTACAATGAAGGAAGCTATCGCATGTCTTTAGTGAAATTCCGTGAGGCATTGAATAAAGACAAAGCTAATGCAGAGGCAATTTATTGGTTGGCAGAATGTCATTTAGCACTTGGGAATTATGAGAAGGCAAAAGTGTATGTGCAACAGTCACTTGAAATTGATGATCAAGTTGACGTAGAAGCGCGTAATGTTTTAGCTCTTTGTCAACACCGAATTGGAGACTTAGACGAGGCCATTGGCAATTATAAATTGGCATTGGCGCCACTTTCTGATATTCGCGCAAAAGAATTGCAAATTCAATTTCACATTGACCAATGCGAACGCGCTAAGGAATTGATGGCTGCTCCAATGGATATTTCTATTGAAAGAATGTCCATTAATATTAATACTGCATTTGAAGAAACAGCACCTACGCTATCTCCAGATGGGAAAGCATTTTATTTTGTATCGCGCCGCGCTGATAATAAAGGCGGTGGAATTAGCCCCGGCGACCAGCGTTATTTCGAAGATATTTATGTGAGTTTATGGGATGAGGAAACGAAAAATTGGGGCGAAGCTACCAATTCGTCTGACTTAATGAATAGAGTAAACACAAAAGGAATGGATGCAATAAGCCATATTTCTGCTGACGGAAAAACGCTTTATATGACGGTTAATACTATGACCTTAAAATCGCCTAAACCTAAAACACGAAGTTCGGATGTTTTTTATTGTAAACTGAACCGTAAAGGAACTTGGAATTCGCCTAAAGCTATTGGGAAACCGATTAACAGTTTATATTTTGAGGCTGCCTTAAGTTTAACAGAAGATGGTCAAACGGGCTATTTTGTGAGTGAAAGAATTGGTGGTGAAGGAAGATCTGATATATGGGTAACTTACAAAGGAAGTAGTGAATGGACTAAGCCCGAAAATTTAGGTGACGTTGTAAACTCTGCTGGCAATGAAACTACTGTTAACATAAGCCCAGATGGGGTTTATTTATTCTTTAGCTCAACTGGTCATGAAGGTATGGGTGGATATGATGTTTATGTCACCAAAAACAATGGTGGTGAATGGGAAAAACCAGTAAACCTCGGTTATCCTATTAATACAGTATCTGACGAAACGCATTTTGTGTATCATAGCAAATTAAAACGGGCCTATTATTCAAAATTTTCATCTACTGAAAATAAAGGAATGGGTGCGCGTGACATCTTTGAAATTGACATGACAAACTTTATTTTACCTTAGCGCTGAACGGGCTTAAACTCCTAAATGAGCGATTAGTCGAAAAATATAGTGTTTTGATAAGAGTCTCTTGATTTTCATGTATCTTTAGAATATAGATATAAACGTCCGAATTGAATAAACACATCACATACAGCATATTAAGTTTATTCCTTATTTGCTCCGCACAATCCTTTGCTCAGGACACGCTCCAGCAAGTCTTTCGTCCTAGATTAGGATTAGGAACAGGTGTGATGACCTATTATGGCGAAGTCCAGAATTATCAAAAAAACTTTAATTCAACTGTGAATCGAATTGGAGGATTGGTTTATGTCAATGCTCCGGTTTCAAAAATGTTCAATATTGAACTTTCTGCAACCTATGCTAAAATTGCAGCAAATGAGCGCACTTTAAAAAGGAGTTATAATTTTGAATCTCGAATCCGAATGGGCACAGCAATGCTTTATTATAATTTCTATCCACTTTTTCAAGAACACCGCTCATCCTTTCATCCTTTTATAGGTGTAGGCTTTTCATCTTTTGAATTTTTATCCAAAACTGATCGTTTTGATGCAATGGGTAACGAATATTTTTATTGGTCAGATGGATCAATCATGAGTTTAGCTGAGGACGATCCTTTAGCTAGTACAGATGCGGTTGCTTTAACAAGAGATTATACATATGAAACTGATTTAAGAGAATTGGATGAAGATAATCTAGGGAAATATCGCGAACAAAGTGTTTCCATTCCGCTTAGTTTCGGCGTAGAGTGGCATATGTCTCCACGTTGGGATTTTAGGATAGCAGCAACGTATAATCTGGCATTTACAGATCTGATTGATAATGTTTCTCTTGCAGGAACCGGCATTAGAAAAGGAGATAAAAAGAATGACCGCTTATTGTTCACCTATGTTTCTTTAAGTTATGACCTTAAATTTGGTAAGGGAGATGAGGAAGAATTTCCTGATCTGATGGATGAAGATGGAATTCCGCTTTTTGCAGAATGGGATCCAAACGATTTTGACAAAGATGGTGTAATTGATGCGTTGGATGATTGTCCCGCAACACCAATAGAAGCCCTTGTAGATGAAAACGGATGTCCATTAGATACGGATCAGGATGGTGTTCCTGATTATTATGACGACGAACCGGGAACAAAACTAGATAGTTATGTCAATGAGTTTGGTGTAACATTGACAGAAGAAGATTTTATTGATCATGCCCGCTTATATTATGATTCTACTGGATATGAGCAACCGTTTGAAGAATTTAGAACGGAAGTGGTCATGAATAAACAACGGAATAAAACTTATCCAAGAGCAACTCAAACTAAATCAGGCTTAAAATATGTTATTGTCGTAGGTCAAGAACAGAAAGATGTTACGGTCAATGATCTTCATAAATTTTTAGGCTATAATGAGTATAGCACTATGGTAAAAGGTGATACCGTTTACTATACGCTTGGTTCTTTTGATTCAATTGAAGAAGCCGTAGCTGCTAAAAATAGTTTAGAAGATCAAGGAGTTGATGTAGCTGATATTAGCAGAAATAGTGGTAACGGAGAAACTTTATTTTCTATTGATGAAGAAATAATAGAGAAAGTTGAACGCGTTAATCTTCAAGAAGGGCGAGACGGACCGGATTACAGTGAACCAGAACAAGTTTATCGGGTTCAAATAGGTGCTTTCCGCACAAAAGTTGATACGGAAGAATTATACCCAGGCATTGACGTAGTTTACGGCGCATCTGATAAAGACAATATTAACCGCTATTATACAGGATCTTTTAAAACGTTTGAAGAAGCGACAGAATACCAGAAAGAACTCAAGAAAAAGGGATATAGCAGTACTTTTATAGTTGCATATGAACAGCAAAAGCGAGTAACACTTATTGAAGCGGGTGTTGACGAAAATAACTTGCCGAATAATTATTCCGAAACAACCGAATTAACAACCTTTGTAGAAGATCGTGACACAACTACAAATCAAGTTGTTGAAAATGATGAAGGTTTGGACATGAGTAAAGTTAAATACCGTGTTCAGTTAGCTTATTCTAAAGAAGAAATTCCAGTAGAAACTGTAGATGTCCTCTACAATATTGGACGTATTAAACCGGTTAAAGGTAAAGATGGTTCTACCTCCTACTATTCGCAAGAATATGACACTCCAGAAGAGCGAGATAAAGCCATTTTAGAATTCAAAAAATACAAATTAGACCAACTCGTGCCGATTATTGAATATAACGGAGAATTTTATACTGAAGAAGAATTTAATAAAAAATATAGATAGAAATTTTAAAAAATTTCATTTTATCAATCGCCCACTAAATGGTTTTAGAACCACATTCTTGTCAAAATTTCATCAACTTTCCTAAAATAAATTGAGACGGAAAAGTACGTATTTATACGTATAAATAAAATTTATCAAACACTAAGTCCCTCATACATAGTTGTTTATTTTTTTGTATATTAAACCAATCCATTTTGACCCAAACAAATTCCTATATTAGTGTAGAAACACAAATTATTAACTAAAATTTTACTCTATGGCTTTTGATGGAACAGAAGGATCACAAATTACCTTGGCTGAAGCAGCTGCAATGACTTTAAATCACAGAATGGCAAGCCCTAATGATAGATTAGGAAATTTTATGGGAAAAGATATTATTAATGACATTTTAGCGCAATCAGGATGTGTGGGAATTAGAACATACCATGGCTTGGATACTAGCGGTAATAGAGAAATAATTCTTGTTGGAGTTGATGCGAATCAAAATGACATGATTTCTGGAGTTATAGCGGACCGAAGCTTTCCTTGTCCGAGTGCTTGTAGTATAGCTAATTCTCTTAATTCGTGAATGAAATAATTAACTTTGGCACTGGCTTTATTGCCATTTCAATTATTATCATAATAGTTGGTTTATTAAACTTTAAAACTCTCATGCAAATAAATGCATTGAGAGTTTTATTCTGTTTAATAGTAGCTTCCACAATAGTTGACATCCTTGGCTTGGTAATGCAAATAAATGGTATTCACAATATTTGGTTGTATAATCTTTATAATTTAATTGAATTCTCACTTATTGCTTACTTTTTCTTTCTGTTATATAATATTAAAAAGCCATATAGGTTGATCTTAGGCTTAAGCTATTTCGCTGCTCTTTTGTTCATTATTTTCGTAACGATACAACAATCCTTTAGTGAACATTTCAACTCGGCAATGATGGGCTTCTCCTCAATTATTCTAATTTGTTCTTCAGCATTTTATTTTAAAATCATGCTGAATCAACTGGAGTTTGAAACGCCTTGGTCGAATCCCTTTTTTTGGTTTAGTTCAGCCATATTAATTTATTTTTCTGGATGTTTTTTCATTTTTATATTCAGCGACTATAGAGATGTTACTCGGATTATTAAAATTTGGGACATTCATAATCTCATCCATATTGGATACAACCTATTAATACTTATTGGATTTTGGAAAGCACGCAAAACTTAGATATTTTTTCAATTGTAGCTATTGGCTGCTCGGCAATGCTTTTACTAGCGGGATTCATCATATTCTTTGTGGTACTCTACCAAAAGAAAGCAATTATTCAGCGCAATGAGGTTGAGGCCTTAAACGCTCAACATCAAAGAGACCTACTTCAAAAAACCATTGAAATAGAAGAGAAAGAACGTGAAAGTGTTGCAAAAAACATCCATGATGATTTGGGTGCGCTGATCAGTATTTTACGTCTTAACAATTCAAGAACCGCCAAGAATATTGATGATAAGGAAGTTTTAGAAAAGATACTTGAATCCAATAAAGTCATCCTCAACAAGACCTCTGAAAGTGTCAGGAGTATTTCTAAAAAATTAGCTTCCCCTACCCTTATTAAACTGGGCTATGTTAAAGCTTTAAAAGAAATTTGCTCTAGCTTTAACCAGACGGGTGAAATTGCAATGCACTTTAATGATCAAATGACGCAAAACTTTAAACCTTCTTCTCAAAAAGCCTCACAACTCTTTAGAGCCTCGCAAGAAATAATAAATAATATTATTAAACATGCAGGGGCTTCAGAAATTAATGTGTTTCTTTCTAATGATGATTCGCGCACAATTATTAAATTTGAACATGATGGCACAGGAATTACTGAAACAGACGTTGTTGGTTTAATTCGCCAGGACAAAGGACTTGGTTTAACCAGTATTCAAAGTAGGTTGAGTATTATTGAAGCCAAAATTGAATACATGGCCCCTACAGCTATAAACCCTAGTATTACCATTACTTACTATAATGATGAAACGAAAGATTAAACTTGCAATAGCTGATGACCACATGCTATTTAGACAAGGACTTATGGCTTTATTAAGTGATTACGACGAATTAAAAGTTGTAACAGAAGTTCCTAATGGTCTTGAATTAGTAAAATCGCTTAAAAATCGACCGGTTGATGTAGCTATCATTGATTATGAAATGCCCGAAATGGATGGCTTGGAAGCCACACGCCAAATTCGATTAAAATACCCTGATACAAAAATCATTTCGCTGACTATGCATAATAGTGAAGAGTTGATTTTACAATTACTAGACAAAGGGAGTAACGGCTTTTTATTGAAAGACTTTGATTCTGAAAAAGTGGTAGACGCCATTTATGCAGTAATCGAAAACGGGTATTATTTCAATGATCACATTTCGAAAGACATGCTTCATTATGTAATGAAAAGCAAGAAACTCAAACCTAAGTTTGGGATTTCGGCCTTGTCTGATAAAGAAGTTCAAATCATTCGCTTAATCTGTGAAGAAAAAACCAATAAAGAAATCTCGGACATTCTAAATTTGAGCCCAAGAACTGTTGAAGGTTCCCGTGCAAAAATTATCACAAAAATTAATGTGAAAAATACGGCTGGTATTGTAATGTATGCGATTAAGAATAATATTATTTATTAGCTAAGAGACTTAAGCTATTGACGCTAACATACGCAGTCTTGTGCGCTTTGAAACTTTTTGACTTTCCTCCTCTTTCAACTTGATTCTTCCTTGCGCAGCTTCGTTTAACTGAGTTTTTGCAGTCCACGCTAGAATATCCTTCATGTCGTTAAAATCTAAGTTCACATTAAAGTTATTCAATCCGCTCTCAATCGATCCTACCCAAATATCCAAATCATAGAGTGATCGGCTATAGTCTACTGAAGCTTGAATTACTTTCGTAAACAAACATTCATCTTTTAGTTCATCCACTAAAACAATATTGTCGTTTTTTGCAAGTGCAAAAAATTGAACACTATTTGTTGAACTTAAATCTGCGGGACTTACTTTATTCCAATTTACTTGAATTTGTTTCATAGCATTATTCTATAAAGCAAAGATCAGCAAAGATATGAATCTGTTCAAGCGTATAAATACGTGATTTTAGTAAAACAGGTGTAAATACCTATTCTTTGTAGCCACTTAAAGTCGGGGTTTGGGTTCTTTTAAACTCTACTGTATTAATCGTAGAAGTTGCTCTGGTGCTCGACCCACCCACCAACATGCTTACCGTCAGGATCATGATGCGTCCAATGAACTACACCTCCTCTATCATTCCACTCAAATTCTCCATAAATCTTTACCTGATCACCTTCAGACAAATCATCAATTCTTTTGGCCAAATCTATGTTATGCGAGACTAAAATGGTTTGTCCGGATGCTATTTTTACAATAAATTTCTGATGTCGTGAACCTTCATTGTCGTCTGCCAAGGTTTTTATGACCTCTCCTTTGATCATTACTTGTTCGTCACTCACACCAGAATCAAACAAGTTTTGCATTTCGGCATCTGTAGTATAATTGGGTTCGTCAGGATCATTTGTATATTGATCCGAGATATCTTCTACCCCATCAACAGTTGTTGTTTCCTCAAAGCTGCACGCAACCATACTAAACATAAGTACTAACACGAATAATTGTAATAAATTTTTCATTCTATTTCTGATTGTATTGTATGATTATCATTTGCTTTAGTTTCATCCGAAACTTCCAATAAACTCTTTAAAGAATAGATGGCCACAACAGTTGCAAGAATTAGTATAATTGCTCCTGTTAAGAAAGGTGCACCAGGGAAATATACTGGTGCCTCTGGAGCCGAATAAACGGAAAAAAGCGTTGTATAAATTAGCGGCGCAAATACGGCCATCAAACTTCCTAAACTCGTTAAAACTCCTTGCAAGTTTCCTTGCTCTTTATCCGAAACACGATTGGAAACCATGCCCTGAATAGTTGGCGTAGCAATACCGCCCATTACATAAGGAATGGTTGCTGCGTATAAAAAGAATGCATTACCAGCAAAGGCTATTCCAAACATCCCTAAAGTCCAAAGCGTAAAGCCCCACATTATCACTTTTCTATTTCCAAATTTTTTCACTAAATAGCCGGTTAATGCGGCTTGAACAATGCTCACTAAAATCCCAACCACCATTAAGCTAATACCTACATCTAATTTATTCCAGCCATAACTCTCCATAGTATAATAGGACCATGTATTGGGCATTACTTGACCCGCCAATTGTGCCAAACCAAAGGCGATAATAAATCCGAGTACAGCCTTATATTTCCCCAAATGAGTCAATGAAACGAAAGGAATCATTTTAGAGAAATTAATTTTTCGCCTATTTTCTGGAGTGAGGGATTCTTCAACGTAAAATAAACCAAACAAGAAGTTTAGCAGTGAAATTCCTGCGGCAACGAAAAACGGCGCCTTAACTCCCCAATTCTCACCAATTATACCACCCATTGCAGGACCAATTACAAATCCGAGTCCAAAAGCGGCTCCAATAATTCCGAAGTTTTTGGCTTTGTTTTCTTTATTACTTACATCTGCGATATAAGCAAAGGCAACGGTATGACTTGCACCAAATATTCCCGCTAGGATACGTCCAAAAAACAACCAGGTAATTGTAGGTGAAAAAGCATGTATGACATAATCTACTCCTAAGCCAAAAAGAGATAAAAGTAAAATAGGTTTTCTCCCAAATCGATCACTCAACTCTCCCATTACGGGAGCAAATAAGAATTGTACCCCTGCATACGCAGTAATTAAGAGACCACCAGTTAATGCGGCATCACTTAAATTTTGACCTGTTAAAGAGGAGATTAAATCAGGAATGATTGGTACAATCAAGCCTACGCCGATCATATCAATTAAAACCGTAAAAAATATGAAAACTAATGCGGATTTTTTGGCCTTTTTTTCTTGCACTCTTTCTTAAATTTGAGTTCAAAGTTATAAAAAGGAATTGGAAAATAGATGAAATAAACGCAATTGATCCAGAAGTTCAATTACTGTCTAATCACGATTGCGAACAACCGTTAATACTTCTTTCATTAAACGCATTTGCGCATCAAAATGTCCTTTTTGCGTTTCAATATTGATATAGGGGATTTCATTTTTTCCGCAATAAACTGACAATGACCCATCATTGACATAGCCCTTATTGTCTTGCAGGATCACATTTACTCCCAATTTTTTAAAAGCATTAAAAAAATACGCGTCTGTTGTATAAATAAAATCATCTGGATCGGTTTCAGGATTAATATAGACACTTTTCGTATTCTCAGCTTCGTCTCCACCAACGTCATAGCTTTTTATTGAATAGTTTTCATCTGTATTATTATGCACGGCTACGACGGTATGTCCTTCTGGTAATCGATTCAAGATTGCCTTTGCTAATTTTTTCACTTCTTTATTGGCCTTACCAGAATAGTTGGCACCATCTTTTAAAGTCTTTTTTCTTCCTTTTTTTGTAAAGATTCTATTTGGATCAAAATCATAATTAACAGCTTTCATGGTAAATGCAATCCTTCTTGTCCATTGGTGTCTCAGATAAAAAAAGTGGATAGAGTCGGTATACCGATACAAGGTTTCAATACTCGTTGTTTCATCTTCATGCACATTAACAAAAACGATATTATCTGCTGACGGAGATTTTTGCTCATAAATAGCTATTTCCGTTTCACCCAAAGTAAATTTTGTTTCCATAGCTGGATTATGTTGCGCCCAAGTTAGGGCTGATATGAATAAAATGAAAATGCTTAGAAGTTTCATCCAAATTAATTTTAAGGACAAGATACTGATTTTACTGCAAGAGTTTAAGAAAACCTCAAGGGAGATAATTGTTCAATATCCATGGTTAATTGCTGATCAGTGAACATTTCTGTAATTATTTTCCCCGTAATTGGACCAAGACTCATCCCCATCATAGCATGTCCTGTAGCGATAAGAACATTATCATGCAAGCATTTACCGATAAAAGGCAAACCGTCGGGCGAGCATGGCCTCAAACCCACCCAAGCATTACGGGTATCTATTTGATCAACTCCAATAGATGAAAAATAGTTGGGAATGGCCTTTTTAATTCCTTCTATACGACGTTGATTTTTTTTCAAAGACAGTCCCTCAAATCCCATTGTTCCAGCAAATCTCGTTTCACTGCCAAAAGATGTAACGGCTATTTTGGCCTCACATAACACACTGGGCACTACTAATTTTATTTTGGCAGAATTTATATTAAAACTATATCCTTTACCCGCTTGAATCGGTAATTTTATTCGCAATAACTTTGCTAACTTTGGTGTCCTAGACCCAGTTGATATTAATAATTTGTCCACATGAAAATCACCGCGATTCGTATGCAACTTTTGAACTTTATTGTTTTCAAGTAACAGACCTTGCACCTTCGTCTCCCATTTAAATTCTACACCTAAACTCAATAAATGAACCCTCATGTTTAGCATGAATTCATTCGGGTTCAATTGTGCGTCACCGGGGAAATATATTCCACCCTTAACATTAAGCCTTGTCTGTTGAATTTCATTGACTTTTTGCGAAGTTAAAGTCTCCACCATAATGCCCATTGATTTTGCCTTTTGAGCCAACTCCAATTCTTCTTGCCCACACTTATCTGAATTATAAAGCATCATTAATCCCTTTCGCTTATAGTCAAAATCAAATAAGTTTGCGCGATTAATTTCAGCATACAACTCATTGCTAATCCGGTTTAAATCATGCAATAATTGAGCTGATCTCTCAACATGGTCAATAGTAGCATGCTTATAGAACTGCCAAAGCCAGTTCATTAAAGCAATATCTAGTTTTGGCTTTATATAAAAGGGACTTGTTGGATTTAACATCCATTTTAAACCTTTTTTAATAACACCAGGCGCAGCTAAAGGAACAAAATGACTTGGTACGATCATGCCTGCATTTCCAAACGAACAATTTGCTTCTTCTTGTTTACCTTGATCAATAATAGTAACAGCTACACCCTTTTGACTTAAATAATACGCAGCGCATAATCCAATTACACCAGCGCCTATGATTGTTACTTTCTGCATATTAAATTACTTGAAATCCGTAAGCGTAAGGATCCGTTGTATCAACTATAATCGTATTGAATCCTGTAATTTTTGACCAGCCTTCAATGCTTGGGATAATTGCGTCATAATGCCCACAATTAGTTTCAGTTTCTATTCTTCCTATAAAAGTAGAGCCAATAATACTTTCATGAATAAATTCCTCACCTTTCTTCAATTGACCTTTAGCAGCCCATTGCGCCATTCGAGCTGAAGTTCCTGTCCCACAGGGTGACCTATCAATAGCCTTCTCTCCGTAAAAAACAGCATTTCTAGAAGTTGACTTTTCATCAATTACCTCCCCTGTCCACATTAAATGACTTAGTCCGTTGATTCGGTGATCATCTGGATGAAGAAACGTATAATTTTTATTCAATTCTTTGCGAATCTCTCTACTCCATCTCACTAATTGATCGGCCGTATAATCTTGTAAACCCTTAAAATTCTTTTGAAAATCAATTATGGCATAAAAATTTCCACCATAGGCAACATCCACCACCAAATCTCCTAAATCATTACAATGAACAGGCAAATTTTGCGAATGTAAGAACGAAGGAATATTGACGATTTTAACAGACACAACAATGCCTTCGTGCTCTTTATATGTCGCAATCACTAGACCTGCAGGTGTTTCTAATCTAACTGTTCCTTTTAGAATTGGAATTATTAAACCTTCTTGAATGGCAATTGTGATAGCTCCAATAACACCATGCCCGCACATGGGTAAACATCCACTGGTTTCAATTAAAACAATTCCAGCGTCATTATTTGGATCTGCAGGTGGATATAAAAAACTGCCACTTTGCATGTCATGCCCTCTTGGTTCAAACATCAAAGATTTTCGAATCCAATCATAATTCTTAATGAAATCAATCCGCTTATCAGCCATTGTTTCACCTTTCAAGTCAGGTTTACCTTCTACCACAATACGAACTGGATTACCACAAGTATGTCCGTCTATACATTTAAATGTGTACTTCATTCCTATTGAATGGAATCATTGGTAAATAAACCATTCAGTTTTCGATATATGCCTTGTGCATTTTTATTTTGCAAAGCAATTGGCAATAATGAAGGTGGACAATTTTGATATGAAACTGGACGGGCAAAACGCTTAATAGCATCTGCACCTACGGCTGAATATCTACTATCAGTTGTTGCCGGGAACGGCCCGCCATGATTCATTGCTGTTGCTACCTCTACTCCTGTTGGTACTCCGTTAAATATAACTCTGCCAACAACACTTTTTAAGGCAATAAAATGTTCAGAAAAATTACTTAATTCATCCTTATCAATAATCATGGTTCCGGTTAATTGCCCTTCAAGTGAATGAATGACGGCCAACATTTCAGCTTCATCTTTACACGCCACAATTAAGGAATAAGGACCAAAGAGTTCTTTTTGCAATTCTGTGTTTTGCAGAAATGTAGCGCCAGAAGCCGTTGCTATACAAGGACCACCAAGTCGACTATTATCCTCATTTTTTGCATAAATGATTTCCACAATTCCATCTGTCTCTAATTTAGATTTCCCTTCATTATAAGCCTTCGAAATACCATCATTCAACATTTGTTGACTTGCAATAGTGCCAAGTGTTTTGCTCATTGCTTCCTTAAACACATCCAAATCTTCAGATGCCAAAGCAATAATCAAACCTGGATTAGTGCAAAATTGCCCGCTGCCCAATGTAATTGAACCAGCATAGGTATTACCCCATAATTCCGCTTGGTTTTTTAAAGCCAAAGGAAAAAACAATACAGGATTTACACTTCCCATTTCTGCAAAAACTGGAATTGGTTCATCCCTTTCATTGGCGATATCGTAAAGAGCTTTGCCACCCTTGAACGACCCCGTAAACCCTACCGCTTTTGTTAAAGGATGTTTAACTAAACCTTGGGCTAATTCAAAACCTGCTCCATGTACATGTTGGTAGATATTATTTGGCATTCCTGTCCGTGCAACAGCCTTGTAAACTGCATCCGCAATTAATTGACTTGTACCTGGATGCGCTGGATGCGCCTTAACAACAACTGCACAGCCTGCCGCCAACGCAGAAGCTGTGTCGCCTCCAGCCGCAGAATAAGCGAGTGGAAAATTACTCGCTCCAAAAACTATTACAGGACCTAGTGGCTCTAATTGTTTACGTATATCGGGTTTAGCAAATGGTTCGCGATTTGGGTCTGCCGTATCGATTGCAGCTTCTACCCATTCACCTTTTTTAGCAACTCCTCCAAATAACCTTAGCTGATTCATAGTTCGACCACGTTCGCCAATGATTCTACCTTCTGGCAAACCTGTTTCCGCCATGGCACGAAGAATTAACTCTTCACCAAGCGCCTCTATCTCCTCTGCTATAGCAATTAAAAAATCTCCCTTTTTATTCGCATCAATTGTTTGGTAAGCGAGATAAGCTGCATGAGATTTCCCCATTATCACATCTAATTGATCGCTTGTTGTTAATTCAAATTCACCTTTTATTTTTAAGCCAGTAGTGGCTTCAATTCCGTAATATGTTTCCATTTAGTTTAATTTAGGACGAGATGCTAATGCATCATTAATAATTTGTTCAACCTGATTTTTCTCTTCTCCTTCAAGTAATAGGCGCGGCTCGCGCACATATGGCGTACCAATGCCTGTTGCTACTTCAGCCAATTTTATATTCTGCACTAATTTTGCGTTGATGTCAAGCTCAAGTAACGGCAAAAACCAGCGATATATGTCTCTTGCTTTTTCAATTTTTGCTTCCTTAACGTAATTGTAAATAGCGACGGTCTCTGCTGGAAATGCGCAAACCAAACCAGCCACCCAGCCATCTGCCCCCATGACTAAACTTTCCATGGCCAACGTGTCTACTCCCGACAGGACATTAAACCGGTCCCCAAAACGATTTCGCATACGTGTAATATTTGATATATCACGGGTTGATTCTTTAACAGCTTGAATATTTTTATACTGTTTTAATTCATCAAACATATCCAAGGTAACCTCAATCTTATAATCAATAGGGTTATTATAAATCATAATTGGCAAATGAGTGCTTGAAGCAATTCGTGCAAAATAATGAACAGTTTCACGATCATCTGCCATATAACGCATGGGCGGCAATAGCATTAAACCATCAGCACCAGCCTGTTCTGCGCTTTTCACAAAGTCAATTGCATCCTTAGTTCTAGATTCAGCAATATTAACAATGACTGGTACACGTCCATTGCTGATACTTTTTGTCTCTTGAACAAGTAATAGTTTTTCCTCGTTCGTAAGCGTACTTGCTTCTCCAAGTGTCCCACCTAAAACTATACCATGTACGCCAGCTTCAATCTGTGCTTCAATATTTTTAGCGTAATTGTCTAAATCTAATTCCCCGTTTTCAAAAAACTTGGTTGTAACAGCTGGATATACTCCTTTCCAATCTACATTCATGATGTCTAATTATTTTTGACAAATGTATTGGGGAATGAATTGAAATAAAACCTCTTATTCTACCAGTACTAATACTTTTTTAACAGAAATAACGATTAAATACTAAATTCTCATATTTTAGGTATTATCTTTGAACTTATTATATGAAAGCAGTACTCTTTAAAAACCCAAGTTCTTTATCTTCTTCTTTCCTTTTGCAAGAAGATGTCGGTGCGCATTTTTATGATATTCTACACTATCATCCAGAATATCAAATCACAGTGATTTATAAAGGTGAAGGAACACTTTTCGCTGGTGATAAAATTGATCGATTCCAGCCATTTGATGTATTTTTATTTTCTCCGAACTTGCCACATGTTTTTCGAAATGACTATTCCTATTATGAATCTAATCAATCAGAAGCTGTGCATGGGATTTCAGTCTATTTTAAAAGAGACAGTTTTGGTCAGCACTTTTTCGATCTACCCGAAATGCACAACATCAAAAGTTTATTAGATAATTCGGATGGAGGTATTCGATTTAAAGGATCGGGATTAGAACGAATTCAGGAAGCGCTAACAGCAATCAAAGAATCAAACGAATTAGAGCGTTTTGTTCAGTTATTACATCTATTCGAAGATTTGAATCAATCATTTGATCATGATAGAATTTCAGGAATAAATTATAAAAACCCAATGCGTGAAATTGACAATCACCGCATTAATCTAGCATTTGAATACGTGATGAAAAATTTTCACGATACCATCAATTTAATAAATATTGCGGAGATTGCAAATATGAGTCCGGCCTCGTTTTCTCGTTTCTTTAAACAACGTACACGTAAAACATTTTCAAGATTTGTTAATGAAGTTCGCATTGGAAATGCCTGTCAACTATTACAAAAAGGGAACGATACAATTTATGAAGTGGCATATGCCAGCGGCTATAATAACCTATCCAACTTTAATCGGCAATTCAAAAACATAATGACCTATTCGCCCCGCGAATATGTACAGAAGATAAATTTACCGAATATTACTTGAGAATGGTCACGTGACCGTGATACTCATGCTTTTCGTCTGTAATCGTATCTCCAAATTCGATATGCCAAATATAAACACCATCTGGCGTTAATTTACCATCTCTATACGTGCCATTCCATCCATAAGCGGCATCAAATGATTCGAATAAAATTTCGCCCCATCTATTGTAAATGATCATGTGATAATCGTAAGGATCATAGCCAGATGTCATAATAGGTTTGAAAACCTCATTAAAATCATCTCCGTCTGGTGTAAATACATTTGGAATGAAGAATGTAATGACGTCATCAATAGTTATTGATGCATAAGCAGTATCTGAACAACCAATTGAATTACTAGCGACTAATCTAATTTCATAAGTTATATTAGGATCTGTAGGGTAAGTATGCGTCGGTTCAAATTCATTTGAATACGCTGCTCCGTCTCCAAATTTCCATTCAAAGATATCCGCATAAAGTGATGCATTATCAAATTCAACCCGTGTATCCTCAATATCAATTGGATTTGTTATAGGACTAAAAAAGGCCTCCGGTTGCTTGACCACTGTTATATAATCTGAATAGGTTGCTGAAGCACCACAAATAGCACTTGATTGCACATTTAACGTTACATCAAAATCACCAATTCCTGTATAAAGATGTGATACCGTTCCACAATCTGATATAGATCCTCCATCACCAAAATCCCAAATACATGAAACGCCGGGTAAATCAGTCAAGTTTGTAAATGTCACAAGCAAAGGGTCACATCCTTGTAAAATATCTGCTTCAAAAGCAACATTAGGTAATGGTTCCACTTCAATACCAACATTTGCGATCCCAACACATCCGTTTACATCAACAGCCGTTACGATATAGTTATCAATTCCTACACCTGGTGTAAATGATACAGCATTTGTCATTGGATGATCCCAAGTATAAACACCGCCAACACCAGCACCCGAAGCTGTCAGTGTCATTGATTCGCCCAAACAAATTACTGCTGGACTAGGATCTGAAATGATTGTTACGATTGGCGCAGCATTTACTGTAACAGTAAAGTCAGCCACATCATCAAAACATGGTAAATCAACCGGGAATGTATACGTAAAAGTATAAGCTCCACCAGCTAAACCAGATGCATCAAAGATTCCTGTCACGGGATCAAAAGATCCAGAACCACTTGTTTCTAACCAATCTCCACCCGGATCTGCTCCAACTAATAAGGTATTCAAATCCAATGTAAATCCGGGATTATTACAAATCGCGGCTGCATTATCTTCACCTGCAGATCCGCCGGGACCAACATTTACTGTAAAGGTGGCAATATCAATGATTCCACCACATCCAATAACTTCGTATTCAAAAGTATAAGTTCCAACACCAGCTGTACCAGCATCAAACTCAGTTGTAAGTGGATCAAAAAGTCCACTACCAGTTGTTTCTGTCCATGTTCCGCCGGGTTCAGCATCAACGGACAATAAATCCTCTAACACTACAATTCCAGCGCAAACAACAGTCGCATTATCATCACCTGCATTTGCATCTCCCGAAGGGCAAGCAATCACCCAACCTGACGAACAACCTGTATTTATCAAGGTAACTGTTGTAAATGGTAAAGTTGATGCTACTGTCACAAAAACATCTCCATAAGAACCGCCACATAAATAGGGTCCAATCACATCTCCAACAACACCAACACCGACACCTGTTATAGTCATAACTCCTCCACCATCAATCGAAAGTGTAGCAAAATCATCTGTATTTACTGCTGTGTAAGCCAATGTCATGGATAAAGTTGGTGCAACTGCCGTAGAGACAATTGTTCCTGTACAGCCAAAACCTGACCATGGACCTGTTGCACCTGTTCCTTCACAAATGGCACAAGCAGGATCACTAGAAAGAATATAAGGAGAAGACGCATCTCCTGTAGAAGTATATTCTGCACACACCGGCTGTGCAAAGGCACTTGGTGCGATAAGTATTAAAAGGTATATTAATTTTTTCATAGGATAATTAAATTCTGTTTCATTCGTGGTTTTTGCCCAAAACAATTATTTATAGGCCCATTCGTGTTTTTTGGTTATCGTATGTGTACACCCTGATGTTGTTGTAACTTTTAGTGTAATTGTATAAACTTTTTGCTCTGCAAACATTACTTTAGGATTTTGCTCAGAAGAAGTTTCTCCATTTCCGAAATCCCAATGCCAAGCAGTAATTTCTTCTGTTGAGATAGAACTATCTTCGAAGTAAGTTACGGCTGCTGCCAACATGTTTTTTGCTGTAAAATTAGATGAAGGACCTTCAATACCTGTAAGATCGTGCTCAATTGTAAGTTCCTCTCCCGAAGCATTTACCTTAACACTATACAAACCTTTTCCGTAAGCAGTGCAATTAATTGAAGGACTTGTTTCACCAGTCAACAATACACCATCTTTATACCAACCTAGAACGGTTGATCCATCTGTAAGGGGGGCGGTAATTTCCAAATCACCATCACACCAAGTTCCTGACTCTTCTAAAGTTCCTTGTCCAAAACCTGTTGCGAAAAGGCTTAGAAATAGAACCGTAACTATAAATTTCATATTTATCTATCTTAAAGTATCAATTATCAAACGTGTTAAAAAACATAGGGTTGTCTATGAAGTTAATAGATTTTTAATCAATAATTGTACCTGATTTGTGTTTAAGTGAGCAAATCAAGGTTAAACAACCTCAGTATCAACCTTTTTTGGTGTTTTCGTTTTACGCACAGAACGCACTACAATTCCAGACCCTACAGTTAATAGCAATAATAACAAAACTGTAATTGGCACCCAAACAGGAACAGGAATTTCATCTCCCGCAGCATAAGAATGTAAACCACTCAAATAAAAGTTTACTCCAAAAAATGTCATAATTATACTGCTATATGCCCATAATGAAGCAACGTTAAATGCAAATTGACTTTTTAAACCGGGAATAAATCTGAAATGCAAAATAATCGCATAAATAATAACCGAAGCCAAGGCCCAAGTTTCTTTGGCATCCCACCCCCAATAACGACCCCAACTTTCATTTGCCCAAATTCCGCCTAAAAATGTTCCAACGGTTAACATGAACAAACCAATCATAATGGTCATTTCAGAAATATAAGTCAATTCTTTTGTCGTTAAAAACAACCTTTTTTGGTTCTCTTTATTGACATTTAAATTCATAATTAAAATGTTTAACCCTAAAATAGCGCCGAGCCCTAGAAAGGCATAACTTCCAGTTATGACCGCTACATGTATCATTAACCAATACGATTTAAGCACGGGAACCAATTGGGTCATTTCTGGATCAAGAGCATTCATATGTGCCACAAACAACATCAACCAAACTAAAACGCCAGTTGCCCCCAAAACAATTGGAGACAATCGGTAGAAAAATAATCCAGCCATTGCACAGATAAAGGCAATAAAGACTACGGCCTCATATCCGTTACTCCATGGTGCATGTCCAGTTAAATACCAACGCATACCTAATCCAATTCCATGTGCCAAACACATTATAACGAATACTATAAAACCAGCTTTATTCACCCATTTTAAATTCAACGTTGGTTTGTAAAGCACTACGAATTGAAGTATTAATAAAATCATCCCAACAAAAAGATAAAGATTCGTTAAGCGTTTAAAAATGTCCATCTTATTATATTGAATCTCTAAATCAACCATTTCCTTAGATGGAATGGTATTAGGATCTGCAACGCGGCGTTGAAACATATCAATTAAGTCAATTACCTTATCAGCCTTTGACCAATCACCTGATTTATGCGCTGCATTTACCGTTGTATTATACAAGGGTACAATTGAATTCATAAAATCGGCATCTTCACCCTTAAAAGGATTCTCTTCGTCAAATGGTGAATACCAATTTTGATACGGATCATTTGGAAGCGGCATGATTTTTAAATACGCACCCGTAAACACACCAAAAAGAAAGTTTACGCGCTCATCAGTTTTTAAAACATTTTTATCATACTGACTTCTTGCGGACGGTTTTTTACGTCTTGCTTCGTCTGCTTCTGCCACTAATAGGTATTCAAAATCGAAGGAGAAAAAATCAACGAATGAAGCACGTGATTCACCCTCCGCCATATTTAACTTTTTACGCAAGCCTTTTCCAGACACATAAATAAACGGCTCCATATTCCACGCCATTGAATTGGTGTGAATCCCCAAAAACACCTGCATGGCACTTTGATCGTTATACGAATTTTGACGACTGACTTTACGCAATAAATTAGAAGCAAATGTATGAACAGGCTCGAATCGACCTCTGATATTTTGCATGACCAATTTCCCGTACTTTTCAGCATGTGCAGCATCAATTGATGGATTTTCACCCGTAAATTCACTGAAAATATCGTTATCCGAAGCCGAACTTTCTTGTGCTACAGTAATGGTTTGACTACTTAAACCGAAGACCAGAATTAGCATTAACGTTTTAGCCAACTTGATTCTCTTTTCTCTAATTTCAGCTGACTTGCGCATTAATAGCCTAAAACGCCCATGTGGGGTAAGCAAACTAATAACAAAACCAATGGCTAAAAGCAAATAACCGATATAGCTAATCGTTGTTCCAGGCGCATCATAATTCACGGAAAGAACTGTTCCTAATTCATCTTTATCATAAGATGATTGGAAAAAACGATAACCTTGATAATCCAAGACATTGTTCATATAAATATGATGTTTTTGCTCCAAATCTGCTGCTGGATCAACTAACGTTACACGACTCGAATAAGAAGAAGGTTGATCTGTTCCAGGATAACGTTCCAAATCAAAATCGTCCAAATAAATCCAAAAAGGAAGCACTCTCAATTCAGAACCGTATGCCAATTCATAATATAGATTACCCAATTGAAACTTTTGAAAACGTGGGTACATACCCTTACCACCACGAAGTACAACCTCGTGTGATAAATCTCCTTGACTGGCTCTTACTGTTACCGCTTTAATATCTTTAGAAATTTCTTCGCTTTCAATGAGTTCAAGTGCGGCACTTTTATAAAAGGCGTTAAAAACAAACTTGAAATCTCCTATAGAATATAAGCGCTTCGTTTTGAATATTTGAATGCTATCTCTATTAACGACCCCCTCAGTTTTATCGGACATTTGGAAATATCCCAATTCAAAAGGTGTCCGTACATACATGCCAGAATCTGTTTCAAAAATAGAGATGGCATCCGTATGTTCGTTATTATTGAAAGCTATTTTCACTCCTCCATCTTCTAGAACATCTCCAGATTTTAAATAATTGTATTGTCGACCGTTCGATCCAACTGTGACTAATTCAAGATAAGGATCTCCTTTCGAAGCACCTGTTTCAATAAGCGTATCTTTAACTCTCTCTTTTAATTCAATAAACTCAAGTGAGATTGGATGAGTCTCTCCAGGAAAGTCAAAAGAATGTTCGAAATAATTATCGGTGTGACCGTCTAAAATTACTGGTAGTTTAGATTCATGTTGCTGATCCAAGTCGTGCACTTTCCATTGGACATAGGTATCATAACTTATTACAATATTGGATGAACCGCCTTCTCTAATTTGCATGGCACCTTCAAAACCAATTAAACGCGTTGTCCAAGCGCCAAGCACAATCACTAAAAATGCAACGTGAAAAACAAGTGAACCAATTTTTTTCCACTGAAAGAGGTTATATCTAAAAAGGTTATAACAAAGGCAAAGAAACAAATAGCCCAAAATAAACTCAAACCAAAATGCTTTATACACCCATTTTTGAGCCACAGGCGTTCCAAAATCATTTTCAATAACTGTAGCGGATCCAATTGCAACAAAAAATGCCAATAGGAATAATGCCATTAAAGACATTGAGAAAACTTTATTTAAAACACTGTTCATATCGATATTTGGCTTAATAATGACTTTTCGGCACTAAAATATGTAGCGGTGCAAATTTAACTTGAATTTTAATAAATAAGGACAATTATCTCCACTAATCAAGTGACCAAACAACAAATACCGATAGAAAATTCATGAAACTCGAATAACAATCAACAAGATAAATGAATTTGCCGTTCAAATAATAATTTCTATTACTGTCATTTTCTTCCAGAAAAGTGTTGATTTTATTATATCTTAGATCGTTCAAACCCAGCATATATGCAATTAACAGCAGAAAAAGAATATTTCCTTTCGGTTAGAGACGAAGTATTAAGAAAAAATCCTACAAAAAGTACAAGAGGCAATGCAATAAACCATCTCATTTTAGGAGATGAATTGCATTATTTAAATGAAACGGATGGAGAATGGGCCATGTTTCACTGTCGCCGATCAAGCGGATGGTTGAAAATAGAATGGGTTACCGACCAACGTTTATTGGAGGTTAATTTTGTTGATATTGGACAGGGAGACGGTTGCCATGTGGTGACACCTGATCACAAAGTATTGCTAATTGACGCTGGTGAAGGGATTGGTTTTGATGGAAAAGGTGCAGATAATATGCTCCGTTTTATGAATTGGCGCTATAATTTAAGAAATCGAAAAGTGCCAGAAGTAGATGGTGTAACTGCAGACGACCCTGATGTGATGGAACCGTTAAGAGTTGATTACGCTATTATTTCTCATCCAGATTTAGATCATTATTATGGTTTCTTAAATCTCTTTAAGCATCCAAAAATCGATTTTATTAAAATTTGTCACAACGGTATTATTGAACGATCTATTCAAGACGGATCTTCTTCAACTTGGATGTATGACTTTGGTAGAAAAGTTCCGCCTTTACCCTATAAGCGCAAATACCACTTATGGGACACGGTGCTAACGCATCATGAAATGGTGCATCTTCTTGAAACGCAAAAATCTTCTTCTAAATACTATATGAAAACCCTTGTTGCAGCTTATGAAAATAACCCTAGCGTTAATTTTCAATTTTTGAGTCAGCCGCTAAATTATTTAGACCATTTTGATGAAAACAATCCATTGAGTATGGAAATTTTGGGTCCTTTAACAGAGCCTGTTGAATTTGAAGAAAAAATACGACAATGTATTCTAAAGTTGGGAAATGAATCAAAGACAAAAAATGGGCATTCAATTGTTTTTCAATTGAGATATGGAAATGTAAAAATGATATTGGGCGGTGATTTAAACACGGAGTCTCAAGATTATTTGGCCCAATTTTATTCAGGCGAATCGACCAAAATGAGTGATTTGGAAAAAGATTTGAAGAAGATTAAAGTCAAACTTGTTAGTTCGCTCCAATTAGTTCTGGCGGATCGGCAAGATTTGGAGCAAGATTTAGATGAAAAAACGAAATTACTAGAACTAATAATTTCTAAAACCAAACGTAAATTTGGTACCGACATTGCAAAAGCATGCCATCACGGCTCAAGTGATGTTTTAGACTCGTTTTTACGTGCTATAAATCCCTTAGCGACGGTAATTTCTAGCGGAGATAATGAATCTCATTCTCATCCACGACCAGATGCATTGGGCGCTTATGGTAAATCAAGTCGTGGTGACCGCCCTTTGATTTTTAGCACAGAGTTGGCACGTTCAACAAATGAGTTCTCTTATCCGATTAAGTTTTATGCAGTCCTTAAAAAATTAGAAGAACGCATGAACGAATTGACTAGACCGAAAGACAAAGAGATTTATCGCTTACGAATGGAGAATTTGCGTGATAGTAATGTAGCACGTTACGGCATGATAACTGTTCGAACCGACGGCGAGCAAGTAATTGTTGCACAAAAGTTGGAGCGTTCTCGTGGATCAGGTAAAAAATGGGACATTTATGAGTTAAAGTGGAATGAAAAAATGCAGGCTTATGAAACTTAGTCATTAGTCATTAGTCATTAGTCATTAGTCATTAGTCATTAGTCATTAGTCATTAGTCATTAGTCATTAGTCATTAGTCATTAGTCATTAGTCATTAGTCAAAAAAAAACAATTGCTTATTTCCTGTTCAATAATTTAAATTTACTTTTCAACAGATTACAACCAAAAGTTAGGCTATTGATGCATTAAAACATTGATAATTGCACATTGATAATCTTAACCTTCAACTTGTTCTTTCAAAGCCAAGTTCATTTTTTCAAACCCCTCCTTTGTTTCACCATCCAATTTTTTCTTGAGCATTCGTACTAATATGCCACTAAATTTTTCGCCGTGCACAAAAGTCGTTGAACCATCCTCATTCTCTTTTAGTTGAAAATAGTGCTCCCCATCAAACAAGCCTTTCATAAACAACTTTCCTTTCCAGCGTAATTCTTGATTTTCATCAAACTTTAGCACCACTGGTTTAAATTTCATTGTTTTTAAATCTATATGAATTGTTTCGCCAACTTTGACCTTACCAGTTAAGGAAACGATAAAGGGATTCCACGTTGGAAAATTTTTAAAATCTGAAAAGATGCGCCAAACTTTTGCAGGACTTGCAGCTATTTCTATGCTTGTTTCTATTTGATATTTCATTTGTTTCTTTTTAGTTGGTACAAATTTCGGACATAATCGTGCTCATCCTCTTGATCTATATCAAGAAATGATTCCAACCCTTGATCTTAAATATCCGTATTATATTAGTATACCCAAAAAGGATCAAGCCGAACAAAAATGCGCTGAAGGAAATGCAGGTCCGCAAACACTGTTAGGAGAGACATGGGGGATTAACTGCGAATTGAAATAGATAATAATAATACGTGTGAATAAACTTAACCATTTTTATACGCTCCTTTTGGGATTGCTTTTGATTGGATGCAATAGCGTTCCGCCAACAATTCAATCCGAATTCAACACAGGAATTAATGATTCAATAAATAGAATAGCAGAAGATACAATTTACGAAAAGGGAGTTATTTGTGCTGTCGAAGACTGGAAAGGGGCATTCGAAATACCGCTATATCAGACATCAGAATGTATTGAAGTCATAGATTCGATCTATGTAATTTCACATCATGATAAAGACCCAGAATTCATGCTCAAAGATGCCGACAAGCAACTCATCCTTCCGTCTAGACTTGACTATTTCCACTATTTTGATGAAGATTCAAGAAAATCTGCCTTAATATTCGAAAATGAACAAAACAAGGCCTTGCAAGTATTAACCCAAACAGATGGTTATTGGATTAAAATAGTTGATTTGCCCAAGGAGTTTGAACGATTCGCTTGGGGAACATTTCTGGATTCAATACCAAGTTATGAGAATGTTTCCATCAACACAGTTAACCGCTGGATTAAACTTTCTAATGATACAGCATACACAAAAATCATTAGTGAAGTGGATGCTGGTCGCCAGCAATACGCCAAAATTATCGAACATGATGGCATCCATTTTAAGCTACAAGCTCAAATTGTCGATAAATGGGTTTTTGAAAATGGTGGAAATTTTAATTATCTGCCTATTATCAAAGATATGGATGACGCTGGGTGGGCAAAGGCCTTTAATTATGGCAATCCTCAAGTTTTATTTACCCGCTCACCAAATAACAAAAGCAATTATCGCCTTGGCATTGGGCTAATAAAAGGAATGTTTTTTGGAAGTACAAACGACGGCATTCGAGACAGTTTATTTTTATCAGACAAACCGAATGGTAAACGTATTGGATGGATGCAAAAAAGCGGTCTCGTTGCTCATGCAGAAGGTGCACGTTTGTATAATGACATAAACCAGGAACGAGAATCACTACAGGGATATGATCTAAGTTATGGAGTTGGTGTATGGCCTTATCTTCGTGTATATGACAAGGAGGATAATTGGGTACATATTTTAGGAAATCAATTCGAGGACGAAGAAACATGGATCAATTTAGACGATTTAGATGATAGCCTATACACTTATTATTCGTGGGTGGATTATTATAAACACTTCCCAGAAGGCAATCATTGGACCGGGGGATATGGTTATAAATGGTGTGGTAATAAAGGAGCACTCTATACAAAACCTAATACTCCACGCGAAATCATTCTAAATTTCCCAATTGATTGTGTCATTTATTTATTGGGACCAACTAAGGGTAACATGGCAAAAGTCAAAGTGCAAGAAGTTAATTTTGAAATTCGTCCAGATATAAATGGCTATTCAGGTAAAGACAATGTCTACCGAGAATGGGTAGGTTGGATCGACTTAGTAAACGGCAACGGCTACGCCAATCTTGATGAAATCATGATTGGTTGTTGATTCTTGTAAAAATAAAAGACTAAAATCGTAATGATTCAACATTATTATCGACCTCTTAACATGATTTTAACCGTTATCGAACAAATTCTATTTATTTTTGCTTGTTACAACACCTTCTTATGAGATATTTCGTTTTCATCTTTTCTTTCTTAATTGCAACTGCAGGATTCAGCAATAAAACTCCTTCTGAAATCTATGTTGACTTAGAAAAAGTACATTCTTTAAAGCGAGTGCTTTACATTGCTGCGCATCCTGATGATGAAAATACCAGAGCATTAGCTTGGTTTTCTTTAGGTGAAAAAGCAGAAACTGCCTACCTATCTTTAACACGTGGTGACGGTGGACAAAATTTAATTGGAGACGAGTTAAGTGAAGATTTGGGCGTTTTAAGAACGCAAGAATTATTAGCGGCGCGAGGTATTGACGGCGCAAAGCAATATTTTACCCGAGCGGTTGACTTTGGTTATTCAAAATCTGCCAAAGAATCTTTAGAAAAATGGGGGAAGGATGACATTTTGAGTGATGTTATTTTAGTAATTCGTCAATTCAAACCAGATGTAATTATCACCCGTTTTCCAGCTGATAAACGCGCAGGACATGGGCATCATACCGCAGCAACATTATTAGCTTTGGAGGCTTTTAAAAAAGCAGCAGACCCTAATTTCTTGCCTGATCAAGTTAAAAAACATGGGGCTTGGAAAACTACTTCGATTTACTGGAATTCATCAGTTTGGTGGGATAAAGAATTAAGCACAACTGCCGCAACTGATCCGAAATATTTAGTGCAAGAAATTGGCGGTTATAATTCTCACTTAGGCATGTCTTATAATGAAATTGGTACGCTGGCAAGAAGTCAACATAAATGTCAAGGTTTTGGGGCAATTGTAGAGCGCGGTTCGTTAACGGAATATTTTCAACATTTGGATGGCAAACAATTAGAGAATTCATTTTTTGAAAACAATACTATGACTTGGACAAAGTTAGTATCGAATAAATTTTCAGAAGAATTTAATGCTTTATTAGCGGATTTTGATTTTAAAGAATTGGAGAATAATGTTCCAGCCTTATTGTCGATTCGGAAAAAATTGAATATTGTCCCTGCCTCTAATTTAGATGCTATTCGAAATGAAAAGGTCGCAGAAATTGATCGAATTATAGTGGACTGCTTGGGACTTTACGCTGAGATTGTAAGTTCGGATTATGCCTATGTAAAAGGCGAAGATTTTACCATTAATTATAACCTGACCAACCGCTCAAGCAAAAATGTGCAATTGATGAGCATGCAGGGTAAAGAAATGGTGCTTTTATTACAACAGAACAAAACGGTAAGTAAGGAGATCACAATTAATAATGCTAGCGAGTATTCAACGCCTTATTGGTTAAAAAACCCTTTTGTTAATCTCTTCAAAATAGACGATCCATCTGATCTAGGGAAGGCCGAAGGAGAGGCAACGTTTAGCGAAAAACTAACCTTTGTTATTGACGGTGATCAAATCCAATTAGAGATTCCTGTCACGCATAAATGGCGCGACCCATCTTATGGCGAACGCCGAAGAAATGTAATTTCTGCTCCTGATTATTCAGTAAATTTTGATCAAAAATCGATTATTCTTAAGCCTGGACAAGAAAAAACAATACGCGTTAAAATTCATGCGTACAAAGAAAAATTGAGTGATGAAATTAGTGTAAATGCTCCGGAAGGATGGCAAGTTTCACCAGAAAAAATCTCGATTAACACCGAAGAAAGGCACCAGGAAGTTTGGGCAGAAATTACTGTTAAGTCCAACGAGCAAAGTAAACGCGGCGATCTAATCTTAACCGACAAAAATGGAAAAGCATTAAAATCCTTGACTGAAATTACTTACGATCACATTCCTACACAAGTCATCTATAAACCAGCAACATTAATTTGCATCCCATTAAAAGCAGATATTATTGCTGGAAATGTAGCTTATATTAAAGGCGCCGGAGACGCTGTTGCACAAGCCACAACACAATTAGGATTTAATGTTTCGGAATATGAGGTTAGTGATCTAGCCACACTTGATTTGAGTAAATTTCAATCAGTAATTCTAGGAATTCGTATTTATAATATCCATCCAGAACTGCGGAATTTTGATTCGAAGTTATTCGAATTCGTATCAAACGGTGGGAATTTAGTGATGCAATACAATACTGCTGGACGATCATCTTCGGGAAAAACGTTTGGACCTATTCCCTTTGAATTATCACGTAAGCGGGTGACTGAAGAAGATTCTAAAGTCACCTTCTTAGCACCAGACCATCAAATTATGAATTCGCCGAATAAAATTACCCAAACTGATTTTAAAGATTGGGTCCAAGAACGTGGTTTATACTTTGCCGATAATTGGAACGAGGCTTATACCCCACTCTTTTCATGGAATGATACAGGCGAAGATCCAGTTAAAGGTGCATTAATTGTAGCCAAACATGGTAAAGGTCAATTCGTTTATACAGGCATCTCATTTTTTAGAGAATTGCCAAATGGCGTAGAAGGTGCCTATCGTTTATTTGCTAACATCTTAAGCTACCAGCAATGAGCAAAGAGCAAGAAGTAATAGAGCCTGAAATAGTTGAGAAGGAAAAACCAACAAATTGGAAGGCATGGTATTGGGGTTTGGCAATTTTCTTGACAGTTCAAATTATCATATTCGTATTAATTTCTAATTCTTTTGGCGAATGAGTTTAATTGATTGGGTAATATTAATAGGCACATTGCTAGCCATTGTTTTATACGGTACTTGGAAAACACGAAAAAACAATAATCTTGAAGGTTATTTAAAAGGCAATAATTCTGAAAATTGGATGACGATTGGTTTGTCCATCATGGCAACACAAGCCAGTGCAATTACTTTTTTATCTACACCAGGACAAGCCTATGAAAGTGGCATGGGATTCATTCAAATCTATTTTGGATTGCCCTTGGCCATGATTATTATTTCCGTCTTCTTTTTACCAATTTATTATAAGTTAAAAGTATACACGGCTTATGAATATTTAGAAGGTCGTTTTGATGCTAAAGTCCGCTCATTTACTGCCTTTTTATTCTTAATGTCGCGAGGTTTAGCTGCTGGAATAACCATTTTCGCACCTTCCATAATCTTATCTACTTTATTAGGCTGGGATCTACAGCTAACCTGTTTGGTTATTGGCGGATTGGTAATTATATATACCGTATCAGGCGGCAGTCGTGCTGTTTCACTCACACAAAAATGGCAAATGACCGTTATTATGGCGGGGATGTTTGTGGCCTTTTATTATGTCTTGGATAGTTTTCCAGAGGGTGTTAGTTTTTCAGAGGGAATTGATATTGCAGGGCGCTTGGGGAAAATGGAAATTGTAGACACCTCCATTGACCCTACTAATCGGTATACAATTTGGTCTGGGTTAATCGGTGGATTATTCTTATCCCTCTCCTATTTCGGAACAGATCAATCTCAAGTGCAACGTTATTTGGGCGGTAAGACATTAAAAGCATCACGGATGGGATTAATGTTTAACGGCTTAATGAAGATTCCAATGCAATTCTTTATTCTATTGGTTGGTGTTATGGTTTTTGTTTCATTTCAATTTAACAAACCTCCAATTATATTCAATAGTGCATCAACGACGGTTAACACACAGCAAAACGAAAAATTGTTAGAGATTGAAGCGGAATATGATCAAGTCTTTCAATTAAAGGAAGAAGCGTTAATGAATTGGAATGATGGAGGAACGGAAGATTTCACGTTGGTTCAAGGGCTTCAAAAAAGTCAAGATGCTTTAAGAGACGAATACAAAGCAGTCATGCTTGATTTGGACGATTCATATAACTCAGAAGATCATGATTATATCTTCCTCACCTTTGTTCTGAACTTTTTACCAAAAGGCTTAATTGGACTCTTGCTCGCCATGATTTTCTCAGCAGCAATGTCCTCCACAGCAGGTGAATTAAATGCACTGGCTTCCACTACTACTATTGACTTTTACAAGAAATATTTCTCCAAATCAGATGACGAGAAAAAGGATTTACGCGTCAGTAAACTCTTGACTGTTGGTTGGGGGATTTTGGCCATTATTGTCGCATTAACCGCAGGGTTATTTGACAATTTAATTGAACTCGTGAACATTTTAGGATCATTGTTTTACGGAACGATATTGGGTGTTTTCTTATTGGCGTTTTTCTTTAAATGGGTCCAATCGAAAGCAACTTTAATTGCTGCAATTGCAGCGCAAATAACCATCTTTATCATTCACTTATTATACGTTTATAAGTTCATTGAAATCAGCTATTTACTTTATACCTTTATTGGTGGTATTATGGTTGTAGTAGTTGGAATAATATTGCAAGTCTTTTTTAAAGTCACAGATGATGACAATTTAACAACAGAAACAATTGATTAATACAAAATAAAAAAATATGAAAAATTTACTCTTTTTATTCGCAGCCACACTATTTGCTGGAACTGCAGTAGCGCAAGAATTACCTCAACCAAGTCCATCTGCTAAAATTGAACAAGTAGTTGGTTTAACATCCATCACAATTGACTATTCAAGACCAAGTGTGAAAGGCAGAACCACTTTTGGTGAATTGGTACCTTATGATGAAGTATGGCGTTTAGGTGCGAATGCCTGTACTAAAATCACCACTTCAACAGAACTTAATATTCAAGGCCAATTATTAGAAGCTGGCACTTATGCAGTTTTTGCAATTCCATATGCCAATGGAACATGGAAAATGTTGTTCAATTCAGATACTGAACAATGGGGTGCTGGAAGTTATGATGCTACGAAAGATGTTGTTACGGCGATTGTTAAAACAAGAGAACATGCAATGACGGAAACGTTTACGATTGCAATTACTGATGTTACAGTCAATTCTGCCAACCTCTCAATAATGTGGGATAACTTAAAAGTTGATTTGGAACTTGGGGTTGAAACGCAAAAGTTTGCAGATGCTAATATTAAAGCTGCCATTGCAAAAGGTGAAGATTTAGACAAGGTATATTATAGAGCTGCAGAATATTATTTCAAGAGTTTAAACAATGAGAAAAAAGCCTTGGGTTATATTCACAAAGGTTTAAATGCTAAAGAAGGTCATCCACTTCATTTTTTAAGAGCTCAAATTTTAAAAAAACAAGGTCATACCAAAGAAGCCATTGAGTCCGCCGAAAAAGCATATGAATTAGCTATAGCTAGTGAGAATAAAGGTTGGGCAGAATATATTGAGGGTTATATTAAGGAGTGGAAAAAAAAGTAGTTAGATCGTTCTACGACTGAGTCGGATCACTGTTAGTACTTAGATCGCTTTCCGACTGAGTCGGATCACTGTTAGTACTTAGATCGCTTTCCGACTAAGTCGGGGCGCTGTTAGTATCTGAGTTTGATGTTAAGTTTTTCGCAATTGATAATTGCGCATTGAAAAAAATCGCCATGGAATATTCCATGGCGATTTTTTGTTGCAAACAATTTAAGTACTCGATACTAGAGACTAACCCGATAAAACTCCAACATCAGCAACTTCGCACGTTCAACCAACTGAATGAACTCGGCGCGGTAACCAAATTCGTCATCTCCTTTACTTGCTTTCGCGCGTTCAAGTACGCCGTCAAATGTTGCGTTTCCTTTGTATTTCGATTCGCGAATTAACATTCCAAATTCGGCCACTGCTGAGGCAAATTTGAAGTTGTCGCTTGTCGTTATCACGGGGTTGTTTTTCACAACCTTTTCGATTAATTTACTTTTATTGCCTGTTGGTTTTTTATAACGGAACTTAATGATCGCGATCTCTTCCTTTAGTCCTTTCGAATTATTGACCATCTTTTTTTGGTAACGCAAATTACTTGCGGCTTGAACATTTAGTGCTTCGGTTGGCACAATTTCATACAGTGCCACCACTGAATGCCCAGCTCCTAAATCACCTGAATCTTTGGTATCATCATCAAATTCCTTAGCGGACATAACTCTGTTTTCATAACCCAATAAACGATAGTTTTTTACATGCTCAGGGTTAAATTCTAACTGCAGTTTCACATCCTTTGCAATGGTCACTAAAGTACCGCCCAATTCGTCAACCAACACTTTTTTGGCTTCTAGAATGTTATCGATATAATTGTAGTTTCCATTTCCATTATCCGCTAACTTTTCCATTTTGCTACTTTGCAAATTCCCCGTACCAAATCCTAAAACGGATAAAGAAATACCCGTTTTTCTTTTTTGCTCAATTAACTTCACCAATTCATCATCACCCGAAGTACCCACATTAAAATCACCGTCCGTTGCCAGAATAATGCGATTATTACCTCCACTAATTCGTGAATCATTCGCCACTTTATAAGCCAGTTCTATTCCTCGTCCACCTGCAGTTGAACCGCCAGCACTTAGATTCTCTAACGCATCATAAATCTTAGACTTGTACTTACCCGAAGTAGACGGTAAAACCAAACCTGCTGCACCCGCATAAACAACAATGGCAATGCGATCATCTGTTCCCATTTCATTTACCAAGAGGTATAAACTTTTCTTTAAAAGCGGTAGTTTATCAGCTTCATTCATAGACCCAGAAACATCCAATAAAAAAACAATGTTGTTCGATTGATTTTCATCCATATCGATATGCTCTCCTTGCAAAGCTACTTGCATCAATAAATGATTTTCTTCCCAAGGGCAT
Organism: Crocinitomix sp.; assembly: GCA_047623705.1. GTDB lineage: Bacteria > Bacteroidota > Bacteroidia > Flavobacteriales_D > Crocinitomicaceae > Crocinitomix. The sequence goes on from JBLHOW010000020.1 coordinate 55,307, forward strand.
TTGCCTAATTCGGTTGTTATCGAAAATGGATCATCTCCGTTAGGTTCGGCTAGATCATAGTTAAAATAGTTCACCATTTCTTCCAATTTCACAGCATCCTTAGGCGGTAAATAACCACTTTGAACAAAACGGCGCATATTACTGTAGCCTGCTCCATCCACATCTATTCCAAAGGTTGAAAGTGGCTGTTCTAAAGGTGTTTCGAACTCGTTCTCATCAAAGTCGTCATATTGTTCGTAGTATCGATCAACATCATATTGTACGTTTTGGTTCGTGTAATTAGCATTTGACCAGCCTTGATGTACGCTATTTGTACCAAAGCTCAACGGTTCAAGCTTATTAATATTAAACGATTTCTCTTCTTCATTATCAATAGTTGTTGTTCCATAAGTCGCAGATGCATCCAATGAATGGACTGTATAATAATGCTCATTACCAGTTACCCCGTCTGAGATATTGGTTACACCGCCATTAGCTGTCCATTCGTAGGTTAAATCACCATCCACACCTTCTCCAACTACAGTATTATTAATCGCTTGATCCCCGATATTCACTTTTTGAGTCAAGGGCTTATCATTCCAGTTCACATCATTTCGGCGATCAACGGTATTAGAATCAAACACTTGTATCAAACTTACATCAGCATCAAACTGAGCAATTCCATCATCCTCCGCACCTGAGCTGTAATCTATGATAAAAAAGCCAACGATTAACATTGCTGCAATTGCCAATACATATCCTATTGAATTTCTTCGTTTCGTTTTATTTATTCTGCCTTGTATTGCTTCCCAATTCTTTTCGTTTGGAACATGAGCGTCTAGGTCTTGTTTATTTTCGTCTATATAATTTAATAAGGGATCTTTCATAACTGTACTAATTTTTTTAGTGAAAAATTGAGTAGTTTCTTCGCCCTAACGAATTGAGATTTGGAAGTGGACAGACTTATATTTAAATGTTGCGCAATTTCTTCATGTTTATAGCCTTCAAAAGCTTTTAACGTGAAAACAGTTTTACAACCTGAGGGTAATTTTTCAATGGCGGCATTTAAAGCCTCAGAATCAATCTTAAATTCTTCTTCTTCCTTTTGATCAGGAATGTCAAAATCTAATTCGAGCCATTTGAGTTGCTTTTTACGGAGTTTATTCAAGCAAACATTAATTGTTATTCGCTTCAACCAGGCTCCAAAAGTTACTCGGCCATCAAATTTTTTCAGGTGTTTAAAAGCATTTACAAAAGCATCCTGCAAAGCGTCCTCCGCATCCTCGTTATTCCCCAACATGCGCACTGTTGCAGAATACATAGCATTGGAATACTGCTTGTAAAGCTGAAATTGGGCGACTTGATCATTCTTCAAGCAAGCCTTAATTAAGTCGTTCGTGTCTTTTTCCTTTTTGTCCAATTGTCAAGGTGTTTTTATTAAGTAAACGGACATATTGAAAAAGTTGGAAAAAACTTTTTCAATATTTAGTACTTAGACCGTTCGCCGTGCTCACTGTTAGTAGTTAGACCGTTCTCCGACTTAGTCGGGTCACTGTTAGTAGTTAGATTGTTTTCCGACAAAGGCGGAGCGCTGTTAGTATTTGTGTGAGTATTAAGCATTAAATTTTTCGTAATTGCTCATTGAACATTCACTTCTCGATATAATTAAGCTTCCTGAAAGCAAAGAAGTCACGATTTGATAATTACCCATTGATAATTGAAACATCAAAGCTTCAATCCTAACAAATACGCCTCTTCTAAAACTTTGTCCAAATTGGCTTCTCCTTGATTGCATAAAATTATTGCTCCAACTTTTGTAGACTTATTAAAGGCCATTATTGTTGCAACACCTTGTTCACCACCATCATGTCCCCAAAGGTCATTGTCCTTATTCATAATAAAAAAATGTAAACCAGTTTCATCATCTATTGTTGGAATTTGTAAAGATGTAACAGCATTTACGGTAGTAGCTTGTAATAATTCTACACCACCATAACTTCCGTTTTGAGCAAATGCGCTCAAAAACTTAAACATATCATTTGTTGTAGAACGTAAACCGCCGTTGGGATAATCTGTAAACGTATAATGTCCAATAGCTTCATATTCTCCACCTGAATAGTTATACGGCATTACTACAGTTCCTAAAGCTTCGTCTAGTCGCCAAGTTGTATGAGACATTCCCATTGGTGTAAAGATGTTGGCTTTGCAATATGCGTTAAAGCCAATACCAGAAATCTGCTCAACCAATACGCCAATTAATGCATTACCTACATTTGAATATTCTGACTCAGTTCCTGGCTCAACGTCATGGTAATTTTCCGTGGCACTATAAAACTCTCCTCCTGGTACTAAATAATTCTCTAAAAAATAATCCAACGCTACAGGACTGTCCGACCCGTAATAATATTGCCCATCTAATGCAGGACCATCAGCAATGCCTGACGTATGCGTCAATAACATTTTGAAAGTTATTGGTGTTGTTTCGCCTGGTCCATTCACGGTAAACGATAAATAATCATTAATCGGATCATCCAAACCGAAAAGTCCATCTTCATATAGCTGTAATAATGCCGTTGCCGTAATTGTCTTTGAAACGGAAGCCATCAAAAACGGGTGCGTACTTTCTAGTGAGATTCCAGATTCAATATTCGCTTGCCCATAATGACCTTCAAAAAGAATGGATTCTCCTTTAAAAATTAAGGCAGATAAAGCTGGAATATTTTGACTTTCTATTTCATCTTCCAAGTATTTTTCAAAGTCTTTTGAATTATTAATTTCTTTTTTGCAACTCATTAAACCCACAATAAGGAAGAGTGAGAGCGCAGCAATTTTCAATTGATTTTTCATATTAATTTAATCCTTCGTCTTGGTATTATAATCGTTAAGATATAAAAAGTTGCAGTATAGTTGATCGACCAATTAAAAAATCACGTATACACCTCCCTATTAATTGCAATAATTTGTGAAAGGAAAATAAACTTTCAATTATTACTGAAAGTTCGAAAATAATTATATATATTTGAATCATGGAACTAAGAAAACCAATATTTGAACAGTGAACTAAAACAATTTAAATCAAACTTTCACTTATTTCTAAAAGTTTTATAACAACAGAGTAATGACATTTACATCAATCGGATATCTCAGTTTTTTCAGCATTATGTTCTACGTAATTGGTGTAATTGGCTGGCAATTTTATAAGGATGGAAAATTTTATTTAGAGCGTTTTTTTCCAAATGAGCTGCATTTGATAGACAGTATTAATAAGCTGCTTTTATTGGGTTATTACCTCTTTAATTTGGGATATATCGCACTTACAATTAATGGTTGGAGTAATATTCACAGTCTTCCAGAACTGGTTGATATGGTAGCATGGCGCTCTGGTAAAATAATAATCACCCTCGCTTTAATGCATTATGCTAACCTCTGGTGGTTGTCTCATTTCCATCAAATCAAAGCCTTTTTTAAACAGAAAACAAATAAACAAAAACAGTAATTATGGAATCTTCAAACTTAACAATGGTCGTTATTGCCTATCTAATTTACTTACCCACTGCGGTTTTTCTGACATACTATGTAGCGAAAACACTTTTTAAGAATGCGCAAGTCTTTATGATGGATATTTTTAGAGGTCGAGAAGAAATTGCAACGTCTACTAATAAACTTTTTCGTTTGGGCTTTTATCTGCTCAATTTAGGTTTTGCACTCCTTATACTTAAGTTATCTTATTACGGCGGTGAGTTTACCTCACAAGATTTAATTGAAAGACTGAGTGCTAAAATTGGTGGATTCTCAATTTACTTGGGCATAATGTTATTACTGAACCTTTATATGTTGTTTAGAGGAAAACGCAAATCAAAAGAAGGCATTTTAAGACAAGAGAAGTTAGCAGCATACCAAGCACATGTTAGCCAAGGTGGAGGAAAAATAGCCTTAGATCCAGGAATCAAAAAATAGCAATCCTATTTATAATCAGCGCAGTTTCATTAAATTGGAGCTGCGTTTTTTTATTGATAAAAAGTTTTGGCCAATTGAAAAGTTAGGATAGAACCTTCTCTTGTTCTTTTCCCAGTACTATACAACCAACGATCGCAAAAATTCTTTCGGTTATAAGTAACGCGACCTAAATCTGGATCGGCTACCCAAACGGTCTTGGAATTCATTGCATAAACAACCACAAAATGTCTATCTTCCCAATGCGCGATTACTGGTCTGTCCATATGCCACATGAGATCATAGTAACTGACTTTATAACCTTGACTGGTTATATTTAATTGCAAGGCAGCTCGCGTAAGATCTCCAAAAGAGGTTCCTGATTCGTCCAAATCACATAGTACTGCCAGTTCTTCTAAAGAATGATAGACCCCAAATTGTTCCAATACCATTTTAAGGCAAGTTGGTCCGCAATTCATAAGTTCAGTTTGCGCAGTGAAAGGAATGAAATATCTTTGGCTCATTTTCAAAAAAGCATCAATTCCAAGGTCTAATTTCTGAATGCGGTTAGTAGGGCTGTTTTTCCAATTTGGATAATGTTGATTTAAAATAAGATAGGATGCCGAATCAATAAAATAAGAAGTTAAAGAGGTGTCTCTACTTCCCCATTTAAGTTCAACCGTTACATTACCTTTCTTTGGCAATAAATCCACATATTCGAATCGATCATTTGCACTTAAATTGATTCCGCGTTGATGCAAAAAGTCTTGAATACAAACGAACCAAGCGTTAAGCCCGGCTTCATTTTCAATGTCTTGTGGGTTATGATGGATTGCCAAGTGGAATGGTTCTTTTAAAGAATCATATTTGGAAATAACGCCATCCTGTAAGTCTCGAATTTGTATGCTACCGCTAATATTTTCAAGCGCACGTTCATTGGTATATAAACGGTCTAACTCATAAATCTGACATTCTAATGCACATAACTTTCTTGCTAGCGATAATTGATTGTCTTTTTTAATTTCAGTTGAACTGGCGTAGCTATTTGCCAAGGGAAATCCCAATAAAAGAATTAAGAACAGATATTGCAGGCTTTTTCTCAAGCTACTCCTCCTCTTCTTGTAAATTCAAAATTTTATCAAATAATTCTTGATTCACTGTTGGATAATCAATGGTCACTTTTGTTTTGCGCAATTGTCCATTTCGTGTTTGGATTTGGGCAGAAACAATTTTTTGAGTGGCTACAAATTCAACCAATTCTTCATCTATGTCAATATCAAAATTCGTGACACCAATTTGTAACCGTTCAGAGTAATCACCTTTTACAATTTCACCATCAGATGGGCATTCATGTGTTCCATTTTCTGCTTGCAAAACAACTGTACATCCTTCAATTGTATTGAGGTTGATACAACCTGTAATTACCAATGATAAGGAACGATACCCATTCAAATGTACAGACTGGCAATAAATATCAGACTCAGGACTTGACAAAATCGGCTCCATTGGAGATTCATCTATAATTTTTAATTGCTCTTGCATTAAGCGATCAAAATCAGTTCTGGCTTCCTTTACAGGTTCTGCAGTTTTTTTTTTGAATAATCCGAACATAGTGTATTCTCTTGTTTTGTATTTATAAAATTAGGAATAATTGCGGATTAAAAGTCGCGCATGCTATTCTCTTTATCGTTGTAACTCAAATTTTCCATCCTTAAATTCCCAAACAACAATTCCTTTTTGATCAACTTCTCTTTCTTTAGGATCTATTGTATTCTCCATCATAAAAAGATGATCTGACTTTCCCACTTCTTCAATTATTATTGCGTTTTTCGTTGCATCATAGTCCATGCAAGCAATGCAGAACTGGTCATCATCTCCTATATCGTCAGCAAAAACCAAGACGGAATAAGCGTCTGAAAAAGCAGGGTAATCTAAAATCAATGTATCATCCTTTAATTCAATCACCATAGCAACGGCTGAGAAATGGCTACTACTTCCTTTTCGTGTTCCTATTAAGACATATAAATTTTTTTCATAATATGGAAGACGTTGGATGTCGTAAAAATTCACTTCCCAACTTAAATACTCATCCTCTGATTCTATTGGATAAAAAGTCTTAGTTTCATAGCTTCCATCCGCCTTTTCAAATTGCAATATGGGATGATAAATTGTGCCTGCCGTTCCTCCTGATGGAAAAGTGTAAGTGACCATATTTACGCGACCATCATCAGATGCTGTATAATTAATGTATTCGGTGTCATCTGTAATTGTTAGGAGTCCTGTTTTCATTTGTTCCTCCAGATTGATTCCGACTATATCCACCAAATCCAATAGTTCATCTGGATCGTTATCCCAAGTGTCCCAATCATTTAATTTCGCCAATTGATTCACTGTTTCATTATCGATATTTTTTCCTAAACAATTAACACGATCAAGTAGAAACTGATTCTCATATTCATCATAAACATAATGATATACTTGACTTTCTTTAAATGGTTTAATGGCGGTTGGATCAAAATCATCAGAAGGATACTCGGCGCCTTTTTGAACTGTAATTTCATTTACACAGGCAGAATCGTTATAAAACACGTCAATATAATTAACATCTTTACTTTCTTCCTCATCCCAATTAACTGCTGAAATGGTCTCTGAAAAAATATTCCTTGCCGTGTTTGACTCGTTATCATATCGATAAATATTACAAAAATAATAGAGCCCTATTGAACCTCCTCCGCCAGTTATCACGACAAGTTCTTGTTGATCATCTTCACAATTAACATCAATAATCTTGACTTCAATATCTCGTGCTGCTCCAGAACTAATAAAGTCTTCATCTGTTCTTCCAGCAATTAAATCACCTGTACTTCCATCATAAAAATATCCAGAAGTCGGTCCACCACCATGATCTTCAACCACAAAGTAATCGAGCCATTCATCTCCATTAAAATTAAATTTGTGTAATAAAGCGACATGATAATGAATACCACTTACCTCTATATTCAATGAATCATCAAAATAAGAATATTCTTCCCCAAATTGGGACAGTATTTTTTGCTCGATTCTAACTGTGTCAATCTCAATGATAATGCTGTCTTCGACAACCTCATTAATTACATCCGCAACAAGAGGAGATTTTTCTGGACTTGACCCACAAGAAAAAAGAAGGAGTGCCGATATTAAAATTGCCGTGTACCTCATCTACTCTTCCTTTTTTCCCAACAAAGCATATACCATTGGAATTTTATCATCTAAATGTTTAATCCGATATTTCCCAGGTTCAAATTCAACCGTATGATCAAAGCAATCGTAAGGTGAATAATCAAATTCTTGTAATTTTTGAATGGAGATATTTTTAGAAAGAAGTGCCGAAACGACTTCTGCAAGTCCATGATTCCACATTACATAATCCTGCTTAATGTTCGCCGTTTTATCTGCATAGGTTCCCTCTTCATTTTCTTTAATCGGCCCTGCATTTGAATAGTTGAACTTAATGGTTTTAAAATCGTCATCAAACATCCAAACTACTGGGTGAAATTCTGCAAACACAAAATGACCTCCAGGCTTTAAATAACGCGCAATTAAATCCGCCCATTTATTCATATCTGGCAGCCACCCAATGGTGCCATAACTTGTAAATACAATATCAAATTGATCCTCTAAGTATTGCGGTAAATCATACACATCACATGCTATAAATTGAACGTCAAGATCCATTTTTCGCGCCAATTCTTTCCCTGCATTAATTGCCTTATCAGATAAGTCTACTCCAGTTACCTTTGCGCCCATTCGCGCCAATGAAAGTGAGTCTTGTCCAAAATGACATTGTAAATGCAAAATCTTTTTCCCTTTTACATCTCCCAATAAATCCAACTCAATTGAATTCAATGAGCTTTGCCCTTTCAAAAAGCCTTCCACATTATAAAATTCAGATGCTAAATGCGAATCTGTTCTGTTGTTCCAAGACGCTTTATTAATTGCCAAATAATTTTCTTCTTGTCTCATTCTTGAAATAAATCTTTAATAATTCGCCCATCTGAAGTTGGCATCTTTAAATTTAATAGCTCCGCAATGGTAGTAGGAATGTCGATTTGCTCATAGGCATTAGCATTAATTTCATTGCTTTTAAAGTCAGGACCATAAGCATATAAATTAATATGTTGGCATCCCTCGCAAGCATCACCATGTCCAGAGAAACCACCAAAACTATCCAAGTGCCGTCCATGATCATTGGTAATAAATAGGGCGGTCTTATTCTGATAATTTGGACTATTCTTCAAGTACTGCCAAATGGTATAATAGTCTTCATCTACTTGCTGAATAGCGGAAATATAACCATCCCAATTACCCATATGTGCATTAAAATCGGGCTGTCGCAAATTGATAAACACCAAATTAGGTTCATATTTCTCCATAGAATCCAGCACATGCAAAACCGTAATTGAATCTGTTCGGTAACCTGTACCTAAACCATTCATTCCGCAATCTGTTACTGGTAAAAAACGATCTGCCCAAGCCACATCTTGACAATTGGATAAAGGTTCAATCTTGTCTTTACTCCCAATTAGCCAAGCCTTATTTTGTGCAGCACCACTTTCCCTTAACCAATATTGCAAAATGTTTGGACGTTTCGGAATTTCAGCTCCGCCATTATTAATAGTCTGATAATGACCCGACAACACAGCAGTGTGACCTGCATTGGTATAAGTTGGTCCCTTGTTTTTGAAATTTGTAAATACAACACCTTCTTGTGCCATATCAGATTTCATATGGGGTATAAATTCTTGATTGGGTTCACCCCATGTCTCAGAATAGCGCGGACCATCCACCACAATAACCACTATGTTTTCCGTTTTATATTGAACTGGCGGCGTCTTATCTTTTTGACAATTCAAAAGGAGAAAAGTCAAGCTAAAAAAAATAGAACATGTCTTTAAATAAAACATTAACACGCAGCGTTTATTTGATTTGAATAATCGGTTAGATCAATACCTAAAAATAGTTCAATTTTAGGTAATTATAATCTTTAATCCAGAAGGAATTCGATTTGTTAATAATTATTCACTTATTTCTCAACCTATTGAGGGAATTTTACGTTATTATTGTTGTAGTAGTAACCGCTTATTAAAAACCTAACCTATGAAGGGCATTCGTGCGCTCATTTTCACACTATCAACATTCATTGCAATAACTGTGAATGGACAAATAGTTTCAGGTAATGGGTATCTCATTGGTGACTTAGTAGAAATTGCAGTACATGGAAATGCGGGACATGAAGGCACCTTAAATTGGGACGGACATCATGCGCGCGGAGGAACTGGAGATGTTCCTTTTGGTTTTGTAGCCAATCCCGCTATGGATGGATGGGGAGATTATAACGGCGATTATTTCACCGCCGGAACACCTGAAAACGGTTTTGGAATTGAAATCAATGGAACGAATTACAGTAATAATGGCTGGAATTCGGCCACTTCATCTGCTTATTTAGCACAAATCCCGACAGCACCTGGCGGAACAATCACACATACGGTAGAAGAAAATTGTATTACTGTTGAATGGGAAGGCGCGGTAGCTGGAGTAACCATTAATGTTAAATATCACTTAATAACGAGTGATTTATTTTATACAACAGAAATTACATTAACCAACGGAACAGGTTCTAATTTAAATGACTTTTATTACTATCGAAATGTAGACCCTGATAATAATGAAGCCTTAACTGGCGTTTTTGAAACCACCAACACTATTGTCTCGCAACCAAGCCCAGATTGTATTAAGGCTTTGGTATCAGCAGAACAGGCTACACCCTGGCCTTCGTATTTAGGAATCGGTGGATTGGGCGAACAATTTCGTGTGACACATGGTGGCTTTTCCAATCGAAGTGGTTCAGATATTTGGAATGCGGCGGGAGGCTTAAATGGTACGCTCGGCTCTGTCAATACAGCCGATCAATCTATTTCATTGGCTTATAAAGCAGATATTTCTGCAGGTGCAACTGTTAATTTCAGCTATGCGGTTGTTTTAAACGAGGCTTCTTTAGAAGCTGCTTTTTCAAGCTTATATTTCATTAATTATGAAACTTCAAGTGACGTTGGAGGTGGTTTACTGAACCCTTGCAGCCCTTCAGTTACAACAGTAAACACATGTAGAGGTAATGACGTTTTACTTACCGTTAACGGACCTGATGTTGATGGTTATACATGGGTTTGGTCACCTGGCGGTGAAATCGGAGATACCTTAATTGTTTCGCCTGATGACCCCACGAGTTATACCGTTATTGGAACACCAACATCTCCATGTTTAGTAGGTACCATTACAAAATATGTAAATGTTGTTTTTAGCGAAGGGCCTTTGGTTGACGTTTTAGACCAAGGTTTTGTTTGCATGGAATTTAATTTGGACACTTTGCTCTGGGAGAATATAAACATGAATGAAAATACCACCTGTATTTTCCTAACAGAAGAACCTGATAGTGCTGGGCAAGTGGAACCAGAATTTGATGGCCCTGTAATGACAGAAGATGATTTAGTTTGGTTGGTATGCTACGACTCTGCTACAGGATGCTACGATTATGCACCAATAGATTTAAATTGGCTTGGACCTGGTTCTGCAGGTGACGATACTTCAATGACTGTTTGTGGCGGGCCAGGTACGGTCTTCCATTTAGGAATTATGATTTCTGATTCTGCGAATAACGAAGGTTATTTTGAAGAGCTAACAGATAGTGGCGGTTTAATCGACTCTACAGGTTTATATAATGGTTCGGGAATTTATGGCACGTTTGTATTCTGGTATATAACACCAGGACTCCCACCTTGCTTGTCGGATACTGCCGTATTTACAGTGACCATTTTAGAAAGACCGAACGCTGATTTTAATTTCATTATCAATGGAGTTCCTTCAACGGATGGAGTAACGAGTGGGTGTATTACTGCATTAATTGAATTTGAAAACACGTCCACTATTATTGATCCTGGAGTAATTGTTGAGTGGTATTGGTCCTATGGAGACGGCGAGGTCTCTGAAGAATGGGACGCTCCTTCACATACATATACTGGTCCAGGAACTTATGTTATAAACTTAGGTGTTATAAGTGATAATGGTTGTGTTGACGCAAGGAACAGAACGATTACTATTTACGATTTCCCTCCCTTAGAAGTTGTTTATCAAGAACCGATTTGTTTTGGATATGAAAACGGATTAATTACTGTAATACCAGACTCAACCATTGGACCTTTTGATTTGACAATTGAAGATGAAGACGGCAATATTTTAAATGATGGCGGCGTAACTGCAGACTCGTTGGGAGAAGGCACTTATTTTATTACTATAGAAGATCAATCCGGTTGCGTATCAACTCAGGAAATAACGCTAGAACAACCGCCGTATATGGATGTTTGGTATCGCATTTCTAATCCAGCTTGTATGGGAGATTCTGGTTGGGTAGTTGTAGATTCAGTAGCGGGAGAAAGTGATAACAACCCAATTAGCTATACCTGGGACCCTAACCCGGCAAATATTGAAGGAATTGGTGCAGACTCGTCCTTTTGGATGAAGGCAGGCGATTATACACTTACAGTAACAGATTCAAAAGGTTGTTTCCGAGAAATAGATTTAACCTTGATTGATCCACCTCCATTTTATTTCACAGATTGGGGATGGGATACAGCTTATTGTCGTTTATATGGCTATCAAAGTGGAAATGGATTTGTATGGGCAGCTGCTGCTGGTGGTGTGCCAACTTACAATTATGAATGGACTTATTTATATGATGGATCTACCAGTAATAATACCACTTGGGGAGCGAGAAATCCTGGGGATCATTTAATCACCATTACAGATGCCTTTGGATGTCAGCTAACCAAAATCATTACGGTTGACTCTGTTAATCCAATTGCTTCGTTTACAACTGAATCGGCTATGCTAAATGAGGACTGTGAAGGAACGGCAGATGTAGAAGTCTTGTTTACCAATATGTCACAGTACTACGCTAATCCCAACAACCCAGATACCGACACCTTGTTTATGTGGGATATGGATCGTATTTCATCAGACAGTTGGACCATTAGTCATGATTTCTTTGAACAATTTGATACGACATATGAAGCACGGGGCGCAAGCTACCAAGTTGACATTTGTTTAATTGCATTTAATAAAAATGGTTGTAAAGATACGGCCTGTAAAACCATTACAATTTGGGAACCGCCTGTGCTTGATCCGGTTAATGTATTTACGCCAAATGGTAACGGAACCAATGACGTTTTTACCTTTAAAAATTTCCAAAAAGGAATTCATGATTTTAACTGCATTATTGTAAATAGATGGGGCGTTAAAGTTGGAGAGATTAATGAAATCACAGGATTTTGGAATGGCACTAGTCCAAGTGGTGATTTATGTCCTAATGGGGTTTACTTTTATACCTACGTTGCCACTGCAGACAATGGCGAAGAGTTTTCTGGCCAAGGAACCGTTACTCTTTTATCCGGCAGAGGAGAATAAATTCATTTTGTTTTTCTTTTTCAACATCTATCAATCTTGATAATTTAGTTATCTTAGACTGAGATAAATCAATAAAAATGAAAAGGCTATTCTTCACGCTTATTTGTATTACGTTTTCCGCTTTTGGATTTGGACAGGATGAAAATCCGCCAGCAGAAAAAGCAGATCACCCTTTCCGAATAGAACTTGAACCCTCCTCATATATTGCGAAAGGTTGGAGTTTATTAGGTAGTTATGGAATTGACAAAGAGCGGAATTTGAGCGTTGGTCTTTATACAATAGCCTCTACTTTACCAAGCGGTTTAAACAGAACTATGTTTTGGAATGTTGAAGAAGAGGATAAAATTAGACTCTCCTTTGAAGCTGCAGCAACCTTGCGTTATAAAATTCCCTACTTCCTAAATACACAAAGTAATCCTTATATTGGTTTATTCTTTGGTTGGGAAACTTTTACGCATACACATGCTACGAATACAAATGTCACCAACCTCTCCAATTTTTTCTTAACACCACAAGTTGGCTATGAAATTTATATATTGAAAGAGCGTTTATACTTAAATCCAAGCGTCAGAATTGTTTACGAATTTGGTCGAGAATCGGATTTTGACAATTTGGGTGACATCACCAATTCTGGACCGATAATTCGAAGCTTTGTTTGGTTGCCATCATTTTCAATTGGGGTGAGACTTTAAATTAGATGAGTTTAACAATAATTTCAGGACGTAAAGCCCGATATATTCAATTTAGAATGTGGCTTCGAATTGCAACTGTAGCTGGTCGTGTTACTAAAAACCCCATCAAATTAATTGCTGCCGTCAAACGGGTAAAAAAACTCAAAAAGGATTTTTTAAGTAAGAAACCTTTGAAGAAATTGGTCCGCGTTGACAACCGTTACTTTTGGGATTTAAATCAACCGGGCTGGCCATCAAAATCATTCGACAAAAACTTTGAGTGGGTAATTCAGCGCCTAGTTGAGGATGAAAAGGAAGATATAGAAAGTGTACGCATGGTATTTTTGGCAATCACGAAAAAGTGCCCCATGAATTGCGAACATTGCTATGAATGGGACGAGATTAACAAAAAAGAGACCATGGATTTGGACACCTTGCATAAGATTGTGGCCAAATATCAAAAACTGGGAGCAGCGTATTTTATTTTAGGAGGAGGCGAACCATTGGTGCGTTATAAAGATCTTGTTGCTTTATTAAAAGGTGCAGAACGTACATCCGATTTTTGGATTTCAACCTCTGGTTTTAATCTAACCGAAGCAAAAGCACATGAATTAAAAGCTGCTGGATTAACGGGCGTTTCTTTAAGTATTGATCATTTTGACGCGGAAGAGAATAATAAGTTTAGAGGTCATGCACAAGCAACTGCTCATATTCGCATGGCTGCTGAGAATGCCCTCAAAGCTGGACTAGCTGTAGCTACTGCTATTTGCGCAACCAAAGAATTTATTAGCAAAGAAAACATGTACCAATACGCCGATTTCTCTAAAGATTTAGGTGCAGGGTTTATATGGTTGATTGAACCAAGAGCCGCCGGTCGATACGAAGGTAAAAACGTACAACTCTATAAAGATCATCAAGATATTTTGGATGAGTTTTACATTACACTCAATCATGACGAAAAGTACCTCAAATATCCACGTGTGATTTTCCCGAATTATAACCATAGAGCTATTGGTTGTGCTGGCGCTGGAACACGCAGTATAATGGTTGATACGGATGGATATGTCAATGCTTGCCCATTCTGTCGCAAAAAAGGAGTACACGCTTTAGCGGAAGATTCTAGAGAGCAAGTTACTGAACTGCTCAACTCAGGTTGTCCTAATCCATTATTTGAAACTCGGCTTTCTTAGTTATCCGGATAATTCTCTTTCCCGCCAAAACGGTAAATAAGATAAAATCTAGCAAATAATGTCCCTTGTAATCCGAAGTATCCTGTGCAAGACTGAAATAAGAGACGAATAGGAAAAATAATATTACGTAAAATTTCATTTGATTGCATTTTGAACCCCACCAAATCGATACACCAGGTGAATACGTGCAAAACACTTCCCTCTTAATCCATAGCGATATCGCTCTTCGGCACTATAAGCACTTGTCTTTACCAATTTAAACTCGTCCAATACATCAGTTCGCAAATAAACACGATCAGCTTCATCATTCACAGCTTTATTCCGGTTCGAATAGCCTACTTCTGTTGTGAAATTTAATCCTCGCGTTAAATTGAAATTCAATCCAAACATTCCTTCATATTTAAAAGTGGCGCTTTGCGAATCATAAATTAATTGTTCTTCATATTCAAACGTATAATACGTTACTCCTGTCTCAGCATTTACCGTTTCAGAATACGTCGTAAAATAATCTATTGTCTTCATGTTTAGAAAAGCAACACTGATACTCTGACCAATATAAGGCATTACTCTCCTATTCTTGGTCAAGTAAAATTTCGGGTTAATTCCCAATTGAAATTGTAAATTGCGGTGGTGTCCGCCGCCATCATACAAATAATAGTTTTCTTGGCGATCTTGAATTTCAGGGGCTGAGATAAATCCAGTTTCCCAATTATAATCAACCCAGTAGTCCCATGAACTAATTTCTAAGTTTAGCGCTTTTGGACTATTCGAAAGGTTGGCCTCTAGTCCTATAAGAATAGGGAATTTGACAGATAGTCTATCATGAAACCAATATTCTGGTTCGATTGAAAACCACGTATTATCATAAAAAAAAGCACTACTCCTTCGAAGAGCATCACCAACAAATGAAGTAAGATTGGTCGATATAGCAAACTTACCGTAGCTATATCGATTAGATTTAAGCAGTTGCTCATTCGTCTTCTCTAGGTTTTGATTGACGCTTCGATTTATCCAATAATCGAGATTAATTTCTTGTCCCTGATAAATGATTCTGTTAAAAGAATTGATGCCTTGGTAAATTGTCTGCTCCTCGAATTCATATTCAATAATTGCTGCAGCAGAGTCGATTTTAATTATTTCAACGGCCTTAATCTCCCCATTTTGAAAACACAAGGTATCCTGTGCAAGACTACAATAAGAGCCGAATACGACAAATAATATTAAGTAAACTTTCAATTTATTATATTTTTAACCCCGCCGAAACGGTATACCAAATGCAGACGAAAATAGGGGTTTACTATTAGGTTTGATCTATAATCTGGAGCAAATTGTTCTTTGAAAGAATCCAATTGATATGCTCCCCCTTGTTCTCTAATAAAGACCTGATCAAAGCCATTATTCTCTTTTCTAATTGCTGTTGAGTATCCAAGTTCTGAGGATAAACCAAAATCCTTTAAGAGGCTAATAGATAACCCAATAGCTCCTTCATACCTAAAAATTATTCGATTTTCATTGAAGGATTCAAACGAATTTTCTACTACATTCCAATTGTAAGAATCATTTTGAAAAGTACTCCTAAAAGTATAGTAATAATCTACCCGATTTAAATTTATATAACTTGCATAAAAACCTTGCCCCAGATACCATGCAAATTTACGCTGTCCTTTAAAATAAAACTTTGGATTCAAACCAATTTGAATTAATAAATCTCGCGCATGGCCCATTTGCTTTCGACCGTTTTGCGAAGTCCAAACGTAGGGTATTTTGTCAGCAGCATTATGGAATTTGAAGCGGTGTGGAGTGGCATAATATGTCACTTCTTTCGTAGGGATTCCAAAGCTAAGAGGCATCTTAAGTGACAAACGATCCATTAAAAAATATTCAGGTTCGACACTAAAAACAGGATTTATGGAATAATGATTCAATTCCGATTTTCGTGAAACACTGGTCAAATTTGTTGAAATAGCCCATTTACCATATAAATATTTTGGATTGGGTTTGATCTTACTAATAATATTTGCTCTTGTTGCTTCAGAATCTTGTATAACCGCTGTATTAGCTAAACTTCCTACGGAACTCAAATTACCCAAGTAAATGACTTTTTCAAAAGACTCGGTCGTTGCATATATCGTATCGCCTTGATAAACATAGCCTACCAAATTTACAGTTGTATCCAATTCTATGATTTGCACTGCCCTTTGTTCACCTGTTTTTAAATAGAGCGTATCTTGACCAAAACTAAATTGAGTAGTCAATAAAAGTAGGAAGATTAAAAGCCGTTGCATTATTCTAAAGTCAATGTCATTTCACCAAATTGAATATCAAATAAATCTTGGGAAAAACGTGATAGTTGACCATCAGCCTTAAACTTAGCTAATTCTTTACGCTCCATTTTTGTGTCATACTTTGCTAAAGGAATATAATAACCTTTACTATGCAAAATTAGCGTACGTTGCTTTTCAGGATTAACATTTAAACCGTGATATTCAACATAGGTTGAATCACCATTTAAAGGATGATCCATATAGGATTCATCATCATAGCTCAATTCGTCTATAAAATCTTTATCTCCATTCCCGTTAGCTATGCTTGGTTTTAATTTTTGCAATTCATAGCCGTCATTCGCTGAAAAATCTAGCGCCAAATAGTCTAACTTCCAAAACATAAAACCTGAACGGATCCGTACCTCTAACTGATCACCGTTTAACAATTCTTGAGGTAATTCAACAGCTAACCCGTTATAAGAAATACTTCCTACTAAATCAATCGCTTCAATATCTACCCATTCATCTCCTTTTTTAACAGAAATAACAAGTGGAAGTCCATGCTTTTTTTGATCAGCTTCCATTTCTTCACCCGTCTTTTTACGTTGATTTTTTGCCACCCAATTATCGTAATAAGAACCAAATAATTTTGTAAACTCGTGATACACATAACCTGACCATTCGGTATTCTTCACTTGCATTACTAATTTGGCATTCGCTTTATTTTCTGGCAAATCAAAGCCAGCATATACATGTGAAAAATCCTGAGCGGAAGTATTATTGAATACAAATGCCCTTCCGTCATGGTACCCCACTAATTCCGTTAAATCCTTTCCTCCATCATCTTTCAATGTAGTAGGCATTATTGGCGCCTTTACCATATTTATATTTCCCTGTTGATCAGGATAAACTTCTGTACCCTTTTCATGCTCTACCACCATTAACTCTAGGAAATTGGTGTATTGTTCTTCTTCCTTTTCATTTTTTACATAGAATTGATATTTATCTGAGCTAGAAAAATAATCCGGCATTAATTTAAAATCATCACGCTCTAATTGTGGTGCAACCGCTCCTGTAAAGAGTGAATTATTAAAATAATAGGTTTCTCCATTATAGACATATACGTGTGGACAAGCCGTTGCGCATGCTACAATTATTAGGAGCCCCAATCCACCAACACCAGCTAATAATCCAGTACCTAGGACAGATGCTGCGCGCAATCCTTGATTGATGTCAAAAATATCGATACGCGTAACGTCAACTTCTTTGATACTTACTGCCTCCCCTTCTTTCGAAAAAGAATCCGCATAAACATGAATTTGATATGTAAACCGTGTTTCATTTTTAGCAACACGCTTGCCTACACCATCCAACATTCGCTCATACATCTTTAATTGAGGCCCGCTAAAAGTTGCTAAATCACCTGTTATTTTCAGATTTGCTAAATTAAAATTTTGGATCTCCCACATTGCATCTCCGACATGCAATACATAATAGTTATTTCTAAAGTCATTTCGATCAATTGTTTTTGTTGCTGCACCTTCTCCAACCTTCCCAGATCTGACACGATAATAATTACACCCTACAGTTAGGTTGCAAAAAATAACAATGCAAAAAATTGAAAAAATGCGTTTGACTTTATCGTTCTTAAAAATCATAGGAAACTCTTTAATTAATCGTAATCGAAACAAGATAAGTTTTATATTTTAATAAGTGACATAATAGCGAAACCTAAAAACCAGTCCAACACAGTTGTTTATCAGGATTTTTTAAAACTTCTACTCCTCCTATAGCGTTCACCCATTTTTCAATCTCATCAAAACTTTCAAAAAAACTACGTTGTGGTTGGTAGCCTAAATCATTCTTTATTTTAGAAATATCCAACACCGTGTTTTGTGTCATGGCTTTAACCAAAAGCGGTGTAAAACCACCTATTTTAAAAAAACCTAAGAACTTTAACAAGCCTATTTTGACTTCCTTTTCGGCCAAATTTTCCCCGTAAAAACTGTGCATAATTTTGCGCAGCAAATCAATAGAAACATAAGGTTGATTATCTGCTACGTTGTATGTATGAATGCCTAGCTTATTACTTTGTAAACAACAGTCAATAGCATGTGCCATATTTTCAAAATGGGTCAAGGATTGCAGATTCTTCATCTCTCCCACGCGATTCAATTTATTATTGCGGTGTAATTTTAGCAAACGCGGCAAAATCTGGGTATCTCCTGGTCCATAAAAAGCACGTGCCCTAAATATAAAACAGCGTTGCCCCTGAAAATGCTCTTGAATCATCTCCTCCCCTTTTAATTTTGATAAACCATAAGCCGACAATTGTTTATTATTTTGTTGCCCAGCAATCTCTTCTGTTATTTTTTCGGTTTGCGGAAGATAGACTGATGATGAAGAAATATAAATGAATGTTTTGCATTGTTTCGCTGCATTAATTGTATTCGCAACGCCCACGACATTAGGCCCAATTAAGTCTTTCAATTTTGCTTTATCATCTGAAATTGCGGCTGCATGAATGCACAAATCAGCTGCTGGAAGTTGATAAGGCCGCGTAATATCAATCGATAAATAATCAGCAAAATCAAGCAAACGAGCTGGTGGAGTTTTACTTTTGCCTACCCCAACTACATCATGTCCACACTGGGAAAAATGCCTGCACATTGCTCCTCCAAATGATCCTGTTGCACCTGTAATGATTATTTTCATCTCGTCTAATTTAGTTTTAATGATTTAATGTTCTAATTATTTAATGATTTAATACGGTTTGACTTGGTGGTTTAATGTTTTATGGCTTTTAGATAATATCTTTTCCTGCGTCAAAAATCACCCGATAGTTATCAAAACGAAGGGGCCGTGGTTTTATGTCTGATCTATCAGCACAGCGACCTATTATCTTCGTTCTTTAATCTAACAGCGCAGCGGTCCAATATCTACTCTCTATCATTGGCTAATTCCCAATAACTATCTTAATTAAACTATCTTTAAAACTTGTGAGTATTAAAAGGGGAGATAAAGATTATATATTAACACCTGAGCTTGGCGGAAAAGCCAAAGGACTGCTTCGTTTAGTACAAATGAACTATCAAACACCAACCTTTTACATTCTTCCACATACGGATATAATTGAACATATTGCTCCTGCAGAAGCCATAGATAACCTGCTACTCGAATGGACGCGTACTTATCAAATTGATCCGTCAAAAAAATGGGCAGTGCGATCGAGTGCCGCGCAAGAAGATGGGCTACAAAAATCATATGCGGGACAATTTTTAACTGAATTAAATGTAACGTGTAAAGGATTAAATAAAGCCATTCAAAACGTCCTACTTTCCTATCAAAAAAGTGACGAATATAAAGAACGAACATTCGAGGCT
The DNA here is from genome assembly GCA_047623705.1 of Crocinitomix sp. Lineage (GTDB taxonomy): Bacteria > Bacteroidota > Bacteroidia > Flavobacteriales_D > Crocinitomicaceae > Crocinitomix. Next base: position 75,223 of record JBLHOW010000020.1, read on the forward strand.
AGTGTGATTATTCAAGAAATGATTCCCGCAGATTATGCTGGGGTTTTGTTTACGCTAGACCCAACGAATATCCTTTCTAATAATGCCGTTCTGCAAGTGACACCGGGATTAGGTGATAAACTTGTAAATGGAGAGTTAGAAGGATTGATTGTCACTGGCAAAGATGGAGAATTGGCGTATGGCGATTTAAAGGCAACTTATGGCGTTGAGAATAAAAAAGAATTGGGTCATGACATTCAATCAAAAATTGGAGGGTTACTTGAAGCTTTAATCCTCGCAGCTGAGACGTTAGAGCAAAAATTAGGATATCCCTTAGATGTAGAATTTGCGTTCTATAAAAATCGGATTTATTGGTTGCAAGTTCGTCCAATTACCAGTCGGCCTTATTTAAAAAATTATTTAATTTGGGATAAAACGGCTGCTGAAACAAGTTATCCGGACATTACTCTGCCTTTAAGCGTTTCTTACACTACTCACACATTTCAATTTGCTTATCATAGTGTAGATAAAGCGATTGGATATTCCAAGCGAATTTTAGAACAAAACAAGGCCTTTATTAGTCAAATGTCGGGTGAAATTGATGGAAGACTTTATTATAATGTTACGGCTTGGCAATCATTGATTTATCAAATGCCTTTTGGAAAAAAAATAAGTGGTCAACTGCCTGGTATTTGGGGTATGAATCCTCTACCATTTCCAAAACCTGCCATTCGACACAATTTAATTGAACGCACCTTAATTGGGCTGCGCACATTTTTAATGTTACGGCGTTTGCCCAAATATGATTCGGAATATCAAGCCGCAACACAATCTATTCTCAAAGCACCCTCTATCGCAAGTCTCTCTAAATTGAGTCATGTTGAACTAATAAAGACTTACGAAGACATTGAAAACCAGTTAAAAGGACAATGGTTTGCGCCTATGTCAACGGGGTTTTATGCCATGATATATTATAATCGTTTAAAAAAGAAATTAAATGGAACAGCAATCAGTGAAAAGTATCCAAATTTTTTAAATGATATTTTAATGCAAGACGGAACGGTTATTTCTGTTGAAATTGTCCGCAAGTTTCAGCATCTATTGGAAGAGATCCACCAAGATTCAGCCCTCAACTCTCTCTTTGAATCAGAATCAGAGAGCGGCATTTTTGCAACATTAAAATCTGACTTTCCAACCTTACATGCTAAAATTCATGCTTATATTAAAGCATACGGCTGTCGGGCAAGTACATCTGAATTAAAAATGGAAACGATTACTTACCGTGAAGATCCGCTTGCATTTATTACGGTGCTTAAAGTGAATCTGAAAAACTATGTTTCGAAAAAAGAAACTGTCACTCCAGTGCATTATACTCAAATATTAAAAGAAGCTTATCCGTATCATTTTCTACGGCGACGTAGGTTGGGTAAACTGATTCAAAAGACAGTGAGCAAGACCAAGGCGCGTGAGAATTATAGGTTCATGCGTACTGAAACTTTTGCCGTGGTACGCCGAATTTTTCTAGCCATGGGAGATCGAATTTATACGGACAAAAAAATTGATGCTTCAAGAGACGTTTTATATTTGACTTTTGCGCAATTAATGAATAGGGATTTAACGGAGAATTATAGGCAAATAATTAGTGATGCGAAGTTGCGCTATTCGAATTATGATGCGGATGATGATTTAATTCGATATGTTGAAATCAAGGGTGAAATTTATCCAATTCAAGAAAAATCGAATGATGTTGCAGAAGGAACACTCACGGGAGTTGGATGTTGTAGCGGTATTGCTGAAGGTCTGGTGAAAATAATTCGAACTACAGGGGATTTGGAACAAGATTTTAATGGCTGCATTGTTATTGCAAAATACTTTGAACCTGGTTGGATCAATGTTTTTAGTCAAGCCAGTGGAATTGTTTCTGAACGCGGAAATTTATTGAGTCATACTTCAATTATTAGCCGTGAATTAGGTGTACCATCTATTGTTGGCGTAAAAGGCATCATGACGGTAGTTGAAAATCTAGAATCCATTAAGATTAATGGCGCAAAGGGAATCGTATATTTGTAATGAGATGTCTTTTTTCAAGCTTGCTTCACATATCACGACAACAAAATGGTCTATCAATGAGCGACAAGCCATAGAAGATGGTATAACAGCGCTTATAAATACGGAACAAACCCAATCCTTTTTTGATTATTGTTTGCTATGGAAAATTGCACCTTGGGTTTTTGCTCAACTCAAACGAAATGGATTGTCTTTACCAAAAAAAAACTGGAATGACTTTGATGCAGCCTATCAAAAAGTAAAACACCAAAACGAAGCCAGAAATAAAACTGCTTTCTTATTTTTAGAACGTTTTCAAGAAGCTGGGATTGAAATTGCCGTGCTGAAAGGGAATTATTTGGCACATGCAGTTTACCAAGATATTGGCTATAAGCGCATGAATGATTTTGACATTCTAATTCATAAAAAAGATTGGGATAAAATTCAAGATATTTACCTTGATCTAGGTTTTATTCCATTGGGAAATGGATGGTCTGGAGAAAAAGAAAAACCGGCATCTTATAGCCATGTTGGCATGGCTTATATCAGTCCAGATTTCAGTTGTATTGTCGGATCGCAGTGGGGACTTAAATCACCAACTACGTCTTATACAATTGATATGGATGCGGTATGGAATGATGTAGTTGATTTTAATTTTTGCGGACAAGCAGTTAAAGCATTATCGCCAGAATATAATCTATTGCATTTAGTGTTGCACCTTGGCGTTTTTAAATGTGGCATTCGTGATTGTATGGACCTTTACAATTTAGCTAAAAACATTCCTATTGATTACGAAAAATATGCTACTATTTGCGAAAAAGTGAACTGTGAATCCAAATCGGTTTTTGCATTGAGCGTTAGCAATTTTTCAACGCCTGAATTTACAATTCAGCAAAAGCAATCCATTAAAGGATTTTTAAAAACGCGCTTAGTAAAACGTCGCGCAATTCATGAACGTACCACTGACTATCAGGATTCGTACAATGACTATTTTCAAGATATTGAAAAGCAGGTTATTTATTTCAATCTCTTTCCGAAATTTCACAAACGATTCAAGTATTATATTCGAATTTTAGGTTTGATTTATTTTCCAAAAACTACTGTTAGTTTAAAACTAAATGACTGTTCTGATCGGCCAACATTACTGCGAAAATTTGTGAGTTGGTTGAAAGCCCCATATTACATATTCTCCTTAATAGCCCAAGAAATTGGATGGAAATTCACAATTCTACTCTTTTCAAAGTTGTTTTTTGATTTAATTTTCTCCCTTAAGAATTACGTCATTAAAACCGATTCATATTTTGACTATCTTCGAAAAAAGGGAGTTGATCCGAAACAAATAGAAAACGTTGTAAAAAACATTGAATAATGCCAAAACTAATTGTCGTAACAGGGATTGACGGCTCGGGTAAAACAACCCTTGTAGAAGCCTTGGCACAAAACATTCCGAATAGTGTTATTGCAAATGCTTGGCAATGCTTCGGTGATAATCAGCCATTATTTAAATCAAAGGAGCATGTTTATGAATATATGCAAACATTAACACCCAATTCGCGTGTATTATTTTTAGCACATGCTGTGCGTTATGGCCTAGAAAAAGCATTAGCAACAAATGCCGAGACGGTTTTAATTGACGGATATTATTTCAAATATTTTGGCCCTGAATTAGCTCTTGGGGCAGATTTGAATCTTATAAAAGGATTAGCGTCTAGTTTTCCAAAACCTGATAAAATTATCTGTTTAGAACTTTCACCAGCTGATGCCTCTGCAAGAAAAGAGAATGTTTTTACAGCTTATGAATGCGGATACAATATGCACATAACGCCAGCAACGTTTATGAGTTTTCAAAACCAAGTACTTGAACAACGAGAGAATTTCAACACGGATAATTGGATCTATATTAGCGCTGAAAATGATATCCCTACGTTAGCTAATAATACGCTTGAAAGACTTGCGGGTAGCTTAGGATAATGGCACTGGCACTTGTTCTCGATACTATTTTAATTACTTGAGCTGACGTTTTAGCCTTGCAGATTGTTTGACAAGTAGACAGAAAATAGTTATTTACAAAAGATTAATTCGTTTGAATATAACTCATCCCTTAAGACTTAATTAAAGCAGCGGCAGAAACGTCAGTTCGAGTGATTTTTAAATTGGAGAAGCCAAGTAAAAATTGAATCAAAAACGGAGTGACCTAGCCTAATCCTTATAATGTCTGAAATTGCGATCAAAGAAGATTCCTTTAATGGATTTTAACGGGTTTGTATCCATTTTACGAAAGAGTAAACCAATTGTAAGTGTGAGCCACGAATAGCCGGGTTGATGATGATGCACTTCATGATTTCCAATTCCCATACCTAATGGAAACCAATGCGTATTACTTTCTTTTTCGTTTGAAGTCCCCATGTGTTCACCCCAATAACGGATGGCGCCAAGTGTTGTCATTACCGCAAAAGAACCCAATACAAACCAAACATTTGGTCTCGCAAAATAGATGACCGTACCGGCAACGATTAAGGATAACAGAATTAAATAAATATTTGGCTTAGCAGCTGGAGAATTAAGTTTGACTGTCTTGTCTCTTGATTGCAAGACTACGTAAAAATTAAAAGCAAAAGGGATGCATTGCAAAATGGCATAGAGTACTCTTCTTTCATTAAAAAGTCGTTCCTTGAATCCATTCCACAACGGATCTTTATCTGTATTGGTATGTGCATGATGCAATAAATGATACTTCTTAAATAGCTCAGTGTAAACGGGTAAAATTATTAATCCTGCACTCACATTCATAATAACATGGTCCCATTTTGTGCGCGTTAAGGATTTGTGTGCTCCGTCATGCATTAAAATCACGAAAAAAGAATGTCCAAATAAGCCTGACAAAAGAATAGCCCAATAATGTCCCTGATCAAACAAGCCCATACTCCAAAAAATCCCGAAATAAAGCAAAGCGGCAACAGAAAGTGTTGCCAAAACCAAGAGCCAACCATTCCGCCGAAAGAACTGCTCTATTTTTTTTTCTCTATCTAACTGAAAGCTGCTCATTTATCATCTAAAAAATCAATCATTCGAATCGCATTTTGAAAGACACGATCTACAAACTTCAATTTCATTACGATTTCAGCAGTTTTATAAAATGAAAGACGGGTAACTAAAAACTCTTTCGTCATGTTTGTCGCTACGGAAACCCAATCTTCCCAAGTTACTTCATTTGTTGCCAAATCATATTGATGACGAAGATACTTGATTAGTGTTTGTTTGTCAAATTTTGTAGGCAAAACAAAAGCTAAAAACTCTACTAAATCACGCTGAGGGTAGTTTATCACAGCCAATTCCCAATCATAAATAAAAGGCGTATTATTCAGTCTTATTCCCACATTTTTGGGGTTAAAATCGTTATGCACGATCATCTTCAATACTTTCGTGTTTGCAGAATGCTGGCATAAGTCATCTAAAAAAGTATGCAAAATATTGAACCGAGTATCATCAGCATCTGCACAAACGAGCTCAATCATTTTACGATATAAAGGTTCTGATTTTTTTAAATCAAATTCGCTTAGACCTAAAGCACTCGGATTGGTATGATTTGTTAATATAACCTGAGCTAAATTCAATGCATCAACTACTGCAATCACATGCGTAGATGTCCATTCTTCTGGACGGTTCTCACTGTCAACGATTTGAACTTTATCTAGATCAAGTCGCTCCATGAATAGCGCATAAATCTCTCGATTTGGATTCTCTATTTGCCCAAAATAACGTGGCATGAAATCAAAATTAACTTCATTCAAATAAGCGGCAATTCGTAATTCTTTTAAATGTGATTTATTGTATTCTAAATTTCTTCTGAAAGTAGAAATCAGATCAGATAATTGCGGATCAATAGAAGCCGCCATAATGTGCAAGCCTTTTATGACTTCAATATCAAGTGGTTTTGATTTCATCAATAAAGGATGGACAGTTCCATGATTATCTTGTACATCTAAAGCTGTGAATCCCATTATTTTTCGATTCACTTTTTTTGAAATATGTGTTAAAACGCCATTTTCAACTTGGCGATCTAAGAGTTGAATATGTTGGATTGGATGACTGAGATTTGCTTGAATGAATGGTGAAATAAATTCTGTATTCAGTTCTTGTAATTGCAACCAATCAACGGGTTTATTACGTCCCAGCTTCTCATGCGCCTTGGCAAATTCACCACTGGCCAAAGCGGCGTGCGTTGACAATTCAAGTCCTAAAGCAAATCCAGCAATTAAAGCTGCAAAACGCGCAATTTTACCGGAACCAGAGCATCCCATTAATTGCAAGGCTTCTTGTTGTTTCGCCAATTGCGTTCCTCCACCAACTGTACCTATCACCAGCGAATACAAGGTTAATTTCACAACCAAACCTTCTTCTGTTTTTTCAAAATCTAAATCCCCCAAAGATGATTCATGAATAGATGCGAGGTCCTGACCCGTTGCTACAAAAATAGCGGCGACCGCATTGGCAACATTTATGTTATAAGCCAGCATTCCATTTGCTTTGGCTACGCGTTTACTTGTCGGAATAAACCTTAGTAATTGATCAATATCTGTTCGCAATACTTTACGAATCACTTTTTCTGGAATCGTAACTGAGGCAGAAACCTTTACTCCCCTGCCCTTATCAATTAGATATTGTGATACTTTTTTATCTGACGAAGCATTTCCTTCTAATAAAAAATTAGTGACCGCTACGTTAGTCTCTTTTTCAAATTGGGCATTAATCCAAAGTAAAGCGTGCCAAGTACAAGTGGTGGTCATATTTTGACCAGCAGCATCTCCCGTCGTATAGACAAAACGTAAATGCAATGATTCTCCATCACGTTCAGGATCTAATTCTAATAAAACAGCATGATTAGAATATTCTTCTGCCACTTTTTTAATGGCTTCAAAACTCTTTAAAACCCAGCTTTCTAATTGCTGTGCTTCAGTCGCATTCGCCATTATAAATAAGGGTGCCCGTACCATTCTTTGCCGATAAACTTTCGCGTTAACCCCCCCAGCAAGAGAAATAGCTTTTGCTCCCCGATTAATACTTGCGATTAAAGCGCCTTCTAATGTCCCTGCTACTGCATGTACTTCTTCTCCTTCGTATAAAATTGGACCAATTAATCCAACTGGAATAGCTACGGAGCCCACTAAAGATTCGATATTATTTTGGACAGATGTATATGGAAAACCCAATTCATTAAGGTGGCGTAATTCGAATCCCTTATCACGCAAATAATCCAAACGTAATTGAATGGCAGAGGCAATAACTAGCCCACGGCCCGGCACTGGACGATACGTTATTAGATTATTAATTTGGTCACTCATAAATTGAATGACTAAGATAAGTTATCTGGGATCAATCACAAATGTTGGGAGTGAAATTCAATTAAAGTTCCCTTGGTTGATAGAATATTGATACGGTTGCTAAAATAGATCGGAGCCTATAATAACGGAATTAAAGTAGCGCTACAAAGCCAACCGAGTTGAATTTCGGGAGATATTGAAGTTTCTGTTGTGATTCTAACAATCATAAAACATCAGGACTTATCCAGCGACTCTAATGGCAGTGGTTGTTTTGCTGTCAAAATCATCAATTAAAACAAGTTGACTGTTTTCTAAGTTAATGACTGTTACAATCGCATATTTAATCTCCCTTTGATAGACATAATCAATTCCATTCATTTTATAATTGTCAGGAAAGGCTCCGAAACTTCTAAAATTCTCTCGTTTTTCAAGCATTTTCTCAGTATAATTGGGATATGACCATTGGGCAAAATATGAACTATTTTCTTGAATATGGGCTATTTTTAAACTTTGATCTAAGGTGATAACATACCCTTTGCCATAACCGTTTTTCTTGCCGGGTTTTTTAGGTGCAAATCCTCGTACAATGAGTTGCAAAGTATTATTTATTGGATCGCCTACGACCTCATATAGTTTAAAGCCTCTATGTTCATCTCTTACGCAATCGTTTCCTGTCATTTTTAAGAATTCTTCAACAAGATTACCTGAACTAGCACCAGTTGTTTCAATTCGCACATTCTTTTGTATACCTTTGCCAAAGAAACGGGAAGATTCAACTAATTTATCTTGAACATAGAGGTGATATTTGTCTGTATCAAACTTGAAAGGAAACAGTCCAGTTGCCAAGCTATTTAATCTATATCTACCCTCATAATCCTTTTTTTCTCCAATTTTCACCTCCTTCGAGCCATTAATAATAATGGACTGTCGGTATTCATTGACGGCATTTTCCCATTTTTTCGTGGGTTCTCCATCTTTATCTACCATATAGTAAGTTTTAAAGACCAGCTTATCCTTATCTCTTCGATCAAAGCCCCAAGTTGTGTTAAAATCTGTTCCTTCAACGAACGTTGGTAAAAAATTACTTGTGTCCAAAATTTCTAAATCTTGATTTAAAACTATAATGGGTTGAAAAGCAACAAATTTATTGCCATATGGGGTGAACACGCCTTTTGTTCCAACTCCGAAAACAAATACTTTATCAGCTATCGTTTCAATATTTGAAACGGCTCTAAAGGGAATGATTTCATTTAAATTTCTAGTAGTATGAAGCCCTGTTTCATATGAGAATTGATGTAAAATATTGATGCAATTATCATTACTGAACGCTGTACCATATTGCGCCAAGTAAATATAATCATCTTGAGGTGAACAATAAAAATAATTTTCATTACCTACAGATTTCACTTGCTCTAATTCCACTCGCCAAATTCGATCCATATTATTTGAATAGAGTGAAATTCCATCTTTATCTAAACGGACAATTTGTTCATCTTTCGTTTTAATATATTGGACGTAATTCTGTATGGCATTTGATATTGGCTTCTGCAGGTCAGTTTTTATTTGTTTTTCAAATAGCACGTTTTGAGCGCTGATATAAAATGGAATGCAAAGGAATAGGGTGATTATGAATTTCATGGATTTGATATTGAAGGACTAAATCTAATTACTTTAGTTTTGACTAAACAATGACTAGTCCTAAATAAACGATACAGATTTAGTCCTAAGATAAATAATTAATGAAGACCAGCAATCACGTGATTGCTGGTCTTCTGTTTTTTATAGGTTTTTATTTTGATTTCGCTTTGTTTGTGC
>JBLHOW010000021.1:0-77187 GCA_047623705.1 Crocinitomix sp.
GTATTATAAGCCGATATTGACTTTACTAAAGGCGTACTTACTAATCCCAAGTTAACGGGTACTAGTTTATTTCCTTCTTCATTAACATATTCCTCAACGTATTGAATAACTGCTAATTGTACTTCGGTATTAAGGATTTTGTTTTCTAGATCGCTCTGTTTCAATAGTATGTTTGAATATTGGATGTCAACATCAAGAACATCATTTTGCTTTTTCAAGGATTCACCGCTCGACTCAATCATTGAGAGTTCTTTTTCGATTAGTGATATTCTTTCACTCAGAAATTTATTTGTATTGCTGCTAACCTTATTTTTTTCAAAGATGTTATTTGTTTGATATTGTTGAATTAAACCGTTAATGATATCGTCATTCTTTAAAGGTGTTGGCCCGTTTAAAGAAATAACCAATACGCCAACTTCTGACTTTTCGTCGTTTATAATTATTTTTTTTTGCAAAGTTGTAACAACTTGATCTACCGGTGTAATGACAACTTTGTACTTGTAATCCATCCAATGCTCTTCATAATTACTGGTTGTATTGAGTTTTAAATCAATAGAGTCTATTGTAAATGTGTCGTTTATTTGAAGTAATCTTGGGCTTGTATTTCCAATAGTTAATTCGTAACTAGTTGAGTTTACTGGATGAATAATAAATTCCATTTGCTCATTATAAAGGATGCTGTCACTATCTTCAGCTTGTGAAATCGTAAAGGCAGGATTCTGATATGACTCCGTAGATTTAAGTCCTGTTCGTCCAGTGAGTGAAAATATTTGAATATTTAAGCGTTGGCTTTTAACAACTCTTTGTAAGAGGAATCGTGATTTCAAAATGATAGATTCTGATTCTGTTTTTCTAGCGAGGGAATACTTGTCTTTATGATCAATAGCGTCGCGGATCAGTAATGCATTTTCTTCGTCTTCTACAATCAGAATTGTAGCTTCAGAGCTATAAATGGATGTAGAATATCTAAGAAACCCTAAACCGATTATAAGGCAAACAATAAAGCTAAATGCGAACCATTTCCAAGCTTTAAATATTTGCATAAGGTATTCACGTGGATTCTTCCTTTCTACAACATGAAGTATTTCCTCAGTCTCTATCATTTTCTTCTTTTATTGAATTCAGACATTAGTTAGTCTGTTATTAAGACTATTAGAGTTAGTACTACTGAGGATAAAGACACTGCTAATGATCCTACTTTAAGTCCAACAGTGGAGGCCAGTCTTTTCGATCGATTTGGTTCTACATAAACCACATCATTTTGATTGAGATGATAAACAGGAGAAGTAAACATTTCATTGGACGTCAAATCGATACGGTAATTATTTTCAGTATGTCCCTCATTTCTAATCACTAGAATATTCTTTCTGTTGCCAGTAATATTAAGATCTCCGGCAAGACCAAGAGCCTCAAGTATAGTGATGCGTTCATTTGGAATTTTAAACGTTCCAGCTGATCTAACATCTCCTAGTACAGTAATTTTAAAATTTAGGATACTTATCTGTACAGCTGGATTGACTAAATAATCATCTAATTTTTTCAAGATTAAATCAGTTGCCTCCATACGATTTAGTCCACCAACCTTTATTTTACCGAGAATAGGAAGGCTAATGTTGCCTAAAGAGTCAATTAGGTACCCTCCAGATGATGGAATACCATTATAGTAACCGTTATTACTTTTAGAAAGTGAAGTAAATGACACGGGGAGGTTAAATGGTTCTGCATCTTTAGAGTTCTCGCTCATTATGAGGATAGATAGCAGATCGTCAGATTGAAAAACAGGAGTATAACTTTCTCCGCTAAACTTCCCCTCCGTATTATCCCCATTTTGGAAATAAACCAGTTTATTATAAGTACCACATGAAGAGAGAAATAGGGCAATTAAGAATGAACTATTTATTAATAGCGAGTGAATTGGAACTTTCTTCAATTCAATTATTTTTCTAATCATAAACTTTAAATTGTTAATCGCTACAAAACGATTTTTAAATAAAATATGCGCCTTAAGTAGTTGCAAGCGAATGCAAGTGCTTGTTGAGCTGTTTACAACTTGAAGCCCACAAAGCTAAACCACTGTTAATTAACTAGTTGCATTTGGTCTGAAATTGCGGATATCCAAAAAAGAGATGTTTTTTCCCATTTTGGGACGGTAATTTCAGTTTTGAGCAAGTGTTTAGATTCTTTACGTTAATACTCTTTTGTGTGGCATGTTAGACTTGAACTGACAGTAATCTGGATTGAAATTAGACGTTATTCTTTGGGCTATGAACGCATTTTAATTCTGAATAGTAGGGGACTATCTAGTATTCTTTCTCGTTTTTCTTATGCTCAATAATTCCTTGACTGAAATCTTCGCAACTTGGAATATCGTATTTGTCCAATTTTGGCGAATAGATGATCTAAACGGATGACATACTATTGGTTCTGTATTAATCTAATAAAAAAATCCCCAATCATAATATGATTGAGGATTTAATCTGTACCCGAGACCGGAATCGAACCGGTACTCCAATGGAACACGAGTTTGAGTCGTGCGCGTCTACCAGTTCCGCCACTCGGGCATTTTAAGGACCTTTGTCCTTTTAGCGGAGCGCAAATGTAAGAAAAAATTAAATTTGCTACGACATTTATTGAAAAAGAATCGAAAAATAAATTTAATTTAAAGAAGTTCATGAAAACCGCCTTAATAAGTAGCCGTTTTCACTACTCAAAAGGATTCCCAAATTCCTTATTCTTTAGGAAATCTTTATCTGTCAAACAGTTCAAAAAATGAATTAAATCTGACATTTCTGCCTCAGATAAATCAAACGGTTTGAGTTTATCACTCTTATTTTTATGCTTGGCACCGCCTGTTTTATAATGCGCAATAACTTCCTCTAAAGTTGCAATACTACCATCATGCATATAAGGTGCTGTAAGCGCAATGTTCCGCAACGTAGGTATTTTAAACACAGCGCGATCGCTTTCTAATTTAGTAACGCGTTGCCGCCCCGAATCGGCATAAACTTCATACAAGCCATTATTGGTGGTGGTGTAATTTGTGAAATTAAACCCTGAATGGCATTGCACACAGTTGAGTTGATTAAAAAACAAATCCATTCCACGCTTTTCGGATTTATTCATCACGTTTCTCCCTTGATGAACTTGTTGGTCGTATTTAGAGTTCCCACTAATTAATGTGCGCTCAAAAGCAGAGATAGCGCGTGTAATAACAAAAGCATCTGGTTTTCGATTATAAGCTTCGTTACTCATCTTTACATATGTTGAATCTTGTTTTAGCAGTTTTGAAATTTCAACAATATTAAAAGCCATTTCAGCATGTTCAGCAATTGGAACCAGAATTTGCATTTCTAAGTTTTTCAGATGACCATCAAAAAGTAAAGTAGGACTATAAGCCACATTTGCCAACGTTGGAGCATTTCGCATTGCCAATCGACCTTCAACACCAGGGCTAATTGTTCGATCATCTGCAAAGGCTAATGCTTGGTTGTGGCAGGACGCACATGAAATACTGCTATCAATGGAAAGAATGGGATCGTAAAAAAGCATTCTCCCCAAGTCAATTCGAGCCTGCGTCAAGACATTTCCTTCAGCGACTAATGGCACTGGAAAGCCTTTCGGGATTTCTTGTTTATAATCTGAAACCTCTCCCTTATCATTTTGCTTTAGAATTCCACATGAGAGCAGAAAAATAAATAGAATGAATATAGAACCGCCTTTTTTCATGATTTTAACAAAACCAAAGGTACTTCAATAGTTCCTAATTGCGAAATTTCGCGCGCTTTGATATGCTCAATTATGATGAGGTCACAGTTTTTCAACTTTGCAAACTCTGCTATACCTTCGTCATGTCTTTGCGCATTAAACACCTCAATTCGAGTTTTGTTAATCCCTGTTTGATTGATCGATTTCTTCATGCGTTCTACACTACTTTTTGTCGACTCGAAATTTTCCTGTGTATTAATAAAAAGAAGATGTTTGTAAAGATTTAGTCGATCTGAAAATTTTAAGATTAAGTCCAAAGTCATTTTTTTTAGTCCCACTTGAAAACATGAATTAACTACCAAGTCGTTCATTTGTGAAGGATTAAAAACAGTTTGCAGCAAAATCAAACTAGACGAATTAAGCCATTTTAATGTGTTCAATTTCCAAAATGATTTTGCATCTATCAATATTAAGTCATGCTCTCCAGCATCAAGCTCGACGTTTTCCAAAACTTCTTCTATTACAATTCGTTTAGAAGCCTTAAGCCCCACATTACGGACTTCTCTCAATAGGCTATCAAACTTATCGCGTGCATTCGCATTTTCAACTTTACAAGCGGGATAATTATCCCTATTTGTTCGCGATAAATGACCCCAATCCGAAGGGCCTGGCACAAAGTGTAGGAATTGAATTTGAACCTCAAAAAAGGTGGCCATCTTTATTGCTGACTCAATCACATATTCATGATCTGAGTTAGCTGCCGTTAAGGCAATTACTTTTAACATATTATTTGATTAATCAATTTTTAAATGAATAAACGCCCAATTCAGAACTGGGAACTTCAATTAAAAATGAAAAATCAAATGCGGAAAACTTGATAAAGGATGGAAAGGTTTTCTTTAGACTGCGGAGGATGGTAATCTTGATAAACAGGTTCGACTGTTCTTAAACCAGCAGCATAATAATCGGATAATACATAGAATAAAACAATATTCGCAATCTCAAGATCAACCCCCGCATCATTTGCGCTAATGATATCACCAGGCACGTCATAATTGAATCGCTCGTTATGGCAACAATTATTTTTACAAATTCCGTCCTTTTTTTCCTTCGCTTGTAATTCGTGATATCCGCACTTTTTATTACATGGAGTTGCTTCAACGAGATTATTTTCGATCTCATTCATTTCGCATCCGGCTGCATCAAAAAATGAAATACCTTTTATTGAATCTTTACAAAAATGTACATCAAAAGAAAAGGCAATACTAGATAGAATGACTATCGGTAATAAAAGTAGAGGCCCTATTTTTCGTAAAATTTTCATCTTTGTTAGTGTAAATATAATCAATTTTAACATTGTCGAAAAATGCTTTTTATTAAGACCTCAAACAGACAAATACAAGTCCCTATTTAACAGGTACTCAAAAATCACCTACGATAGCCTTTCAATTTAGGTCATATTTCGTTTGCTTATTATGTCTATAATTTTATATTCCCCTTAAATATCCCTACCTTAGTATGATTAAGAATCATTGCGCCCTGTTTGCGCAATAAAAACAAAATATGAAAAAATTAATTCTCTTAGGACTCGTATTATTAACAGGTGTATTTGCAAATGGGCAAACGGATGTTAGTCTAAAAATCAATCACAAATTAGGGTTTAATGACTTTACTTTAGGTGCGGTTGGAACCAATAATTTAGGATACGATTTTAAAGCAACACGTTTGCAGTACTATTTGTCACAAGTCACAATTATTCATGATGGCGGCACAGAAACAGCTGTTCCATTAGAAGTATTGGCTTTGGTTGAACCACAAGAAGAAATTTCCACAACTATTGAATTGGGAAATTTTGACGTGACAACAATTGAATCTGTTCGTTTTTATATTGGCGTTCAGGAACCAGAAAACAATAACGATCCCACTTTATGGCCAGAAGATCATCCTTTAGCTCCTAAATCTCCTGAAATGCAATGGGGCTGGACTGCAGGATACCGATTTGTAGCCTATGAAGGTGAAGGAGGAACAGGTTTTGATAATTTTTTCGGGGTGCATGCTTTAGGAAATGAAAATTATTTTGAAGTTTCTACTAATGTTGAAGTTGAAGCCGTTGGAGAAGCTTTAGTAATAAATGTCATGGGTGATTATTCTCAAGGTTTAAATGACCTAATCTTAAATGATGATATTTTATCACATGGTGCAACCGGAGCGGCCTTACAAGTTTTGGAAAACTGGAGAGATGATGTATTCGGTATTTTTTATGCCGACATACAGCCAGTATTAAACATAGATGCAATATGGAACGTCTACCCAAATCCATCAACAGATAAAGTGACCGTTACATTTGCGCCACATATGAACGTTGATCATATTACTGTAACAAATATTTTGGGCGAAATTGTGCAAACCATAGCTGTTATTGATAATAAGCAGACCGAATTAACTATTGAGGCTGCAGGTATCTACTTTGTTAATGCGGTTAACATTGATGGAGAGACCTACGCTACGGAAAAATTGGTAATAGAGTAAGACTCGTTTACTACAGATTAATTCTAATTTATGAAGCAATTTGGAATTATAGTTTTCATACTATTCCTTAGTATTTCTAATGTTTTTGCGCAAGAGAATCGAACGGGATTTATTAGCCCGGATTCCCTTTTAGAATCTTTCAACGACTATATTCTTATTGATGTTTCTAAGCCTGAAAAATTTGAAGAAAGCTCAATTCATGGAGCAGTAAATATTTGGCGTAGTGCTTTCAGTAAAACTGAAGGTGACGTATCGGGTTTAATTGCTTCAAAAAAACAATTAGAAGAAAATTTTAGCGCTCTTGGCATTCCATCAATGTACAATTCAGAGCCAGGAAGAATTTTTGATCCTCGTGCGGAAACTCTAGTTTTATTCGATCATAAAGGTGGGTCGGATGCTGCACGACTAAAATGGGTATTAAACACATATGGCGAAATTGATTTGCTATTATTGGATGGTGGACTCAAAGCATGGGGTGATCGAAATGAATTGATTGACTCTATTATAATGCGGCCTGATTCTGTTCAATACAGATTTCCATTGTCGAAAGAATTTTGGGAACATTATACGAAATTAGAAGAGGTTCAAAAAGTACTCAATAATGAAGGAACGATAATTATTGACACCCGAAGTAAAGAAGAGTTTGAAGGCGGTTACATTAAAGATGGCGCTTATCGGGCAGGCAGAATTCCCGGCAGTATCAATATTGATTGGGCTGAGAATATTGAATACCACGGCGATCAAACTTTAAAAGCCGATTCTACCCTACTTCAGTTGTACGAATCAAAAGGAGTAACAAAAGACAAAAACATTATTTGCTACTGCCATTCAGGAACACGTTCATCACATACCACATTGGTATTAACCGAAATATTAGGCTATGAAAACGTGCGCAACTATGATGGATCCTGGATTGAATGGAGTTCTATTGATTCTTTGCCAATCGACACAGGTGCAGTAGTTATTCCGACCATTGAATACGTCGCATCATACAGTGAAGTATTTTGGGCTGGATTTGGCAATTTCGGAAACTATACTTGGAATGAAATTACATTTAATGTTTCCCCATGGTATGTTAACTATTTTTGGTTATTAGTTGTTTTATCGCTCCTTGTTTGGGGATTAGAAATTGCTTTTCCATGGCGGAAGAATCAACCTTTGATTCGGAAAGATTTTTGGGTTGATGCCTTTTTCATGTTCTTCAACTTTTATATTTTTAAGTTGATCATTTTCATGTCTTTTTCAGAGGTTAGCGCCAAGTTCTTTCATGATCTAATTGGTGGAGATACCACTTCGTACGCCTTATTCAATTTAACTAGTTTGCCAATTGCATTACAATTGATCATCTTCTTTGTGGCAACTGATTTTATTCAATGGTTTACACATGTCATGCTGCATAGATTTAGCTTCTTATGGCGCTTTCATAAGGTTCATCACTCTATTGAGCAAATGGGCTTTGCAGGGCACTTAAGGTACCATTGGATGGAGAATGTTTTCTACACGCCAATGAAATATATTGCGGTGATGTTAATTGGTGGTTTCACACCCGAAATGGCTTATATCGTATTCTATATTTCGATTGCAATTGGGCATTTAAACCATGCCAATATTGGTTGGAGTTATGGCCCATTAAAGTATATTTTTAATAATCCAAAAATGCACATTTGGCATCACGCTAAAACCTTACCAGAGAAAAGAAAAAATGGTGTGAACTTTGGGATTTCACTGAGTATTTGGGATTATATATTTGGAAAAAACTATATTCCATCAGAAGGACGCGATATTGAACTCGGTTTTGATGGGATCGAAAAATATCCGAAAGGATTTTTTGGTTTAATTTTTTCTGGGTTTAGAAAAACGCCAGACGAAAAATAGACTTTTAGGCAAAAATTTGATTAAGGTTAGCTTCTGTTAAAGGCTTGTGAATCATTTTTACATCAGGCATCATATCAACTTTTATCTTCAATATTTCTGATGAATTATTGGTTAAAAAGTAAACTTCAATATCAGCATCATCCTCAATCCTCATGCGTTCAACATATTCTGTAAGTCCCATACCTTCTAAATAAGGTATGATTTCGTCCAAAAATATTGCCGTTTTCCCCTTTATCTCTGTAGTTCTTGAAAATTCGCGTTTTAAATATCTAAGTACGTCCTCGCTATTATCAATAATTGAAATGTCAACCTCACTATTCCAATTTCGAATTAAGGCTTCATGGGTGACATTGTCTGCCGAATTATCATCTATTAAAATTACCTGGGTCATAATCAATTTGCTTTTCAATAAAGATAACTTTAGCTGACTTTCAATTGTTTAACACTCTATAAAGCGACACTTTATTTTGTCGAATTGATCAATTATAGTATTAAATACCTAGAAAAAAGCACTGCTTATAAGGAAATATATGCCAAAAATTCTACTGTTAGTGGCTTTTGAATCACTTGTCTAACATTCGGCATTATAGCCGTCTTTTCAATCAAGCGCAATGACATATCTGTTGTCAAAAAGTAGACTTGAATATTACTATTCTCCGTCAGATCCAATTCTTCTAAGGTTTCCATTATTTCCAACCCTTTCAAATCCGGCATTTGTTCATCTAAAAATATCGTTGTTTTGGTATCTGGTAAATTTTGAGAGAACTCCTGCTTCAAAAGCTCCAATGCAGAGGTACCATTATCAATAATTGAAATGTCAATTTCTTGATTCAAGCTACGCAGCATTTGTTCATGGATAATATTATCAACGGGATTATCATCAATCAAAATCACATGGCTCTTCATCTTAATCGTGTTAATTAAAAATCTATTCCTTAAAAAATAATTTCTTTCAAATTTGAAGAAGTTAGCGGTTTTTGAATTACACGGATAACATTTTCCATTATGGCTGTCTTTTCAATTAATCGCAAAGACTTATCTCCTGTCAAAAAATAAATCTTCACATTTGAATCTCCACTAGCTTCATATCTACTTTCCAACATTTCTAGTATTTCTAACCCATTCAATCCCGGCAAATTCTCATCCAAAAAAACTGTTGTTTTATAACCCGGATTAATCTGCGAAAATTCCTGCTCTAATAACTCCATAGCTAATTGGCCGTCATCAATAATTGAAATATCAATGTCTTGATCTAATCCCTGTAATAAATGTTCATTCATTATATTATCGACTTCATTATCGTCGATCAGAATTACGTGGCTTTTCATATCACCAATTTTTTAGTAATAGTAAAGAATATAATTCTACAGTTAAATCACTTTTCCACCAAACGACACAACATTAAGTTAAAACACCATTATTTTGAATGAATTAGAGTTCTTTCGCCAACATGGGCAAATATTTAATTTGTTGATCGCTTAATTTACCCTTGCCCAAAATGAGCACAAATTGCGTTTTAGTTTCAACAATACCAATAATTTTTCTAACCTGCCCTCGTTTCTCAATGCCATAAACAGACACTTTTCGCTTGCCATCATCATCCACCAATAATTTAGAATATTTACCCTTGGCAGATGTCGCTTGTTTGGCATATTTTTGAACACGTTTTTGATCGCCACTATAGTTCAAATATTTTAAGGCTGTCAAGGATTGTAAAACGTCAATTGCTTCTTCATAATCGTCGTCTAACATCAACGAGGCCATTTTAGGTGGAATTGCCTTTGCTTCCATTCCAATATCATCTTTATGTGCCTTGTAATAATCATTAATTGGTGTGGCAAAAACCATTGCCGAAAATACGATTCCGAACAATCCCAATAACATTCCTAATTTGCTTCTTCCCTTTTCCATATACCTCTAGTTTTAATTTTTGACTTGCATTTATATAATGTCAGTCCGGATGAATGGTTACAGCTAAATGTTTTAGACAGTGGGTAAATGTGTTATGCGCCATATATTAAGTGTTTGAAAAACGCTAAAAGTACATGGAGGTAATTTGGTTCCTAAAAACTTTCGGACCGTATTTTAATAGTTTCGTCTAAATTTTCAACAAATTAATATCGTAGGATTACAAATCCAGCAAAGCGCGCACGTGATAGTTTTGATAAATGGAGCGACAGTAAAAATCACCAAAATTGTATCGTAAACAAACAATCCCCCACTCCACCTAAGGCGGAACGAGGGATTCAAACCAACATTTATGGTGACCTATTTAAGGATGGTCACATGTCCTTTTTTCTGAATAATCAAATCGCTATCTAAAGCTTTAAATTCAATACTCCATGTATATGTTCCATCTTGAATAATTCCGTCTGAACCATATGTTCCATCCCATCCGCCTGTTGCGTTGAAAGATTCGAATACTACTTCACCATATCGGTTATACACTGCCATGTGGAAGTTGTATGGATCGAATCCTGATTCGAACACTGGTTTAAACGTATCATTTAAAGCGTTTCCGTCTGGTGTGAATGTGTTTGGAATATAGAATAGTACAATGTCTTTCACTTTGATGTGAGTTATAATACTATCCGCGCATCCTAAATCATTCTCGGCATATAAAGTAATGTCATAGATTCCTGCTATTGCTGGATAATTATGAATTGGATTTTCCAACGTTGAAAGTGGTGTACCATCACCGAAGTTCCATTCATATGATGTTGCTCCTGTAGAAGTATTTGTAAACGTCACTTCCGTATCATCAGTATAGACACTACCTGGAGAGAATGTGAAGTTTGCAGATGGCCCTGCTCCAACAATCACTGTGAAGGTTGCAATATCAGAATCACAAGGACCCGACACAGCCGACATATAGTTATAAGTGTAAATG
The DNA here is from genome assembly GCA_047623705.1 of Crocinitomix sp. GTDB lineage: Bacteria > Bacteroidota > Bacteroidia > Flavobacteriales_D > Crocinitomicaceae > Crocinitomix. Next base: position 11,000 of record JBLHOW010000021.1, read on the forward strand.
CCAACCTCTAAATCAGACGCATCCAAGATTCCTGTCACTGGATTAAAATCTCCTGTTGGTGCAATCTCTACCCATACTCCACCTGGATCATTTCCGTCTAATAAGTCATTCAAGTCAACAGTTATTCCTGCTGCACTACAGATTTCAGTTGTTCCATCTAATCCTGCATCATTTTGCTCCATAATTTTCACTTCAATCATTGCCGTATCTGTTGGACAAGGATCTTCGCCGACAATATAATAGAACTCATAATCACCTGCTGGAATGTCTAATGGCGTAAAGATTCCTGTTTCGTTATCCAAACCAGCTTCTGCCGCTAATGGATCAACTTCCCAAAATCCACCTGGATTTGCTCCTGTTAAATAGTCAGTGAGATTAATTGTCGTTCCATCTAGATTACACAATACTGGTGCTGCTCCATTTGGCCCTGCAGTCATTTCGTTTAACACAACTTTAATTGTATCAATGTCAAAACAACCTGTTTCTGTATTTTCAACCATTACATAAACAACATCTCCTTCTTTAATGTAATCTGCTTCCCATAAACCGGTTATATCATCAACACCATCTGGATAATCTTCATAATAAGTTGTTGTTGTTTCTTCTACGCCTGCAGTATCAATTACTTCAATATCTGCAAGTAAAACTGAATCGGCACAAATCACACCTGGATCTGGCACCCAAATTTCTGGTGACTGAATGGTAATTACAACATATTCATTCGCCAATCCAACCCCTCCAAAGCAATCTCCAAGTAATAAGAAACACGTAATATGTGCTGTATCGGCATCTGTTCCTTCAATAATCGTAGTATAAGCTTCAATTCCTAAAAGCTCACCCTCATCCATGTCCATCCATTCTAAATTGTAGTCAGAAATAACTTCTCCTGTTGCTTCAACCCACAATAATGTTGGTTCAGTAGTGCATCTTCGAATCGTATCTACTACGCCATCCGTTTCATAAATAACGCCACCTGTTTCAATAATAACAGTTGTATCTTGACAAACTTCACTTAAATCTTCCCCATCTTCTGATGTAAAATGAAACATGTCTAACATTGCCTCGTTCACCTGGGCACTATTCATAACAACAACAAATTGAAACGTTGTTGATTCACCTGCTGGAATTACACCGTCTTTATGACAAATAGAAATCGCTTGATCGCTAAACATGGTTGATCCCATTGTACCAACATATGGTCCAACTGCATTGTATACATCTGAAGCATCATCAACATAAAATCCACCGTAAGCCACACGCATATCTTCGCCAATAGCTCCTAGGCCTATATAACTGTTCCAACCGTTATTATCGGTTGCAGTTACTAGTGCTTTAGGACATTCAGGAGTTGGTTGTTCTACAATTGTGTTGACTGTTGCAAATCCCCATCCTAAATCCATATTATTGTCTGGATCAAGTGCTTTATAAAAGTAAACATCATTTTTATCAACACCTGTTGTGTTTGTCAACGTCACTTGTACAGTATAAAAATGATCTGTAGAATCTGCCTTATAAGTCATGTGAATATCAACTCCATCCGCAGATCCATCCCAATCAATGAATTTACATCTGTCAATTTCTTGATAGTTTGAAAGTCCTTCACTTGCGATAGAAGATCCTAGTGCAGAACTATTAAAGTATGTTACACCGCCCACCTCTATTCCAAATCTGCACTCTGGTGCACCTGGCATAAAGAAATCGCCGTCATAATTTACCCAACCATCATTTTGCGGGTTTGCAACAAAGCCAAGGCGGCCTGTTGTCCCTCTATAATGTGTTGGGAATGGTGGAAGACCTTGAGAGCCTTCGTATCCATCTTGGTGGATTCCAACTTCAAGTCCGGGTGTAATTATAAAGCCGTCTGTACCGACCATTTGCCCGTAAAGGCTGCCTGAAAATAGGCATACCAATAGTGCAACAAAAGTTAATTTTGTCTGATTCATAATTGTATTTATTAGGGATACTGTTAAACGAAGAAACTCGTTTATAGTGGTTTAGTTAATTGATTTAAATAAGTTTGGACTTGCTCCAAAGAAGAGCCATCTGCCAAATATTCGGTATGAATTTGAACTACCAAATAATGTTCGCTAAAATTGGCAACTGTCGTAATTAAATTGGCAGTTAAATAATAGTTACATTGTTTGATTAAATCTGCTTCGCTTGTAAAATCAAGATGCGAAATATCCACATAATAATAATTTGAAACAGGTGATTCAGCATCTAAGGTTAAAAAGAAGTCTGAATTTAAAGTTGCGGTTGGAAGTTCCTCCAATGGAACGTCTTGCGCCATTAACCCAAATGTGGATAAGGCAATGGTTAAGAATAGGGATTTAAAAATTTTCATTTTGCTTTTTTTAATTTGGTTAAAGCACATAATTTTAACACATACACAGAGTGTATCAATTTGATTACCATAAGTATATGTTGAAAATGTGTGGTCTGATTAATAGACGCTACTCTTTTTAATTAAGTTGCTTTTTTCGTAACAAAAAATTGCGAATGACTCTAAAATAAATAAAACGAAATACTGTAAACTGCTTATTTACAATCGCTTAATGTTCGGTGAGAATTGTACTGTTTTTTTAATTAACTAGCTCAACCTATTGACTGACTTGAGCATTTCTCATGAATAAATCACGTAAACGTTCTAATTTGGAATCGTATTTTTCTGCAAAAACGATATGTTGACATTTTTGGATACTTTCAGAAATTCGATCAATATGTGTGTGAAAACTTGTGCCAACTAAGAATTCAGCATCTTCAACAATAATCATTTGCAGTTCCATTAAGTTGATTCCATTTAAAAAATAGAGTTTACTCATTCGTTTCGGTGTGGTTATTACCACATCTGCACCCCGATATACCTCATCTTTTTGCTGATTAATATTTTGTTCTTCAAATACGGTACGGATCCGCATTTCTGAAAATTCGGTATATTTATTAAAACGTGCTGCCAATGCTAAAACGGCTTCTTTATCCTTTGCGTAAATTAAAGCGATAGGGTTGTCTCCCGTTGCCTGCATCTGTATTCTCTGTAAGACGCTTATAACCAAGGCCTCAGTTTTACCCGAACCTTTTGCGCCAACGGCAAATAAATTGGCGCCACTTTTAATTTTCGGAATCAATACTTTTTGTAAAGGCGTAGGTTCTTCAAGCCCTAAAGAGGCTATTTTTTCCAATAAAAGTTCATTTAATTTTTTGAACGGCATAATCCAACGTTAGTAATTTGTGCAGGGCAAAGTTAACGGACTAATTTTGGATGTCCTTGATAAAATCCCTTAATATTTCTTTTTGCTCCTTTAAAACGGCTTAAGAGTGGTTTCCAACCCGCTTTACCATCATTATTATTAATTAAAATACCACTGCCCCACCAGGTTGAATAAATTTTAAATTGCTCAACCTCCTCAATCGCGTAACAAAGGCTTTCTGGAATTTCCTTTTGAACCTTCTTCCGCATAAATTCTTCAAATTCGGCAATTGTAACACCACGGCGGTTAACAAACTCTTGAATAAACGCACGTGTTGGTTTTCCCTTAAAAAAGAAAGTTGGTTCAACTGGCTTCCCTTTTTTTGTGTACCGAATGTCCTCCGTTGTATTAACTGGAACAAAGAAAAAGTAATTTTTTGTTCCAATAAAAATCCCTTGCAATGATTCGGACAGTGATTTCTCTCCTAATCGGCGAACATCTTCTGCGATTACATATTCTTGAAGTTCTTTCATTTCGCCGGCTAAAGTTCAATCATTTTACCAAATTTTGGCGTGTAGTAGGTTTCATATTCGTCATGTTCATTGATAAATATGAGGTAAACATCCAATCCTAATTGTGTGTTCTCTTCAATAAATGCAATCGATTTTTCAGGCCCCATTACCATGAACGCTGTTGCCATAGCATCTGCCATTGCACAGGACTCAGTAACAACTGTTGCACTCATTAATGAATGTGTTACCGGATAACCTGTTAAAGGATCTAGTGTATGCGAATATTTAACACCATTTTTCTCATAGAATTTGCGGTAAGAACCAGAAGTAGCGATACTTTTATTTTCAACACTTACAATTTCTTGTAATTCGCGGGTATTCTCATCTGAATGTTCAACGGGTTTATCAATGCCTATACGCCATGCAACTCCATCAGCATTATTTCCGTTTACCCTAATTTCTCCTCCAATTTCAACAAAATAATTTTTAGCCCCTCGTTTTTCCAATTCTTCTGCCAACACATCTACTGCTAAACCTTGAGCAATGGCGTTAAAATCTAACTTAGCAGCTGCTGTTTTTTTCACAATTGTAGAAGTCGCCAATGAATCTGCTGTTACCTCACCCGTAAATTTAAAATGATAGCCATTTTCAAAGCCTAATAAGGCCCGTAAAGAATCCACTTTAGTTGAATCTGGAACTATGTCTAAATCTTTCATAAAACCCCAACCATCAACCAATGGATAAACGGATGGATCAAATGCTCCCTTGGTTACTTCATGAACGGAAAGTGCCATTTCATAACACCGATTAAAGTAATTATTACTGTCTTGATAAACAAAGGCACCTGCGCCAAATTCGTTTAATTTTGTTAAGATTGAATTTGGTATATAACTACTCAATGCGTCATCAAAATTGGACAAAATCTGGCCCACCTCATCCATTGTTATCGCAATAGAATCGTTGCAAATAATGGCAAAAGTTGTTCCTTGAGTGCTCCCGTACAACTCTATCGGTTCGGCTATTATAGCATTGTTGTTTTCAGTATCTGATATTGGGGAATCTCCACCGCAACTCAAAATTAAAAACGGGAATAGTAAAAGTAAATAGTACTGCTTCATGCGAAAATTATTGCAGCAAAGTTATTTCTTTTTTTGTGAAGAAAAGGTATAAACCTGAGTTCTATTATACGGAATTTCTATAGAAGCCTTGAAAATGATAAGGTTTTGATAGAAAAGACTGCGGTTTTGAGCCTGTCGGGATGCAATACCAACTGCTTAACTTAAGGCTTTCCTGGCCAAAAGACCGTGGTTTTGAAGGCTTCCTGGATCCTGATAACTATCAGTAGATTTTAATTGCGAACTAAGTTAGCGTCTTCTGTTTGATCTTGCCAATCATACTCCGAAATTCCGTTACCGTTACATGTATATGAAACTGTTCCAAACTTTGTTTGTACCATTTCGTATACATTTCCTGCGCCATTGCGAACAACAATTCGTCTTACAACATAAGAAACCATCAATCCGTCATCATCATTTAAGGTATAGATTTCTTCTGTCATTCCTTCAGGAAACTGATCTCCCAAATCGTTTTTCATTTGTTCGTCAATTTTAGTGACATCAATATCTTTCAAAGATTCAACATAATCCTCAGTCTTGTCCAAACTTTCTTCACTCTTCTCACCTAATTCAGCTTCCTCCTCAACCATACCGTCTAACATATCAGCAGTATTGTCAATCACTTCATCAGCCGCTTCGTCCAGTTCTTTATTTACCACTTCTTGGTCGTCTTGACTTTCTTCCAAATAATTTACGGTTGAGTGACTTTCATCTTCAGTATCTGCAGTTTTAATTCCTAAATACTCCTCTTTATCTTCTTTAATTTTGTCAACGACTACTTCATAACCTTCGCGATTGACATCATCCTCTACTCGATTTTCATCTAATTCAATCTCCATTTTCTCCACATCATTTTCTGTTGCGAAAAGTGCATTGTTTTGATCTACTGTTAACGCTTCTACCTTATCTGCATTTTCAATACGCTGCACCTCTACAAAACCTTCCATCTTTTCTCGCGGAATGTCGTTGTTCAAATTCTCTATTTCAATTTCATTGATGATATTTTCGGTATATTTCTTTTGATCAATCGTTACGTCATATTGATCATCTTGCATTCCTGCTTCAACACCAACACGCGCTATATTCGCTTCTTCAATTCTTACTTCACCAATTTCTCTTGGCAAATCGGCCATCAACTCAATCACTGCAATTTCATCAATCAGTAATTCAGTATCATTCTTCACTTCCATCACAACATCTTCTTGATCCCATGAATTGGTATTTGTTTCGTTGATTATATCAATTTCATGATCTTCTACGTGAATCTCCGTATTTAACCTAGGAATGTCTCTCTTCGGATCGCTTTCAATTCGATTTTCCTCAAATGCTGTTACATAGGCTTTAGACTTATAGGTGTCATTCGTTTGCGTTAAATCTTGGAATTGATTCTCTAAAATTATTTCAGACCGTATTTGTTCTACATCCAATAAATACCCTTCTCTTGGTATATCAGATGCATCATCACTTTCTTCCAATTCAAGATTTATATTATTCACAATTTGGTTCTGTAATTGAATGTCGTTTTCATTTGTTTCAACTCGATCTCGGTCTACAACTGCTTGATCATCCACCATAACCTCAACAAATTCTGAAGCAATTACGAGGTCTTTATTCGGCTGAATCCCCGTTGCGTCCAATTGCTCATTCGTTTTCACGACATATTCGCGGGTTTTGTAATTTTCATCTTTTTGACTATCTGTATCTTCTTTTGTGGCATCTGCAGCATCCAAACCTTGTTGTTCTACATCTACCAAATCATTAAACTTTCGTTGCGCTTCAGCATCCGCTAACATTTTAGCCACATCAACCGAATTGGTTCCCCGATTTGGATTACCATAATTGGTCATATTAGTCTTAGTCTTCACAATTACTTGCGGATTAAGGATTGCTTCGATTTCCTTGATCCTATCTTTTGGATATTGATCGTTCGGTTTAAAACCAATCGCTCTACCATAAAGACTTTTTGCCTTTGTATAATCTGCCGCATCAAAAGAGTCATTTGCTTTTTTAATCAACTTATCATAGCTTTTATTCAACGTTGAATCAGTTTCGGCCTGCATGCCATCATTACATAACTTAATTTGAGCTTCTGGCCAAGTTCTATTAAATATATTGAATGCTTTCAGATAGCTATCCTTCGCTGTTTTCCATTCTCTTTGTTCAAAAAGATTATCGGCTTCTAGTATTAAAGCTTCATATTCTTTTTCTTGTTCATCTGATGCGCCAGCTTTTAATTGAATTTGTTTGATTTCATCAATTCTTGTTTGCGGTAAAGGATCCGTTGGTTTTGTTGATAAAGCATTTTGATACAGACTCAATGCTGCGTCATATTCTTTCAGATCAAATTTACTTTGCGCATCTGCTAACAATTGCTGATAGGCTGCTTCATCCTTGTCAGTAGCCAATTGCTTGAGCATATTCTCAGCACTTGCAATTTTATCTGTCGAATATTGATCCCCTGGCTTTATTTTAAGCGCCTCATTATAAGTGGCAATTGCTGATTGATAATCCTTATTCGTAAACTCTTGATCGGCCCGGGTAATAGTCGCCAAATACTCAGCTTCCTTCTGCTTTTCAAGATCCTTGGCGTTCATTTTACTTTTAATCTCAGCAATTTTATTAGTCGGATAAGATTCACCTGGTTTCAAGACTAATGCCGCATTAAATTTATCTAAAGCCGGTTGCCATTCGTCCGCATCCATTGCTACTTCCCCTCCTTTAATTAAGGCCGTATAATCCTCATTTAATTTTTTATCATCAGCAAGCACATTTTCTCTGTCCTTTTTTATTTGTTCAATCTTGTCTATTTGACCTTGTGCATATGTGTCCGTTTTTTTTATGCCCAAAGCACGTTCATAATAACCTTTTGACTCATCTAAATCGTCTGATTCTAAAAGCGCATCTGCCTTATCAATAATCTTTTGGTATTGTCGTTGGGCCTCATCTTCAGACTCCGCTTTCATTCTCTTTTCAATCTCCACAATTCTTTCTTCCGGATAAGTTTCAGTTGGCTTAATCCGCCCAGCATCACCATATAAGGTTCTAGCACCATCCCAATTTTCATCATCAAATGCAGCATTTGCTTCAACAATCTTTTTATCATATTGGGCTTGTGTATCGGCATTTTTATTTTCATCCTCCAACTTCTGGCTTACTTCTTTAATTTTATTTGTAATTGTTGGATCAGGTTTCACTTTAAAAGCGTTCTTATAATAATCCAAGGCCTTCGCATAATCTTTTGCATCATAAGCTATATCCCCATCTTTCACCAAATTGTTGAATTCTGTATCTTTATCAGTTGCTGCTTGATCTAGCCTCATCTGTTCCTCCAATTTCACGATTTTACTCTGTGGATAATCGTCTTGTTTAATTGAATTTGCCGCTTTATACTTGGCGATAGCGGTTTCCAAATCGTCCGCTTTTTCAGCTGCTTCTGCATCCGCTATTGCTGCATCATATTTCTTTTGGGTTTCAGCTTCACTTTGATTTTTTGCAATTAAGCCATCAATTTCATTGATTTTTTCAAGAATAACAGGATCGTTTTTAATACCAAGTGCATTCGTATAATTTAATTTGGCATCATCATAGTCACCAACATTAAATGATTTTTTAGCTTCAGCTACAAATCCGTCAAACTTGGCCTGATCTTCAGCTATTTTTTTATCTGCATCTAAAGCTTCTTTAACTTCATCAATCTTAGATTGAGCATTTGTATCACCTGGTTTTGCAATCAATGCTTTTTCGTAACGATCGATTGCTTGCAAATAATCCTTTCGACCATTAGCAGCATCACCCTCTGCCATCATGTTAGTATACTGCTCCTCTTTCTCAGCAGCTTTCGCTTGATCGCCCAATAATGCGTCAATTTTCGAAATCTCATCCTTTGGTGCTTGCTCTTGTGGTTTAATACCGGATGCTGCGTTATATTCAGACTTAGCTTTGGCATATTCTTTCTGATCAAAGAGTGACTTAGCCTCTTTCATATGCGCATCATACTCGGCGTTCACTTTTGCTTCACCAGCTTCTTTTTCTTTTTCCTTAGCTATTAAATCAATTTGAGCTAGTGCCGCAGGATCACCTGGTTTTAATGCAAGTGCTTCTTCATATTTCGCTTTTGCGTCATCCCATGTACGTTGGTTTATTTTTTCTTTACCCTCGTCCATTAAACGTTTATAATCTGCTTCCTTTTTATCATTAGCAGCTTGCTCATCTGCTTTTTTCTTTAAGATTTCATCAATCGTTTGAATTTGACTTGTCGGCAAAGCTTCACCAGGCTTCATTTTTAAAGCTTCTTCATATTTCTTTCTTGCTTCTTCGTAGTTCTCCGTGTCAAATGCACCATCAGCAGATGCTATGAGTTGATTGTATTTATCTTGATTTTCTTTATCAGCTGCCAGCGCAGCTTCCTTATCAGCTTTTTTCTTTTTTGCCTCTGCCAATTTAGCAGAAACTCCAGCGTCCTGCTTTAGCTTTAAGGCCGCTTCATACTTTGAAATTCCTTCGTCAAAGTTTTCACTCCCAACAGCATTATCTCCTTCTGCAACGAGTTTAGTAAATGCGGCTTCACTGTTCTTTTTGTCAGCGATTTCTTTCTCTAACTCCGCAATGTATGTTTTTGGTAATTTTTCATCAGGCTTAATAGCAGAAGCCTCTTTGTACAAGGTTAATGCTTTCTCTAATTCCTCAGCACCACGAGCAGCTTTCCCTTGATTCATTTTATCAGAGAAATCCTTTTGGCTTTGTTCCTTGTCACGTAACGCTTCTAACGCAATTTTCGCATCTTGTATTTTAATCTCGGTGGGTTTGTCACCTGGTTTTATTCCAAGACCCAATTCATATTGTCCAATCGCTTTTTCGTATTCTTTCCGCTTCATGGCCTGATCACCTGCCTCGATATAAGCGTTAAAATCAGCTTCTTGTTTTTCTTTTTCGTATGCTTCTTTCTCCAATTCCTCCTTCTTCTCTTCCATTTTCTTCTTAAGATCCTCAATTTTTTTAAGCATGTCATTCAGCTTCTTTTTGTCGTATTCCAATACGCCAAACTGATTCATTTCATACTCAATCATTGGTGTTTTTTCTAGAAAAGAAAAATCAACATCTTCTACAGATTCAAATATTGAAGCTTTAAATTGCATTGGTGTATAAGAACCAAGGTCCTCTATATAATCATATCGGGCATCTACTTTTGCCATCTTAGTGACGTAACCACTCTTCTTAAAAAAGACGGTATAAATTGATCCAACAGGTAAGTCCACAACTGGAACACGCCCGTTTGAAGCCGACTGTTCAAGCAAAAACGGTTTACCATCACGATAAACGTCCATTGTAACACCACCTAATTTTTTTCCTGTATCGTCGTTGAATATTGTTGCATCCAATTTTACAACAGGATCTTGCCCATAGGAAAAACCTGCGGTCAACATTATTAACGCTAAAATGATTATTCTCATCATTGCTTTATACCCTTATTCAGCAAAAAGGTTCATTTCCTGTTCACTGTTCAACTCTCAATGTATCAAACCCTAAAAGGTAACCCCCTTTAGTCGTTCAACACATTGCTGTTTGCAACTTGCAATCAACTGTATTGAATCAACCGTCACTTTTCTTTAAATTTATGCGGTTGTTCATTTTAACAAATATCCGAAAAAAAAGCGACCTATGCTAGGTTTAAACCCATATAATTACCGCTATGCTTGAAATTGACGCACTCAGTTATTGGGAAAAAGAAACCTACATAAACCATACCGATTTTTTGGTTATTGGTTCAGGAATTGTCGGACTCTCGACCGCCATTCACATTAAAGAACGCAATCCTTACAAAAAAGTAACAGTTTTAGAACGCGGATATTTGCCATCTGGGGCTAGCACAAAGAATGCTGGATTCGCATGTATTGGAAGTCCTTCAGAATTATTGGCCGATATTAAACTTCAATCGGAAATAAAAGTTTTTGACACCGTTCAAAAAAGATGGGAAGGCTTGAAGTACTTACGTGAACTATTGGGCGACGAAGCAATAGATTATCAAGAATTAGGATCATACGAATTGTTTACCGAAAAGCAGGAAGAATCTTATAAGGAATGCGCAGGACGACTAAGCTCATTGAATTTTGACCTAAAAAGGATTACAGGAATTGAAAATGTATTTAAGGAGGATATAGCAATTTGCAAAAAAGTAGGTTTCAAAAAGTTTAAATACGCGATAAGTCATGCGGCCGAAGGCCAAATTGATACAGGCAAGATGATGGAGGCTTTATTGAAGCTGGCACAATCAAAAGGCATTCACCTTTTAAACGGAATTGAAGCTAAAAAAATTAAAGACCAAGATCTTTTGACGAATATTGGCACTTTTAAATTTAAGAAATTGGCAGTTTGCACAAATGGATTTGCCACAACACTTTTACCAAAAGAAGATGTTACACCAGCTCGAGCACAAGTAATTGTGACCAGTCCAATCAAAAAAATGCCTTTTTTAGGAATCTATCATTTTGATGAAGGCTATTATTATTTTAGAAATATTGGAAATCGTGTACTTTTTGGCGGCGGAAGAAATCTAGACGTCAAAGGAGAGACCACCTCAAAATTGAAAACAACTGAACAAATAACCGATCATCTAGAAGAAATTCTACGCGAAAATATATTGCCAAACGCAAATTTTAAAATTGAACATAAATGGGCCGGTACAATGGGTGTTGGCCAATCAAAATCTCCAATTGTAAAACAAATTTCGGAGCATGTTTATTGCGGTGTAAGACTTGGTGGAATGGGCGTGGCTATTGGAACCTTGGTTGGAAAGGAATTAGCGGAGCTTTTAGACAGGAGGGAATGATCTAATGTTTTAATGGCTCCTCAATTTACTTGGTTTAGCATGACTTGTTTGGCTTGAGTAAAAGCACAAATCTTAAGGATAGACGAGCTTGAATATTAAAGCAAAAAAAAAAATTGGTTATTGAAAAGGTTCAAATGTCACATTAAAACACTATAAATGGAAGATAGAATAACAGAAAGCAGCTCCAATCATGACGGCTTGGAAAACATGAGCATTAATCAATTACTGACCAACATTAATAAAGAAGATCAATCTGTTCCGTTGGCAGTTGAAGAAAGCATTCCACAAATAGAAGCATTTGTAACAGCGGCCTCGCAAAAGATGAAAGCTGGTGGTCGCTTATTTTATATAGGCGCAGGCACAAGTGGTAGACTTGGAATTGTAGATGCATCAGAATGTCCACCAACTTTTGGAGTGGAACATGGACTTGTGGTTGGCATTATAGCTGGCGGAGATTCAGCCATTCGAGAAGCAGTCGAGTTTGCAGAGGACGACACAGAGCAAGGCTGGAAAGACCTTATGCAGTTCGATATCAATGACAAAGATAGTCTCGTTGGAATTGCAGCTTCTGGAAGTACTCCTTATGTAATTGGCGCCTTGGAAAAAGCAAATGCAAACGGTGTTTTAACCGCAGGAATTACTTCTAATCGGAATAGTCAATTGGCAGGGACAGCAGAATTTCCAATTACACCAATTGTCGGACCTGAATTTGTGACAGGCAGCACACGGATGAAGTCTGGAACAGCTCAAAAGCTCGTTCTTAATATGATTTCAACTAGTCTAATGATTGGCCTTGGGCGTGTGAAAGGAAATAAGATGGTAGACATGCAATTGAGCAATGATAAATTAGTTGATCGTGGTACCAATATGGTGATGAACGAATTGGGCATTACTTATGAAAAGGCAAATGCTTTACTAACAAGCCACGGAAGTGTTCGCAAAGCCGTGGAAGCAGGGAGAACAGATTAGAATTTTGAGTTTTTAGCTTCTCGACAATATTTTTTCCTGTGTCAAAAATCACTCGAAAGAACGGTTTTGATGATTTGATCGTTTGATTTTTCGTAATCTATTGCCTAATCCGTATTGACCACTCCCTATTGAATAGTTCATAATCGTAAAACCAATGTTATATTTTCTTACTTAACTAAGTAAGAGCGCGGCATCCCATGCTGACGCATTAGCATCTTCAGAAATATAAGTCAATAAGCCGAGTCCTATTCCTGCTACACCAGATAGCAAACCATGCTTATTCTCCCATTTGCCTTCTACACTGTTCCAACTTTTGAATCCTGCAATTCCATCTTCAAATACGGCTGAATCTAAAGTAAAATGCATCCATTGATCTGCGGCTTTTTTAAATGCATCAACTCCTGTATACTGATAATATCGGTTATACATTTGAGAAATCCCTATTTTGCCATGACAAAAAGTGGCATCAGATGGCATTTGACCAGGTTCCAAACTACGATCAATCGTATTTAATCCAATTTCAATTGCTTTTTTTGCTAAAAGATCGTCTTCCAAAACCAATGCAGCCTGATACAATGACAAACCAATTGCAATATTACTTCTGCACCAGCCAGAGTGGGTCTTTAATTCTTTTTTATTATCCACAAGGCGCGAAGGAATTAAACCTGTTTCTATATCTTGGTATGACAATAGAAACCGAATCGCGTCAGTTAATAGAGGCTTCACTTCTCCGATTCCTTTTTCCACCATTTTGGTTAAGATTAAAATCTTACTTGCTTGTCCGTGTGAAATATGAAAATTGATAACGGTGCTATTTTCTTCACCTTCTAAATAATCAGAATCCTCATGCCAAGTAATTCCTTTATCTGATTTAACTCCTGTTTTTTCTAGTAATTGGGCAAGTTCAATTAATGTTTCTTTAAGCACTAACTTATGCGGATACCGTTGTAACAAATGAACAATAGCCCCCAATCCGCCGTGCATAAAATCATGATTATTACCTTTCAATTCTTGTTTGGCCGAAGCAATAATATCTTCATCAAAATGACCTAGAATTTCCTCATCTAGTTCAATAAAACCACAGACATTTAAATGCTGCAGAAACCATGCAAACCCTGCTATACCATTAGCAAAAGCTGGGCGATAGGCAGTTGTTTCTAGTTGGTTTGAAATGAATGCTACGAGATCGTTTTCAAGCTTGGGATTAGGAGTATTTAAATAAACTTGATAATACAACCTGAATAATAAAACACCTGACTGACCTGAATACAAAGAATGATGGCCATTAGGATCAAAACTTTGATTATACAACTCGTAAAACTCCTTAAGTTTTGAGTTTATCTTTTCTTTCATTTTTAAGAAAAAAAGAATTGCTCCAATTATGGAGCAATTCTAAATTAAATATTAGCAATGTTTCGCTTTCGAGTCACAATGGCAAGTTTGGGTATCCATAACTGTCATTTGCGAATCGCAATGACAAGTAAGCGTGTCCATTATCGTCATTTGTGAATCTTTTGGAGCTTCTTTCCCGCCAACGATAAGCTTTTGCTCATTATCATTAAGACGCGAAATTGTTTGTTTGTTAAGGTCAAACTTACCTTTTAGATTAATCTTTTTCATAAATTTTGATTGATTTAATTTCAGTTTTGACTCCTGCTTTTTTAACGACTTAAGGAGTCCTTAAGTCATATTATATTTTTGTGAAAAATTCTTTTTTGATCCTATGAAAGAGCGAGTTAATGCTCCTCTAAGGTAATCATTTTTTCAATAAACCGAATGCGGTTATAGAATTAATGCCGAAGTCGAAGTCGTATTCAATTAGGACAATTATAGTCTGATCTAGAAATTAGGGTTAAAACAAAAATAATTTTGACAAACATCTACATTCAATCACCCTTTACCAAGACTAATTACTAGTGACTTATCACGTTGTTTCACACATCACAATGCTCACAATACAAGGCCTTAGAATTATGTTCAAAAAAGAAATCTTCATTATAAAGTTCCTCAATTGTGTATCGTAATTCCTCTTCAAAAGCATTCAAAATTTCATGCGACAAAATTTCAGAATCGCCTTTTTTTGGAATAACATTTTGCAGCCACTCGTTTACGTTGACCATTGAAATAATTCCTGCAGAGAAGTTTTGATATTCAGGATAAGTTGCCCGAAACATTAGAGCATACATCAATAATTGGCGCCCGTATCCTTTTTTATCATGTTGCATTAACGTCTTCATCCCGTCTTTTTCCAACACTTTTGCACCGAGTAATATTTTTTCGCTATTACATTTTCCAGATTTATAATCAATAATCCGATAATGTGACCCAAACTGTTCTATACGATCCGCGTTCCCTTCAATTTTAATGGTTTTCATTTCACCATTAATTTTCCATTGATAAGTTGCCGAAAGTGTTTTTTCTAAATCAATAATAAAAATTGGGCTTTCACTTTTCTTGATTTCGGCAATTTGTTTCTCTAAAAATCGATCTACAAATCCAAGCGAAACATCAAACGACAACTTATTTTGTCCAAACTTTATGTCATTCTCACTAAAATCTTGCAAATATGCCGCTTTGAGATATTTCTCAATATTTTTCCGCTCTGCTTCCAAAACTTGGGCATCCAGCTTCGTTTTATTATCCAAAAAATTCCTTCTAAAAATATCTTCTAAAACATCATGAATTTTAGTGCCAAAGGTTGATGATTCAATATTCTCTTCAACCGTTACATTCTCTTTCATGCCTAATACATAGCGATAATAAAAATCAAGTGGACAAGCCACAAGTTTATTCAGTGCGGATGGCGACAAACCATTTGCTAATCGATCGTCCAATTTTAGTTGAACGGCTGATGTACTTGAATACCTTAGGTCAGAAATTTCAGCTGCGCGATCATCTGATGTATAGGTGAAAAAATTCATTTGATGACCTAAGTCAAGATTCAATTCGTTTTCCAACTGCGTTATAAATCGACTTTTCTCACTCGCTCCTATTCCGTCGGTCGTAGAATTATAGGTGAAATAAATATTTTTAGAGCGGTGCAATAAACGATAAAAATGATGCGCAAAAATCGCTTGCCGATCTTCTTCTACTGGCAAACTATGATTCAATTTCAAATCTCTAGGTATAAATGTATTCACCACATTTGTTTTGGGTAAATTCCCTTCGTTCATTCCTAGAATGATCAAGTTTTCAAAATCCAATGTTCGCGTTTCAAGAATTCCCATTACTTGAAGTCCCTCAATTGGATTTCCTAAAAATGAAAGCGACTCTGATTGCCAAAATTGATAAAACAATACTTTGAATGACTTTAAATTTAATTGATGCGGGTATTGCATTGCAATCGCTTCAAACTTCTTAAATCCTCGCGCAAAATGATAAACAATTTCAAGATCTATTTGTCGATCTGATTCTGCATTTTTCAAAGCATCATAGAGGGCTCGTGTTAATTCATTAAACGCTACAAAGCCATCTCGCAATGGTGTTTTCCATACTTGAAATAAATGTGCAATACTATTTAACTCTGGAAAAACCTCCAGCAACTCTTCTCTATGAATGAAAATTTTATTCTTTTCTACAATATCATTTTCGAACACATTTAAGCGACTTTGATCACCGATTAATTCAACCAAATAAGGATGATCCAAATAATTCAGTAGTGACTTATGATAGATTCGAGTTGAATTAAATTTCTGGAAATTGAACTGTAAATCAAAGACAATATCAATTAAGCCTTTCAAATGTGAAAACTTGAGCGGATAACCCATTGTAATATTTGCCCGTTCAATTGTCTCAGGTAAAGACCGAGTTAATGGAATCAGCAGTGATTCATCCGCTAAAACAATAGCAGTTTGATCCATATTAGCATTTTCCGCCACTAAATTTTCAATAATACTTCCAGCAATTTTAGTTTGCGCTATTTGTTGCGCCGTTTCAATAACTTCAATACGCTTAGGCAGTGCATTAAAATGATCTCCGAGTTCCTTTTTTAGACCCCAACGGTTTATTATTTTGCGATAAAAATGGCCTGCTTCATGCTCTCTATTTTCAAAATAGCTTTCATCTATATCAAAAAACACATCTGCCAACTTTTCACGTCGCAAATAATTCAAGATTTGCTCTTCACTATTTGACAGAGCATTAAAACCAATAAAATAATAATGAGCCGCTAAGTTCGAATCAATTTCGGGATCTATAAGTTGGTCGTAAAAATTTTTATAGGCCGCTCCCTGATAAATGACCTGCCTTTCATCTAATTCCTTATTCAGTTTCTCATAATATTCCGGCAATTTATCCCAAAGTGACAAATACTTTTCTTGACCACCTGAAAGTTCCTCCTCCAAAAAACTCCAATTTTCAATGTCCTTTATGTTTCTGAGATCACGAAAGATTAATTTTGGCGGAATCAAATAACGATCTATCTCGTCAAAATCAGACAAAATAATTCTGCCCCATTTAATAAAACTATTAAAGTCCTCTTCGTCATCCTTCTCAATTACACAATGAATATCAAAAAGGATAAAAAGTAATTCAATTTGAGAAATGATTTTTTCCTTTGTGTTCTGATCAATCCATTCATTTATGGTTAAAATCTCGGGCGAAAATTGCGCGGCTCCTTTTTGTTGCGCCAAATAGTTCTGAATATAAACTGACGCACGTTTATTCGGAATAATAATAGAAATATCCTTTAGATTATCAGGATGACCTTGATAAATTAGTTCAACTTTCTCCTTTAAAAAGGTTTCCATTTACATTTTAGATTTTAAAATTGTTGTGTCAATTGCTTAAAAAACATATTCCTGCTTAAAGCTAGTGATTTCGGTTGAATTAGACGAAATAAATTCAATATCTGTCCAACTATTTTTAAATTAAATCCGAAAAAATAAGCAAGAATAAAACTATTTTGATTAGTTTTGTGTCGAACAATGATTAATTATTCGTCCATGACAAATTTAAAAATAGGAGACAAAGCCCCCTCATTCAATGGTAGAGATGAGAATGGCAATCCGATTAGTTTAAGTGATTATGCTGGCAAACGGCTAATCATGTACTTTTACCCTAAAGACATGACACCTGGTTGCACTACTGAATCATGTAATTTACGAGACAATTATGAAGCCTTATTAGAAAAAGGCTTTGAAATCATAGGAGTTAGCGCTGATGATGAAAAGCGACACTTAAAGTTTATTGACAAATATGATTTACCCTTCCATTTATTAGCGGATGTTGACAAGGAAGTAATCAACGCTTATCAAGTTTGGGGACTAAAAAAATTCATGGGTAAAGAATATGACGGCATTCACCGCACCACTTTTGTTATTGATGGAAATGGAATGATTGAAGCAGTTTTCAAGAAAGTGAAAACAAAAGCACACACAGAACAAATTTTGGAAGAATTAGAAAATAATTAAAAAAAATAAGGAGAACGTAAATAGATTACGTTCTGGTAAGATTCCTTTGTATTAAAATTATTAGTTATGGCAGAAGTAAAAGCAGAAAAGTTAAAGGCGTTACAATTAACCCTTGACAAATTAGAAAAGACGTACGGTAAAGGTACGGTAATGAAATTGGGTGATAGCGCGATTGAAGATATCGAAGTCATATCATCTGGATCATTAACATTAGATATCGCGCTAGGCGTTAAAGGTTTCCCAAAAGGTAGAGTTGTGGAAATTTATGGCCCTGAATCATCAGGAAAAACAACATTAGCATTGCATGCGATTGCTGAATGTCAAAAAACCGGTGGTATTGCAGCCTTTATTGACGCAGAGCATGCCTTTGACAGGTATTATGCAGAGTCTTTAGGTATTGACACGGAGAACTTATTGGTTTCGCAGCCAGACAACGGTGAACAAGCTTTAGAGATCGCAGACAATTTGATTCGTTCTGGGGCTGTTGATATTATTGTGATAGATTCTGTTGCAGCTTTAACACCTCGTGCAGAAATTGAAGGAGAGATGGGTGATTCACAAATGGGATTACAAGCCCGTTTAATGTCGAAAGCATTAAGAAAATTAACTGGCTCTATTAACAAGGCAAATACCTGTTGCATTTTCATTAACCAATTGAGAGAAAAAATTGGTGTAATGTTCGGAAATCCGGAAACAACAACTGGTGGTAATGCCCTTAAATTTTACGCATCCATTCGAGTAGATATTCGACGTTCAAGTCAAATAAAAGATGGAGATGACGTAATTGGAAATAGAACACGTGTAAAAATTGTAAAAAATAAAGTAGCTCCGCCGTTCAAAAAGGCCGAGTTTGACATCATGTACGGAAAAGGAATCTCAAAGGTAGGAGAGATTTTAGATCTAGGTGTTGATCACGGCATTGTAAAAAAGAGCGGTTCATGGTTTAGTTATGGTGATACTAAATTAGGACAAGGAAGAGATGCAGTGAAAGCTTTGATAAAGGACAACCCAGAGCTGATGGAAGAGTTGGAAGCTAAGATAATTGAACAAATTAAAGGTCCTGCTATTGTTGAAGAAGCAGTAGTAGCGGCAAAGTAAGGCTTTACTTCTACCAAAGGCGAAAAGGGTCGTTCATCTGCAGATGGATGGCCCTTTTCAGTTTTTACGCTTATTTTGATTTCGTATTTGTAAATAAAGTCCGATTTCTGAGTTACGCTTATCCAAAACTCACTCATTTAGATACTTTGATAAACGCAGCGCATTTACAAAAAACAAACTCCAAAGTTTTGAATTTCGCAAGCTTTAGATAAAAGGAGGATTTGAATTTAGCCGCCACAAGTCTTATACTTCGACTTGTAAATTCAATCAAAATAAAAATACCTCCGAGAAAATAAATAAAGCCCTATCTTTAAATCCAGAATTATTCAACTATGCCTACAAAACTTCTACCCTTAATATTAATATCCCTTTCAATCCTACTCATTAATTGTAAAGGGATAAACGAAGGAATACAGATCTACAACCCAACTGATGAAGATTTGAACGTCTATATAAATGATTCCAATTATACCATTGCCGCAAACACGATATTGGACTTGGATCTCGAACCAGGCAAATATCCAATCCAATCGTTCATTAACGATTCTCCAATTGTGGATACTATAATTAACCTCTCTAGCAAAGTAATTCGAGGCGGCGTACTATTGAACGTTTCTGGTGAAAAACTATACAAATTGGACGAAATTTATGGAGCCCCTAGCTTTACGACACTTATGAATGACATTTTCTATATAGACGATTCGCTACTTCCCTATATGCAACATCAAGCAAATATTGATGAATATGTAGATCGACAATTCGCGGAATACGGCACTACTGACCTTAACCGAACTACCTATAATTCAGTCTTAGTTAATAATTACATTATTGTTGGTAACATTGATATCTATGAAATCAGACATGTTAAGCTTCCATTGGATTGGGATTATGGACCAGGCACACCATATCCGGATGAAATTGAAGTAGAAGATAATGTTACGAATAATGCCTTTGGGGTTTACAAATCCAAGTTATTTAATGCGAGTGACTTGATTGAATACTATTTCTCAACTTATTCATACGATATGGAAGGATATGATGAGACTGACTACTACCAATAATCTTAGACATGACAAAAACATTAGAGACAAACAAAACCAAGGCCATTGCTTTTTACAAAATGGCATATGAAGGCCAAGCTAGAAAAGCCGTTGAACTATATGTTGGTGATGACTACATCCAACACAATCCATTAGTTGGTAACGGCAAAGAACCGTTCATTGCTTATTTTGAAAGGATGCAGGAAGAATATCCCGATAAATCCATTGAATTTGTGAGAGCGATTGCCGAAGGTAACTTGGTCTCTTTACACACACACCAAACTTGGCCTGACAATTTACAATATGTAACTATGGATTTTTTTCGTTTTGATGGCAATGGAAAAATCGTAGAACATTGGGACGCCATGCAAGAAATTCCCACCGAAACATTAAATGGAAACACCATGTATTAATACATAACCCTAAAAATTATGGCCTTAGTAGAATCAAACCCATTTGAACTTGGAACCTTGGCTCCCGATTTTTCTTTGCTAAATGTAAGCACAGGAAAACAAAATAACCTAAATGATTTGAGAGGTGATAATGGCACCGCAATCTTATTCATCTGCAATCATTGTCCTTTTGTGATTCATGTAAATGAAGGGATCGTAGAATTGGCCAACGATTACCAAAAAAAGGGAATTAAATTCATTGCAATTAGCAGCAATGATGTTATCAATTACCCCCAGGATGGCCCTCAAAAAATGAAAGAAATTGCACAAAATTTAGCTTATCCTTTCCCTTATTTATATGATGAGACCCAAGCGATTGCTAAAGCTTATGATGCCGCTTGCACTCCTGACTTTTATATATTTAATTCAGAATTAAAAGCTGTATATCACGGCCAACTAGACGATTCTCGCCCTGGAAATGGCAAACCAGTTACTGGCGACGATATGCGTATTTCCTTTGACGCAATCTTGTCTAAGACAAAAACCCATGCTGTCCAAAAACCAAGTATCGGTTGTAACATAAAATGGAAATAAGCGAAATGTAAATCTGCATTAATTTATTATCTTGGGCTTTGCTAAATTAAATATCTAAGATTATGAAATTAGGAGCATTTTCAGTTAGTTTAAACGTAAAGGATATTAAAGCTTCAAAAGCTTTTTACGAAAAATTGGGATTCACAGTATTTGCAGGTGACTTAAAATCAAACTACCTCATCATGAAGAATGAGGATACGTTAATTGGCCTTTTTCAAGGTATGTTCGAAAACAATATTCTCACCTTTAATCCTGGATGGGACCAAAATGCCACAAACTTAGAATCCTTTGAAGATGTACGACAAATACAGGAGACCCTAAAAGCAAATGACATCAAATTAGAACGAGAAGCAGATGTAGGAACAACTGGCCCTGCAAGCATTGCCCTGACGGAAACGTTATTCTAATTGATCAACACCGATAAGTCTTACGTTTGGAAATGAAAAAATTGCCAGAAATCTTTACCGCCCAACTTAAATTGCGACGCATGAAAATGAGTGACCTACCGTCATTGATTAAATATGCGAATAATGAAAAAATTACAGCAAACATTTTCAATATGTCTCATCCCTATAGGGAATTGGATGCAATAAAAAGATATAATGTTGTGCTGCAAGGATTAGAAAATGAAAACCGTTACATTTTTGCCATTACACTAAAAACCAATAATGAATTGATTGGTGAAATTGGTTTGAATATAGATCTTGATCATAATCGTGCGGAAGTGGGGTATTGGATAGCAGAAGAATTTTGGGGAAAAGGAATCGCGACAGAAGCTCTTAGCGCAGCACTTTCTTTTGGTTTTAACACTTTAGAATTACATAAAATATTTGCAACACATTTTTTGGATAATCCGTCATCCGTAAAAGTATTGATCAAAAACGGAATGATTAAAGAAGGTGAATTCATTGACCACTATAAAATTAACGGCGTCTATAAAAGCCATGGTCAATATCGTCTGACACAAAGTGAATATAATGCAATACAAAAAAACAATTGACAAAATTCATTATCTTAATAGAAACGCTTTACAAAGAATTCCTACTATGAAAAAATACGTTTTTAATTTCCTTGTATTGCTTTTATTAATTATTAATAATGGTTTCGCGCAAACGGATGCCAACGCAAGCATCAACGGCATTACAATTTACATTGATTATCCTGACGCAACCGTAGCAGTAACCGCCATACAATTGGACAGTTTATTGAACGGAGTTACCTATAGCGAACCAGGAGTAGATCGTACATTTCGCGCTTATTGGCATCAACAAACAAGAAGAAATATAGACTTGACACATGACATTTTTTTTTACACGGCACCAGAACCCGTTGCCTATTATGAAGCACTGCCTTGGTATGAAGGTATTCTTTTATGGCAAGACGCATTAGAACATGTTATAAGCGCTTATCCTGATTATAATTGGGACGTCTTATCTTTGCATGAAGACGGAGATCCAGGACCAATTGGTGCCTTGCGATCAGTAATGATAATTAGTAGCGCATTTGGACCTGCGGGGGTTGGCGCAGCACATGGTGCAAATTGGACTTTATCAAATGGTGAATATATTGGTCGGATTTATGGCTCAGTTTTACAGGCGCCTTGGGATGTTGACAATAATATATTTATGACATTGCACGAAGCCGGACATGCTGTCTTTGGTTTCCCAGATACTTATGATACCGAATATGATTCTGGAGGCAACTGGTTTTACACATTAATGTCGGGTGGAAAACCAGATGTCGAACCTATTGGAGGACCATTTTTAGTTGAATACAATTGGGGACATATTTTGGAACCTGGAGCGGGTACAACAACCACATTTACGTTGCGCGCTGATAGCGATAGTGTTATTGCGATTCGAAATCCGCATGACCCGCTTGAATATTTCACACTTGAAGCCAGGAATAATTCGCACATTGGAAACTCACTATTCCCGGTTCCACTTGGCTTATTGATTTGGCATACAGACAGCAAAGTAAACTCTTCTAACAGGCAAGAAGACATGACACCTTTAATGCATTACAGACATTCAATAGAACAAGCGGATGGATTATTTGAATTGGAAGGTGGATTAGATCCTGGTGGTTATGAAGGAGACATTTTTTTACCCGGCGACTCTTTCACGCCGACATCAACACCAAATAGTAATTGGTGGTCTGGTGAAAATTCGGGCGTTGAAATTATTGCAATTGAATTAATTGGTTCAAATCACATTCAAGTTACTGTTACAATTCCTGAGATACATACGGATCATTATCCTGAAATCCCTACAGCTGATTGGACATTAATTTCTGCCACGCCGCCGCAAACAGGCTATGAAGGTGACAAAGCTTTTGATGGAAATCTAGACACTTATTACCACGTGCCTTGGGGAAATACTGAGCCACGTTCGCATGATCTTATTATTGATTTGAACGAGATGTACACGCTTAATGAATTTTACTATACGGCGAATGACAATTATTCTCCTCCTTGGGAAGGAAGAATAGAAAATTATGAATTATATATTAGTGAAGATGGAGCAGATTGGGGTACACCAATTGCAGCTGGCACCTTTTTTAGAACAAAAATTCGACAATATGTACTCTTTCCAGAAGTAAGTGGCAGGTATATAAAATTTGCGGCTGTTAATTCCTTTGATGATGATGTACGCACATCTGTTGCTGAAATTAACTTGAGAGGATATCCAACTGCTGAGGCAGTTGTAGATGAAGAAATTCAAAAATCAATAACACTCTATCCAAACCCAGTTCAAAACCTTTTATTTCTCCATACCTATACAAAGGAAATTTTGTCCTTAGAAATTTACTCAATGAATGGAGACTTAATCCGCAGTGATCAAAATATAACGTATCAAGCAATTGATGTTTCAGACTATAGTCGAGGTACTTATTTAGTGAAAATAAATACTGCGACGGAACCTGAAGTGTTTCGATTTACTAAATATTAAATAATGATAAAAAGTATCATTGCAATCTTACTAATTTCATTTATTGCTTTTACAAGTTGTAAAAAGAACAAAACCATTACTGATTTAGAACCTGGCTTAATCGAAAACCTAACCTTTAACAATACAGTTTTAATTGACGGACATGTTTATGATGGAACGGTGATTCGAAACTGTGTTTTTGAAGATATAAAGGGAGATGGTTTGCAAATTAGAGATGTGGATAATCTTTGTATTGAAAACTGCACATTTAAAAGCATCAGTGAAAACGCTATTCGATTTAGAGATAGCGGCGGATCGGACGGTGTAAAAATAATTCAAAACACAATTTACGACATTGATCATAATGGTATTTTAGCCGCTGAAAACCATATTAACGCGACCATTCGAGAAAATAACATTTACAATGTAGGACTGTCAAAAGCAAGTAGTTTGGCAGGTCACCCACATCACGGAATCTACTTTCAAGGTCATAATGTAGTCATTCTGGAAAACGTCATTCATGACATTATTAATGACCAAGGAAACTGCATCAGTATCCGTACTTACGGTAGAGTTGCAAAAAACATACTCTATAATGCAACTGACCACGGCATCAGCTATTATTCAGATCACCCAGGAGATGATGGTTTACTTTTAATTGAAAATAATTTCATTTACGACAACGGAAAACGCGGCGTTAATTTGGCAAGTAATGGTACAACAACAAATCATATTGCCGAAGCAGTAGTTCAGTTTAATACGATTGTTACAAGTAATAAATCTCCACTAAGCGCCAATGATGGATTAACAGGTGTTACGCTCAGTTTTATTGGAAATATACTCATCAGAACAGATGGTGGCTCTGAATTTATTTACGCCAGTTTGCCGTATTCAGATTCACACAACTTAACAGGTTCTGGAGATCTTGGATTTCAAGATTTCAACAATCGTAACTTACACATCAACGCCGGATCAAGTGCTAATAACTTCGGAACTGGTGCTGTAGCTTCACCATCAGACGACATAGATAACGAGTTACGCGAAATTGGCAATATAGATGCTGGAGCGGATCAATTGAATTAAACTTTAAATTAAAATGAACGATAAATCCCTTTTTGACAAATTCCCAACAATAGATGACGCACAGGAGTTAATAAGCATCCTAGAGGAAGAACTGATAGAGTTTAGCATTGTAGAAAATGCTTTTGACGTTGACATTAACTTTACCGGCAATAAAATTTCGGCAGTTCAAATATTTATCGATTCGTCCGATTTTGAACGTGTGCATAAGTTGAAAGAGGATAAAGCTGAAGCGCAGGTAGATTTGACAGATAAAACCCATTATTTGTTCAGATTTTCAACAGACGAACTGTATGAAGTTCTTGAAAAAAAGGACGAATGGAGTAGCTATGATTATGCCTTTGCGAAAAAATTGTTGGAGCAAAAAGGAGAAGATATCTCGCCAGAATTTTTGGAATCTCTAAGCAAAAAGCGTAAGAATGACCTCGACAAACCTGAAAAAAGTTCACAAGTAGAAATTATTGTAGGTTATGTCTTTGCTTTCCTCGGTGGCTTGTTGGGAATATTAATTGGTTGGTATCTCTGGAAATCGAAAAAAACAAATACGGATGGCAACAAAGTTTTCGCCTATTCCGAGGGGGATAGAAGACATGGTTTAAACATCTCTGTAATTGGAATGATAATATTTGCAGCTTGCATTATTTTGCGCGTCGTTATATTCCTTTTAGAAGTATATTAGATGCTTCTATTTTAACTTATCATTTTCAAGATGACGGGTATTGTCTCGCTTCGTTTTCTTGTCGAGGTTTTTTCGCAAGGCTTCTTCTAAGTCAATTCCAGTTTGATTGGCTAAACAAATTAAAACCCACAATACATCCGCCATTTCATCACCAAGGTCTTTGTTTTTGTCTGACTCTTTTTCAGATTGTTCGCCATATCGCCGTGCAATAATGCGCGCCACTTCCCCTACTTCCTCCGTCAACTGCGCCATATTGGTTAATTCATTAAAATAACGAACGCCATAGGTTTTAATCCAATTATCTACTAATTCTTGTGCTTCTTTAATCGTCATTTTTTTAATTTATTAATCAAACCAGTTGTTGAAAAACCAGCTACTAAGTCAATTATTTTTACTTCACCTTTTTTTGCCAAAACAATATCTCTACCAACAATATATTTTTTGGCATTTTCATCCTCTTCAGCAGGATCATAGTCACCACCTTTTACCAATACATCCGGTTTGAGCGTTGCAATAATATCATAAGGTGTGTCTGAATCAAACTGAATTACAAAATCCACATATCCTAAACCTGCAACTACCGTTGCACGCGCTCCAAAATCATTTACTGGCCGATCGTCTCCTTTTCCTTGGCGACGCACTGAAGCATCACTATTGAGTCCTAAAACAAGTACATCTCCACAATCTGCCGCAGCTGCTAAATAACTAACATGGCCTTTGTGCAAAATGTCAAAACAACCATTGGTAAACACCACTTTTTTACCCGCATTTCTGCGCGTTTCTAATTCCAATAAAAGTTGTGATTCGTTAAGAATTTTCTGATTCAGTTTCTGTAAGTGGCTCATTCTTGTCAAATTTAACATTTTTGCCATTAAGTGCCAACGATATTAAACCGAGCACAATCATTAACAAGGTTTGCGAAGTCCAAATAATCCATCCTAAGGCCAGAGCATCTGGGAATATTCCAAGATAATCAGCAGGAGCAAGATAAATGGTTAAGATTAATCCAACAAAAGCTGGATAAACACCAATTCCTCCTTGTACTAATATAATCCCAATAGTTCCAGCAACGAAACCAGCTAACATAGCATCAATTCCTAAGGTTGCAGTAGAATCTAAAGCAAAAAAACAAACTGAGAACATGAGGATATACATGACCCAAATGAAAATTGTATGACCAATGTATTGTAATTTATATTTGGTTTTAAAAATTGAAAAGATCCCCTCAAGCACACCACGGACAAACTTTTTAATTTTCTCTCTGAATTTCGGCATGAATACAAATAAGGCAATCCCGGCAATAACTCCAGCCAAAATACCATAAGTAACAACTTTACCTAAAATTGAAAAAATAAGTGTATTACCACAGCCTGCTCCTTCAGAATTAAAGCTGGCAATTTTTGCTTGAAACAAATCAATTTTATCATATTGCAAGGCCAGTGTGATTAACACCACTATGCCTAACATAGCAACATCCACAGCCCGTTCGGCCAAAATAGTTCCGAACCCTTTTTGAAATGGAACTTTTTCAGTTTTTGCTAAGATTCCTGCTCGCGACGCTTCTCCTGCGCGCGGAAAAATTAAATTCACAACATAACCAATCATTAAAGCATGATAAGCGTTCCAAAAAGAAATCTTATAACCCATTGGATCTAATAAATACCTCCAACGGTATGCACGGCTAACATGACTAAGCCAACTAAAAATGAGTGCTAAACCAACCCAGAGGTAATTTGCTTTACCAAATGCGGCAAATAAATCTGTTTTCTGATCCTCACAAAGTGCATCATAAAACAACCAAATTAAGAACACCCCAAATCCAAGTGGTAAAATAATTTTTAAGGTTGAAATAATTTTTGACTTCATTCAGTGGTTTTTAGAAGGTATGAAAACTTCGCTAACGAAGAATCGATCAACTAATTGTATCAATCCAATCTGTTCGTTTCACTATTAGGAAAAATTAACGAAGGTTTAAATGTTTTCGCTTCTTGAAAATCCATATAAGCATAACCAATTATGATTATAATATCGCCTACAGCCACACGACGCGCAGCTGGACCATTTAAACAAACCCCACCTTCACCGCGCTCTCCAGCTATGATATAGGTTTCAATTCGTTCACCATTATTTATATTGACTATTTGTACTTTTTCGCCCTCAATCATATTGGCAGCTTCTAAAAGATCTGGATCAATTGTAATGCTTCCGATATAATTCAAATCCGCCTCGGTAACTCTCACCCGGTGAATTTTAGACTTTAACGCTTGTATTAACATATTCTAAAAATGTGCTGCAAATTTACGGATTTTAGATAAACAAATGTCAATTGCATGATTTAGTTCAAGAAACCATTACCTATTGTATTACTCCACATGTGAATCATATTACAACTATTAGGCTAAATAATTGAAGTTTAATAGATTTCACTCTTTCTCTAAAACAAAACGAAATCGTCCATCATTGTCATTATAATAAGCTTGCATTCTACGATTGCAGATGCCAGCGTTTTCAAATACCACTTGGCTTAATTCACCACTCTCATCATCTGTAAACGAGGCGTATATATTATTGATGCAATCATCATCCGAATAGGATTGTGTCAATTCCCATAATCCTGTACCACTTTCAGTGGTAAAATTATTCAAATAACTGGCTGAAAAATCTGAATTAAATGTCAATTGAACATCTTCATAATCTAAGGATAAATCAGACGTTGAAACTGACCAATTACGGGTATACTTAACTTTTGTATAATCCCACTCCCCCACGATTTGTCTTTCAGTATAATTGAGCCCATCTTTTTCACAGCTCACGAATAAAAATGCTGCCAAGACAGCAAGAAATTGTAATCCTTTTTTCATAATTCTATTTTTTGCGATTCGGTAGAAACTATGCAAGAATCATGCCTTCAACTTTTTAGAATATTTAAAACGATTTAGCAAGTAAGAAAATGAAAAATAGAATTATTTCAAAACAACTTTTCTTTTTACAATTAAGCCATTTTGCAAACGGATATTAAAGAAATAAATTCCCCTAGACAAGGTTGAAACGTCAATTTGAGCGGTATTCTGTGAAATATCAATGGTCATGACAAATTCGCCAACAGATGAATAGACTTGCAAGTTCTCAATTTGAGAATCGGCTGAAATTTCTAAGAAGTTAGTCGCTGGATTTGGATAACAATTAACGTCAACCAATTCGCCAATTTCTGGAACGCCGACAACTTTCGTACAAGAGTTACTTGTTGGACTGTACAGCGAAAATGAATCATCTTCAAAACATAAGAAACCGAAGTAACCAAATTCAGTTGGCACATCATCTGGAATCCCCTCACAACCATATTGCGTTGGAAACAAATATTTAAATTGCGACAAGCCTGTTGACACTAAACCGAAGCGTTCAACATATCTTCCCACAAAGCCAAAAGGAGAATTAGCCGTTGGTTCAAGGTCCAAATAGCGATATGATTCACCTGCAATATCCATTACGCCAACGTCCATAACTTGAATAATAGAAATCTCGTCACAGTCCATAAACTCTTCAGAAGGTTCTTCTGCAATCACCCAAGTATCGCCAATTTCCGCACCAAAATCAAACAAGACAAAAAATTCTTCATTATTTCGATAAAACACGGTATCTCCTGATACATATGTAATTTGAATTGGTCGGACTTGTGATCCTGCAAAGTCACCGCCATCAAAAAACTTATATTCCGTCGTTTCAATCACTTGACAAGAAATTCCATCAATTGTAGTATCACGATCATAATTCATTTCCACATAACCAGACATAAATGGCCCCCAAAATTCGTGATGCCATGTTGCCCCGTTATCTATCCAAACTTGAGAATAGGTTGATTGAAAAGTAAAACTGATAAATAATAATAAAATGATCTTGCGCATAGTGTTGGGTGAATTTAGATTCTACCATTAACACGTTACTTCGGATAAAACGGTTGGGTTTACCTTAAGAATTGCTCATTAAAAAAGCTTTCAAAAACTCATCAATCTCCCCATTCATCACACCGTCAACATTTGAAGTTTCATGACCAGTACGCACGTCTTTCACCAATTTATAGGGCTGCATAACGTAGTTACGAATTTGCGATCCCCATTCAATTTTCATTTTTCCAGCTTCAATGGCATTTTGCTTTTCCATTCGTTTACGCATTTCCAACTCATACAATTGCGATTTTAATAATTGCATGGCTTTTTCCTTATTCACCAATTGAGAACGTGACTCTGAATTTTCAATAATAATTCCAGTTGGTGCATGTCTTAAACGCACAGCCGTTTCCACCTTATTTACATTCTGCCCACCTGCTCCACCAGCACGAAAAGTCTCATATGCTATATCTGCCGGGTTCACATGAATTTCAATTGAATCATCTACGAGTGGATAAACATAAACAGACGCGAAGGAAGTATGTCGCTTAGCATTAGAATCGAAAGGTGAAATTCTTACAAGGCGGTGCACCCCATTTTCGCCTTTTAAATAACCAAAAGCAAAATCTCCGTCAAACTCTAGCGTTACAGTTTTAACTCCAGCAACGTCACCCGCCTGATAATTTATTTCTTTCAGCTTCATTCCATGGCGCTCACCCCACATCATATACATCCGCATTAACATTGATGCCCAGTCGCAACTTTCTGTACCGCCCGCTCCTGCCGTGATTTGGAGCACTGCTTTAAAATTATCTTCCTCTGCCTTCAGCATATTCTTTAATTCTAATGCTTCCAATCGATCAATTGAAGTTTGGTAATGGGTCATTACCTCACTCTCCTCAACTTCATCCATTTCATAGAATTCAATCAATACTTTTAAATCTTCCAATTCCGTTTTGACCTCTTTATGTGCATCAATCCAGAATTTTTTATTCCGCATTTTCTTTAAAATCAATTCAGCAGCTTTTGGATCATCCCAAAATGTTGGGTCTTGAGACTTCAGTTCATCCTCGCGCACATCAATCAACTTATCGTCAATTTTGAGATACCCGTATAATTCACTGACACGTCTTTCGAAATCTTTAAGCTGATCTGATGTTACCATGGCACAAAAATTAGGTTTTTTTTTGTTTTGATCTCCACAATCTTAGAAATAATTAATTAAATAGTCCTGATTTTTCTTTACTCCAACGCGAAAGGTATACCAAAACGAACCAAAGTTTTCTTAAGCCCATCAATTATTGCAATATTATTCTAAATTTGTGATACACTTTATTAAACAACTAAGAACATGAATGTACCAGCGGATTTAAAATATACAAAAGACCACGAATGGGTTAAGATTGAAGGCAACATAGCTACTATTGGAGTTACTGACTTTGCTCAAAGTGAACTAGGTGATATTGTATTTGTTGAAGTTGAGACAGAAGGAGACACTTTAGCAAAAGAAGAAGTTTTTGGATCAATTGAAGCGGTAAAAACAGTTTCTGACTTATTTATGCCAATTAGTGGTGAAATAACTGCTTTTAATGAAGATTTAGAAGCGAACCCAGAAGTTGTTAATACTGATCCTTATGGAGAAGGTTGGATGATTAAAATTGCATTTACTGATCAATCAGAAATTGATGCATTGATGTCTGCTAGTGATTACGAAGCAGAAATTGGTTAAGCGATTTTTTTACCACAGCCCTTGGATCATTTGGCTTTTAATCATAATGGTTTTAAGTCTGTTCCCTGGAGATCAACTCCCTAACTTTAAGTTGAATTGGATTTCGATAGATTCGGTCGTGCATTTCGGCATGTACTTTGTCTTGAGTGTTCTGTTTTTATTCGGATTTTTAACCTTTGAAAAAAAGATCAAAAGAAAACTGAACCTTTCTAATTTACGATTGTACGGAGTTGTGATATTGGCTGGTATATTGATCGGATATGCCATAGAGCTAATACAAGGAAATTTTATTTTTCGGCGGTACTTTGATGTAGCTGATATTGTAATGAATGGTTTTGGTACAATTTTTGGTGTGATCATATTCAGTTTGACTGGTAGAAAATTAACATAAATTAAAAACGCTCTTAAGACAGATTTTTGTAATTTAGCGTTGTTCAAAATTTTGAAAATGGAACTAAAAAAATCAAAAGAAGCAAACTTAGAGAACAAGAAGAACGGTTTTCGACTTGTAGGTCTTGTAATGATCTGCGCTATAGTTGGAATGGCCTTCGAGTATACTGGGTTTACAGCGTTGGAAGGCGACGGACTTGCCGAAGACAGCGGAATGGATGAAGAAATCCTTTACGAAATACAAGAAGAAGAAGAGCCGCCACCACCAGAAGAGGAGCCGCCACCACCGCCACCAATTATTGAAGAAATAGAGGTTGTGGATGATGAGGAAGAAGTGGATGATAATGATTTATCTGTGATGGAAGAAGTTCGTGAAGAACTTCCAGAAGAAGATCCACCTGCGCCTGTAGCTGAAAAAGTATTTGACTTTGTTGAGATCGATCCAACTTTCCCTGGAGGACCTGCAGCAATGGCTGAATGGATTAAAAAAGAAGTAAGTTATCCTGAATTAGCTCGTGAAATGGGTGAACAAGGGATTGTCTATGTTAAATTCGTTGTGAACAGTAAAGGAAATATTGAAAAGGTAGGAATTCGTAAAGGAATTTCAGATGCCTTGGATGCTGAAGCAAAACGAGTTGTAAGAAGAATGCCAAAATGGGTTCCTGGTGAACAAGCCGGAAAACCTGTAAGCGTTAACTTTACTCTTCCGATCCACTTTAGATTAGGTTAGAAAATAAAAGCACTTATATAAATCCGTCCTGTCCGCCTTAGGCGTGTCGGGACGGATTTTTTTATGGAATCAATTAGCGGAAATACTAAAACAAACCATTCGTTGCCAATTAAGTTTTAGTACGTGAGTTAATTTCATACATTGACTTGACTGCAGTCAGCAATTTGAGATCCTGATCTATTCACTTTTGTTTTCGCTCACAAAGCAAATCAATGATTCAAGGGCATTTATACCATTCGTAAATCAAGCTCGAAACACGGCAATAAAATCAAACAAAAATTCGGGCCCACGCATTCATATCCCCCACTGCAATTCATTTAATCGAAATAGTTACAAGAAAAAAAATCTTGTAACTGATACAAACAAACAGTTCTGGTACAATTGTTGATACTATTCTAAACAGTAAATAGTTAACATAAATTAAAAACGTTTTTAAGACAGTATTTTGTGACTTAGCGTTGACCCAAAATTAAAGAAATGGAACTAAAAAAATCTAAAAAAGCAAACTTAGAAAGCAAAAAAACGAGCTTTCGACTTCTAGGACTCGTTATGATTTGCGCAATGGTAGGAATGGCATTTGAGCACACTGGTTTCACACCAATGGAAGGAAAACAAATCGTGGAAAACGATTCATTTCTTGATGACTTTACATACGACGAACCAATAGAAGAGGAGCCGCCAATCGAAGAGGAGGAAATAACACCCCCACTGCCTGTAGTTGTGGAACTAATTGTTGTGCCAGACGATAAAGATGTGGATGATTACGATTTTTCTGACATGGAGAAGGAAGTGGATGTTATCCCAGACCCAGAACCTATACGACTAACTCCTGAAGTTCCCATTGATTTTCCCGAAGTTGAGCCTTCTTTCCCAGGTGGAACAATTGCAATGCAGCAATGGATTGTTGACAATGTAGATTATCCAGAACTAGCTCGTGAAATGGGTGAGCAAGGGAAAGTTTATGTAAAATTTGTTGTAAACAGTAAAGGAAAAATTGAAAAGGTAGGAATTCGTAAAGGAATTTCTGACGCCTTGGATGCTGAAGCGAAACGAGTGATAAAAAAGATGCCAAACTGGATTCCTGGTGAAAAAGACGGAAAACCTGTAAGCGTTAACTTTACACTTCCGATCCATTTTAGACTCGGTTAGAAAATAAAAGCACTTATATTGATCCGTTCTGACCGCCTGAGGTGGATTAGGACGGATTTTTTTATGCAATCATTTGTGGAAATACTAAAACAACCTATTTTGTTGCCAATCAAGTTTTAGTCCGTGAATTAATTTCATAAATTGAATTTACGATACTGATACTGATCAAATCATTTTGACTCTCGCTAGCAAAGTAAATCGAAGGTTCAAGGCCATTTATACCATTTGTAAATCTAGCTTGAAATACGGCAAGTAAAACCAAATAAAGTTTGGGTTTATTTACCCCTACTGGAATCCACGCATTAGAAACCCATTTCATGTCACATTTAATCGCAAAAGAAACAGAGATAAACCCTTGCGTCTGATGCATACAAATACTTCTGGTACAATTGTTGCTACTATTGTTAATAGTTAACATAAATTAAAAACGTTTTTAAGACAGTATTTTGTGGCTTAGCGTTTACCCAAAATTAAAAAAATGGAACTAAAAAAATCTAAAAAAGCAAACTTAGAAAGCAAAAAAACAAGCTTTCGACTTCTAGGCCTCGTCATGATCTGCGCAATGGTAGGAATGGCATTTGAGCACACAGGTTTCATACCAACAGAAGGAAATCAAATTGTAGAAAACGATTCATTTCATGATGACTTTACATACCAGCAACCGATAGAAGAAGAGCCGCCAATCGAGGAAGAGGAAATAACACCTCCACCACCTATAATTGAAGACCTGGTTATCGTGCCGGATGATGAAAAAGTAAAAGACATAGATTTTTCTGACATTGAGAAGGAAGTGGAAATCATTACAGATCCACCTCCAATGACAATCACTCCTGAGATTATTTATGAGAATGTTGAAGTTGAGCCTAGTTTCCCAGGTGGAACAGCTGCAATGCAGCAATGGATTGTTGACAATGTGGATTATCCAGAACTGGCTCGTGAAATGGGAGAACAAGGGAAAGTTTATGTGAAATTTGTTGTAAACAGTAAAGGGAAAATTGAAAAGGTAGGAATTCGTAAAGGGGTTTCTGACGCTTTGGATGCTGAAGCCAAACGCGTGGTAAAAAAGATGCCAAGCTGGATTCCAGGCGAAAAAGATGGAAAACCGGTAAGCGTTAATTTTACACTTCCGATCGACTTTAGAATCAGATAGAAAATAAAAACATTATATTGATCCGTCCTGTCAGCCTAAGGCTGATTAGGACGGATTTTTTTATGGAACAATTATCGAAAATACTAAAACAACCTATCATAACCAGCCCAGGATTAGTACTTGAGCTGATTTCTTAT
Source organism: Crocinitomix sp. (assembly GCA_047623705.1). Taxonomy (GTDB): domain Bacteria; phylum Bacteroidota; class Bacteroidia; order Flavobacteriales_D; family Crocinitomicaceae; genus Crocinitomix. Next base: position 46,003 of record JBLHOW010000021.1, read on the forward strand.
ATTGACTTAACCACATTGAGTGAATCAGATACTGATCAATCCGTTTTGGCGCTAGTTGAAAAAGCCAACCAAGGATTTGAAGGAATTCATCCTGCAGCGATCTGTTCTTATTCACGTTTTGCCAATTTAGTACGCACAAATTTAAACCACGGAATGCAAACGGTTGTTGTAGGTTTCGGATTTCCGTCAGGACTAAGTACAATTGAAGAGAAACTTAAAGATGCCGAAACAATAGCGACTTCTGAAGCTGAAGAATTAGATATCGTTTTAAATCACACCGATTTCATTGAACACAACTATTCCAAAATAAACGCAGAAATCAGTCAAATAAAATCTGTCTTAGGAACAAAACACCTCAAGGTTATTTTAGAAACAGGAAAACTAAAGACGCAGGAACACATTAAAAAAGCTAGCGAAATTGCTTGTGAGGCAGGAACAGACTTCATAAAAACGTCAACAGGTAAAACAGATACAGGTGCGACAGCAGAATCCGTGTATCAAATGTGTGCTGTGATAGCAGATTACTTTCAAAAAACGGGTCGCCGAGTAGGGATCAAACCTTCTGGAGGTATTCGCACTTTTGAAGACGCCGCTCGACTCCATTTAATCGTAAAAAACACATTGGGAAATGATTGGCTGAAACCAACCTTATTTAGAATTGGCGCTAGTTCATTATATGATAATTTAATCAAAAAGTACAAGGAAATATAATGGACAAAAAAGAAATTCACAACGATTGGATAAGAACGGCGGTAATTGCGGCCAAAGAAGCGTCTGCGGCAATGCTTGAAATTTATCATACTGGATTTGAAGTTGATATAAAAGCCGACAGCTCTCCTGTAACGATTGCTGACAAAACATCTAGCCAAATAATCTCAACACATTTAAGTAGCACCGGAATTCAAATTATGTCTGAAGAGGAGGAAGCTGCCACTTATATTGAAAGACAAAAAGAGGATTTAATTTGGATTATTGATCCGCTAGATGGAACAAAGGAATTTATTGCGAAAAACGGTGAATTCTGTATTTGTATTGCCTTAGTTAAAAATGGAAAACCCATTTTTGGACTCATAGCAGCACCAATCGATCAAACAATTTTATTGGGTGGTAATGAAATGGGCGCCTATTACTTTGACTACAATACGATCGATTATTTGAACGAAAAAAACAAAGTTCCTAACCTAAGCATTAGCACACAAAAAACTGTAGCGCATTCACGCTCACACTTTTCAACTAAAGGACAGCTATTTATAGATTCAATTACTGAAAAATACGGAACCCCGAAATACATAAAAAAGGGCAGCGCATTGAAGTTTATTGATTTGACGCTTGGCAAAGCAGATTTCTATCCAAGACTTGCACCGACTATGGAATGGGATATTGCAGCTGGACAAGCAATTTACGAATCTGTTGGTGGCGAAGTACTCGATTTTACTAACTTTGAACCTTTGGAATACAACAAAGAAAATTTATACAATCCATTTTTCATTGCGAAGAACAAGGAATTAAACATTTGAAATTAATATGAGCAAAGTAGCTTTAATAACAGGAATAACTGGTCAGGATGGCGCATACTTGGCAGAACTTCTATTATCAAAGGGATATATTGTCCATGGCATCAAACGAAGATCTTCTCTCTTTAATACAGACAGAATTGATCACCTTTACCAAGATAAACACGAAGCTGGAGTACGCCTGTTTTTACATTATGGTGATTTGACAGATGCCACGAATTTAATTCGTCTTGTTCAGGAAATTGAACCAGATGAAATTTACAATTTGGCGGCCATGTCTCACGTAAAAGTATCGTTTGACACACCAGAATATACAGCAAATACGGATGCACTTGGTACGTTGCGTTTACTAGAAGCTATTCGCATTCTGAAAATGGAAAAGAACGTAAAACTCTACCAAGCATCAACATCTGAACTTTATGGTAAAGTAGTTGAAACGCCGCAAAGCGAAACAACACCGTTTTATCCAAGAAGTCCATATGCAGTAGCAAAACTATACGCCTTTTGGATTATAAAAAATTATAGAGAAGCATACGGAATATTTGCTTGCAACGGAATCTTATTCAATCACGAAAGCCCTTACAGAGGTGAAACTTTTGTGACACGGAAAATTACAAGGGCAGCTGCTAAAATTAGTCTGGGCCTTCAAGCAAAAATGTATTTGGGTAATTTAGATGCACAGCGCGATTGGGGTCATGCCAAGGACTATGTTTATGGCATGTGGCAAATGATGCAAGTAGACGTAGCTGATGATTATGTATTGGCTACAGGTGAAACACATCCTGTGCGCGAATTTGTTGAAAAATCATTCAAACACGTTGGAATTGAAATACGTTGGGAAGGTGAAGGTGTCAATGAGAAAGGATACAATAAGGCGAATAACGAAGTACTTGTTGAAGTAGATGAAAAATATTTCCGTCCAACGGAAGTAGAATTATTACTAGGAGATCCAACCAAAGCTAAAACGGAATTGGGCTGGGAAACAACTTATACATTCGACGGTTTGGTAAAAGAAATGGTTGAGTCAGATGTTGCCTTATTTAAACGTGACAAATACCTGATGGAGGGTGGTCATAAAATTTATCATCAAAACGAGTAAACCGCGTGGATAAAGCATCAAAAATTTATATTGCAGGTCATAACGGAATGGTTGGATCTGCCATTTTAAGGTTATTGAAGAAAAAAGGTTATACGAACCTCATTCATAAAGGATCAAAGGAACTTGATTTACGAAATCAAGCAGCCGTGCATCAATTTTTCGAAGCAGAAAAACCTGAGTTTGTTTTTCTAGCGGCTGCAAAAGTGGGTGGTATTTTAGCCAATAATAGATATAGAGGAGAGTTTCTTTACGACAACCTCATGATTACCGCCAATATCATTCAAGCCGCACATAATTTCAAGGTCAATAAATTATTGTTTTTAGGATCGTCGTGTATTTATCCTAAAATGGCACCACAACCCTTGAAAGAGGATTACCTTTTAACGGGCGCTTTGGAGCAAACGAACGAACCTTATGCTATTGCCAAAATTGCTGGCATCAAATTATGTGAAACTTATCGCGACCAATACGGCGATAATTTCATTTCAGCTATGCCTACTAATTTGTATGGCCCGAATGATAATTATGACTTGAATAACTCACATGTTTTGCCTGCTTTAATCAAAAAGTTTCACCATGCTAAAATCAATGCTGAACCCTATGTTGAAATTTGGGGAACAGGCAGTCCTAAACGGGAATTTTTGCATGTGAATGATTTAGCGGAAGCCTGCTACTTTTTAATGGAGACGTACAACGAAAAACAGTTCGTAAATATTGGAACTGGCGAAGATATTTCAATCAAGGATTTAGCTTTAGAGGTGAAATCAATTATTGGTTATAAAGGTGATTTACAATTCGACACGAACAAGCCTGATGGTACACCACGCAAACTAATGGACGTCTCTCTAATTCATGAAAAAGGCTGGGAACATAAGATTGATTTAAGCGCTGGTATTAAAGAAACATATCAGCACGCTTTAGGTGACGGTTCCTTGGACAATTAATTCAACAACACTTTATTGAAACTAAATTCACCTCAATCACGTACCTTCTATCGCACATGCGTAATCTTATAAATACCATATTTCTATTATTGCTTACGGCAGTTTCTGGTTACGCACAACTCTATTTACCCAATACCAATTATTATCAAACAGAGGCGGAACGACTGTTGATTCATGCAGAAAGCGACAGCACCTATTATAAGCATCACGTTAGTTTGCGTCCAATATTAGATACACGCACTAACCGCGATTCAATATTTTCTATTCCAGGCAAAAAATACTACTGGGTTACATTAAAGTTATTTAAGGAAAACCTCATTATTTTTAAAGGACCCGATTTTTGGTGCAGTATTGATCCAATCATTGATTTAGAATTGGGCGGAGATCTTTCGGCAGATTCTTTAGAACGACTTTATTGGAATACAAGAGGAATTCGTGTACAAGGAAGGTTTTTTGACAAGGTAGGTTTTACAACCTCATTTTACGAAAACCAAGCATTACTCCCGGGCTATATGAATGAATATGCCGATAATCACGGTGAATTTTTTCCCAATAGCATTAATACCAACTACATTCAAAACAATGCGGTCATTCCGGGTTATGCCCGAACCAAAGTTTTTAAAACAACAGGGTACGATTTTGCATTTGCGCAAGGAAACATTTCTTATGTACCAAATGAATTTGTGAATTTCCAAATTGGAAATGGTAATCATTTTGTTGGAAATGGGTATCGTTCCTTATTATTGTCAGACTTTACGACTAATTATCCTTTCGCTAAAATTGAGGCTAATTTCTTAAAAGGTCGCATTCAATACAATGTTATTTACGCCTTGCACCAAAATTTATATCGCTTACACGTGTTCACTACTCCTGAAGCCACTTATGAAAAGAAAATTGGAACCTATCATTATTTAGACATTGCATTATCAGAAAATATTCAACTTGGATTTTTTGAAGGGAAACACTGGCGCAATGTAGATTCACTGGGGTCACATAAACCAGATTACTCCTATCTAAATCCCCTAATGTTTACCACACCCCGCGCAAAACAATTGAATGGGGACGGTTTTAATTCGATTCTCGGTTTAAACGCATCCATCAATTTTGGTAATAATCGCATTTATGGACAGGCCGTAATTGACGCGGGAACATTGGGCGCTTTTCAAATTGGCTATAAATTTTTCAACTTAAAAGGACATAAATTAGACGGTGGAGTTGAATTCAATCATGCCAATTTAAACACGTATTTATCGTCAGATAAACGCTATAATTATTCGCACTATAATTTACCTCTGGCGCATCCTTATGTGAACGGGTTTAATGAATTAATTCTGCACATGTCCTATCAGCACAACCGTTTCTTTTTTAACAACCGTATTAATTATTCGCAACGGACTAAAAATGATTCCACGGCAATTGGAAATGATATTTTGCAACCGCTTTATAATGGAACACCAGATACGCCTAACAGTTTGGATTATATTGTCTACAATCAATTTGAAATGGGATATCGTTTTAATAAATCAAATAATTTCCAAGCATTTTTTGGATTATTGACACGCAGTGAATTGGATGCCGTCAATAACCCTCTGACAAATTACGCGTACATAGGAATAAGAACACGCTTAAAGAATAAATACCTTGATTATTAACGGATGATAGATTATCATATAATATTGGCTTTTATTACTGCTTTCAGTGTTGTACTGCTGGCCACTCCCTCTTTAATTAAGGTGGCTAAACTCAAGCATTTGGTTGATGAACCGCTTGAAGCACGTAAAAAACACGCAATCAGTATCCCAACAATTGGAGGGGTTATTATTTTTAGTGCCTTTATATTTTCAAGTTTTCTTTGGTTACCTGTTCATGAACCTAGCGTAATAGAAGGCATGAGTCAATTCATGTTTTTAATGGCCAGCTTAATTTTACTTTTCTTTGTTGGTGTTAAAGATGACATTATTGGAATGTCTCCCATGAAAAAACTGACAGCCCACGTTATGGTTGGTTTTATTTTGGTGGTAATGGGTGGAATCAAAATCACAAGTTTTCATGGCTTATTAGGCATGGACATTCTACTGCCAGATTATGCCAGTATTTTACTTTCTATTTTTATTTACATTGTAATTGTAAACTCTATTAACCTGATTGACGGTGTGGATGGATTAGCATCAGGAGTGGGCTTAATTTCAACTTTATCATTTGGTTTATGGTTTGCTTTTTTGGGTGATATACATTGGGCTTTAATTTCTTTTTCCATGTCTGGTGCATTATTGGGGTTTTTGGTTTTTAATTTTAATCCAGCTCGTATTTTTATGGGAGATTCCGGATCACTAATTATTGGAGCAGTAATTAGCGTTTTAGCCATTCAATTAATTGAATCACCAACAGAGAAATTAGCGGCTCTAGGATACCAGAATGTATCTACACCTGTATTAGCAATGGCCGTTTTAGCTTATCCATTATTAGACACTTTAAGGGTTTTTATCATTCGAACATTAAAAGGAAAATCGCCGCTTAGTGCAGATCGAAATCACTTACACCATAAATTACAAGATCGTAAGATGGGCCATAAAAAAACGGTCATCATTATTTACCTTTTTAGTATTATAATGGTTGCGCAAGCCTTTTTTATCCAATTCGAAAATCCAAATATCAGTTTCTTTATTAGCTTCGGAACAGCCATGCTATTTACATTAATCGTATTTATGGGCGCAAAGAAAAAAACGGAAAAGAATGATTAAATATATTCTCATATTGCTATTTATGGTAGGCACAACTGTGCATGGCCAATTGGCATTTAAGAATATGCATTATCGGGAACGTTTGGAGCGATCTATCCCCTATTTCACACCAGATAAGAAAACACATACTTCCATTTTCCCAGTTCTTGAAGCTTCACAATACACAAATAAAGGCAAGGGCTATCTTAACCTGACAAACTATAATAATGAAACTGGACAACGACCGTATTCATTAAAAGTATATCCATTAATTACATTAGCTGCAGGTATAGACGCTCAGAACCAATCGGGAATAGATTTACAATTAAGGACTGGATTAGGCGCCGCGATTGATTTTACTGCTGGGAAATTTATAATCTCAGGAAAACTGCTTCCTTATGCTACACGCGGAGGTTTTGTGCGCGATTCAATTATTAAAGCGGTTAATTATGACCCAGGCGCTAGCCGTTCAATCTTTGAAAATGGTTTTCTACAAAGTGAATTGTTATTCGCCTATCGTCCCAATCGATTTTTCACCTTTATTGGCGGACATGGTAAAAACAGCTTTGGCGAAGGCTATCGCTCGTTAATACTTTCAGATAATGCAATGCCCAATCCATTCTTTAAAATTGAAACGGCTTTTGCAAATGTGAAATATGTCAATCTTTACCAAATCTGGAACGACAATACAATTGATCCATCCGACCGAAGTTTAGATAAAAAGAAGTTTGCAGCCATGCATTATATTAGCTGGAACATTACAAAGTCATTTAATTTAAGCGTATTTGAAACTGTAATTTGGCAATCTAATGACACCTTAATTAATAGAGGTTTTGATCCAAACTATATTAATCCTATTGTATTTTACCGTCCCGTTGAATATGGTAACGGATCGGCCGACAATGTACTTTTAGGCGCCAGTTTAAGTTATAAGTTTGACGAACATCATTCTATTTACACTCAAATAATTTTTGACGACTTTTTATTGAAAGAATTGCGCGCTCGTTCTCGTTGGTGGGCAAATAAATATGGATTCCAAATTGGATATAAATCGCGCGATTTTTTAGATTACGATAATCTGTATTTCCAAACGGAATTTAATATGGTGCGCCCATTTACCTTTTCTCACAAACATTCAGGGCAAAGCTATGGAAATCTCAATGCCTCCGTCACACACCCCGTTGGCGCCAACTTTTTCGAAGTCTTAAATATTGTTTCATATCAACCGAAGAAAATTAGGTACACCAATAAACTAACATACACGGCTTATGGTGTAGATAGTTCTAACGTAAGTTATGGACAAGATATATTTGCATCTTACAGCAACCGTGTTGGGCAGTATGACCATTTAGTGATGCAGGGTTTTAGGAAAAATGTATTGAATGAAACCTTTATTGCTGAAATTCCAATTTTGCCTAAGATTAATTTATATGCGAATTTCACTTATAATTGGAGGATGGAAATTTCTGAAGCTGGAACGCAACATAACCACTCAATAATGTTCGGACTTCGTTCGAGAATTTGGAACAGTTATACGGATTTTTGATTCGTTTGTAGAATAAGCACGTCTTTTAGAATCATTCTAATTAAAATTGCCTCTATTATACCGCATTTTTATTAAATTTGCAGCCAAATTGCTAGAAGGTAATGGTTGCAGAAGAAACGGTAATAGAGAAAACAAGAACCCCATCCAAAATGAAAGATTATGCGCTTTTATTAAAATTGCGTTTGGCCTTTTTGGTGGTATTATCCGCCCTATCAGGCTATCTTTTCGTAGGTGGCGGATTTGGAGTAGACTTTTGGTTGTTAATTATAGGTGGTTTTTTGATCACTGGAGCATCCAACGGATTCAATCAAGTTATTGAGCGCGACATTGATAAAAAGATGGCTCGTACATCCAATCGTCCCTTACCAACAGGTCGTATGTCGCTTAATGAGGCAATCATTGCTTCATCACTTTTCGCGATTATTGGTGCGGTCTTATTATTTCAAATCAATTATTTTTCAGGAGTACTAGGAGTTTTAGCATTGGTTTTATATGTTCTCATATATACACCAATGAAACGAATTTCACCTTGGGCTGTTTTTGTTGGCGCTTTTCCTGGCGCAATCCCACCCATGCTTGGTGTAATTGCTGTTACTGGTACTTTTAACGCAGAGGCCGGAATGATTGCAGGAATGTTGTTTTTCATCCAATTCATATGGCAATTTCCTCACTTTTGGGCCATTGCTTGGGTTTTAGATGAAGATTATGCCAAAGGCGGATTTTCTTTACTTCCAAGTAAAACGCGAAAATCAAAACGCTCAGCATTTTTCATTTTAGTTTATACTTTATTTATGGTACCTGTGAGTTTAATTCCTTGGGTACTTGAATTAACAGGCGATCTCACGCTAATTATTGGCGCAGTTGCTGGTACTTGGTTCTTTTTATACGCCTATAAGCTTTATATGCGTTTAGATGACAAATCGGCTAAAGGCCTCATGTTTGCTTCATTTATTTATTTGCCAATTATTCAATTTTTGTACGTTTTTAACAAAATCTAACGACTGTGACTACTTACGATAACGGGAATACAATTAGTCCCGAACTAAACAAAAAAATGAAAACAAATCTCATGCGGATTTTCATTTTTGCGGTAATCATGATTTTTGCTGGATTAACGAGTGGTTATGTCGTTTCTCAAGGTGGAAGATTTTGGGTAAATATTAAAATGCCAGATGCTTTTAAAATAAGTACGGTTGCAATTATCCTTAGTAGTGTCTGTCTATTTGTTGCGCAATATGCAGTTAAAAAAGACAAAAAACCTTTGGTTAAAGCTGGTCTTAGCTTCGCATTTTTATTCGGCGCACTTTTCGGGATATTCCAATTCATTGGTTGGGGAGAGCTTACGAATAACGGTAGTGCCTTAACCTCGGATATTATGAACACTACCGGAAGGTATGGTAAATACTATTCTCTTTCGTACGAGGGCAAAGAAATCAGCTATAATAATGACGCATTTTACTATAAAGGAACGGAAATGACACCGGAGTTAAAAGCTGAAATGAAAAGCTTTTCTTCAGCATTATTTGAAGGTTCTGCAGGATTAGAAAATCATGTTTATAACCTCAGTGATTATGGCGCTAAATTTTCTTTAACCTACAGAAACAAATTGGTATCGTACGTCAATAGCCAATTTACAGTTGACGGAGTCCGATTCTCCTTGAATCATCATCAGCGACTTAATAGATTTGCCGAAAACATTGTGAATGATAGAGGTGATTTCATCATGAAAGGAAAATATGGAGAAGATTTTGTAATTTATTATGGTGGTGATGAATTAGAATATTCGAACCGGACATTTTATAGAAACGGCCAACAATTGTCTGCTATGTTATTGGGCAATTTAATGGACCAACGTAATACTGCCAGCTCATATATATACGCATTTAGTGGTGTTCATTTTTTACATTGGATCGGCGGGATAATCGCGCTATTAGTAATGTTTATCAAGGGATTACAAATGCGATATAGCCAATCCAATTATTTGGGCATAACGCTCGGTTCAATTTATTGGCATTTTTTAGGCATATTGTGGCTTTATTTATATGCTTTTTTAATTTTTATTCATTAAACTTGCACAAACAATTTTTGATTTATGTCAGCAGCAACGCAAGAAATCGATCAGTCTAAAGCTTGGGATGGGAAAGAATCTCCGTTTAGAGTGAGTTATGGAAAACTAATGATGTGGTTTTTCTTAGTTTCAGATGGTTTAACTTTTGGTGGTTTATTAACAGCATTAGGTTATGCTAAATTTTCGAATGTTGAAGCTGTCTCAGCTTGGCCTTCAGGTGAGGATGTGTTTTTTCACTTCCCGTTTACTCATATGGAATTGCCGTTACTTTATGTAGCTTTGATGACATTTATCCTAATCGTTTCGTCTGTAACCATGGTATTAGCTGTGGAAGCGGGTCACCGAATGGATAAAAGAGGCGTTATTAAATGGCTACTTTGGACTGTTGTTGGTGGTTTAGTTTTCTTAGGCTCTCAGGTTTGGGAGTGGGCAACATTTATTGCAGGTCCTGATGGCGACATCAATACTTGGGTAGATAATGCCGCAATCGGCTATAATCCATATGGCCCAACTTTATATGCTAACTTCTTCTTCTTTATAACAGGGTTTCACGGATTCCACGTATTTACGGGTGTAGTCTTTAATAGCTTAGTCTTAAGGAACGTTATTCGCGGTGTCTATCACAAACGTGGGCATTACGAAATGGTTGAAAAAGTTGGACTTTACTGGCACTTTGTCGATTTAGTATGGGTATTTGTATTTACCTTCTATTATTTGGTATAATTACTTATTCAAAACTAAATTAAAGCATTGATTAAAAAACACGAAAATGGTTAGAGACGACATTATAGAATATTCATTACACGGTCACCACGACGAGGAAGCAGGTAAAAAAATCAGAAAAAAAATCTGGAAAGTAACTGCTATTCTTTCAATCATTACGATTTTAGAAGTTGCAGTTGGTGCTCTATTTCCTAAGGATTCGGTTGGCGGATTAACTTGGGCATTCATCAAGTATGGTTATATCATCTTAACTGTGATCAAAGCAGGATATATTGTTTTAGTCTTTATGCACTTAGGTGACGAAGCAAAAGCATTGAAATATATGATATTAGTGCCTTATACTATTTTCATCCTATACTTACTATTCATTGTATTTACTGAAGCTGCTTATATTGGCGACGGTTGGATTAACATGCATTAAGCGCAGTTCTTCTTTTACATTTTATTTCACTCACGTAAACGGACATTGATATGGCCAAGACAAAACGCATACTATTGGTTATGCTCATCATGTTGGGGCCAGGATCAATTATCTATTTCATTTCTAAAACGGTGAATAATCACTTTATTAGACTCCCCTATTTAGGTTATGAATTTGACTTGGATAGTAACGGAAATAAAATAGATTCTACAGCCTATACTGTTCCTGAGTTTAACTTAACTACATTAGATGGTTCTGCTATTACAAAAAAGGATATTGACGGAAAATTTATTGTTTTAACGACATTGCAAAATGCATGTCCAGATATGAGTCAATGCGGAATGAGCGTTTATCATTTCAACGAGATCTTCTTTGAAAAATTAATCAAGAATCAAGATAATTATGGGAATGTTCGTGTCCTGTCTATTTTAACGGATGTTGACGGAAACCCTATCACGGAACCGACTCAAAAATTCAAAGACGAAATGCACCAATATGACACGACTGGCATTTGGTGGATGGCAACTGGTGATGTGGCACCATTTTATAATTTCAATTATTATGGCGATAAGTTTATCAACCATTTAGCATCTAATAAAGATGGTGAAATTGGATTGAAGGCCTACACGAATAGTATTGTATTGATTGATGACAAAGGATTCATTCGAGGTGTATCCGGCGCTAAAACAGATTCGCACATTCGCAATTTCTTTGATATGCTTAAATTATTGAAGAAAGAAGAATTTGATAGAAATAGAGCAGAAGAAGAAGCAGCAGAAAAAGCTGCTGAAGCTTAAGCAGTATTCAACGAACGCTCGAATTCCCTCTACTTACTCCGCTTAAAATTTCTTATTTTTGTACCGAATTAAGATTTGAAATCCAATGAAAAATAATGTGCTCTTTTTATTCGTCAGCTTCTTACTAGTTGCATGTAACGGTACCGTTAAAAACGAACCTGTTGAACCATTAGGATCAGGTTTGCCCTATATCGGCTTTCATGATTTTGGGAAAGTTATGAAAGACGGAAAAGAAGTGATGGACACGATTTATCATACCGTTCCAGCATTTGCACTAACCGCGCAAGACAGCTCGCTTTTCACAAAAGAGAATGTGGAAGGTAATGTGCATGTAGTTAATTTCTTTTTCACTAGTTGCCCATCTATTTGCCCAGCAATGATTGCGCAGATGAAACGCTTGCAAGGAAACACCAATGACATTGACGAATTGTTGTTTTTATCACATACAATTGATCCACGACGCGACACAATTCCAAAGCTTAACGCTTACATCAAAAAGAAAGAATTGGATACACATAACTGGTATTTTTTGTACGGCGAAAAAGAATACGTGCATGATTTAGCCGTTTCTGCTTACATGATTAACGCCATGGAAGATGAAGCTGCTGAGGGAGGCTTTATGCATTCGGAACATTTTATTTTAGTCGATAGAGAAGGACATATTAGAGGCTTGTACGAAGGTACAGATACTGACCGTGTAGACCAATTGGAAAAAGACATCCGTAAATTAATTGAAACTGAATATGGCAACTGATAAACCGCTAGACCAAACTGAATATGATGATACGCTTGAAAAAAAGTATCGTCCGCTCGTAATTATTCTTTCAATTATAATTCCGGTAGTAGTAGCACTGCTATTTGGTGTAAAAGTAGAGGGAGTTGATCTTAGTTTTCTACCTCCAATCTATGCAATAATCAATGGTTTAACTGCTGTATTACTTGTGTTGGCAGTTATTCAAATTAAAAAAGGAAATAAGAAAAGGCATGAACAATTAATTGCGCTTGCTGTAATTTGTTCTCTATTCTTTTTAGTCGCTTATATTGCCTACCATATCACTTCTAATTCTACTCCCTTTGGTGGATCTGGAGTTAGTGCATACATTTATTACTTCATCCTTATTTCGCATATTTTATTGAGTATTGCTGTTATTCCAATGGTAATGATGACGTATTTAAAGGGTTGGGCAGGCAATGTGGTATCGCATAGAAAATGGGCGAAAGTCACTTTCCCAATTTGGTTGTATGTTGCAGTAACTGGAGTTGTTGTTTATTTAATGATTAGTCCGTATTACGTCTAATTCATTGAATTAAGAATGCGTTTTATTTAAGAAAACGACAGGATTAAAACGACTGATTAAACTCGCAAATGTCTTTTTTAAATGGTTTAAAGGTTATCATCATTCCATAAAATGAATACCAATCCTTATTATTTGGATTACCCCGATTCATTCCACCATTATCATTAATACTCCTATTAGCCAATTCAGCAGCCAAAGGGCCATTCTCCGCACGCAATATGTCTAAGTCTACATAATTGCCTGAAACGTCATCTAAATGATCCGTAAAGGTTTTTCGGATGCCGTATTCAAATGACATTGCAATCCGCTTGCGTAAATTAAATTTTAGCCCAATTCCTAATGGTATTGTGATTTGATTGAGCGAATAATTATTTTTGGTAGAAGCACTTGTCCCCTGCCCCTCGGTTCCTAAAGGTTGCAACGCTATATCGTTTCCGCTATGTTCCGTCATAGGATTTATACGCGCATACGCTATTTGATAGAAAAAATAAGGCGTAATAGGATCACGCATATCCTTGATATAATATTTAAAAAGATTTAATTCATAACCCACAGCCAATTCCATGATGCTGGATTTAAAATTTAAGTTTCGATTAACTTGCGCATCCGTTTTACCTTCAGCATCATCCGCATAAACATTTCCGTAAAAAGCCGTGGCGCGCAATGAATGACGTGTTGAAAGATTATAACGGTATACCAAACCAAAGCCCGGCTTACTGTTTACAAAGTGCTTATTGGGATTTAAATCACCGATATAATAAGATCCGCCACCATAAACTCCTATTTCCGTAGAAGCTTTATACGCCTGCCCCAATGAAATGCTCGACACCATTATAAATAATGCGAATACAACACCTTGTTTGTACCAATTATGACGATTCTCTTTTTTCTGCATGTTCATTATCCTTATGAACGCGAAAACATATCTATTATTGTGAAAAATGAGTGATCTATTTTAGCTTTATCTCTACATCATCCAAATAGAGTACAGCATTATTTTCATCTGAATTTGCTGTAATTCCTACTTGCAAGGAATTATAAATACCTTTCGTTCCTTGTAGATAAAACAATTTATCTTTTGGCATGGTTGCAACATTCGAAAAATCAATTATCAACTGATCATTTAACCAAACTTTAACTGTTCCTTTTTTCTTTCGTTGCAAGTAAGTCTCTATTTCTACTTTCACCCATTGATCACGAGGAAAGGCTACTTCGCTTCCTGTGGTTTGTCTTAAAGTAGATTCTGTAAACTTATTGCGTTCAACTACCAAAAATCCTTCTGGTCCTTCTAAAGCAAATCTTAATCCTGGCCCAGCGCCAATTGGAATAGATTCTTCTAGATCAATCAAGAAAATATAATCCAAACTTTCCGTTCCACTTAAATAAAACCAGGCACTTATAATTACCGTTTCATCCTCATTAAAGGCCAGCTTATTATTGGCAATATCGCTTTTAGATGCGCCATCAATTGAAGGTTCTGCCGTGAATTTTATACTTTGATTTCCTGTATGTACAATAGTTGTATCAATCGAAATGCTATTTAAGTCTCTTGAATTTTGATAAAACGACCATTTTCCGTCTGCATCAATCAATTCATCAACCGTTGATATATTTTCAAAATCATCCCCTAAGTAGGCTGGACCGTCAAAATATTTCTCTTTGCTGCAAGATGCAATCAAAGCGATAAAGATTATTGATATGAAGAATCGCCCTGTTTTCATTTATTCAAAAATTGATACCCGATTGAAAAACCACCCCAATGTTGGAATTGAACATCCCAAACATTTGACATTAATGGTGTGTATGTTAACCTGTAAAAGACTGCTTTATCGGGTTTTTGAAAACGGTAACCAACATTAAATACAGTGCGAATAAATAAGGCGCCTTTTAAGCGAACACTCAGCGTTTGGCCAATACCCAATTCCAATTTATGCGCTTGTCCGTATAAATAATTGAATGAATTTGGTAAGACAATTGTAGTGCCTATATTCGCATCTCCTGGAAAGGCAGACAAACCTGTTCTAAATACGAATTCACTTTTATCGCGGTCTAATTTCATGAGGCGTTTTTCATAATTAAACGAACCAAAACCTGCACTACCCAATCCTTCAAAAAATAAACGGTGTTCAGATCGATCTTGGGCGGAACTCAAATTACTAAAGGCGAGAAGAAAGGATATTGAACATATGTATCGCAGCCATAACATCTTTCTATCTCCATCCACGCATATCGCAAACATCCTTTTTGAATGGTTTAAAGGTAAGCATGATCCCATAAAAAGAATACCAATCTTTGTTTAAAGAAGTACCACGATTTATTCCTGCTTTGCTTCCCTCTGATAAGCTTCTATCAGAAAACTCAGCTGCCAGCGGTCCATTTAACGCAGTAATAACATCTGAATCTAAATAATCACCCGAAACATCATCCACATAATCCGTAAAGGTTTTTCGAATGCCATATTCAATTGAAATAGCGATACGTTTCTTCAAGTTAAATTTTAATCCAATGCCCAATGGAACTGTAAATTGATTCAGCTTATAACGATTGTTTTTAGTTCCAGTAAGCCCAGAACCTTGCCCCTCAGTTGCCAAAGGTTGCAAGGCGTAATCAATCCCATTTAATTCTGCCTTAGGATTAATTCGTGTATAAGCCAGCTGATAAAAGAAATACGGACTAATGGGATATTTCATATCATTGATTCTGTATCTAAACAGATCCAATTCTACGCCAAAAGCAAATTCAAGTACCTGGGTTTTAAAACTTAGATTCCTATCAACCCGATAAGGATCAGAACTTTTAGAATCCTCTCCATATATATTTCCGTACGTTACATTAAATCGAAGGGAATGTCTTGTTGATAGGTTATACCTAAAAATACCGCCATAAGCCAACTTGCTATATACAAAATGTTTAGAAGGGTTTAAATCTCCAATATAATATGAACCGCCACCGAAGAACCCGACTTCTGCCGAAGTTTTAAATCCTTGGCTAAATGCCGTTGAACTCAATATAGTGCAAAAAATTGCGGCAAGTATTACGCGCATATTTTCTTAGAATTTAGGGATAAAGGTCTGACCTTTAACAAATCTATAGTGGATGGAAAAGATTCCAAACATATAGGCATCATTCCATCTCGGGTCGCCGCGTTGTAAATAATTATTTCTTCCATCAGGATATTCTAACACACCATTTAAATCCGAGTTTATTGATCGATCTGAAAGCACTGCAGCGACTGCACCTGTACTTGCTTCAATTTCATTTGGCAGATAATAAGAAGTACTTACGTCATCAATATAATCAGACGTTGTATATCTTAAACTTAATTCAAAACTCAATGCCAACTGTTTGTCTATCCGATATTTCACACCTGCGCCAATTGGAAAAGTTATAGCAACACGTTTGTATTTATCTGGTCGGCCAGCTAAGCCTTGTCCCTCGGTAGCCAATGGTTGCAAGGCCACCCAATTTCCGTCATACATTGTTTTAGGATTAAAAAATGCTAATCCAATTCCAGTGAACAAATAAGGTGACAATGAAAAGGCTTTATTCCCTCTAACCCCGTTTAGTTTATAGCGTGGGTAAACTTTATCTGAATATGGGAAATACTCAATATAACCAGTAACTTCTCCAACGTTTGATCTGAAACTTAAATTCCGGTTATTTCTAATGTCATTTTTTGTAACGGCATCATCCCCTTTTAAAAGTCCCCAAATTAAACTTCCTTTGACTGATAAATATTGATTGAGCATATATTTATAGCCTATCATTACGGTTGGCCGCGTCATCTGGAATTTCAAATCCTTAATTCCATGTGTACCAATTCCCTTTGCCCCACCCAAATCGCCTAAGAAATTTGAAGCACCTAGACCAAAATAAACTTCGTGTCGCACTGTTTTCCATGCTTGCGCATTACTGCTTAAACAGAATACAAGTAGAAATAGAGTAACAAGATATTTTTTCATTTAACCTGATTATACGGTATTAGTAGACAAAATGGTTACAAACAAAGATATAAAAATAAACAACTTATCCCAGTGTATCAGGCATTATCGAAGAGGTTTGTCAATAATACAAATTCTTGTACCGACATAGATTCTGGTCTTCTTGCAAACATTTCGCTATAATCTTGATAAGGGAAATCCCGTTCATTAATCATTGCTTTCAGTGAATTGCGCATAGTTTTACGGCGTTGATTGAAAGCCATTTTAACAACTTGCTTAAACAGTACTTCGTCGCAGTCTAGTTTTTTGGTTTTATTTCGTTTTAAAATAATGACCCCAGAATCTACTTTTGGTGCTGGTGTAAACACTTCTGGCGGAACTGTAAAGAGGTATTCAATATCATAATAGGCTTGCAACAAAACACTTGTTATGCCATACTTTTTTGACCCAGGTGGTTCTGCAATTCTTACCGCAACTTCTTTTTGAAACATTCCAACTACCATTGGAATTTGATCTTTATAATCGAGAACTTTGAATAAGATTTGGGTGGAAATATTATAGGGAAAATTGCCAGCAACTGCAAAAGCAGCTGATCCCATTATTTCTGTTAAGTCTGAATGCAAGAAATCCTTTTCATAGATCCGATTTCCCAATTCAGGAAAATGTTGCTTGAGGTAGACGACTGATTCTCTATCAATTTCCACAACATGCGTTTCAAACTCTTCAGACGCTAACAAAGGTTCTGTTAACGCGCCCATCCCCGGTCCTACTTCTAAGACGGACTTGAAATCATAATGCGTGCCTTCTAATGCAGCGGTCATTCGTGTGCACACTGTTTTATCATTTAAAAAATGTTGACCTAGGTGCTTTTTTGGTTTGACAATCATGCTTAAAAGCTTTGATGAACGTGTAATAATGTTCTAAATGCTACGGTATACTTACCAAATAATTCGGTGTGATGTTTTTGTAATGCAGGTGAAGCATCCTTTTGATATTGATCATAGGTTGCCATATCTACACATAAATATTGAATGGCAAAAGTTTTCCCACCTTCTTCATGGCCCAAAACTTTTGAAATTTTTGATTCCAAAAAAAAGCCAGAATTCATCACATCTGGAATATGTACTTCTTTCATCCAAGCTAGCCATTCTTCACTTTTATGAACATCAACCGATACGGTGACATTATAAAGAACTTGCAAATTTTCGTCTGACATAATTATGAGGTTGTGAATGCTATTTCGAATAGAAATAGCTTAATTAAACTCGGCTACAATAGTACGATATTTTTCTCGAGCTTCGGCGGTGTAAAGACTTCCACTAAAATCGAAAAGGATCATTCTGTAATATTCGGCCGCCTTTTCGCGGTTATCTAATCTTGTTTCGTAGATTCTTGCAAGGCGCATTGCAGCATCATCACCCAAAATATCATGCGCGTATGATTCGACAACAACTGTATAAAGTTCGATCGCTTGCGCCCATTTTTGCTGCCCTTCATAAATCTCAGCTTTTTTAAAGAGCACTTCATCTACCATACTATGAAATGGATACCCACGTTCTAAACTATCTAGGATAGCGATTGCTTCATTAAATTTATTTTGCGTCAACAATAAGTCTGCATTGGCATATAGTTGAACAGGCGCAGTAGTTGTATCAATACCTAAATTATCTTGTAACAACAATGACAGCTGCATGGCATCATTTGCTATTAATTTACTTGTAGATGCTTTTAAAACATCTAATTGTGCTTTGGCGTAATCAAATTCTCCATCATAGTAAAATACTTTCGCATTTTTAAATTTGGCTTCATGTCCAATAATGTCTTCACTGAATTCTTTTTCAACCTGCATGTATAATAAAGAGGCTTCCCAAATATCGTTGGAAACTACATGAATATCGCCTTTTAATATTTTAAGTCGCGCAACTTCTAAGCGCCCAACTGGCAAGGCCAAACTTTCATTCACTAAATTCATGGCTTTTTCTGTATCATTCAAATGGAAAGCATAAATGCGCGCCAATTGTTCCATTACGCCCAAACTTCTTGGACTCTTGCCCATGTCTGACAAGGCCATTTCAAAATCTTGCGAAACGATTGCTATTTCATCTTTTGTAAATGATTTACGTTGCGTTAATTCTTCAAATTCAGCAGAAAGTTTGCTTTGCACAGCAATGTGATAGTTTGGATATTTGCTTCCTAAATCAATCACATATTGATAAGCTTTCATGGCCTCACGATAAGCACTATTCGCCTGACAAACGTGTCCGATTTCAAGAACACGCGTTCCTTTTTCGTCCTTTTTCTTATCCAATGCTTTGGCTTGAATCACAGCTCCGTTAAATTCTTTCTTTTGCAAATAATACCAGATAAACATTTCATTATATACATATTGATCTGGGTTTTTTTGAACCTTTAACAAGATCTCTTCTCGCAACATTTCAACCAATTCGGTATCTGTTTCGAAATCCACAACACGCGATAAATAAGTTTGTACAGTTCGCACGTAAACGGGGCTATAATCCAATAAATTAAGGTATTCTTGAATCATGTCAGACGGGCGATCCAATAAAGAATATAGCGAGGCTAATTCCAATTGAAAACCATATCCTTTTCGTAAAATTTTTCTTCCTTTCAGAAAGGTTTGCAGCGCATAGTCATACATGCCTTTATCTTGAAAAGTATTCCCCAAATTTTCAACCCTTGTTTGAATGGGTTCCAATTTATCAATTAAATTTTCATAGATTTTATTGGCCTGCTCTTCTCGATTGGTTTCTTTATAAACATCCGCCAATTTGAATTGATTCTTGATTGTATAAGGATCACGCTTAATGCGTTTTTGAACTAATTTTTCAGCTTCACCAAATTTTTCTTGATAAAAAAGGCATAAAAAATAGCGGTCAAAATACAATTGAGAGTCATACTTCTTAAACGATTTCTCGTAATATACCGCGGCTTTTTCAAATTGTCCTTTGCCAAAATAATGCGCCGCTAACTTGGTGTCATTATCTCGCGGTTGACCATAGACAGGCTGAACTAATGCAAGCATTAATCCAAAAACACATAAGGTTATATATTTAGTCCAATTCGTCATTTTCCATTTTCATCTCAGCAATAAACTCGTCTACTTTGGGTACTACAACGTGATAGCGATATCGTTCTGCAGAAACCATATTATAAAAAGATCCGAATGACAAACTTACTTTGTCTAATGCTGCCTTTTCAACCGCAACATATCCAGTAATTTGATCTTTACTCAATATACCGTTTTGAAGATCATCCTTCAAGTCTAAAAACTGATGTTTAATCGCATTTAGCTCATCTCCATAAAGGCCTTCATCTTTTCCAACGTTGCCCAAATTCTTGCGAATTGCTTTGC
Source organism: Crocinitomix sp. (assembly GCA_047623705.1). Lineage (GTDB taxonomy): Bacteria > Bacteroidota > Bacteroidia > Flavobacteriales_D > Crocinitomicaceae > Crocinitomix. The sequence goes on from JBLHOW010000021.1 coordinate 66,447, forward strand.
AATCATTCATCTGTCTACCAAAATCTTCGTTCAATGTATCTGGTGTATACAATTCTTTAATTTCAGCTTCATTTGCTTTTACATGATCCACCATTATTGATAGACTATCAAAATCTATTCCATCCAATATATTTTCCAAACTATCTAAATGCGCAAGGTGCACGTCAATGTCATCCAATTCTGCTTTAAACTCCTTTGACGGATCACAAGAAAAGGTGATTAAAGGCACTACAATAAGGAGAAAAACAAACTTTGTTACGGTATTCATTCGATTTATTTTATAGACACTAAATAGTTTCAAATCCTGTATATGGCACTAGTACTTCTGGAATATTAATCCCATTATCTGTTTGGTTATTTTCCAATAAAGCGGCTAAAATTCTTGGCAATGCCAATGCACTTCCGTTTAAGGTATGCGCTAAACTTTTCTTTTTATCCGCATCTTTAAATCTTAACTTCAAACGATTGGTTTGGTAGGCCTCAAAATTTGAAATTGAACTAACTTCCAACCACTTATCTTGCGCAGCAGAATATACCTCTAAATCAATTGTTAAAGCAGCCGTAAAACCTAAGTCACCACCGCATAGTCTTAAAGTTCTATAAGGTAAGCCTAATTTAGTTAATAAGCCTTCTACATAGGCCACCATTTGATCCAACACTGCATATGATTGATTGGGGTGTTCAACCCGAACAATTTCTACCTTATCAAATTGATGTAAACGGTTTAATCCGCGTACATCACTTCCGTAAGAACCAGCTTCTCTTCTGAAACATGGCGTATAGCCGGTCAATTTAATTGGTAATTCATCCTCCTTCAACATGACATTTCTGTACATATTGGTTAATGGAACTTCAGCGGTGGGAATCAAAAATAAATTATCCTGTGCATCATGATACATTTGTCCTTCTTTATCTGGCAATTGACCAGTTCCATAACCAGACGCTTCATTCACTAAAAACGGAGGAATGATTTCTTTATAACCAGCGTCTCTTGCTTCATCCAAAAAGAAATTAATTAACGCGCGTTGCAATCTTGCTCCTTTTCCAATATAAAATGGAAAACCAGCTCCAGCAACTTTAACGCCCAATTCAAAATCAATGATTTCGTATTTTTTTGCTAATTCCCAATGAGGTAACCAATTTTCACCAACAGTCGGTATTTGACCTGCCTCAGAAATCTTAACATTATCTTCATCTGAATTACCTTTAGGAACAGAAGGATGCGGCACATTAGGAATTTCGTACAATAAACTTTGCAATTCATCTGCCAAATTATTAACGATTTCACCCAATGTCTTTTCTTCTTCGCGCAATTCACCACCACGCTTTTTAGCTTCCTCGGCTTCAGTTGTTTTTCCTTCTCTGAACAATTGCCCAATTTCTTTGGCTATTGTATTTGCCTCAGCCAATAAGGCATCTTGCTTTTGCTTATTTGCGCGCCATTCTTCATCAGTGGCTATAATTTTTTCAATTTGTGCTGCAGCATCCATATTTCGAACTTTTAAAAGTTCAATTATTTCTGCTTTATTTTCTTTAATTCTTGTTATTTCTAACATTGATTCTGTTTTTCTGTAAAAATATAAAATGTCACTCTATTGCAAGTATAAATTATTCAAGAGATATAGATGCAAACAAAAAAACTCCTGACAGCAATGCTGAAAGGAGTTTTATAAAATCGTTTTATCTGCGACTAAGCCTGTAATGCAGCAATTAAATCTGCTTTTTTCATTGCAGAAATCCCTGTAACACCTTTAGCTTTTGCCAATTCTTTCAACTCAGCAACTGTTTTAGTGCTTAAATCTTCCGAACTTGCTTCAGCAGCTGGAGCTTCAGTTTTAAGGATTATATCATCCTCTATAACAATAGGCTCTACAGTTTTAGCAGCAGCTTTTTTAGCAGGTGCTTTTTTCGCTTCTAATACTACATCCTCTTCAAAAGGGATGATAGATACGAAAGATCTGTTGTTTGCTTTTTTCTTGAATGCAACTAATCCATCAGTCAACGCATATAATGTATGGTCTTTTCCAATTCCAACATTGTTACCTGGGTGATGTTTCGTTCCTCTTTGTCTGATAATGATGTTTCCTGCGATAGCAGCTTGTCCACCAAAAATCTTAACACCAAGACGTTTCGATTCTGATTCTCTACCATTCTTCGAAGATCCGACTCCTTTCTTATGTGCCATAATATTAAATATTATCGTTCTGTAAACAGAACTTTAGTTTTTTATCCTTTAATGTTTTCAATTTTGATCTCAGTTAAATACTGTCTGTGACCATTTTTCTTTTTGTAACCTTTTCTTCTTTTCTTCTTGAAAACGATTACTTTATCTCCTTTAAGGTGTCTTACCACCGAAGCTGATACTTTAGCTCCTTCTATAGCTGGGGCGCCTACATTTACTTTTCCGTCATTGTCGATTAAAAGAACGTTGTTGAAGTCCATTTTGGCTCCTTCTTCACCTTCTAATCTGTGGACGAAAATTTGTTGGTCTTTTTCAACTTTAAACTGTTGGCCTGCTATTTCTACAATTGCGTACATAACAAAATTTCTATTTATTTAACTTATTTTCGGACGACAAAAGTAGGGATTAAATTTAGAAAACAAGAGCTTAAGTCATTTTATTTGCATCAATTGCCCTTTTTTTATTCATTAAGTATACTCCAACAAGAATAAGGGCCACCCAAACGAGATTAAATAAATCAAAATCTTCACCTGCCATAACCCCTATGAAAACTGCCACCACAGGAATTAAATAGGTAACACCTGACGCGAAAATATGACTTGATATGGTCACTAATTTCGTAAAAATAAAAACTGCCAATGCTGTTCCCACAACACTTAAAATTGACAAATAACCCAATGATTTCAATCCATTTGGATTTGAAACAATGGGGTCAAAGGCATTTGTAGCGACACATATGATTGCCGCTGGAAAAAGAATTATAAAAAATGAAAGTGAAGTAATTACTATTGGAGAAACATTTTGCAATTTGAATTTAATCGTTGTTAAACTAATGGCATAACACAAAGTAGCAGCTAAGACCAGCAATGCATAGAATAAATCTTCTTGTTCGAAACTCAATTGGGACTTTAAGATATTGTACAAACCAAATGCTCCGCATGAAATCCCAATGATTTGTGCCAGTTTAGGCTTGTTTTTGTAAATAACGACACCAATAATTACTACGAAAAAGGAGGTGCCCATATTTAAAATCCCTGCCATGGATGGCTCTATCCTTGTTTCGGCAAGCGTAAATAATAGTGCAGGAATAAGGTTACCGGCTCCACCGACCACCAATAACCACCAAAATGTTTTCGTTTTTAATACCTTTAAATGACGTAGTGCAATTGGGAGCAACGTTAAACTGGCTATTAAAATGCGCATGGCTCCAACTTGATATGGCCCCATGACCATTTCTTCGCCAATGGGCTTCATGCTTTTTTCCATTAAAATAAACGAGCTTCCCCAAACTAATGAAAGGCCAATTAGAAGAAACCATGATCGTCTTTCATTCGACATAATCGCACAAAATTACGGCCAATTATCGGTTCTTTATTTTTTTTTCAAAAGAATTAATTTTGGCTCGACTTAAATCAATATTATTTCTACTTTTATACTTCTGAATTAAAACCAACAATATGCATATAGCAGTAGCAGGAAATATCGGATCCGGTAAAACTACTCTGACTCAATTATTATCAAAACATTACGGCTGGGATACGCACTACGAAGACGTAGAGCAAAACCCTTACCTGAATGATTTCTATGAAGACATGCAACGTTGGTCTTTCAATTTGCAGATTTATTATTTGAATAGTCGTTTTACGCAAATTCAAGAAATAAAAACGACTTCTGAAAATGTAATTCAAGATCGAACGATTTACGAGGACGCCTATATTTTTGCACCAAACCTGCATTCAATGGGCTTGATGACAACGCGTGACTTTGAAAATTATTTTTCATTATTCAATTTGTTGGAGTCATTTATCTCAGCACCTGATATTTTGATTTACCTAAAAGCAAGCGTTCCAACTTTGGTGAACCAAATTCAAAAAAGAGGACGTGATTACGAAGAAAGTATTCGCTTGGATTATTTAAAGCGTTTGAATGAACGTTATGACGCTTGGATTTCAACCTATGATAAAGGTAAATTGATTGTGATTGATGTAGATGGGAATAACTTTCATGAAGACGCAAGTGATTTAGGTAAAATCATTAACTCGATTGACGCAGAGATTAACGGACTTTTTTAGTCTTTAATTTTGTTCTCGATAGCTATCCGGGGGAATTGACGTCAATTTTTTTCTCTTCTATCGACTAAATGAAATCGTATGAGATTAATAGTCATTATATTATTTCTTGGATTTTTTCAAACAATTGCTGTCTATTCGCAAACAACAGATTTTGATACTGTTTTTGTTAAACGATCAATAGGAAATGACGCGTTTGAGATAGACACCCTTTTTATAACTGCTGGGCAAAGTACTGACCAAGTGCTTACAGGCACGACTTTCCTTCCTTATTCTGACAAAATGATTGGTTTATTGAATATAAGGACTGGAACCTATTAGTTTTGAAATAATTGAAAATTGTAATAATTCAACCGACCGTAATACTTTTAAAGATTTCCCGAAATTCATTGCTACAAAACGGGACTCCACCGTGCTAACAATAGATGTGCAAGTAATCGCTAATTGTTGCCACAATTTCTTAGGTGAGGCTGAAGTAATTGGTAGTGACACCTTAAATCTTGTTTACACTTCATACGGTGGTTTTTGCGCGTGCAGCTGCATGTTCACCGTACGTTATACGTTTGACACCACTTTTGAAGCAGATTATCACCTTTTAAATTACGTTACGATTAACGGGAGTGCAATTACAGGTATTATCCCTAAACAAGAATAAACGGTCATAAATCAGCCTTCCATTAAAACGATCATCTTGTAAATAGCACCATAACCTAAATAGAACAACTAGTTTAAGACTATTCTCATTCTCTCGCTTTATTTATGCTTAACTTGGATGTTCAACAAGAAATGACACTATCAAAACAAGTAATACTATTCCTACTAATATTGTTCTGCACAAAGAGCAACGCCCAAATTGAGGATATTACGAAATTTAGAAAAGGTCCTCCAAAAATTAGTGTTTACAAGAACTATTTTTCTAGAGAATACTTGGACACGACTTTTATTCGTACGAATAGGATTCGATCGATTACGGTAATGGAATCTTTAATCGTTGATGATTCTGTGATTTATCAAGAACCGCAATACCTTTTCACTTATTCTAAAAACGGCAGCCCAAAGCATATTGAAATGAACGCATGGACTACACGCGGATATGCACGAAGGTATCGAGATGAATATGGAGACAGCACAGTAAGTGTAGTGCATGAACACCGCGTCCGCAATGATTCTAGTGAAAGTGATTCTAAAACGATCCGAACCCAGTATTATATCAACGACACGTTATCTCGAACCATTCTATACAGCTATAATTTTGATTCTCTTGTAAAAACGCAAGACATGGGTATTTATGACAGCAAAGCTTTGGGGCGGGAACGAAAAAAGAATGCTGCAAAAAGGGCTATGAACAATTCAGGTATGGGAGTAAATATTTCATCTGTTAACTTGAAAAGTAAAAGCATGTGCGTTCTACCACCCAGTGAAATGCGATTTGAGAACCCCAAGCCGAAAATAATTAAAGACAGTTTAGGAAGAATTATTGAGACACGCAGTTCTATCTATATTCGCATGGATAACCTACGGCCTTTGGTGCCGTTCCAAAACCTAATTATCACATATTTAGATACGACTACAATTATTAAAAATTGTTTGTCTTACATGCAGTTGAACCACGATCAATTTGAAAAAACGATTTTAGAAACCCCGAGTGGAGAACAAAGAGAATACCCTCTTTGCTATTCAGAGGATTGTCTTAATTACCAATTCTTAGCAAGCAATTTCATATTGGGAATACCTCAAAACATCACTATTATTAAAAGCGAAAAGACATTAGAATACGCAACAGTTATTGAGTTTTGGTAAAGTTTAATTTCAAAAAAAGGGACTAGTGTGTAGCTTTTCAACTTGATAAGTATTTAAAGTCTTATCTTTGCGGGCAAATACAAAAAGTTAATCGTTGTGAAAATTAAGCAAGCAGAATTTGTGATTAGTAATACGGACCAGCGTTTATGTCCAGAACCAAACATGCCTGAATACGCCTTTATTGGTCGTTCAAATGTAGGGAAATCATCATTAATTAATATGCTCACCAATAATAAAAGCCTTGCTAAAATTTCAAGTAAACCAGGTAAAACGCGCTTAATTAATCATTTTTTGATCAATAAAGATTGGTATTTGGTCGATTTACCAGGATATGGTTATGCGAAGGTTAACCACAACGCACGTGATCAATTCCAAAAATTCATTACGCGTTATATGACTACACGGGAGAATTTGACGAATGTTTTTGTATTGATTGATAGCCGTCATAAACCGCAAGAAATTGATTTGGATTTTATGATTTGGCTAGGAGAAAAAGAAGTTCCCTTTTCTATGATCTTTACTAAGTTTGATAAACTCAAAAAGAATGAACAGACGAAGGCCATTAAATTATATGAGGAGGAGATGTTGAAAGTGTGGGAAGAAATGCCTCCTTATTTTATTACTTCATCTGTTAGTGGCGAAGGAAAAGAAGAACTTCTCAACTACATTGGCGAAGTTAATCAGACGGTTGATTATTCGGTATAGAATTTTAACTAGGCACATGGTTTGCGCCGGTAGTTAATAGAACGCTGATGACATTTCGCTAGGCTCAATGCACCGTGCAGATAAGGCTGATAATCACTGATTTTTCTAAATAGTTCCGAAATAGCTTTTGATCTTACGGAGGAAGAAAATGCCTCATATACTTATTTAGGATCAGTTGTATCGTTCCGATAGTTATCGGGATATAATCCTATACTCAGTATAACGCACAATACTTGGTATGACCCAAAGCTACTCTGTAGCGCAGGATTACGAATCCTGCACAGCGACAGATTCTACTCAGCGATAAATCCTACTTAGCCATAAAGTTTGTGTTTCTTATGATCAAAGCCGCAGAATCAAATAAATTCTAGCTCAACGGCGGTGCAATGCCCATTTTATCGGCAAAGTGATGACAATAATCTCTCAAGTCTTCTGACATGTTTTTTTCACCAGTAGATTTCTCAAAAGTATCTGCTAAGGTGAGTAAGGTTTGATGCATGAATTTTTTCATATCATCTACATTAAACTCTTTGTTCCATAAGTCAATTCGCATTGCAGCGTTTTGACTTTTATCCCAAAGGGATAAGAACATGGCTTCAGCATTTGCTCCATCAACTCCACCTTCTTTTGCCGTCCAAGTGATTTGTTCTGGCAAATTATTTTCATTTGTCAATACCTCAATATTAATATTTGACTTTTTTAAATTACTCATTCTCTTTTGGTTTATATGCTTTTAATATTTTTGTTTCGCTTGTTTCATTCAATAGTTCTTCAACTGTAACTTCTTCATTGGCTTCCATATATGACCGCACCATTTGCCACCCCATAAATTGTCCAATTCTACCTGGTGAATCATCAATTCCAACTGTTGTTGGCGCCTCTTCAAAAAATCTTAATTTCACTTTCATATCCACTGAATAGATCCAATCCATATCCACCAAATATTGCCAAATGCTATATTCACTTGCCCTAGCATAATCATATTCATCTTTGGTGTATCGAACAATTAGGTGTTCTTCAAGTTCTGGCATCATTGCTTCTAATGTATACATGAGTTTTCCAAAATAAATCATGCTTGAAAGAAAGGTTTCTCCTCTTTCATCTCCTACGACATTTGCTGTGAGCCAACTTTGTGAAACATCAACTGGCAAATATTCGCGGCGCATTTTTTCTTTCATGTAAACTGGAAAACGAATTTCTTTGACAATTCTATTTTCAGGTCCTAAAAACATTTCTAAACCAATTCCAATCACTGAATCACTAGAGATAACCCCATAGCTATAGGCAGAATTATATGTAATTATCTTTTTGGGAACGAGCGCTTTTGGTAAATGGTAATTTAGGTGCTTAAAGGCGTCGGTCAATTGGGTTTCAATCTCCGCAAAATTCGAAAATTCAACTTCTAAATCTTCATTCACCAATTGCATTACGCTATCACTAACGAAGTACCATAGATACTCTCCGATAGAATCATCATAAACAGAGCCTGAACGCAACATGTCGTACACATAAAACTCGTACAATTCTCCGCCCCGTTCAATCAAATCTGAATTAATTGAGGTCATTTGTACTGGCGATTCACCCGCAAACATTGATTTTTCAAATCGATCAAATTCTAAATCGAGTTCAATTTGAGATACGTCAACATCCAACTTATCGGTAGAACATGACGCTCCGACTAAACATAACAATATAATTGCAGTTATTTTATTCCTCATTGCTGATAATTTCTTATTATTGTTACAAAATTGTAAAATAATAATTGCAAAATTATGAAAAAGTTACTTTCTCTGATTTTAATATCAGGTATTGCTTTTGGAGCAAACGCGCAAGATAAGAAATTTCAAGTGGGATTGGTGTTAGGACCAACGTTTAATTGGACAAAAATTCAAACCACAAAAATTGAAAGAAATGGCATTGGAAACGGCTTCACTATTGGTGTAGGCGGAAACTATATGTTTAACGACAATATTGGATTCGCAAGTGGTATTCAATTTGATTTAGAGTCATTTAAATTAAATTATGGTAGTAATACAAATACTGATTTAGGTGATGTGTTTTATGCATATACAGATACGGACATTCAAAAATATGAAGAGAATGATGACGGTGTTACTGGAAGTGTAAAAGATTTTACTGATACAACAGCATTCTTGTTACAAACAAGAAAATTTCGTGCTAAGTACGTGACTATTCCACTTTTCTTGAAGTTCCAAACAAATATGATTGGACAATTCAAGTATTACGGAAAGTTTGGTTTAAGAACTAGTATTTTGGCAGGTGTAAGAATGGACGACACTGGTTATAATGCATCTTATGATGCTACTGACGGATCATTCACGCAAATATCAACCGCTGGTAGAACACAGGAAAATATGAAACCAATTACTTTGAAAAAAGGTTTGGCTCAAGTAAGAATGGGTATTGGAATCTACGGTGGTGCTGAATGGAATTTTACTGGAAGTACTTTCTTATATAGTGAAATCGGATTCAACTACGGAATCACTCCTTCTTTATACCAAAATTCAAATCACTTAGCTGACAAAGTTGAAAGCACTACAAATCCAGGTACGTTTGAATACTCAAACTTAGATATCAAAAATAATCCGCAGCACATTATCGAGATTAAATTTGGATTATTGTTCTAAGAACGATAAAATGGATTACGAAAAAGTAATTGATCACATTGCGGCATGGTTGAAAAATTATGCGGTTAATGCGAAATCAAAAGGATTTATAATTGGAATTAGCGGCGGAATTGATTCCGCCGTTACTTCTTTATTATGTGCCAGAACTGGTTTAGATGTGATTTGTTTAGAAATGAACATTCATCAAAATCAAAATGAGGTGAACCGTGGAATGGAGCATATCCATTTTTTAGAAAGTAAATTTGACACTGTTCGTCACTATTCTATTAATCTTACAGATACATTTGAAACGCTTAAAACGGTTTTACCGACAGAAGTGAATGATCACGGCCTTTCAATGGCTAATACTCGCGCACGCGTCCGCATGACCACTTTATATGCCATTGGGCAAGCAAATGGTGTCTTAGTTGCCGGAACAGGAAACAAAGTCGAAGATTTTGGGGTAGGATTTTACACCAAATATGGTGACGGTGGTGTTGATTTAAGTCCAATTGCAGATTTAACGAAAACGGATGTATTTGCGATCGCAAAAGAATTAGGCGTCGTTGCATCCATTCAAAATGCGCAACCTACTGATGGACTTTGGGAAGATGAACGCACGGATGAAGGACAAATTGGCGCGACTTATCCTGAATTAGAATGGGCCATGCGTTTTAACGAGAATGCAAATGCGACGGAAGAAAATTTGACTGATCGTGAAAGAGAAGTCTTAAAAATTTACCGCAATTTTAATCGAGCGAATCGACATAAGATGGTTGCGATTCCTGTGTGTATTATCCCACAGCACCTCAAGTAGGTTTTGTCTAGAAAGGACGATTTCTGCGTTATGCTTGTCCAAAATTTGTTCATTTACAAAAGTAAACTCATAAATTTTCTCCTGCGCAAGCCTTGAACTCATCCTTTCTAGATCAAAACAATTCACTTTTTGGTAAGACGATATTATAGTGTTTTGTGTTGGGTAGAGACTGATTTTTGCGTTATGCTTGATCTTCAAAAGCTGCGCTTTTTCTTTTACAAAAGTAAACTCATAAATTTTCTCCTGCGCAAGCCTTGAACTCACCCTTTCTAGATCAAAACAATTCACTTTTTGGTAAGACAATAATTATAGTGTTTAGTGTTGGATAGAGACTGATTTTTGCGTTATGCTTGATCTTCAAAAGCTGCGCTTTTTCTTTTACAAAAGTAAACTCATAAATTTTCTCCTGCGCAAGCCTTAAACTCATCCTTTCTAGATCAAAACAATTCACTTTTTGGTAAGACGATATTATAGTGTTTTGTGTTGGGTAGAGACTGATTTTTGCGTTATGCTTGATCTTCAAAAGCTGCGCTTTTTCTTT
>JBLHOW010000022.1:0-75116 GCA_047623705.1 Crocinitomix sp.
GGACCAGATGATTTAGGGGTTGATGTTTATCTCAATACAGATAATTCTGTCGATAGAATTGAATTTTCATCCAGTTTCTGTCTTTACGATAGTATGCGCATGTTCTATTCGAACGGTGGTGGACCTTGTTATATCGTTTCGGTAGGAAGCTATGAAACTGCAACGGCCAATTATTTCACCAATTTAACTGCTGGAGTTGAAACTTTGAGAAAAGAAGATGAGCCCACTTTAATTCTGTTCCCGGATGCAGTAACACTTTCTAATGCGAATAAAGCACTATTAGGTACACTGCAAAAAACAGCCTTAAAGCAATGCAATGATTTGCAAGATCGCTTCTGTATTTTCGATTTATTAAACGGAGGAATTGAATTGAATGTTTCTGATGTAGATGGTGAAACTCCAGATAAAGCATTTAGAAATAATATAGGTGTACAATATTTAAAATATGGTGCATCCTACTATCCAAATCTTAAAACAACCTTAAGTTTTGAATTTGGCTATGAAAATATTTCTAAAATAGAAAAAAGTGGTGCTATGGTTTCGCTTTCGGCCATTAGTATTGATCCGACATATGTAGACCATTTAGTAAGTGTTATTGCCGATTCTGATGAGTTCAAAGCTTATACTTATGATCCAGGTGCTGACACTATATTCACAGCAACATCATTGTTAGATGTTGCGCCAATTAATGCGGAAGACGTGTACAACGGTTTCGGAGTAATTGGTGATTTCTATGGTGTTACTTCAGCAGCTCAAGCCAAAAATCAAGTAATCGCTAAGATTGAATACATGTATTTCATGCTTGAATCTTTCGTAACTATGGTTCATGCAGATATAGTGGATGAAGATTTAGATGGTGATGGTGTCACAAAAGATGACTTGAATCTAGCGCATGAAGCTATGATTGATACAACTGACAGTCGCGTTTATGACATCTTGAAGAAGTTACACTTCTATAATGGAAGTTATTCAACAAAAGGAACAACTGCAGTAATGGCAGATGTTACTGATTTGGGAGTTGTGCCAGCTACTGGAGCGCTAGTTAATTTTGCTGGAACTATAACGGTTACTTATGTTCTCGCGGCCGCATTGATTAGTGATGCTACGCTAGCAGCCGATTCCATTTATGGCGACGGATCTGCACCTGCAACACAAATAGCCATTGCTGCTATTGCAGCTCCTGCATTGCAAGAGCTATATGAAGAAATTGCAAGTCTGTATCGTGATTATGAAGCGACAGTTAAACTGAGAAAAGATAATTTAGAACTCTTAATTCAAGATACTAACTCAATTTATTCAAACATTGTTACTGCAGTTAATAAAGAAGGGCTTGTATTACCTCCAAGTGGGGCTGTAGCTGGAATTTATGCAGCAACGGATAATGAACGTGGCGTATGGGTTGCTCCTGCAAACAGAAGTTTGAATTCTGTAGTTGGACCAAGTGTTAGCGTTGATGCGGCTGATCAATCTGGCTTAAATGTAGATGTTACAGCTGGTAAATCGATTAATGCCATACGATCTTTCACAGGTAAAGGAACATTAATTTGGGGAGCTAGAACATTGGCTGGTAACAGCAATGAATGGAGATATATTCCAGTAAGAAGATTGTTCAATATGATTGAAGAATCAGTGAAAAAAGCAACCGAATTTGTTGTTTTCGAACCGAATGATAAAAATACTTGGGTACGTAGCAAAGCAATGATTGATAATTTCTTGAATTCGATTTGGAAAGCGGGTGGATTAGCTGGAGCCAAACCAGAACATGCTTATATCGTGAAAGTGGGATTAGGTGAAACTATGACCGCGCAGGATATTTTAGAAGGTAAAATGATTGTTGAAATTCATTTAGCAGCCGTTCGACCAGCAGAGTTTATCATCTTAAGATTCATGCATAAATTACAAGAATCATAGATTCAAAAAAGTGAATAAAAGCTATTGATTATTGCCCAAAGGCACTGATCATGAACAGCAATAAAAATTAATTAGAACCTAATATTAAATAAAAAAAACATGGCACTAGAATATCCACTAACAGGATTCCATTTCAGAGTAGAATGGGGCGGAGCAACAGGCGCATTTACCGAAGCTTCAGGATTAAATTTAGAACATCAGGTAGTAGAATATCGTGATGGATTAAGTAAAACGTATTCAACCATTAAAATGCCAGGTATGAATACCAATGGTGAGATTACGCTCAAGCGCGGGATTTTCAAAAAAAATAATGAATTCTATGATTGGTGGAATACCGTATCAATGAATGAAGTTGAAAGACGGGATATCACTGTAAGCCTTTTAGATGAGAATCATGAGGCAACAATGGTTTGGATATTCACAGACGCTTGGCCTTCTAAAATTGAAGGAGCAAGTTTGAATTCAACAGGGAACGAAGTCGCAATTGAATCCATCACATTGGTTCATGAAGGGATGACTATATCCAATGATTAATGAGTTTGTTATTTGAAAGGCCGCCTTCGGGTTTTCATTTCGCAGTTATATTTGAATTATTGCCCCAGGCACCTAGCGATTTTAGGTTTCAAGAAGTTTCGGGGCTTACATCAACTGTTGAAACAGAAGATTTTAAAGAAGGCGGTGAGAATAGATTTACACATAAACTGCCAAAAAAAAGTAGTTATAGTTCCCTTGAACTAAAACGAGGCTTATTTACAGGCTCGTTCATTGTGGATTGGTGTCGAGAAGCGATTGAGAATTTCAATTTTAAACCGGTAAATATTACCGTAATGCTGTTGAATGATCTGCATCTCCCCATTGCTGGGTGGTATGTTGTAAATGCCTACCCAATTGAATGGAGTACTTCTGGTTTCAATGCGCAATCTAGTGACTTGGTGGTAGAATCTATTAAACTCAATTATTCATATTTCAACACCTTAAGAATTTAACAAAATATGCCCTTAGAGATTAAAGAAATAATCATTACAGCCAGCGTTAGCGAGTCAGCTGATGGTGAAATGGGATTAGCTGCTTCTGGCGGTTCATCTGAAGAAAGCCGTGCTGAATTAATAGCAGATTGTGTAGAGCAAGTTTTGGAAATACTAAGTGAAAAAAGAGAACCCTGATGAGCGGTAAATTAGAAAAACTAACCATATTATCACATGAATTGTCGGAACTAGATGAATCCGACGGTACATATGTTGCGCTTATAAATCCGGATCAATTAGTGACGGAAACGAGCATTAAGTTTGAAGAGAAAACGACGAAAGGGAACAAAACTAAGCAGCAAAACTTCACAGGAACCAATGCGCCAAAAGTAAGTATCAAGTTTTTATTTGATGGGACAGGAATTATTAATCAAGATAATCATGAAATCTCTTTTAGCTTGAGTGGTGGGATCCAAACCCAAGGGTCGCTTTTTGGTAAAAAACCGAATGGTGGAACCGTAGATGAGCAAATAATAGCCTTTAAGGACGTCACATTGAAGTATAATAAAAACACGCATGAACCCAAGTATGTAACCTTGGTTTATGGCGGATGGATTTTTGAAGGACGACTATCAACTTTAAAGATTACTTATACTTTATTTTCAAAAGAAGGCTTGGCGCTTCGCGCAACTGGTGACGCAACTTTTGTTGAATCCGTTCCAACAGCACTTGAGGCAAAAGACAAGGATAATAAATCGCCTGATTTAACGCATGTAAGAACAGTTAAAGAGGGTGATACACTTCATTTGATGTGTCAAACTATTTACAAAAACCCAAAATTGTATTTAGAAATTGCGCGTGTTAATAAGTTGAGTAATTATCGAAAACTAGCAGTTGGCGAAAAATTATTCTTTCCACCCATAAAAGAACTGAATTAGATGGGAGAAACGTTGGCAAATAACATAACTAAAGAGGCACAAGTGCCGCATAGCTTTGAGGTTTATCTGAGCGATTCGCCCGTAGAAGAAGGTGAAGTTGTAGGTGCGGTTAATGAACCATTTCACATTGTGATTGGAAAAACGGCGAACAAAATTTCCTTTGCAAAACTTTTGATTGAGGACGGGGATGTTGCATCACAAGATTTTCCAATAAGTAACGAAGATCAATATGCGCCGGGTAAGTTCATCACCATAAAAATGGGAGATGTAAATGGAATGGAAACAGCCTTTAAAGGAATAATTGTTAAACATGGCATAAAAATTAAAAAGAACAGAAAATTGCATTTAACAATTGACTGTAGAGATAATGCCGTGGCAGCGACAACACAAACCAAAAGTAAATACTTTGCTGAAGACACGCTTGATTCTGACGCGTTTAAAGAATTGCTGAACGAATACAAAAAAGGAGCAAATCAATTAATTGACGTTTCTGGAATTGAAGATACCACTGTCGCACATGAAGGCCTAGTTCAATATAATACCACTGATTGGGATTTTATAGTAAAACGTGCCAACGCCGCAGGTCAACTGGTCTTTACGAATAACGGTGTTTTAACAACTATAACACCAACCGTTGAGGCAGAGGAAGAGTATACTTTACTTTTTGGAGATGAATTGTTGGAATTTGAAGCAGAAATTGACGTAAGATCGCAATTTAAAGAAGTAATTCTTAATGCGTGGGATTCGTCAAAGCAAGAAATTGGAACCGAAGAATTGGCCAAGCTTGCAGGTATCGATTTAGATAAACCGGGTGATTTAAGTAATGAAGACTTGTCGGCACTTTTGAATGCAAATGGACTAAATATTAACTATCCCGGACAGTTGGTAGCGGACGATTTGAAAAACTATGTAAAAACTGAATTGATCAAATCAAAGTTAGCCCGAATTAGAGGTAGAGTCTCATTTGTTGAATCTACATTGATCAATCCTGGAAAAACTATAAAACTCGAAGGAGTAGGAAATCGTTTTAATGGATTGACTTATATAACTGGTGCTAGATATGAATTTACCAATAATGTCTGGACGACGAATTTACAATTTGGTTTAAGTCGTGATTGGTGTGAAAGCAGCATGAAGGAAGTAGATCGAACAATGAATAGAATTCCAGAAATGTCTGGTTTACACATTGGCACAGTCACACGTTTAGACGACCCATCAGGTGAAGATCGTGTAAAAGTACGTATTCCAGTTATTGACCCAGAAAGCGAAGGGGTTTGGGCAAAAATGTCTCGAACTGATGCTGGTGAACATAGAGGAATGTTCTTTCTTCCAGAGTTGGATGATGAGGTTTTAGTTGGGTTTTTAGGATGTGATCCGAGATACCCAATGATTGTTGGCATGTTGAATAGTAGTGCTAAGCCTGCACCTGTTGCAGCTTTAGAAAAGGATAACCTAAAAGGATACTATTCCAAAGAAGGAAGCCGCGTTGAATTTGACGATAAAAATAGAACAATAAAAATTCAAACATTAAGCGAAGAAGAAGCTGGAAGTCTGGATAACTTCAGATCGGAACCACCAGATCCAGTAAAAAATAATACCATTTTAATTGACGATAAGGAAGGAACAATTTTGGTGCAAGACAAAAATAGTAACTACATCAAATTTAGTGACGAGGAGATTCTCATTTTTGGTGATAAACGAATCACATTAGAAGCGCCAGAAGTGATTATTAATGCAAGCAAAAAACTAGAGACTGATACAGGTAAGAGTACTTTCCACGCATCAGGCGAAACAAAAATAACAGGGGCACTAATTAACTTAAACCCATAATGCCAGCAGCAGCCAGAATATTAGATATGCATGTATGTCCTAAAAGTGAACCAGGACCAGTTCCTCATGTAGGGTTGATGATAACAGAAGGTAGTTCGGATGTTAAAATTAATGGTTTAGGAGCGGCACGCGAGGGAGATCAAGCACTTTGTGTTGGACCACCCGATAAGATTTCAGGAGGGTCGTCAAAAGTGAATATAAATGGTAAACCTGCGGCGCGAATGGGAGACCCAACTGATCATGGTGGACAAATCGTTGTGGGTAGTGTTAATGTAATTATAGGTGGATAATCCTGCAAGCGCAGGATAAAAGAAAAAAAGAAATGAAAACCAAAGAACTTGATACACTTTTTCTTGGAAGAGGTTGGGGGTTTCCCCCAACATTTAATAAAGGAGACAGAAGCCTAGAAATGGTTAGCGGAGAAACTGACATACAACAAAGTTTGGCGATTCTCTTAGGTACAACCTTAGGCGAGCGAACTGTTCGACCAGATTTTGGTTGCCGCTTGGATGAATATTTATTTCAACCAATTACCCCTAACCTAACCACCTTGATAAAAAGGATGGTGGAAAAAGCAATTATTAAACATGAGTCGAGAATTGAATTGCTTGAGTTAAATCTAAATCTTGAACGAGAAGTAGAAGGAATATTGCTTCTTGAACTAGAATACTTGATTAGTTCAACAAATTCTCGAAGTAATTATGTCTATCCCTTCTATTTAGAAGAAGGAACTAATACCTAATTATGCCAGAGCAAAATTGTAATAAAATAAATCCATTAAGACTGCAGGGAACGGCACAAGAAGATCGATCCCCAAAATTATTGGACCCTGATTTGGTGAAAATTGATGGTAAAACGCAACAGGATTATCATGATATTATTACCAAATTAGCAGGAATTACGCAGTATTATAATGCGGACAATCGAAGAGATGGCGATTGGGAAGCATTTTTCAAAGGAATTACAGTAGACAGTGACAATCCACACTTGGCATTGTTCAATGCATTCATTGAATTAATACAATATGCACAAAATGATATTAACGCGATTACTGCAAAACATTTAGCTTTTTATTATGAAGATGTATTGCAAATTGCAAAAAAGGCAGCTACGCCAGATGAGGCGCATATCTTATTTACATTAGCCAATAATATAAACGCACATGTAGTTGAAGATGAAACGGACTTAAAAGCTGGGAAAGATACTGACGGAAAAGAACGCATTTTTGCCACAAATGATGAAATAGTCGTTAATAACGCGAAAATTTCAGGTCTTAAATCAGTCTTTACTAAACAAGATGAAATTACAAGCATTCAAAAGATTTATGCAGCGCAAATAGCAAATTCTGGAGATGGATTAGGTGGAGATTTAAATGAAGAAAATCCTAAATGGGCGGCTTTTGGTAAACTACAAGCAGGTTTGGCAACCGCAACAATGGAAGATGCTGCATTGGGTTTTGCTATTGTAAGTCCATTTTTCTTATTGAAAGAAGGAGTAAGAGACCTAACCTTGACATTTACTTTTGTGGCTAATCATGAAATTGGGCCATCTGATTTAAACGTAGATGATTTTGCCATTTATCTTTCTGGTGAAGAGGAGTGGATTAGTATTAAGCCTGCAGCTTTAACAGTGCCAAGTGTAGCAACATTAGTTTTAAGTTTTTCTTTAGCAGCAGACGAAAAATCAGTAGTTGGATATGCTGAGAAGGTTTTTAAAGAAAATTTTAACACAACAGATCCCATTTTAAAACTTTTGGTGAATCAATCTAACTCAAAAAATGTTGCCACCAAACTACTCAAGTATGGATTAAGCACAATTGCAATTGGTGTTGCTGTGAACGGTGCAAAAGAATTGGTTTTACAAAACGAGTCAGGAACGGTAGACCCTTCAAAACCATTTGAGCCTTTTTCTTCGCAACCTGTAATAGGATCTGAATTCTATATTGGGAGTAAAGAGATTTTTAGCAAGCCGTTAACCAGCTTATGGTTTGATATTGATTGGCAAGATAGGCCGTCAGTTTTCAATAATGTATATGATGAATATAGCACTTCAACAATTAATACCTCTGATTTTAAAATTAAATTAAACGCACTTCGAGCAAAAGTTTGGGGGAATTATCTTTCAGAAGATGATATTAATTTATTTGATAGTGATGACATCATTGGTACATCATCACTGAGTTCAGTATTCGATAAAATGGTCGACGTTGAAGACTTTGTTGAATACTCAACAAGTTTAAATAACGGATTTGTAAGAATGGAGCTTTCAGGCCCAAATAATTTCAGTGGGCTAATTGCTTTTGGACATGGACAATATCAAGACTTATATGTCACGGCATCTATAAAAAAATCAAGATGGGATACCGATCCAGATACGGTTGTGTTGCCGAAAAAACCTTATACCCCTAAAATAAAATCAATTGCTGTAAATTATTCCGCAGCGCTAACACTTGATTTAGCTACAAGTGCATCAAGTGATTCATTAAATGGCAGTTTTTTCCATATTGGGCCATTCGGTATTGTTGAAAAGGAACCAACTTCGACAGTAGGTGTTGGATTTATTCCAGAATTTACAGCAGAAGGAACATTTTATATTGGATTAGAAGATTTAGTCTTACCGCAAAACCTCAATATTTTATTCCAAGTGGCAGAAGGAAGTGAAAATCCAGATTTATTACCAGCCGAAATCCAATGGAAGTATTTGGTGAATAATATATGGCATAAATTTGATACAACAGAAATATTGGGCGATTCATCCAATGGATTGATTAATTCTGGGATCATAAAATTTGCTTTGCCAAAAACCATGAATGATGATAATACATGGTTGCCACCAGATTATTATTGGTTGAAAGGCGAAATTTTAAACGAATCAGATTCAGTTTGCGAACTAATCAATTTGCATCCACAAGCAATTACAGCCACCTTTAGTGATAATGAAAATGATGTTTCACATTTAGCGAATCCGTTAGAAGCTGAAACCGTTAATAAATTGGCAAGCAGTAATAGTGCTATTCGTAAGGTTGAGCAACCATATGCTTCATTCAACGGGAAATTACCCGAAGAAGAGGATAACTATTATCAGCGCGTAGCAGAACGATTGCGACATAAAAATCGCGCCATTACCATTTGGGATTATGAACGAATTGTATTGGAAGAATTTTCTTCCATTTACAAAATAAAATGTTTGAATCACACTAGAATGACTGAAAAATATTCGGAACAAGCCCCGGGTAATGTGTCACTCGTTATTATTTCAAACCTCAGAAACCAAAACGCTGTAAATCCTTTTCAACCCACCACAAGTTTGGCAACATTGCAAGCAATTGCTGCTTTTTTAGAACCCTTGAAAAATCCATTTGCAGCACTGCACGTTAAAAACCCATATTTCGAAGAAATTAAAGTCAAATTTAATGTGCGTTTAAAGCCCGGTAAAGACGAAGGGTTTTATGAACTGCAATTGGAAATAGATTTGAAAGAACACCTGTCGCCTTGGGCTTATGAAGAAGGTGTAGACATTTCCTTTGATGGTATAATACACAAGTCAAAAATTATAAACTTCATTGAAGAGTTAGATTATGTTGACTATCTAACATGTTTTGAAATGTATCATGTCATTGGTGGTGACGAGTCAAATTTACAAGACACAAATCAAGCAGAAGCGTCCAAGTCAAGCGCAATTTTAGTTTCATCTGGTTCGCATAGCGTAACCGTGCTTACAACAGACGATTGTGCTTGTGACGGAGACAATATAATAAACGAAACCATTACTGATGGCATTGGAGCAATGACCGTCAATTCAGACCTATTAGTTAATAAACCGTAATACTATGCCATTAGATAG
Source organism: Crocinitomix sp. (assembly GCA_047623705.1). Lineage (GTDB taxonomy): Bacteria > Bacteroidota > Bacteroidia > Flavobacteriales_D > Crocinitomicaceae > Crocinitomix. The sequence continues at coordinate 9,488 of JBLHOW010000022.1, forward strand.
AGATTTAATTAAAGAAAAATTCAAAAACGGTGATAAACCGAATCAAGCAGATTTTGCAAGAATAATTGATTCTACCATCAATTTTACAGATGATAGTGTGTCCGTGGTTGATGGTAAAGTTGGCATAAAAACAACAGATCCAAAAGCTACATTACATGTTTATGATGATCGTCCTGATTCCGTAACTCCTGGATTGGGTGGAGCGACATTAATGCTCGGTAATCAGAATGGGAAAAACATTTCCATGGATGCGAATGAGATTACGGCGAAAAATGTAGGGGCGGCAAGCATTTTGCATTTAAACCCTGATGGCGGTAATGTGACAGTTCATTCAAATGTTACTGGGAATATTAAAATGATATTTAAAGATACTGGTCGGTTTGGTATTGGAACACTATCACCAGTAGGACCACTTCATATTGATACGGGGACTGAACCTGTCGTTGTAAATCACTCAGGTAACTTGGGAATTGGTACTACAAACCCAAAAGCGTTATTGCATGTCTATACAAATAATACAGATTTATCAGAAGAAGATAGTGTCTCAGGAGCTGTAATTATTGGAAATGTTACAGGGAAACACCTTACAATTGATAATAATGAAATCATGGCCAAATTAGGCAATGTAGGCACTGAACTGTATTTCAATGCAGAGGGAGGAAATGTAAATATTGGAAGTGATTGGGGAGCAGCAAACCTAACGCATTATGGATCTATTGTTGATGCATCTGACAGGAAACTGAAAGAGAAAGTTAAGCCGCTTAAGGCAGGCGTTTCCGAAATAATGAGTTTAAAACCTGTGAGTTATGTGTGGAAATCGAATAAAGATAAGACAGATGTAAAATATGGATTTATTGCACAAGACGTTGAGAAAGTGCTGAAAGACATTACTTATACCAATAAAGAAACGAATGTAAAAGGTCTATCGACAATTGAATTGGTTCCTGTTATGGTGCATGCCATGCAAGAACAACAAGACCATATTCAAAAGCTAGAAGAGAGATTAGCGAAATTGGAAAAAATGATGCAAAAAAAATAAGATAACGTGAGTAGTCAAGACCACATAACGATAAGTGCAAAACCTTCTGAAAAAGAAAGCGAAAATTTCGATTTTTTGCGTGAAGAAGGTATAAACTACCTGCAAAAAGTTGCAGGCAAAATTTGGACGGATTACAATTTACATGATCCTGGTGTTACAATACTGGAACAGCTTTGTTATGCAATTAATGATATTGGATACCGTGCCAATTTAGAAATAAAAGATATTCTTGCAGTTAACGAAGAAGATGATACAAGCAAGAATTTAAATAACTTTTACACAGCGCGTGAAATTTTAACCAATGCCCCTTTTACAAAAAATGATTATCGAAAATTATTAATTGATGTAGCAGGAATTAAAAATGCGTGGCTGGATATTACTAAAAAATCTGAAGTTGATTTTTATGTCGATTCATATGCCAAAGAAATAACATACATAGAAAATGATTTTACAAGCAAAATTGACCTCAATGGTTTGTATGACGTTCTGCTCGAGTTTGATGACTCAGATGAATTTGGTGATTTAAACGACAATACACTCGTGCATGAAATTGAAATTGAAACGGGTGAATTAAAAGGATTAATAATGGAAATTACTGTTGAATTTCCTTATTGGGATATTGAATGGGAAACAGGTAAAAGTTGGGATGGATTAGCGGATGTAAAAGCAAGTATTAAAAAAATATTCATTGAATTGAACAATTCGGTGAAAGGATATACCGTTGTAATTGAAGTTAACGCATTAAACGTTATTTCAGTTGAGGTGGCTGATAGTAGTGGCGTTTCATTTGTAGATAAGCCTGTAATAGCGGCTGCGTTAAAAGTTATAATAGATGACCTTTTGGACGTTACGGGTGCCGGGGATGATAATTTATTAGTGCAACAGCAAAATAAAGTAGCTGAAACATTTCTATTGTTAGACAAGGCAAAAGTCGTGCTACATGAAAATCGCAATTTATGTGAAGACTTTGTGCGTTTTAGTGCACTTAAAATAGAAGAAATTGCCATTTGCGCAGATATTGAATTAATGGCAGACGCAAATACAGAAGAAGTCTTGGCCGAAATTTATTTCCTTGTCGGGCAATTTTTAGCACCTGATATTCATTTTTATTCTTTCGCAGAAATGCTGGAAAAGGATAATACTACTGAAGAAATATTTGAAGGGCCGCGTCTTGATCACGGATTTATTGATAGCACCGAATTAGAGGCTAGTAGCAGAATGAAGAACATTCATGTTTCTGATCTTATTAGTATTATCATGGATATTGAAGGTGTCGTGGCCATAAAAAATATTCAAATTGGTAGCATTCCATTGGGCGACTCCTCGGTTGTTGCTAAAAGTGTACTTTGGTGCTTAGAGCTCGCTTGGGAAAAGAACTTTGTTCCACGCATAAGTCCAGAACAATCTAAAATTATTTTCATTAAAAAGGGTATTCCTTTCATAGCAGATGAAGAAACTGTGGAAGACCTATTAGAAGCTAAAAAGGCTGAAGTACGTATTGTAAACGCAATAATTACAAAGCCAGATTTACCTGTGCCTAACGGATCATTTTATCAATTGGCGGATTACGAAACCATCCAAACTGGTTTTCCAGAAAATTATGGAATAGGTTATGTTGGTTTGTCAGATTCTGCTACTAAAGAACGTAAATCACAAGCCAACCAACTCAAAGCGTATTTACTATTCTTTGATCAATTTTTGGCAAATTATTGTTCCCAATTAGCACATGTTAAAGAACTTTTCTCAATGAATAGTGATATTGATAAAACCTATTTCCATCAATCACTATTTGAAATTCCAAATAGTGCAAACCTTTTTAAAGATTTTATCGATCAAACAGATTTGAACAATGATCCTGCAAAAGACAATACACAGGATGTAAAATTAGCATGGGAGGCATTTAAAGCAAAAGATCAATTAATTACGGAACAATTTCTATGTGATGACGCAATTGAAAAATCAAGAGCAGATGCTTTAGGATGTATCATTGAAGGGGAAGAAGCCTTTTTGAAACGCCGTAACATGTTTTTGGATCACCTGTTAGCAAGATTTAGTGAACAGTTTACAGATTATGCAATGCTTGCCTATAAATTGGACGGAGCCAAAGCAGATCAAGAACTCATTGATGATAAATTGGCATTTTTACAATGTTATCCAGAACTTAGTTATAGAAGAGGGCAAGCCTTTAATTATCTAAAACCAGCTTGGGATAATGACAATATTGCTGGACTTCAGAAAAGAATATCGCGCCTGTTAGGAATCGATAATTACGATCAACGCGATTTAAGTTGTCCTCCACCTTTAACTAATTTTAAAAAGTTCAAAGACATAGATGGTAAATGGCGCTTTAGATTTGTAAATAAGGCGAATGATATTTTATTAAAAAGTGAAGCTTATAATAGCACATCTGGTCGAACAACTGGCATTAAATCTGTTTTGAATAATGGAATTACATATGCCAATTATGATTTATTAACTGCAGTTGACGGAAAATTCTATTACAATTTAGTCGCACAAAACGGTGAAATTATTGGGACAAGTAATTTGTACGAGACAATAGCTGAACGAGATGAAGCCTTAGAACAATTAGTCACCATTTTGAGAGGAGAATGTAGTGGAGAAGGATTTTATTTGTTAGAGCATATTTTGCTAAGACCAAGAGTTGCGCCGCATGATGACTTTTTACCTGTAAGTTTTGAAGAGGATTGTTATTGCGAAGGAAATGAAGATGCTTATTCATTTAGAGCAACTTGTATTTTGCCTTATTGGATTGGTAGGTTCACAAATATGGATTTTAGAAGATTTGTAGAGCGTACCATTCGTGAAGAAACTCCAGCACATATTTTTATGAAAATTTGTTGGATTGATCAAGAGCATATGTCAGCTTTTCAAATTGCCCATAAGGCGTGGCTTGAAGTAATGGAACCTTGCCCTCCAATTCAAACAGATTTAACTGAAAAACAGAATGATTTAATTACAGTTCTGAATACACTCAGAAATGTTTACCCCGTATCCTATTTATACGATTGTCAAGAATCACAAGACAATCCAGTGATGTTAGGACAATCAATTTTAGGAACTTTTATACCCAACGAAAATGAGTAATACAGTAACGACAGTAGCAGATGAATTGAATAATTCATATCCGGTTTTCGAAGCCAATCAATTGCTTACAAGCACACACTTAAATCAGTTGCGCACTTATTTGGACGTACAAGATCGCTTGAGTAGAGTGAAACTGGTTGGAATGGGAATTGTATGTGGATTGGAAGTTTCATACGATAATAATAAAATTTTAATAAGCGGAGGAACAGGGGTGACCTCACAAGGTTTTCTTGCAGAAATACCTGATGGTGTTTACCCTAAATGTGCGTTGGCAGATTATTTCGATCCAGAGAATTACGGTCCATTTGTTACCGGAGCTCCTACATTGACAGGACAAATCCCCATGTATGAATTGCTACCCCAGGGCGATACAGATCCTTTAACACTGCCTGTAATAAATTTCAATGATCCTGATTTTGCAGGATTTTTAGAAGATAAAGTGGTGGTACTTTTTGTTGAATTTGATGATATAGATTTAGAATCTTGTTTGGGTCAAAATTGTGATGATAAAGGAATCTCTCGCAAGTTCACTATCCGTAGATTATTGTTGAATTGTGATGATGTTGATGCGATAATTAGAAGCAAGTATGAAATTCCCGTAAGTAGCACACTTGATGGATATTTTAATGATAGATTTAATCAGAATTATGCAGCAATACGATCAGTATCATTGATTCCTCATACAATCGCACCAGCAAATTATAATACGGCCTATCAAGGATTAAATACACCAGAAATTCTTCAAAATAGATTTGATGTAATCTTCCCCGATCTTGATGCCAATCCATTACGCGGATTATATACGTTAATCACAAAGGCTTATCAAAGCTTTAGCCCATTATTGCAAAATTTAGTCGAAGTTGGAGACGTAAACGGTGTTGATACTAAATTTGATGAGTTTTTGACCGCATCTCAAGCAAATAATACCGTCCATTATTATTATGATTATGCAAAGGACGTTATAAAAGCTTATAATGAGTTTTTTGATGGCGCATTTGATTTAACCGCTGAGTGTTGTCCAAACCAAAACGCTTTTGCTCGACATTTAGTTTTAGGTAAAGTGTTAACGGGTTTTGGTTGTCCCGAAACGGAGGATGAGTGTAGACCAAAACTATACCGCACACATTTTATTCAGTCGCCAATTTATAATCAACACAAAGATAAACTGGCAGAAGTCCGTAATAATTTTAAACGCCTGATCGTCATGATTTATGGTTATCAAGCTTCACATCCGGCAATTTCTCCTTTAAAAGTAACACCGAGTGATGAAAAACAGCATTCGCTTGAGTATCGTAGTATCCCATTTTATTACACAGTTTCACCTTTATATAAATATTGGAATTATAACCTGTCAAAAAAATGCCGTGCTGAATGGAATTTAGGCTATAATGCTGGATCATTTGATGTCGATAATGATTCAAGTAAATATCCACTTGCTTTTAATAAAGATAGACATAACTTTTACCGTATTGAAGGACTTTTGAATAAGTCTCATATCGAAATGCAAGAGCAACTCGAAATACTCAAAAGAAAGTATAATCTTGAATTTGATGTTATGGTGCTCAAACTGCAAAATGGCGCACCTCCTCCTTCTCATAAAGCCAACTGTGGTATTAGTGATATTAAAGAAGATTATTTACAACTCAGAAATGAGATTATTGCCGAAACGAAAAAATACACGTGGTTACTCACCAAGTTCTTTTATTTTATCTCTAATTCTAAAGAAATAATTGCGGGTATTGTTGGAAATGGAACAGATTTGGCAAATATTAAACGCCAACAAGCGGAGGCTGCCGCTGATGGTTCAACTGATGAAGTATTATTAACTGAAGCTCCAGTAACAGGAACAGGTGCGGATAGAATAGATGCTGTAGTAGCCATTTTTAATGAAGTTTTACAATCCATTGATGAGGTTGAAAAACTAATTGAGGCAATGCCAATTTGCATTGAAAACTTCAATTATTTAGAATTTAAAAATGCGTTTAAAGAATTACAGGAATTATCGTTTATTGTAGCCGTTTCTTTCGAAAATGTAATTCGATCATTTTACCAAGTGCAAACCTTCGTAGGGCTATTAATAGCTCCAATGATTCAAAATTTCATTGAACGTTTTTTCCTTGTTAATTTTGGTTTCATAGGAAGTATTTATGATTTAAATGATATTCTAAGAAGTCATTGGGATGTGAAAATGAAATCGCTTTACTTTTCATATAAACACCGAATAGACGCACTCGATAATGCTAAATTATTCTCCAATTTTGCAAAAAATAACCCAGGAATAGAACACATGGCTGGTGTTCCTAAAGGAGGTACATTTATCATGGCCTACGAATCAGAATCCTCACCTAATGTGGTCTTAGATTTTGCACTGCATGGAAAACCATGTTGTTGTAAAGAACCTTTTCCAATGTGTAATGAAAATGCACCGAAATATCCTCCAATAGCTAAGAATGTTTATTTCTTTCTTGGTCTGGATAAGGATCAAGATCAAACTAAAGGAGAGAGGGTTTATATTGATGTGTTAGAATTTGCTATTGATCTAAATGAACCAACAGAAGCATTAGACATAACCGAATACCCTGTGTACACAGATGACCAAATTGCATTAATGAATGGCGTTCCTAAAAGGGTAGACAGTCAGATACTTGGTAGACCAGTTATAGAATATTACAGTACAAATAATTTTGATGCGGGAATCGATAAATTTGAATTCACAGTTATTAATTCAAGGGGTGAAATAGATACAGCTTGCGTTTTTGTAGCGAAAGTAGCAATGGGTGGTAACTTTATTTTAAATATGGTGAAATCTGTTGATGATTACTTTAGAGCGTTTCTTGAACAACAACCTGATCCAACAGGCACAGATGGTGTTATTACTGGGGATGGAACCTTTGGTGTTGCGCAGGATTATGGAGGAATAAAGTTGCGACGAGGACTTGAAGTAGCCAAATTCTATGAAACAGACATTGCAGCTGACCATAATAAAGCTTCCATTTTTATTGATAAAACAAGAAAAGGATTTAAAAACGCAGATGCTTTAGGTGACTTAAGTTTGGACGCTACTGCGGATGATAAAAAAGTTTACGAGCAAGCTGTAATTCAAGAGTATGGAACCTTAATGGCAGATACAACGGCAGAAATTAAAGAATTGGACGTGCTCATTGGTGAAATACCAACGATTCCAAAAGAAGCCATGCAACACAAAATGCGTAACGCTAAAAAGATCAACGAAAAAGAAGCCTTGCTTGCTTTATATGAAGATCAAACAGAAAGCCTACGTGAAATTGTTGAAAAGCAGAATCTTGCAACAGATGTTGATAGTGATATGTATAAGTTTATCGATCAAGATGTGCGTGCACAAGGGGTGGTAATCAACAAACATACTGCGCGTGTTAATGACGGATTTGTAGCCTATGGTGGGAAAGATGGAATTAATGTAACAACAAAAGGATTATTTAATTCTTTTAACGGATAAGTTTGAGTGCCAGTGGTCACATAGTTAAAAAGTTAGCGCTTAATCTGGAGGTCGATAAAGGACTTTCGGTTCAACAGGTTAGAAATAGCATGTTAGACTCTTTGAACGGCCATCTTAAAACGGAACTGAATCATGTCATGGATGAATTGTGTGGAGAAGGACAAATCGTACGGATTGATCGCTTAGAATTAGATTTAGGAAAAATCTCACCAGATAATTTGAAAGCTGGTTTAGTAGAAGAACTTCGGTCTGAACTAAAAAAGGCCATTATTAGTCAATATGGTGATGATATTCGCCAAACGCATGCGCAAGATCAAAGCGCTTCCGAAGGTGGCGTAGAACTGACAACTGAAATAAGGCTTGAAAATGCGGTGCCAGCAGATCGAACCTTAAATAGTTTCTTGTCCTTTTTAGAAACAGGAACCTTTCCATGGTGGTCAACACTGCATAATATGGATGAGATTAAGGCATATGTTGCCGAAGATTTATTTCCGCAAAAATCTAAAAACCCAACTTATCAAGCGCAGGCCATCAATAAAGTGCTGCAGATTGTTACAACAAATAAACGCGCAAGAAAAAGGTTTTGCCAGCATTTCCAAGCAAAAGAATTTAACCAAATTATAACGCAATGGTTTGGATCAAAATCAAAACATTATATTGAGGTAATGCAGTGGTCTCTACTTATTTTTAAGACCATTTTACGTGAGCAAGAAACAACACTCGCAAGCTATTTACGCCTCGCAATTATGAACCAGCTTTTGGCAGTTCAAAAAGAAACAAGTCAAAAATCGGTGGAAGAAATAATACCGTCTTTTATCAAAGCATTTTTGAACATAAGTAAACCTTCATTTTCTAGTCGCCAAATTACAACACTTAAAAAACTGACCTTAAATCAAGAAAAGGTAAAACAGTTGAAAAAGGCATTGAATAAACGAAACCAACAAGAGCTAATTTCAGTGGTCATTGATGAAATTCAAATCCATCAAAAACACATACCTAAAGAAACGAATGCGGCATCTGCCAAAAAGCAAGTAAAAAAGAAAGCAGAAAGGCGAAAAGAAACAACAGATGAGGAACCAGAACTATTCGAAACTGGAGCAGAGTTTGGATATGCTGGGGCAGTAATCCTTTGGCCAATGCTCACAACTTTTTTCAAAAACCGAAATCTAATTGAAGGGAAAAATTTTAAAGATGAAGCTGCGCGAAATATGGCTTTACAACTTTTAAATTATTTAGTCTCAGGTTATGACGAAATACCTGAATTTGAAATGCCCCTTAATAAAATTCTATGCGGCATCCCAATTCAAGAAGTAATTATTTTCGATTCAGAATTAACCGAAGATGATAAGGCAGAAGCAAATACTTTATTAGAACACGTCATTGCCAATTGGTCGGTCTTAAAAAACACATCACCGCGCGGATTGCGAGACGGTTTTATTTGCAGAAAAGGCGAATTAATAGAGTTAGAAGAAAACTGGCAATTAACAGTCGAGCAAAAAGGAATTGATATTATCATGAATAAACTACCATGGGGTTATTCAATGATCAAATTATCATGGATGGATAAAATATTACAGGTGCAATGGTAAATAATGAATCAAATTTAAATGCAAATGCGCTCTCCAAAGAAATGGATTGGCTGGCCGAAGTATTAGATTGCCGTTTTCAAAATTATTTTAAAGACGAAGGGAAATTTGACTCAATTCGTGAAATTAAACCTGCGGGATTTAAGAACCACAAATCAAAATTTGCGGAATTCATTAAAACCTATGATTTGTCATTTGATGAACGCGTTTTGGTAGCAATGGCCCTTGCGCCGCATGTAAAACCAGAATTATTAGACGTGTTCTTTATCCAAAACTCAACCTTTAACAGAGGGTTTAGCGAATTTGGCGGAGTAAAAGGATTAAATCATGGAGGGTTTTTACCAACTGGGGAAACGATCATGTTTATTTTAGCAGAGAATAAGTTGAAAACGCGTTTTTTATTAAACGATATATTTGATGGTGGACACTTGCTTTCAAAACTCGGAATTGTAACACTTGAATCTCCAAGTCAAGGTGAGCCTTTTTTAAGTGGTAAAATTGTAATAGCAAGAGAATACGTCGAGTTTTTGACGACAGGCAAAAATCGCAAACCAAACTTTAGCAAAGATTTTCCGGCAAAATTAATCGATACCGATTTGGAATGGGATGATTTGGTTTTACCTAAAAAATCATTAGATCAAATTGAGGAAATTCAAACTTGGATCGATCATGGTGAAACATTATTAGACGATTGGGGATTGAGAAAAAAGATTAGACCAGGAATGCGTGCTTTATTTCACGGCCCTCCAGGAACTGGTAAAACAATGACATCCTGTTTATTGGGTAAATTAACTGAGAGAGACGTCTATCGAATTGACCTTTCCATGGTCATTTCAAAATATATCGGCGAAACCGAAGAGAATTTAGGGAAAGTATTCAACCAAGCTGAAAATAAAAATTGGATTCTATTTTTTGATGAGGCAGATGCCCTTTTTGGCTCCAGAATCCAAACAGAATCTTCTAATGATATGTTTGCAAATCAGCAAGTGTCGTATTTATTGCAGCGAATAGAGGATTTTAATGGAGTAGTTATCCTTTCGTCCAATATGAAAAGTAATATCGATAAAGCCTTTATTCGACGATTTGAAACAATGGTGCATTTTGGCACCCCAGGTTATACAGAAAGACTAAGGCTTTGGCAAAAAGGTTTCTCTCTTGAAACCGTTTTAGAGGCCGCAGTAGATTTACCGAAAATTGCAAAAGAATATGAATTGACGGGGGGGGTTATAATGAATATTGTCCGCTTTGCATCATTAATGGCGCTCAAGCGAGAATCTAATGTTATTAAACTAGCCGATTTGATCCTAGGAATTCGAAGGGAGTTTTTGAAAGAAGGGAAAACCTTATAATCGAACTCAGATTTTAACCGATCCTAAATGTAGTACTTTGGATTGAAAAGTCTCATCTAGATTCTTTTATGTAACTTGCATACACCCTGTTATTATTAACCAATTGATTTTTAGACATGTTTAATCTAAAAGCTCACCTCCTAGCAATCGTTACGTTAGTGTCATTCTTTTCGCATGGCCAAGCATTAACAAACGAAGGAACAGATTTCTACGTTGCATTTACTGAAATGTATGATCACGAATCGGCATTATTTGAAATAAATATTTCATCTCGCTATGCCGCCTCCGGTACCATTGAAATTTTTGGGACACCTTTTGTCGAATTGTTCACTGTAGTTCCTGGTATTGTAACATCAGTTACCATTCCATCTGCTTATGCAAACATTATTATTTCCGAAACCGTAATTGAAAGGGCAATTCACGTCACTTCAGATTTGAACATAGCTGTATATGCTTCAACTTTCCATAATTATAGGTCTGAAGCAACAGTGGTCTTACCTGTTACTACAATAGGTTCGCATTATTTGGTTACGACAATGCCAACGGTTTTAAATGGAGGCTCTTGGTGGCAATCAGAATTTACTGTCGTTGCTGGAGACGCGGCTTGTGACATTACAATTATTCCGAGTGCAACGACAGAAACAGGAGCTCTTGCTGGAGTTCCAATCGCTGTGCATTTAGAACCCGGAGAACTGTATATGGTTCAAGGTGCAATTGGTTCAGCATCTGATATGACGGGAACGGAAGTTTATGCTGATAATGATGAAGATAAGTTTGCAATTTATAATGGCCACATTTGGCAATGGGGCGGAGATTGTGGAAGTATGACTGCAGATCCCTTGTTTGAAGTAGCCTATCCAACAACCTCTTGGGGACGGGATTATGTAATGACTTTAACTGAAGAACAAAGCGAAAATGGTTATCGAATTGTAGCCTTAAATGATGGGACGACATTTGATATTGACGGAGTGCCTGAGGGCGTGATTTTGGATGCTGGAGATGTTTATGAATCCACTTTTACAGAAGAAGCTTTATTAATTGAAGCAAACGGGCCAATTGGAATGATCCAAACTATGTTAACAGGAACATGCGTGGGTAACGGAGATCCTTCAATGGTTGTTTTAAATTCAAATGAACAAATGTATTTAGATACTATTGTTTTTTATGCAGTTGACTATAATGACATTGAAGCTAACTATATCAATATTGTCACTAGAACACCAGATATTGGAACCATTGAAGTAGATGATACACCACTTATCGACTGGACGGAATTACCTGCTGATCCCGCCTTTTCTTATAAAATTTTTGAAATTGACACAGGTTCGCATAAAATTGAAACTTCAGGTTGTGGTTTCTTGGCTTATACCTATGGTGTGAAATATGCCGAAAGCTATTTTTATGCGGCTGGCGTTAGATTAAATTCTATTTCTGATACAATCGAAATTCAAAACCTAAATGCATTTGATTTATGCGACAATGATACCATTCAGTTTACTTCGATTACATCAGGAGGAATAGTCGTGGACTTTGATTGGGATTTTGGGGATGGATTTGGATCAGATGATGAAAATCCAATTCATATTTATACTGAAAATGGTGAATATGATGTCTCTTTAATTGTAACTTATCTTTGCTCTGCCGATACAATTTATACTACAATTAATGTCTATAATTCTCCCGAAATTGACGAGACTGTCACAGACATTACCTGCTTTGATTTTAATGATGGCAGTGTTTCAATAATCGTAACAGAAGGAACTCCTGATTTCGAATATGAATGGGGACATGGGCCAACAGTGCCAGATTTGGATGGCTTATCTCCAGGAACATATTATTTGATTGTGACGGATGAAAATGGATGTAGAGATTCGATTGCCGTGGAAATTACTGAACCACCTGCGATTCCAATTTTTATAGATCCTGCCGGGCCATTTTTTCCGCCTGATGGAGATCAAGATTTAACCGCAGGCCCTCCTGGTGGTACTTGGACTTCTGATTGTGGCGGATGTATTGATCCCGTTACTGGTGTTTTTGATCCCGTAGCTTCTGGACCTGGTGTTTGGGAGGTTTGTTATACTGTAACTGTGGATCCATGTGATACCACATTGTGTATTGAAATTTTAGTAGATACCAATTGTGCAATGGTCATTATTTCAAATGAACCAACCTGTTTCGGCTTTAGTGATGGTTCATTTACCGTAAATGTTTCAGGTGGTGCAGGCGATATTACGTTCGAATTACTGGACGCGGATGGTGCATTGGTGAACGTAGATAATTCGAATACAGCTAATAGCTTGACTGAAGGCTGGTATTATATTAACGTCTCAGATTTGGTCTGTGAGTTTGAAGATTCAATTTATATTGGCCAACCAGCTGACATGACCATTGATATTGACATTACTGAGCCGCTTTGTTTTGGTGACTTAACAGGATTTGTTATTGTTGATACGATTCTAAACAATACAGGTCCTTATGATGAAATTTCTTATTTCTGGAATCCTTTGCCTGTAGGAAATACGAACGGACTTGGAGAGAATTCTATGTCAGACGCAGGAGCAGGAACTTATAATTTATTAATTAATGATGCTAATGGATGTTCGCAAACAATTGACTTTACAATTAGTGAACCGCCTAAACTAGAATTTGCAGAATTTGGATTTGAACCTGCTTTGTGTCGATTGTTTGGATATCAATCGGGTAATGGAGTTGTTTTTGCATCAGCATTTGGAGGTGTTCCTGACTATGATTATGAATGGCTCAATGTTTATGATTTGAGTACAAGTGATAATTCCACGTGGGGTGGCTTAAATCCCGGGCTTTATGAAATCACCGTAACAGATGATAATGGTTGTACGTTGGTCGATTATATTGATTTAGATTCAATTAATCCAATTGCAAAATTCTCGATTACCTCGCCGCAATTTTTAACCGAAGGTGTTTGTGAAGGAACTTCTGTAGTTGAAATTCATGTCGAAAATCAATCTGAAAATTTTGCACAAGAAAGTGATCCGCTATCCGATACAACCTTTCATTGGAATTTTGATCTACAATCTGAGGGTTGGATTATAACGCATGATTATTTTGAGACCTATGATAGGTCTTATGTTGATTCTGGAACGTATAATATATGTTTGGTGGCAGTCAATAAAAATGGATGCGTTGATACTGCTTGTAAACCAATGGTCGTTTTTGATAAACCAGTTTTGGTCGCACCAAACATTTTCACACCTGGAGGAGATGACGATATTAACAATACATTCTTTTTTCCAAATACTGCAATCATAGAATTTAATTGCGTAATAGTAAATCGTTGGGGCAGAAAAGTATTCGAATTTACAGACATCAATCAACAGTGGGATGGAAGCGATTTAAATGGAGATCCATGTACCAATGGCGTTTATTTTTATACCTACACGGCTAAGTCAACCAATGGAGATGAATTTGCAGGACAGGGGAATGTCCAAATTGTAACAAGCGAATAGCCACCGGAATATCTTTTCTCGGCATAGTATAAATTCGAATAGCTTTACTCCTGATAAGAATTTAGCAGTCTATCAAACGACGGGGAATTCCTTCTGAATTAACATCTATTCTTAGAGGTTAACGCTTTCATGACTTTTCTGTAGTATGTTATCGCTAGCATTACTAGGAATCCATATTTATAACGAATTTGAATAATGCATGTTAATCTTCAATTCTCAAAATAATTCTGTATCTTTAAGTACATAGATTAACCCAAAACAATCTGTCACAACAAACTAAAATAGCGAAACCCATTAGTGCTTCATCACGAGCAATTGCGCAAATTCAACGCAAAAAAAATGCACAGGCCCAGCAAGCAAATGAAAGCAAATCCAAAATAAATTTTTTGGATTCAATTAGTGGAGGCCAAATTCAACGCAAAATAAAAATTGGTGAACCCAATGATAAGTTTGAAGTAGAAGCCGATCAAATGGCCGACAAAGTAATGCGAATGCCAGAGGTTGGCGAACCTGCTAACACTGCACGCGGCACAAAGCCAGCAATTCAACGCAAATGTGAAGGTTGCGAATCTGAAGAAACTACTACCGAAGAGTTACAGGCTCCGGGTGTTCAAGCAAAAGAAATGGATGTTTCAAGTGCAAATGATGAGAACATCCAACCAAAATATAAAGATTCATTAAGGCATATAGTTGATGCCCGGAATCCGACCATTCAAATGAAACCTTCCATACATTCTGTTCGAATTTTCAGAAAAGAGGAAGACGAAGATATAGTACAAAAAAAAGGAAACGAAAACTCAGGACGGGGCCCACCCATGGGCGATTTCTCGTCAAAATTAAGTCAATCAAAAGGAAGCGGTCAAGCAATGGATAGCGGTACCAATTCTTTTATGAGTTCTCGTTTTGGTGCAGACTTTAGTAATGTGAAAATCCATACAGGTAGCGAAGCTGCTAATATGAGTAGTTCCATAAGCGCTAAGGCATTTACACATCAAAACCACGTTTATTTCAATCAGGGGCAATATCAGCCCAGTTCTAATGAAGGTAAAACTTTATTGGCGCATGAATTAACGCACACCATTCAGCAGGGTGCAGTTGGTCAAAATGTTCAACGTGCATGTTCCTCATGCGACGAAGAAAAAGTACAGCCTAAATTAGAAATTGGGGCACCCAATGATAAATTTGAGCAAGAAGCAGATGCTACCGCAGAAAGGGTCATGCGAAGCGCAGAAATGAGTGGAGGCCAAAATAATTCAAATCAAACTTTATCCCACACCAACCACAGCATTATTCAAAGAGCGGACGAATGTGGTCCAGGTGTTCACAATCACTGGGGAGGTTTTTACATTGAAGGAGATTGCGATTTTGTAAAAGCAGTTCGTGCAGACTTGAATTTACTAAACGCAACAACCCTTGGAAGAAGAATCCTCGATTGGCAAACCTACAGTAGAAGTAGTTGGTATAATAATTATGTTAGAATTTCTGAAACCAGCGTCTCGCCAGGATTTATCCCTTATTTTATTCATTATAATCCGGGTTGGACACCTCGTAATGACTGTAGAGGAAGTTCATTATGGACCGCAGTACCTACCTACGTCTATTTATTTCATGAAATAGTTCATTTATGGCTCTATGAAAGTGAAGGATTAGGAACACATGATGAGCGTGAATGCATGGCAACAGGATTAGGGACCTATTTCAATTCCTTAGATTATAATGAAAATAAACTGCGTTGTGAATTAGGCTTGCCAATTCGTCCTTGTTATGGAAACGTATGTCCTCAACATGTTGCACCAACTTGTGACGTCGAAGCAGGCAGCGATAGTGAGGTTCAACCAAAGCTAAATTCTGAAAATAAGACCAATAAAGCTCTTTTTGGGCCAAATGGATTGGAACAATCGGAAAATATTCAACGAAAATCATGGGAAAAAGAGGAAGAGTATAATCCATATCTAACCCTTAAAGAAACCGTTCAACGCAAATGTGAGAGTTGCCAAGAAGAGGTCATTCAACCCAAATATAATTCAACCTTAACTAGAGGCCCACCAGGCAAGCAATCCTCTGTTGGTGGCCAAACAAATTCAATTTCAGCAGATTCTTCTGGGAAAATTCGTCGTGGATTTTGGGATGATCCTTTAGGTTCAATTGGTGGAGCAATATCTGATGCTGCAAGTGCTGTTGCTGATTCTTTAAACGCTGGTATTGATCTGATTAAAGGCAAAGTATCCAGCATGGCTGCAAAAATGCCAGGCTATAAATTGTTTACTGTTGTCGTTGCTAAAGATCCTATTAGCGGAAAATCGGTTGATCGCAGTGGACGAAATTTCATTGAAGCTGGATTGGACTTAATTCCAGATGGTTCTGATTATAAGAACAAAATGATCAAAGATGGCGGCATGGATGAGGCCGCTAAATGGTTGGATAATCAAATGAAATTATTGAATTTCAGCGTAACGGATATCATTGCTGATTTTGGTCGTTTTATCAGTAGTTTATCCATGTCTGATGTCACAAGCCCAACCGCTGCGCTTAATCGTGGAATCAAAATATTTAAACCTTATGTTGATAAGGTGTTGGCATTTGCAAAGAGTGTAGCCATTAAGTGTTTAGCAATTGTCAAGTCTCTTGCAATTGATGCATTGCTTGAATGGATTAAGAAAAAAACGACATTATACCCGCTACTCACGTTAGTGTTAGGAAGTGATCCGTTAACAGGCAATAAGATTGACCGAAATGGGGATAATATTTTACGAGCAGTAATTCTATTACAGTCAGACGGTCAGACGCAGATAACAAAAATGGAGAAAAATGGTGCCCTTGCCGAAGGTGCACTCTGGATTGATGATACCTTAAAAGCCTTGGTCGGAATACTCGGTGATTTAACAGCAGCGTTTACAACAACTTGGAAAGAATTCAAGATTACCGATCTACTTAAACCTACTGAAACTTTCACTAAAATCTACGACCGTTTCAGCAAACCAGTACTCGACATTAAGAATTTTATAGTTCGAGTAGGAGCTAAGATTTTACAAATTGTTCGAGATATTGTGGTCAACGAGCTGCTAGGATGGGTAAAAACTCAGACCCCGTGGTATCCTTTAGTCACAGTTGTTTTGGGCGAAGATCCGATTACAGGGAAACCTGTGAAACGAAACGGCATGAATTTGATTAAAGGATTTGCGGCATTGCATCCTGAGGGTGAAGCCCAAGTCAAACAAATGGAAGAAAGTGGTTCGCTGCAAAAAGCCGCCAGTTGGATTGATACTTCTATCGTTCGAATCATTGGTATTATTGCAGGATTGAAAAAAGGCTTTACAAGCCTTTGGACAACCTTCTCGGTTACTGATTTATTATATCCTGTTGAAACATTTAAAACAATATACACCCTCTTTAGTGAGCCAGTATCCGAAATGATCAGCTTTGCTATTGAAGTGGCTATAATGATTTTGAAGTTCATTAAAGAGGCGCTAATTGCACGATTAATAAAATTCGCCAAAACAATTCCGGGTTATAATTTAGTGACCGTTATTATGGGCAAGGATGTCTTTTCTCAAGAACCAGTTGAAAGAAGTGCAGAGAATATCATTCGCGGATTTATGGGACTCATACCAGGCGGCGAAGAGAAGTTCCAGGAGATGAAACAGACTGGAGTAATCGGAGAGGCAATAGCATGGATTGAAGGAGCAATTGAAGAACTGGATTTGACTTGGGAAATGGTCCGTGGATTATTTACAAGAGCATGGAATGAATTCTCTTTATCTGATTTGGCTAAACCAATTGAAACATTTGGCCGTTTAATGGATTTATTTGCTGCACCAATTGGTCGATTGATTCGATTCGTTGGTAAAGTGGTTATCAAATTAGTGGAAATTGCCTTGCGATTAATGGGCTTCCCTTTTGCTTTGATTGGAAGTATCATCAGTCGTGCACAAACGGCGTTTGAAGAAATTAAAAACGACCCAATTGGATTCTTGAAGAATATTTTAAAAGCAGTGAAGCAAGGCTTTGTCCAATTCTTTGGGAATATACTGACCCATCTCCTCAAGGGAGTAGGAGATTGGCTCTTTGGGCAATTAGGAGATACAGGAATCACCATTCCAACCGACTTTAGCTTCAAGTCTATACTTGGTTTAGTCTTCGAGATTTTGGGCATTACGAAAGAAAAAATATTTGAAAAACTAAAAAAGAAAGTTGGGCCAGAACGTTGGGAGCGAATTGAAGGAATGATGGATAAAGCAATGGGCGTTTGGTCCTTTGTAAAAGACATCATGGAACGTGGTCCAATTGTGATTTGGGAGAAGATCCAGGAAAAACTCAGTGGACTCTGGGAGATGGTAATCTCGGCTGCGAAAAACTGGATCATGACCAAAATAATAGAACAGGTATCAGTTAAATTATTGAGTTTATTAGACCCAACAGGGATTATGGCTGTTGTCAATAGTTTCATAGCCTTCTTTAAAGCTGTGCAATCTGCCATAGAATATATGATTCCAATGTTAGAAATGTTGAATAGTTTCCTAGGCGGGGTAGTTCAAATTGCCCAAGGGAATATTAAGCCTGCGGCAGATTTATTGGAAAGTACAATGGCAAGAGGTATGCCAATTTTAATCGGATTCTTAGCCAATCAAGTTGGGTTGGGAAGCATTGGTAAAAAGATAAAAGAGATTATAGGGGGAATCCAGGCTAAAGTAGACGAAGGTATACAATGGATGATTGACAAAGCCTGGGAGATTGGTGCCAAAATGTTGGAGGCTGGTAAAGGATTGTTGAAGAAAGGATTGTCGAAGAAAGGGAAAGAGACGGAAAAGAAGGGGGCAGCTGGAGATGTTTGGAGAATGCTTGAAGTAATTTGTGAGAAAAAAGTTGTTGACGAGAGTACAATTAAAAAAGTGACGACTGATCAAACAAACAAGGAGAAAAAGGAAGGGACAAAGTACAGTATTTTAAAACAAGGAAAGAAATGGTATATTGAGGCAAAAGGCAAGAAAGGCAGCTCCAAATCTGGTGCTGGAACAATTCTGTCAAGTAAGGCCAATAAACTTTTTTTTACAACAAATCAAGAAATACTTGGGATAGGAGATCGTATAATTGATAAAAGTAAAGTTGTCTTAACTAAGCCTATGGGGAAGACAAAAAGTGGTGGTAAGGAAAATGAAACTAAGAAGTATTACAACGCAAAAGTTGAACAAGCTAAGAAAGCTGAAAAAGAGGGGCAAGCAGCATTAGATTCCAAGATTGCTGGAGTTAATTTTAAAATTAAATTAGAGAAATTTGATGATGTTGAGAAGGATAAAAAAATAACGGTTGACTTTTTAGTTGAGCCAAATAAGACAGATAAAAGGGAATATTTGAATGTAACCGATTTAACACAAATTGGACTTTATATTTTCTATAAGGCTGGCAGTAGGCCGGAGCGACCACCACATGTTATTATTAAAACACAAACTTCCAAAGATGAATCATCAGCGCAGCATTCTCAACTTATGGTTAATGAGCTTTCGAAGAAAAAAATGGACGCAAAACTTGATGGTTGGCTCTTTAGTGCAAATGACTATGGATCAAGTAATAAATGGCAGGAAGAGTTTACAAAGTTTGCTCTGAAAAATGGAGTTACTTCATATATAAGTGGAGATAGTTTTAGCGGAGCTTACCAGGATTTTATACCAGTTTCAGAAGAAAAAACAGAGAAAGCCAAAACCTTTCAGAAAGGTCAAATAAAGTCTAGTGCAAGGCCATATACAGCCACTTATAATTGCGTAACTCACGCTGCTGAGGTTGTGCAAGCCGCAGGTGTTGCATTGCCTGGAGGAATTCAACATTTAGAAACTAGTTTTGCAAATGCAGTCCTTCAACATGTTGAAAATTGTTATTCAAAGAATATTGGCTTATTAGTAGGTAAATGGGAAAAAGGAAAAAAACGACACAACCCTGATTATTATGATCCAGAACCGTATGTAGCTATAAATAAAAAGAATGAGGTTAAAGATTTAAGAGATAATGTTCGAAATTATTTTGCCAATGTAGAATGTGAATCGATTAATGCAAAACTAAGAAACACCAAACAAACCTCACCAGAAGAATTAGAAGCTGACAATATTGCAGCACAAATCGTGTCTTCACCAGTTGATGGAAAACTGAACCCATCTGGTAGAAGTGTTCAACGCAAAATAAAATCTTCTGACAAACGGGTTGCAAATAACAATCCTAAGAAACTATCAAGCTCGGCAGGTCGACGCATGGATCGAAAAACGCAATCATTTATGGAAAAGGGTTTTGGTGCTGATTTTAGTAATGTTCGCATTCATAGTGACACAGGTGCCGCACAAAAGAGCGAAGCCATTCAAGCGAGAGCCTTTGCAACTGGAAATGATATTTATTTCAACAGTGGAGAATATCAACCGAACTCACAAACAGGTAAACGATTATTGGCACATGAATTAACACATACTATACAACAGGGCGCTTCCAAACCAAGTATTCAACGCCAGGCGAAACCAGGTGAAGCGTCTAAATCTGAGGCAGAATTAAAGCCAAAAGTGGATGGGGAAAAGAAACCTAAAGAAGAAGTCAAATCTAAAACGAAAACAGAAACGGAACTCAAAACTCCTACTAAACCAGCAACGCCTGCGAAATCAAAAGTAAAGTCGGTAAAAGCTCCACCTACGCCTTATGATGAGGTGACTGAAAACGTAATGAAAGATAGAAAAGGAGGCGCTAAACTAAAACCATGGAAGGGAAAGGAAACGGCGGACTTTATTTCACGTGAATTTGTGCGATACCATAGCGGCTCAAAACCATTTATTTTAAGAGGTAATGGTGTCAAAAAGAAAGAACTGAATCTTGAAGTGACTGATATCGTTAAGAAAATCAAACAAATGTATCCTATGATAAAAAAGTCCTTGAATCCAAAAAAGGTGAATAAGGACGTTAAAATTATGAAGCGGGACAAAACAAAACTGGACCCAGCATTAACACGTCGCCTTTTGACGCGTTTAATCATGAAATCTACAGGATTAGGACATTATGCACATGCTACAACTGACCCGACATTTATAGAAATGTTAGACAACTTATTAAAAATTGAGCGGATTAAACGAATGGCTGAAAATTTCGCTATCAATCAGTCTGGGTATACAGAGAAGAAAGGAAAAGCAACGGTATTTATAAATGAAGCTGTTAAGAAAACTGATCGACCAGGTTTATTGATCCATGAATTAATGCATTATTTTGCAGATCCTAAATTTGATAAATGGCTGCTCGAAACAAATTCGCCACCTTATTATGCTGAAGGTTTTGCAGAATATGTAACGCGCCCAATAGCGAAAGAATTGGGAGTTAAAAGAACGAAATATAGCGGTCACTTAACAGTTGTGCGAAAAAACATTGCCAAACACATTCCTCATTCTGACATGTTACTAGCTTACTTTGCCGGAGAAGTTTGGCGCTTAGAACATGAATCTACTGTAGCAAAAGAAACGTTTAAAGAACAAATTAAACAAAATTCTGAGAGTACAGGCGCCACAGAAAAAAGAGGTTCTAAAAGGAGTAAAGGATTTAGTCAAAAAAAATCGCCAAGTCAGTTTAGTTTTATGAACTTTCAAATGGAGAGTGCACGATTAAAAAGACAACATAAAAATGAATTTACTGCAGTTTTGGCTGGTGTTAAAAGTAATAAAAAGCCATATACCTTGTCTTTTGTTGGCCATGCGAATGATCATAAAACCAAGGCAGAAAATCTAAAACTCTCAATTGAACGCGCAAAAAACTTTAACAAATATGCCAAATCAAAAGGCGTAGATATAAAGCAGATCAAGAATTTTAATAAGCCAAAAGGAGAGGGAGAAGCTAATCCAATTGCTGGCAGTAAAAATGGTATTGGTAGAGCTTTTAATCGTCGTGTTGATTTAACTGTAACGTAAATAATAATAATTTTTTCCCTATATTTAAGAAGACTAACCCAAGCCAACCTGTCACAACAAACCAAAATAGCAAAGCCAATTAGTGCCTCCTCGCGAGCCATTGCACAAGTGCAACGCAAAAAAAATACACAAGCTAGTCAAGCAAATGAAAGCCGTTCTAAAATGAACTTTCTAGATTCGGTTAAAAGCGGTGTGATTCAACCCAAATTAAGCATTGGAAAAGCAAATGATAAATTTGAAGTAGAAGCCGATCAAATGGCTGACAAAGTAATGCGAATGCCAGAGGTTGGAGAAACTGTAAACACAGCGCACGCTGTAATGCCAGCAATACAGCGCAAATGTGACGGTTGCAAAGCTGAAGAAACGACCACCGAAGAGTTACAAGCTCCGGGTGTTCAAGCAAAAGAAATGGATGTTTCGAGTGCGAATGATGAGAACATCCAAGCAAAACATAAGGATTCATTAAGGCATATAGTTGATGCCCAGAATCCGACCATTCAAATGAAACCTTCCATACATTCTGTTCGAATTTTCAGAAAAGAGGAAGAAGAGAATTTATTGCAAAAACAAGGAAACGAAAACTCAGGACGGGGCCCACCCATTGGCGATTTTTCGTCAAAATTAAATCAATCAAAAGGTAGCGGTCAGCCCATGGATAGTGCTACCAATTCTTTTATGAGTTCTCGTTTTGGTGCAGACTTTAGTGATGTGAAAATTCATAATGGCAGTGATGCTGCTAATATGAGTGATTCAATAAACGCTAAAGCATTTACCCATCAAAACAACGTTTATTTTAATCAAGGGCAATATCAGCCTAATTCTAACGAAGGTAAAACTTTGTTGGCGCATGAATTAACGCACACCATTCAACAAGGAGCGGTCGGGCAAAATATTCAGCGCGCAAATGCTTCGTATGAAGAAAAAGTGCAAACCAAATTAGAAATTGGTTCGCCAAATGATAAATTCGAGCAAGAAGCCGATCAGATGGCTAATCAAGTCATGCGTAAATGTGCTACTTGCGAAGATGAAAAAACAGTGCAGCGTGTAAGTATGATGCGCACTGATAAGTCCGTGCAACGCAAATGTGCGTCATGTCAAGAAGAAAAAGTACAGCGCAAATGTGCTACTTGTGAAGAAGAGAGAATTCAACGTAAATGTTCTAAATGCGGTGAAAAAGAAGAACTCCGAAGAAAACCAATACAAATTTCAAGAGGTCCACCAGTAATCCAACGCTATAGCTGGTCAGAATTTACAAATGACGTGAGTAATGCAGCAGGTTCGGCATATAACAGGGCTGCCGGTGTAGCAAATGATGCATATGACGCTGTAGCAGATGCTGCGGTGAGTGCTTATGATTCTGCGGTGAGTGCAGGAAAAGCTGCTTATAATACCGTGCGTTCAGCTGCGGAAACTGCGGCTGGAATGGTTAGAGAAGCAGCCGATTGGATGTGGAATAAGATTGGTGATGCAGCAAATTGGGCATGGGAAAGAGTAACACAATTTTCAGGTTGGGTAATTGGCAAATTTCAGCAGGCTTGGGCATATGCTAAACGCATTGCAACAACAATTGCAGGAGCAGTTACTTTCCAAAATGGGATTTTGACCATTACGGGACCTGACCTTTCATTATGTCCACCAATGACACTTCCGCTTCCTGCTTTTGAGGAACAAGCAGAACTCTTATTTCCGCTTCCGCTATTATTTATGGGAGATCATATTGATTTCCTTGGGTCAGTCGGTTTACAACTCAGTCTTTGGTCACAGTTTAGTGCGCATTTTGGACCATGTAATTTGCATAATACTTCTATGTCTGTGGATATTTTGGGGGCATCTAGTACGGTCTCTGCTGATCTTGATTTTAATGCAGGTGTTTCCATGATGACAGAAGTTAGAGGTGGAGCAATTGCGCATGGATCTGCCTTAATTGAACTGCCTTATGGCGGGCCTAAAATTCTCGTGGCAGGTCTTACACTTGAGGCTGGTGGCGCTGGTAATATTGACGGGTCAATCATGTCCAGTCATCAAATGAGTTTCAGTGCATCTAGAGGGTTGTTTTCAGGAACCACATTGAATATGAGTGATAATGCCATTTTTGGAATTGAAGGTGGTGTCGGTTTCTCAGCTTACGCAGGTCTTTCTCTTTTAGGGGTTAACCTATGTAGTTTATATTATCCACTTTGGGAAAAAAGATTTCAAGCAGCCGCTAATATCGATTTTGATATTGGTTTAACTTTTGGTGGAATGATGCCGTCAGTGGCGCCTAGTTTTAATTTGAATAATATTTCGGGTGTTCCTTATAGTCAGGTTCCCGAGGCTTATGATGGTTCCATTCTTGATCCAGATTGTCCACTTTGTGACGTGTTCCAGCTTTTAGGATTAATGCCAACGCAACAAGGCGTGCAGTGGTCAGGCCATCCTGAACCGGCTTGGGGAGGTCCCTTATTTGCTTATCCGAAAGCACCGCAAAGTATTGCGAGTGGAGCTAAATGTCGGGGGGCTTGTGGACCCGATTGTCATGAAGATGCGTGTACCGCACCTGTGGATAAATATGAATGTGAAGAAACAGAGAATGGACATACGTGGCATTTATATCCACAGTATACAAAATGTGATACCCATCCAGGGTGTCAGCAGCATGACCATTGCTATGATTGGTGTGCAGAAGGTGGTGAATTTGGAATTGTTGGCCCGTGCCACCGTTGGTGTGATTTTGAGTGTGCCTGTGATTATGGTATGCCTTCTTGTGTTGATTGGGCAAGGGGTGGTGGAGTGAGTAGTGAAAAAATGCCATTCTCAGATCCGCCTTCTTCAACTCCTGGATGTAGAGGAGGTTGCCCTAAAAATATGGCAGCAAAAGGAGAAGAACCACAATATGAACTTTGTTTGCCAGATTTTAGGTTAATGGAAAGACAAGAGTACAGTGATGGTTGGAGTCATACAACTCCTAAGGTACATGTGCATGCAGTGGAATTGGTTCTACCATATGTTGGTCCTGTAGTTTTAGAGCTTAAAACAGATGCCGAAATTAATACGAATATAACTGCGGGTGTAGGCCCAATAATGCTTAAAAAGGTCTGTTTGGGTGTTGATCCGTCTACCGGAGTTTATAAAGGAACAGCAAGGTTAAATGCAATTGTTGATTTAGAAGGCATTGTTGAACTTGTAGGGAATATATATGGTTCTGCAAACTGGCTTTGTTTATTGAAAGTGGCTGAATTAATTGGAAGTCTCATTGCAACCGGAACTGCAGGATTAGTTAATGAATTAGACTATAAGGCGGACATTGAATGCGTGAATGGCGAGATTAGATTGGTTCATGGAATTGATTTGTCGTCCTGCCTTGATTTAGCATTTGATTTAGATGCAGCCTTTAAACTTAAAATATTTGGATTTACCGCTTATACTAACCAATGGAATTTAGCGCATTGGGATTGGGAAAAGTGTTGGGATAATAGATTTGAGTTACCAGCATTTGGTGAAAACGAATCCCCTAATGCGGATTTAATATCAGACGAGTTTACAGGTGGAGACTTGATTAAAGACCTCTTTAAAGCTGATAATCCAAATAATCAGACAACAAATGATCAAATCGTAAGAATAACTGAAACACAAGTAGAAGCAACAGGAAAACCTAACCCTTGTAAAATAATAGACAAAGAAATATGTAAAGAAAAAGAGAATCCAGTTAAGGCCGACACAGCCAATGAATTAGCTGAAATTAAGGATAAATTAAACGATCCAAAAAGGAGTAGCACAACAATTACTATCCCAGGCCAATCTGGAGGGAGTGAAACAGTCGGGACTTTAATGAAAGTGGACTATTTAACCCATGAGATATCAAAAGGTTCCGATAAAATTAAAAATCGTCAAAAGAAAATATATGGATTTGGAAGATTGCCGCAGCAGGGGGCAGTAAAAGCTAAGAAAATACCAGGTAAAAGAACCCCAGGGAGAGGCCAAATTCAATATATAAAAGGGCATTTATTGAACCACCATATTGGTGGTCCGGCGAACGAGTCTAATCTTTTTCCTATTACAGCTTATGCAAATGGACAGCATAGGGCTAAAGTGGAGAATATAGTTAAGCGCCATGTAAATTATGACAAAGATTTAATGTACTATAAGGTTAGAGTTACAGGAAGAGGTAGTCCAACGCGTATAGCTGTGCCAGGTGATGAATCTTGTGTTTATTATTTCTTGAATAGTACTTTTTCTTGTGATTACGCAACCTATACATTAGATGACTGTGATAACCTAAAACGAAACGAAATAAAAAGTATCCCAATTCCATCTGTATTTAACAAAGAATTATTCATTGAAAGTGTAAAAAATAATGATTGTCGTCAAAAGCCGGGTGGTGCATCAAATGAAGTGGAAAACGCTGCGGATATTGAACCAGAAGAGACTTCTGAGACAGAAATACAGCGCAAGTCTTGGGATAAAGAAGAAGAATATAATCCTTATAGCACGGTTTCAAAAACAATTCAGAGAAAGTCGGCAGAAAAGTCCGCAGTTCATACAAATTCTAGTTTCGAAACTGGACTAAAACAAACCACAGGAAACCCAATGGACGCGCAGACCAAAAGCTCCATGGAAAACGATTTTGGGGCAGACTTTAGTGGGGTGAAAATTCACACAGGAGCAACAGCAAGTAATTTAAGTAATCAAATTCAAGCCAAAGCCTTTACAACAGGAAACGATATTTATTTCAATCAAGGTGAATATAGTCCAAACACAAGTTCGGGTAAACATTTATTAGCGCATGAGTTAACACATACCATTCAGCAAGGAGCGTCTAAAACAAGTGCCGTTCAGTCTAAAATGAAATCGAAAGAAAATAATTTGACAAATACAATTCAACGGAAAGATGCAGAACAAGAAACTATACAGGAGATTAGATTGAAAACAGTTGAAGTTGATGGTAGATATGGCGGAAATGTGATCATTATTACTTCAAAAAAGAAATATAATGGATTTTTAACGCTTATTAGCTGTGCAGATACTGGTGGCCCTTATAAAATGAAACATGAAAAAGGGAAAGATAAAGATAAGGCAATGCCGGGCTCGGGATTAGATGATGAATGTTTTGATTTTGAATTCGTAGGCATTCGAATTCCTAAATGGAAAACATTAAAATCAACACCGTATGATCTCTATATTGAAGGAACGTATGTTGAAGAGAATGCAATAAAAAATTCACCTAAAGAAGCTGTAGAAATAGCAAAACAAGCCACATCAAGCGCTCCTAATATTTCTGAAAAAGCAAGGAAAGATTTAGAAAAAGGATTTGGAAAGGCTGGAATTACTGGGGATTCTAAAGGAGATGGTACTACAGGAATTAAACCTTCAAAAACGCAATCAGATCAAATGACGAATTCCGCAACAGCATCCATTAAATTGGACAAATCCGCGGTGGAATTGAATGAAGAAATGGCAAAAGCTTATGATAGGTTAAAAGCAGAATTTCCAGAAAAAGCGAAGGATTTAGAGCCAATCGATATTAGCAAGTTAAGCATGCTCAATTCATCTTTTATGCTGGAAGGTCTTTTAATGGGCGCAGGCACACAATCTAACGCAATTTTAAAAGAAGCAAGGGCACTTATTCATAATATGCACAGTATCCGTGATATTATTGTAGATGAGATTAAGGACATTCTAATTGAATTAGCCGCTGCGGTTGCAGTATCGGCAGTGTTGGCTTTCTTTACATTGGGTGTCTCAATTGCCGCAGGTGCCATTCGTGGGGCTTTTTTGATCAGACGAATTGTCAAATTAAAGGCCCTAATCGATAAGGTTGCTAAAGCTTATAGAGCTTATGAGGAAATAGAAACGGCTATGGCCACAATTAAAGGCCTCAGTCAGTCCTTTGATTCTTTTAGAAAACAATATCAAGAATTGAAAGGAAAATATGATGAACTAATGGAAAAAATTGATAATTCTACGGATGTTTCTGAAGAAGATCAATATTTATTAGAACGTGCAGAATACGAATTAGTATCGGCAATTCAATTGGAGTTAGCACCAGGCGGCAAATTAGAAAGTATTTTGGAATATATGATGATACCTGCAGATGCTGATTTGAAAAAGACACTCTTAAATATACCTGCAGGTGTCAAGGCAATGGGAGCTTTAATGAAGTTGTATGATCCAAACCGTAAACCAAATATGAAATATGCAATTTCATTGATGGAAAAAGGCTTTGTCGTTGGGAAATTATTATTTCCTTTTGTTGGATTTATTACGAGAAGCGTAAACGAAAAAATCGAAATAATTAAACAGGATAAATCCTTTTTAGAAGAATTTACGAATGTTTTTCAAGGTTTAGCAAGTGGAAAAAAGAAGAAAGGTGATAAAAAGACAAGAAAGAAAGCTGCAAAAAAGGAATTTGATAAAGTCAAAAGTAAAAAACCACCAAAGCCTGAGTCTGTTAAGAAAAAGGAAGCGGAAAAAAAGAAAGTTAAAGATGCAACCGACAAAGGCAAAGAGGTACCAAAAAAGGTAGAGACAGCAAAAGAAAAAAAGGCGAGAGAAAAGAAAGAAAAAGAAACAGAAAAATCGAAAGCAGGGGATGATTTATGGACGAAGTTAAAAGCAGAGTTGTCAACTGTTTTTGATGAACCTAGATTAAAAGAGGCCGTAACTGTTCAGAAATTGAATAAAGGTGCTACGCTAAATACCGTCAGAAAGCCAATTTATAAACCTGTTGTTAAGAAGAGCAAACCAATTGAAATAGATGATTTTCAATCAAATATGAAGAAAATACGGTTTAGAGTTAAGCGAAAAGGTATGGCCTCACAAAAATTTACAAGAACGAGACAAAATATGTATCATTTTGCAAGCATAAGACCAGAACTTAAAAAGAACTATTTTGATCCGAAAAAACTTAGAAAAGTCATTATTGAAAATGGAGAAGTAAAATTAACAACAGCAAGAGAAATTATCGAGAGTTGGAAAAAGAAACCACATAATGGTCATAAACTACTGCGCGTAACGCGATCTTCTCTGAAGGACGTAAATCAACAATATTCTTTTGTTGAACCGTCTAAACCAAGGGTGTTGGATAAAAAATCTAGACGAGAAATGTTTGGTTTCAATAACACCATTACGAGAGGTTCTGCTAAATGGAAAACTATTATGAAGAAAGGTTTTACTGATGCCGCATGGAAAGAGCGCTACAGAAATTCGGCATTTAAAGCATATGAAATTGAGAAAAAACGCACAATTAAAAAAAGTGAGTTCGATTCGGATGGAGCGCTAATGACGAAATACGGCATGTTTGAGAACGCCAGGTTAGTGCGTGGATTTCCATCAAAAACGAAACTCAAATATCCATTTTTCGATTCTTCTAAAATCCATCTAGGACATGATGATGAGTTGTATGGTGGGGCATCAAAATACTGGAATGATACGGGCAATGGGCACCTAAGATCGGCAAATATAGATTGGAATAAGGATGCAGCTAATTATTGGGGTCCTGAGCACGAAAAAGATTCTTCAGCTTCTGGAGGGAAAGCAGATCGGTACAACCTTCCAACAACAGATTCGAACGAAATGTGGTGGAATGCAAGTAAAAGTTTGTGGTATGGTTACCATCAGCCTTTGTACACGTTTTCATTATTAGAACCATAGTAGACTCTATCTCCTATATTTTGATTTTTTGACCAAGAATAATTTAAAGTCTAAGTTGTTTGATAAGAATTATGCAGTATACTTTAAGCGGCCGAGTCAAGTTGTTTAAACTCATTTCTTTGTAAGCGCTAAAATCAGGATTTTTAGTCTATCCAAGCGCCAAGTTGAATTTATAATAATGTAATTTACCGTGATTTTTTTCTTACATTTAAAGAAGATTTACCCAACTCACCCTGTCGCAACAAACTAAAATAGCAAAGCCAATTAGTGCAACCTCACGAGCCATTGCACAAGTGCAACGCAAAAAGAATGCACAAGCTAATCAGGTAAACGAAAGTCGTTCAAAAATGAACTTTCTAGATTCGGTTAAAAGTGGTGTAGTTCAACCCAAATTAAGCATTGGAAAAGCAACTGATAAATTTGAAGTAGAAGCCGATCAAATGGCCGACAAAGTAATGCGGATGCCTGAGGTTGGGGTTAAGGGGAACATAGCCCACGCCGCAATGCCAGCAATTCAGCGGAAATGCGACGGTTGCGAAGCTGAAGAAACAACTACCGAAGAGTTACAAGTTCCAAGTATTCAAGCAAAAGAAATGGATGTTTTAAGTGCAAATGATGAGAACATTCAACCAAAACATAAGGATTCGTTAAGGCATATCGTTGATGTCCAAAATCCAACCATTCAAATGAAAGCTTCCGCACATTCTATGCGCATTTTTAGAAAAGAGGAAGAAGAAACTATATTACAAAGACAAGGAAACGAAAACTCAGGACGGGGTCCTCCCATGGGGGATTTCTCGTCAAAATTAAATCAAGCAAAAGGAAGCGGTCAGCCTATGGATAGTGCTACCAATTCTTTTATGAGTTCCCGTTTTGGTGCAGACTTTAGCAATGTGAAAATTCATACAGGAAGCCAAGCTTCTAACATGAGTAATTCAATAAATGCTAAGGCATTCACACACCAAAACCACGTTTATTTTAATCAAGGGCAATATCAGCCTAATTCGCATGCGGGTAAATCTTTACTTGCGCATGAATTAACGCATACCATTCAGCAAGGAGCGACGGGTGGAAATGTTCAGCGTAAATGTTCTACATATGCGGAGGGGAAAGTGCAAGCCAAACTCAATATTGGTGCACTAAACGATAAGCTTGAACAAGAAGCAGATGACATGGCAGATCATGTCATGCGTAAATGTTCAAGCTGTGAAGAGGACAGTATTCAAGCAAAAATTATAGATCAAACAAGTTCAAATCGTCAGCAAAGTTTTGGTGATAAAGTATTAACTAAGCATACTTCATTAGAGGGAGGAGTGCAAAGAACCCCCCTAACTTGTTCTGAAGAGGATTACGAATCAGAGAATGAATTTCAAGTATGCGAAGCCGTTCTCGATCAACAAGTGGTAATAGATACCATGTCTGCTCATGGCTTGAGTTTAGATGATGATGATGTTATTGCTATATCTCAAAAATTTCCAGCTGGATTTAGACTAATATCAACAGAACTTGTTGTAGGGGATTTTAATAATACGCACCTCGAAGGACTTAAGATTAGAGGGTATCGCGTAGTCGATAATTCTCAGCAAAGTTCATCTTTAAAGCTAATCGTATTTAATCTTGGAAAAGGGAGATCTTTAATGGTCTCAAATACGAATAATACTGGTTCAATTGTATTTGACGCTGGAGCAGGAGCAACAAGTAATAGTAATGGAAAGGCAGCCGTAAAATTGAGACAGGCGTATTCGGATGTGTTTAGATCAGGAATGGCTGAAAACCCGATATTTCTCACAATTTCTCACTTTGATTCGGATCATATTAACTCAATTAAACAAATTTTTCAGCTTCCAAATTTTGGAGAAACAGCAATTCGCGTAAGTCGTCAAATGATTGATAGTACAGTTGGTCAAGGTGATTGGAACCGCATGACAATTGAGTTGAATCCAAGCCAATCAATAGTTCGAATTGAAGTTGCTAGTGCCACAGGGGTTTCTGTTAATAGCTCAGTGATTGGTAATATACAATTAACGGAATACCGCTTAGTAGCAGCGCATCAAGAATTAATGTCAAGTGATAGAAAGACATATAACAAAAACGCTACGAGTGAAATGGCAATAGTGAGGGATCGAATTAGTGGACGAACAATGGCATTTACTGGGGATATTGAAGGAAGAACGCTTTATAGTATCATAGATATTGTCGGACGGGATGCTTTTAGAAGAACATTGTCTGGTGGTGATGGGCGGAATCTTGAAATTGCAGAAATTCCACATCATGGAGGAAGAGTTGCTCCTGCACATGTACATGGTATGCTATTGTATTATCAATTAGCTTTTGAGGCAAGTAAAGGGGACTTAACGTTTATGACACAAACTAGTCCCAATTTTGCAAATGGTAATTCAGCGTCCATCAATGTAATGGAGACGATCAATATGCCTGTTCAACGTTTTATGAGTGACCCTTCGCTAGGGGGGCGTTCGCAGGTAGCGAGATACGCAGGAGCAATGGGAGAATCCATTACGATTAATAATGGCTCTATTGAAGCAACACATCAACTTGTGAGGAATAATAGAGGGGCATTGTCGGAGGCGTATTCACACCGTCATAATATTTTAACCTTACAAGAAAATATTAATGAATTATCTGAAGTTTTTGTTGGAGCTAGAGGTGTTTTTCCAGAATTAGCAGCCTCGGTAGAGACATTCAGAGAACAACTTACAAGATATAACACCGAACTCAATGTTGAATTGGAAAATGTTTGGGGAGCAATGCGAACTGCCGGAGCCTCTGAGGGGCTTAGAAGAACAACGGATTTGGAAAATGTTCGAACAGCTACTGATAATTTGAGATCTAGAGTCGGTGAAATGCGCGTTGAAGGGGTTCGGGGTGGTCTGGAAATGCATTTAAAAGGCATCCAGGCTTATAATGAGTTCTTTATTAATCTTGGAAGAATGGTTGAGGCATTAGAAGCTGGAGATTCGAGTAAAATTCGAGAACTTAAAGCCGAACAAGTGCGCTTATTCGCTAATGCAAGAGGGGTTTTAGGTGACGCTACTGTCGAAAACCATGTTCGAGGAGCTTGGCGACGTGTTAGGAGTGTTTGGACACCACGTTTGATAAGAAGCGTTTCTCGAAAATTATCAATGGAAGCAGTCGAAAGAAGAATGAATAGTGATTTCAGATCTGAACTTTTCGGAAGCTTAAAAGGACATATGGAATTGGTTAGAGAGCTTCACCGGATGGGCTCAGGACATGTAACCCCAATGAGACCTATTTCAACAGGTAGAAGAGTTGGAGCAGGGTTAATGGCTGGTATTGAGGTGTTGCGAATTGGGCTTGAATTTGGAATAATTTATAAAGAAGCAGCAGAGGCCGAAGAGAGAAGTAACGCAATCAATAAAAGAAACGGATTACTGGAATTGTCGTGGTGGCAAGGGTTTAAAGTAATTCCCGCTTTAGGAATTGTAGAAAGAGGTATGTGGAGCGGAGGTTTGTCATTAATTGATGGATATGATACACAAAAGGTATTAGAAACAGTAAAAGACACTTCATCAACTGTTGATTATGAGAAGCTTGTAATCACAGGGGTTTCTGACAACGATCTAAAAATGGTTGTTGATTCTTTAATTATTCAAGTCTCGACGCGACAAGATTGGATTGAAGTGATAGAAGGAGCTAAAGGTGGCGCATGGTTTAAGAAATTTGAATCAGGCTGGGGGGTTAGGCTTTGGAAAGATAGTGCTGGGGAATATCAATACTTTATTAAAAGTTTTTTGAATGAACCTTTAGATTTTCTGTATGAAGCCACAGGAATGAATCAAGAATGGTTGTTAGAGGAAGAGGTAGATGAGAGTAGTAATCCTCTTTATTCTGTTGCTGATACGGCGATAATTTTTGGTAATGATCGATACGTGACCGTTTACAATAGTCTTGGACGTTTGAGAGGTATAAATTTTGAAAACGAAAATCCAAAGTTTACAAAAATACACAAGGAACAAGTTCCTTTTAGATCAGGTGGCGTAGTTAGGAGCGTGAATATGTGGGTAGTAAAAGCGGCCAATATGGAAACCTATAACGCGCTCAGTAGACATTATTGGACTCAGAAGATAGGTACCTATTTAGACGGAAGGGGAAAAAGTCATGATCAAATAAAAGTGTTCCGAAATTCTACAGCACTTGGTTATGTGAGGGAAGATGATTTAATCGTGACTGTAGGAAGTTTGGTTGAATTTCAGCTCAGAGAGTGGGAAAAAGAAAATTTACAGCCAAAACTAAAAGTTGGAGCTCCCAACGATAAATTCGAACAAGAGGCAGATCAAATGGCTGACCAAGTGATGCGCAGCCCAATGAAAAATGAAGCGCATTCTAGTATTTCACGTAAAACGGTTCAACGCAGTTGCGCGGCTTGCAAAGAGGAACAAGTGCAGCGAAAATCTTGGGATAAGGAAGAAGAATACAACCCTTATCTAACGCAATCTGTTACTGAAGCCGTACAACGCAAATGTGCATCTTGTGAAGATGATACCGCGCAGCGTTCAGCAGCACAAAGTGATGGAGGCTTTACGGCAAGTTCTAGTTTTCAAACGGGATTGAATGCATCTAAAGGGAGTGGACAAACTATGGGTTCTGGTACACAGTCCTTTATGGAAAACCGTTTTGGCGCTGATTTTAGCAATGTGAATATCCATACAGGTTCAAAAGCGTCAAAATTGAATAATCAAATTAATGCCAAAGCGTTTACAACAGGTAATGATATTTATTTTAATCAAGGCGAATATGCACCAAATAGTTCCGTAGGAAAGCATTTGTTGGCGCATGAATTAACACATACTGTTCAACAAGGAGCTTCTAAACATGTTAGAAGAACACCATATGAAGAGGGAGAAAGAGAGGCTTCTCAATCAAGTCCTGGTAAAGTTGAGTTCTCTTCCTCTCCATTTGGAATGCGTCTTTACGCTTATGCTATTAATGAGGATTGGATGAAACCAGAACATCTTGAAGGTCTCAATGAATTGGCAAGTTTACTATTAGCTAACCCAGAACTCTCTGCCCAGATTAATGGACATTCAGATAGCATAGGCGCAGAGTCTTATAATGAAGATTTGTCGGAACACCGTGCAAAATTCGTAGGAGGATATCTACGAACTTTGGGCATAGAAAATGTTTATGAAATATGGACTGGCGAAATGGATCCGATAACATCAGATGATTCGGCAAGTGATAGAGAATTGAATAGAGGAGTTGATGTGCTCATTTATGGCATGGATGAAATGCAATTCAATTTTGATGATAAGGCTGAAACAGAAGTAGAAAAACCTGAGATCACACCAGAAATGAGAGAAGCGTTTTGTGCAGCTCATCCATGGATT
Source organism: Crocinitomix sp. (assembly GCA_047623705.1). Taxonomy (GTDB): domain Bacteria; phylum Bacteroidota; class Bacteroidia; order Flavobacteriales_D; family Crocinitomicaceae; genus Crocinitomix. Next base: position 44,441 of record JBLHOW010000022.1, read on the forward strand.
TGTGCAGGAATTGGAACTGGGGTGGCGCTTGCAGCATTAATAATTGCATTCTGCGCAAGTAATCCTGAGATTTGTGTATTGCCAATTATTCCTTTAGTTGGTGGTCCTCCAGGAGTTCCACCTGGAGGTGGAGTTCCAGAACCAGAATCACCCGAACTCGAACGTGAGGATGAAGAACGGGAACGAACGGGAGAAAACCCGGTTAAAGCAAGCACTGCACACGCTTATTTGCCAATACGGAATAGATTGAATAGCACTTATTATAGCGAGACAGATATTAGTCTTCCAAACGGGTATTCGGATACAGCGGGAATTTCAATGTCCACGCCTTATTTAACAAATGCTACGGGTAAAATTGGAGAAGGGTCAAGTAATATAACGTCTAAACAAAAAAATATTTACGGACATGATAAATTGCCGACTAAAGGCGTTTTAGAAAAAGGATATAATGGTCATATGGTCTTTATAAAGGGGCATTTGTTAAATCATAGGGTAGGAGGCCCTGCGGCTGAAAATAACTTGTTTCCAATAACACAACAGGCAAATAAAGACCATGAGTTGGGGCCTGAAAAATGGGTGACAGATAATGTCTTGGGCCAAGGAACTGTTCAAGATGGAGGAAATCTAGTTTACTATCGCGTTGATGTAGCAAACAGAACGGAGCCAAATCTGATTGATGTGTTTGGAGATGGCAGTTGCGTTTTCTATTATATAGACAGTGATTTAGTTTGTTCATATTCCACGTATAGATTACTTGAGTCTGGGAGAATTGAACAGAATACGATCATTAGAAACCCTATTTACAGCAGAATGCAACATGTGGAGTTTGCTTCACTGGTGCGTGAGAAAGTAGCAAATGGAGATATAACTTGTGGTACTCGTGGTGAAAGTCGAATTCAAGACGAAGAGGAAGTTCAGGGTCAAGAATTAAGTGAACGTTTAAGAAGTATTCAACCGCAATTAAATGGTTATTGTCCAAAGGCTATGGCGAATGCTCTAATAGCTGATGTTACAGATTATACATATCATCCTATGACAGTTGGATATCCAGAAGAAACCAGAACTGAAACGGAAGAAGTATTCAAGACTAAGTTTGATGCAGGATGGTATGATCGGAACGCTCGCGAAATATTTGATTCCTATTATCGACGAGAGATGACAGATGGTGAATTGATTGACGTTTTAGAGGAATTGGCGAGAGTGATTTGCGCAGCGTTGGATATAATTCAATCGAAAAGCAGTCCAGGAATGTCGTTAACGCATCCAAATTATGTTGTTTTAGATTCTGATATTCGTCAAAAAATGAATGATCCGTCATCCATGCTATATTACTTCCGTCAAGTTTATGGATTAGAAGCTCCAGTTCAAAGCACACCATTAATAGAGGTTGATAGTGTGCAACCAAAACTAAAGGATAATAACATAATTCAACGAGAACCCAAAAACCTGCCGCGCGAAGATTTACAGGTTAAAGGAGTGCAAGATGTGGTTGCACAAACAAGTAATAAAGTTTATTTCGAAAAGAATAGTAGCGCACTTGATTTTTTGCAAGAAATTAAAATAGCGACATTAATGATGGGAGCTACGCCTCCAAAGGAGATCTATTTATATGGCTACGCTTCAGAAGAAGGCCCGAAAAGTGCCAATAATAAATTGATTGCCCAAAGGTTGAGTGCTGTTAAAAAAGCAATAGAGTCCTATACCGAGGAAAAGGTAAAGGTTCATGTGATAGCGCGACCAAAGGAAAGCCAAAACAGTTATAAATATCGTGAATTTAGAGCTGTGCAATATAGTTTAACTCCTGTAGCTTCTACAAACGGAGTGAGTAACACTACAGACAGAGATTGTACGATAACAGAACATGCGGATATTGATAAAACACGAAACGATTCTATTACTGACGTGAGTAATGCATATGCCAAAGTTGTCAATTATTTTAGAGCCCCTGCGAAACATCCAGATGTAGAAGCAACGTTAGATTTATATTTTGGAGATCATTCAGATAATGTAATTGCGCATGTATTAAGAGCACTAAAATTAATTAAATCAGACTTGCCAAAAATAAAAGGCAATACAGTTCGCCGCTGTGCTGATGGAGAACATGCTTTTTGCTCAAGGGCATATGCACTGACATCCTCGCAAGTTGACATCCTCTTTTGTCCGAAGTATTTTAATGCAACGGAGGCGAGTTTTAAACGCCGAATATTAATTCATGAAATGGGGCATTTTATCAAATTGGATTTGGAAGATATAGCGTATGCGCATAGCAGGGTATTTAGATATACGAGTCCAAAAAATGCATTAATTAATTCAGATTCATATACCATGTTCGTTAATGACGTTAATGGGCACGTAATTAAGAGTAAAAAGAATACCTTAAAGGATCCCGTTGGTGATATTGTGAATGGATGTGGAAAGAATCAAGCAGTTATTGAAGAGGCTCTTTCTCGTGCAGAACGTTGGAATTCGTTAGGTGCTTCTGGTATGAAACAAACTTACGCTAGTGTGAGTCGTTTGGCACAAATGAAACCATACCTTGAAAAGGAATTTGGCAAAGTCAATAAGTTTTCACTTGCTGGGATTTATGATCGCGCCAATAAACTGAAATCCATATACCGTGGTCAGAAATTTACTATGAACTGTTTGCCAAAAACCAATGTTGGATGTGGTAAGACTGCCATTGCCAATCTAAATACAAAAGGTGAAATAGATGTTTGTCCTGCGTTTTTCTCATTGCCTGAGAATGATCAAATCATTAAAATAGGTGCTGAGGTGACTAAGTTTGTTCCAGAAATACAAGATAAATATCGAGAATCGTATGTCCGTATTGGATATGACTATAAAAAGAAGTTTTGGCAACAGTGATAATCCATCAATAATTCTTATCTTACATTTATGAACCCAAAACTAAATTTTAGAGGACCATCCTCAATTGATGCGACTTCATTGGATACGGTTCAACTGGAAAATGTGCAAGGAAACGCTTATCAATCTCAAACAGGGAAAACAAGTGCAATTGCTAAATCAGCTCCTGCAGTTCAACGGAAATCCAGTGAAACAGATGATGAAACTGTGATGCGCAAAGAGAAAAGCAGCAGGCAATCACAAGTTAGCGCTAATTTTCAATCTACTATTAATGCAACAAAAGGTGGAGGTTCAAAAATCGAGAGAAGAGCGCAAGATGAGTTATCTTCAAAATTTGGTGAAGACTTTAGTGCTGTAAAAATTCATAATAATAGCCGTGCGCATCAATTGGCATCAGAAATAAATGCCAAAGCTTTTACGGTGGGTCAAGAGATCTATTTCAATAATGGTGAATATCAACCAAATTCTAAAGCTGGTAAAAAATTATTGGCACATGAGTTAACACACACAGTTCAGCAAAAATCAAATACTGTAGTACAGAAGGTTCAAAGAACGGTTGATTGTGAGGAATTAAAACAAACGTTGGACGGAGGTGATGAATACGTGGAGATGTGCGAATCTGGAGTGGATTGCTGTTCTACTGATGCACTTACCGCGGGGGAAGTTGGATACTGTGAATATATGAAAGAACAAGGTTGGGTCAACCATGAGTGTGATTTAACCCGTTTTCAATATGATGTTGATAGAGAACGCTATGGAGCAGTTGGTCCCCAAGCTTCGGGGAGTTTAAAATCTAAATATAAAACAAGAGCAGAAGAAAACCCTCAAGCTGTTTTTACAGGAAGTGGTAGCTCGGGTATTTCACCAAGTGAATCATATATTAGTTGGTGGGACATGTGGTTTTTATCAGGTCAAATCAAAAAAGCAAAAGCAGAATTTGGAAAAGAATGGCAAAAATTGATTCAAACTGAAACTGCTGGATATGAATTGATATTTCAATATAGTAACCCAATGAAATTCATTCAACCTGCCGAATATTTTGCCAGTTTAAGTGAAGAAGAGCGATTGGAGCGCGTACTGGTGTTGTTTGGAAGAGATATTAATACAGAATTTGAAGAAATGTATACGGATAAGTTACCAAGTCGTATACAGGTTATTAGGGCAGCAGCAGCTCAATATCGTTTGGAACCAGAATTAGTTGCAGCAATCATAATGGCAGAGCAAATTGATCAGTCAAAAAAGGAGGATGCAACTGATTTTCAAGGAGCAAATTGGGGTAAGAGTATCTCAGTTGGTCTAGGACAAATTAACGTTAGTTCTGCAAATAAGTATGATTTACTTGATAATGTTCAAAATTCGCAGGATCAGACAGATATTAATAATGGTAACACTTCGGTCATTGGAAAATATTTGGCCTCAGATGAATTTAATATATTTGGGATTGCGAAATATATACGCCATGTAGCAGATATGGGTGCCAAAATATCAGGAGAGGTTTTCGGTTCATATACCTTCATGCAAACGGGCTTTGGTGCAGGTTCACTTTCTAAAGCCGATCTTGCTGTTTTAAGTGAACATTCAGGGAATTGGGGGCGTGAAGTATATATTGTGCTTATCGGTTCAGAATATACATCAAAACCATTTGATATGATTCATTATAAGGGTTGGGGTGAACTCGTATTGCATTCTTACCATGATATCAAGCTTTCGGGTGTTTTTCAAACTATGTAATAAATATCGAATAATTCCTTTTGACGGTACCAAATGCATTCCTAAATCTTAGAAATGCCGTCAGACGAGCTACATAATGTTTTACATCATTAAATAAAGACCTTTTGGAAATATAATAATCCGTCAATTTATGCTTATCTTACTGATATGAACCCAAAACAAAATTTCAGAGGACCTTCCTCAATTGATGCGGCTTCTTTGGATATAAATCAATTAGAAAATGTGCGCGGAAACGCTTTTCAATCTCAATCGGTAAAAGTAGGCTTTCATTCGAAATCGACTCCTGCGATACAGCGTAAATTGAGCAAAGCAGAGGATGAAAATACGGTAATGCGAAAAGAGAAAGTAAGTGGAAATGCACAGGTTAGTGCTACTTTTGAATCGTCTGTCAATGCATCTAAGGGTAGCGGGTCTAAGATTGATAGAGGAGCGCAAAAAGAGCTTTCGGGTAAATTTGGAACGGATTTTAGTGGAGTTAAAATTCACAATAATAGCCGTTCGCATAAATTGGCCGCCGAAATAAATGCCAAAGCCTTTACAATAGATCAAGATATTTATTTTAATAGCGGAGAATATCAACCACATTCCAGAGAAGGCAAACATCTTCTAGCGCACGAATTAATGCATACGGTTCAGCAAGGTCAGCAAGCAGGTGCTGAAAATACGGTGCAAAGAGATTTGCTAGCATACAATCGGAAAACCAAAAAAAAGCGTCCAAGAGCAGGTATTGAAACGCATGTTTTCTATGATATTTATTCTGCAGAAGCGCCAGGCTTAAGAAAGGCATTAGCCAGTTTAATAAAGAACGGAAAAATTATTGTAAGTCAAAATAATAAAACGCAATCATGGTTTGCAGCCAATGATAAAACATGTTCTAAAAGCGAAATTGAAACCGCCTTGACTGCCGGAGGGTATTCGAACGCAAGTGAATTAGCCGACAAAATTTCAGCAATACATTCGGAGGCTACATTTTATAACCAAACCGTTGAAGTAATTCAACCTGGATTAATTTGGGATACGACAGTTAGCCAAAGTAAATCAAAAAATAAAGTTGTTAATAGTACATCTTCAAGATGGCTTACTGCGTGGGAAATGTCTGAGGCACGTCGCGTTTTTAAATCAGTTGTAGATCTTAATAGCGTCAGAGTGTCAGAACGGTCAATTGGTTCAGCACTAAACTATGCGCGAACAATTGGTAATTTTATAGCTTTTCCAGTGGGCCAATCCAATGACATGGAATTAATCATGCATGAATTGACACATGTTTGGCAATATCAAAAAATGGGCGTATCCTATGCCCCAAAAGCAATTTGGGCTCAGATAACAGAAGGTTATATATACAAGGATAAAAACAAAACTGTTGAGGAGACATTGGTCGCCGCAAGACGCGCAAAAAAAACATTGTATAGTTATAATTTAGAGCAACAAGGTGATATTATTTCTGACTACTACAAGCGTTTGGTTCATGGTGGGAAAACGGCAGCTTTTCTTCCATTTATTAATGATATTAAATAGCCATATTGGTCTTTTACTTATGAACTAGGAGTTTAAAATAACACCGGCAGTTGAATAGAAATTGATATAAAAATGGTATCTTACTGATATGAACCCAAAACTAAACTTTAGAGGACCATCCTCAATTGATGCTGCTGCGTTGGATACAAATCAAATGGAAAATATCCGGGGGAATGCGTATCAATCAAAAACAGGAACCTACAATTCTAACCTTGCCACTATACCTGCGATTCAAAGAAGACTTGTACAGAGCGACCGTGATGACATTGATAATAAAGAAGGGAACGTAAAAGCAAGTCCTAACAAACCAGAGGTCAAGGCAATAATTCCTGAACCTAAACCCGAGGAAGCTAAGACAGACGAGAAAAAGGATGTAAAAGAAGAAAGTACACCTTGCAATAAAGTAAAATTGGCAGCCACGTTCCCTATAAATAATAAAATTGCAGATAATTCTGTGTCTGGATTTGGTGATACAAAAAGATTAGCTGCAGGTTTTACTTATGGTGCTTGTTTAGTGGGGACAGATTGGCGATTTCACTTGAAAACTTTAGCCATTCCAATTAAAATTGTGGTAAGGCCAGCTAATTTTAAACAAGGGGCGAGGGAATGGAAAAATATTGATAGTGCTCAATCTGGGGAAATTAATCAGGGAACGATTAAGAAAATTATTAGAGATTTAACCCCAACAGGGTCGAGAGAATTGAATGCGCCTTGTAATGGACAGAAATTTAAACAAACTGTAAATAATTATCCTTGGAGAAGTGCTTTTTGGAATCAGAGAATTACAACAGAACATGAAGAATTTCATAAAGCTGAATGGTCCCGACATTATAAATCAGAACTCATTAAAGCAGAAGATGAAATTATTAATACAATGAAGCTTCCAGCGGCTTCTGCTAAGAATGAAGCGGAGGCAATTATCGTAATGCGAAAAGCGCTGGACACGATTATGATTAAGGCAAATCAAAATGCAACGCAATTGTATTGCCCAAATCGAGAAATTCAAGCTTATAATCAAGATGAACCGAAATATAGAAGCTTGATTACATCAATTGAGGCCAGAGGTAAGAAGGAAAAATGGACTTAATGTAAAATAGCCTTACAAGCTAAAGCTATTTTTAACATCCCTATAACGCCATCTATTCTTCTTTTTACCTAAATTTGCACTCATGTTAAGATTCAAAGCAATAGTGTTATTGGTGCTTTTTTCGTTTTCCGCCTTTGGAAATACGTTTGAAATTCACTATTGCGAAGGTGAAATCACTGACATTGCTTTATTCGGATCTGCCAATTGTGTTTGTGAAAATGAAGTCTTGATTGAAACTGAAACTTGTCATTCTGAAAAGGAATCCTGTTGTCAGTCAGAGGAGCCGTCTGAGCATCAGGATAATGTTGAGGATAAAACATGCTGCGAATCTCAATTCACGCAAGTGATTACAACAGCCGAATTTCAAAAAACGGGAAATACAATTCAATTCGCTTGGATTGCTAATCTAGTTTTTAATCCAACATTTTTCATTACTCAAAATTCTAACATCAATTCAGAGTTTATTTATATCGATCCAGAATCATGGACAGATATCCCCATTAAATTGCAACGCTTCCTAATTTGATTTCATATTTGCTGCGCCTAATAAATAGTGCGGCCTTTCTCAGGTATTGATCCATTAATTTTAGATGATCAAACGAATGAGAATAGATTTGAATGATTATTAATTAATTTTAGGAAATAATAATGAATAAAATAATAATTGCTTTTTGCCTCATCTTCACAGCCAATTTATATGGGCAGACCTCGGAAAGTCCGTTGAAAGGGAGAATTGTAACAACCAATGATGCAGGTGTTGAAGAAGCCGTTCCTGGCGCGAAAATTCGCTGGGTGCTGAATAAGTCTGTTGCTTTGTCAAATGATTTAGGTGAATTTGAAATCACAGCTAAAACCTTACCCGATACACTCATAATTAGTTTTATTGGTTTTCAAACAATATTCTATCAAGTGCTCGACCCTAATTTAGATTTCACCTTTAATTTAAAAGAGGGCAAAGTGCTAGATGGTGTTGTTGTGATTGGAGAAAACCTAGGGAAGCATATCGATTTATTGGACCCATTTCATGTTGAAACAATTGGAACAGATGAATTAAGAAAGGCCGCTTGTTGTAATTTATCAGAGTCATTTGAAACAAACGCCTCGGTTGATGTTAACATAACAGATGCTGTATCTGGCGCCAAAAAAATTCAAATGTTGGGTTTGGATGGTGTTTATACACAATTGCAATGGGAGAATATCCCGCTAGTACGAGGACTTTCAACTTCATACGGTCTTAGTTTCACACCTGGTACTTGGATTGAATCGATTCAAATTACAAAAGGAACAGGTTCTGTTTTAAATGGCTATGAATCAATGGCTGGGATGATCAATTTGGAATTGAAAAAGCCCAATGAAGCTGAACGGCTTTATGTAAATTTGTATGGAAATAAATTTAGCCGTGCAGAAGTCAATGTACATGGAGCACAAGTGCTTAATGAAAAATGGTCAACACTTTCATTCGTCCATCTTTCCAATCAATTTACTGAGTCTGATGTCAATGATGACGGATTTAGAGATATGCCAATTGGATTTTTGGCCGCCGCAATGCACCGTTGGAACTTTGAAGGGAAGAACTCAGAAGCCAAGTTTGGAATTAAAGCAACCTATGCGGATAAAGAAGGAGGACAATTGGGCAGCAGTTCTGATGCTCCTCCAGGTACTGCATGGCACGCTTCATTCAAAACAAAGCATGTTGAAATATTTGCGAAAAATGGTTATTTCTTAAAGAAAAGAAAATTTGGTAGCATTGGTTTAATTGGGCAAGCCAAGTATCATAATATGCGTAATACATTTGGCAATACGACCTATGAAGGAACGCAACGAAAAATCTATTTAAACTCTATCTACGGCGATATTATTGGTAATACAAACCATAATATTAAAGCGGGTTTTAGTTTTTTATTAGATGACTATGATCAAACCTATAACGATTCGACTTTCTTAAAAACTGAGATAGTTCCAGGTGCATATGGAGAATATACTTTTAACAGCAATGATAAATTAATCGTAGTTGCAGGTTTTAGAGCAGATTACCATAATTTATATGGACCATTAATTACCCCACGTTTACATGGGAAATGGAACATCAGTAAGAAAAATGCCTTGCGTTTGAGTATCGGTAGAGGATATCGTGTTCCAAACCCCTTTGCAGATTATAATAGTCTTATGGCTAGTAATCGACAGTGGGTTGTATCTCCAGATATTGTACCGGAAGATGGGATAAGTGCTGGAGCAACGTTTACGCAAAAATTCTTGGTAAATGATAATGTAGCCTCATTCACAGTTGATTATTTTTACACGAAATTCCTCAATCAATTGATTGTAGATATGGATATTAATGCAAATCAAGTTCACATTTACAATACAAACGCTACCTCTTTTTCACACAGTGCACAAGCTGAATTGTCTGTCCAACCAACAAAAGGATTGGAACTAAGAACTGCTTTTAAATATTATGATGTGCGCGGAACGTATGATAATGAATTGGTGCAAAAAGCATTTGTTCCAAAATTCCGTGTATTGCTGAATGCAGGTTATCTTACAAGAAACAAAAAATGGGGATTTGATATAACAGGTAACTGGATTGGTAAAAAACGATTACCATCAACGGCTACTAATCCCACAATCTATCAACGTGATTTAATTTCGAAAACGTTTTGGTTATTAAATAGTCAAATCACATATAATTTTAGGAACTTTAGCATCTATTTAGGAGGAGAAAATTTGCTAAATGTCATACAAAATGATGCAATAATTTCAGCAGAAGACCCTTTTGGAGCGTATTTTGATGCTACACAAGTATGGGCGCCAATTAGCGGAGCAAATATTTACGCTGGCTTGCACTTTTCAATTAAACAAAAAAAGAAATAAAATGATAAAAATGAAAAATATAGGACTATTAATGCTGTTGTTTGTAATGACAGGATTCAACGCTAATGCAGGAACAACTGTTAAAGGAAAAGAAAAAGCGGCAAAGATTAAAACCGTTACATTTTTAACCAGCGCAATTTGCGGTGAATGTACCGAGCGAATTGAAAAAGCACTGAACTATACCAAAGGAGTAAAATTCGCAGAGCTAAACGAAGAAACAAAAGAAGTGACGGTTAAGTATAAAACTAAAGTTTTAACAGAAGATGACGTAAAGGCTGTTGTTACCGGTTTAGGATATGATGCTGCCGAAACGAAAAGAGATGAAGCGGCTTTTAATGAATTGCCTAAATGTTGTCAATCTCCTGGACATTGCGCTAGAGATGAGGAATAACTAGTTAATCAATAATATTGAACCGTCTGTCCGCCTTAGGTGGGTGGGCGGTTTTTTTATGGACAAAACGTTGGTACGTGTCCCGATAGCTATCAGGAGTATCGCGTTCCAGCTTACTACTTTATTAAAACCTTCCTAAAATCTGCCACAAATTCACTTGAAAAAACTATTTTTAGGAAAAAATAGGTGCATGGAATTTTTACCCGAAAAAATAGATAACTACGCAGGAGAACATACGGCTGCAGAATCGACATTATTAGCGAACTTATCACGCGAAACGCATTTAAAAATCCTGATCCCAAGAATGTTGTCAGGGCATATTCAAGGGCGTTTTTTAAGTATGATTTCTCATATGTTAAAACCGAAGTTAGTTTTAGAAATTGGAACCTATACAGGTTATTCTGCGCTGTGTTTTGCGGAAGGACTACATCCAGATGGCAAAATTATTACAATTGATAATAATGAAGAGTTGAAGGATATTTTAGACACACATATGAACGCTTCTGAATTTGCAAATCAAATTGAATTTAGATTAGGAGCGGCCTTGGATATTATACCAACCTTAGAAAACGAAATTGATTTGGTTTTTATTGATGCTGACAAACCAAATTACAGTAATTATTTTGATGCTGTAATCGATAAAATGCGTCCTGGCGGTTTCATTTTGGCCGATAACGTTTTATGGAGTGGTAAAGTGACAGAAGAAATCAAAGCAAACGACAAAAGCACTTTAGCCTTGAATGAATTTAATAAAAAAATTCATGCCGATCCTAGAGTGGAGAATGTACTCATACCAATTCGTGATGGAATTATGGCGATTCGAAAATTATAATTTTCATATGATCAATTTACATCATACATAACATTAATATACAGCAATAGGTCAAAGCACTGTCTAAGATCAAAAAGCGAAACGATCTAAGATCTAAAAAAATAATAATGACTATAAAAATAACTGACTTCAGAAGCGATACCGTCACAAAACCAACACAAGCTATGCGTGAATTTATGCTGGCTGCAGAAGTGGGAGATGATGTTTTTGGAGATGATCCGACAATAAATGAATTGCAAAGGATTGGAGCAGAAATGTTTGGAATGGAAGCTGGGTTATATTGCTCGTCAGGAACAATGACCAACCAAATTGCGATAAATGTCCATACCCAACCTGGTGACGAAGTAATTTGCCATGAAGAAGCACATATTTACCGTTATGAAGGTGGAGGGATTGCTAAAAATTCTGGAGCTTCTGTGCGTTTCATCAGAGGAAACCAAGGTCGCATAAATCCAGATGAAATAGTTGACAACATTAATCCAAATGACCAGCATTACCCAGTAACCACATTAGTAAGTATTGAGGATACGGCGAATAGAGGTGGAGGCTTATGTTATGATTTTGAGGATATAAAACGCATCAGTCAAATTTGTAAAGAAAATAAACTCGCCTTTCACTTAGATGGTGCGCGTGTCTTTAACGCCTTGGAGGTGAATAAAATTAGTCCACTTGAATATGGCGGTCAATTTGATTCAATTTCCATTTGCCTTTCAAAAGGATTGGGGGCGCCTGTAGGCTCACTATTGTTAGGTAGTAAAGAATTTATAGCTAAGGCACATAGAGTAAGGAAAGTTTTGGGCGGAGGAATGCGTCAAGCGGGAATCATTGCTGCAGGTGGAATATATGCCTTGCAAAATAATATCGGTCGATTGCGAATTGACCATGAAAATGCAAAGCAAGTTGAAGCGATTCTGGCGTCAAAAAACTGGGTTAAAAAAGTACTTCCTGTACAGACTAATATAGTTGTTGCTATCTTAAAAGATGGAATAAATGAAGGAGATGTTGTAACGCAATTGCTAGAAAAAGGTATATTATGTGTTGGCTTTGGTAAAGGTCGTGTAAGATTTACAACGCACTTAGAAATATCTGCTGCAGATATTGTCCATTTAGCGGCAAATTTACCAACTGATTTATAGAATAATGTTGCAAATGAAATGGCATAAAATTGTATTGATTTTAGGAATTGGGATCCTGCTTGCAGGATGCAGTAATGCAGAATGGAATAAAGCCGATAAAGACAAGTTAATGGAGCGTTGTATGTCAGAAGGTGGAGCAAAGTCATATTGTAAATGTTATTTAAGTAACGCCATGAAAGCTTATCCAAATGCAAAGGATGTGGAAGAACTTGATTTTGAAGCAGCCGTTGAATTGTCAATTAATTGCGAATGAATTGGAAAAATGTCATAGGATTATGCCTTTTGGGTTTGCTTATTTCCTGCAATGGAGGTAGAGAAGAACCCGAAGTTATCTCATTGGAAGATTTTCTAGGTGAGACAGGTGAACGCGGTCAGGAAGTTGAGATAGTAGAAGATTCTGTAGTTGTGATGCCAACAGGAACGTTAGGATTATTCGTCCAGAACCAATTGGCGAGTTTTGATACGAGTATCACCACAGAGTTTAATGCCATAGATCGATTTACGTATAACCAACGCAGCAAAATTTTATTCAAAAGTAAAACGAATACGGCTTATGGAGATATTATGGTGACACCGCGCGCCGAGTTTTTCTATTATACATTCAGCGATACAACAAAAACTAAAAATGCATTCTACAATTGGTTAGATGGTTTTAATAATGGAGAAGGAGATGAAGTAAAACTCAATCAAGACGCCAATGCCATTAAAACACCACCAAGATTTGCCTTAGTTTATGATACTGTTATTGTAACGGTTAATTACCGTTGCGAAGATAAAGCTCATAATTGGTCACCATTAGAAGATAGTATTGTTTCGCGCTTTGGAAAAAACTATAATTACCGAATGGAAATTGGTTGCGGAGGACCGTTAAAGTGGAAATAAGCACAATCAATAGCTATATAGTTATGTTCAGAAAGTCGTGCTCACGAAATTTGATTTTTTTACGTTAATCTATATAGAAGGTTCAATTATCAAAGAACAATTTTTGTACGAAACAAAATAAACGATAAAAATCAAAAACAAGCTAAAACGTCAGTTCACTTAGTTGGTATTGAACAAAGCGTAACGCATTCAATACAAATTGTATCGAGAACAAGTGACATAAATATAATAAACACAAACAGAGATCCGACTCAGTCGAAGAACGATCTAACGACTAATTACAAGCGACTAAAGACTAAAAAAACAATGGCCAAAATAAAGGGAATAGCAAATATCATATTAAAGTTCTTTCCGCTTCAATTAGTTTTTCTACAGTTGAAAAAAAGTCATTTTATGGTCGCCTTGTGGATCCTTTTTTGTGGTCTAGTGACTCAAAATATTGGGAGTAAATTTGGAATTCCATACTTATTTCTATCGCCAGAATATTTGGGAGATGTGAATTGGATTTCCTATATGATTTTAGGACTCGCCGTTGGTGGCTTCTTCATGGCTTATCACTTGTATAGTTACATCATCTTAGGTCCGTCATTTCCTTTTTTAGTCACCTTTTCACGACCATTTTTTAAATTTTCAATTAATAATTCAGCATTTCCTATTCTCTTTTATTTGCTGCTAATAATCAATATTTATGACGTTCAACGCAATGAAGAATTAATTGCTTTTAGAGAAGTTATAATTGAAATTTTGGCCTTAACAGTAGGTATTGTTCTGTTCATTCTTTTGTCAGTTTTCTATTTTTTTAAAACCAATTTGGACATTTTCAAATTGAAAGGACGAAAGAAGAAGAAGAAAGAGGGAAGAAATTTGTATAGCCTTGCTAAATCTTTATTCGCGCGAGAAAAGTATTGGTTTCAATCGCAGCCCAGAATCACTTATCAGCCCTCCTATTATTTCTCATCTTTGCACAAAATTACACGTGCACGGCCTTCTGAACATTACGACCGTAAAGTCATCCGAGATATCTTTCGACAAAATCATTTAAACGCTTCAGTATTTGAATTGGCCCTCGTTTTTTCATTTATTGCCATGGGATTACTGCAAGATTTTACGGTAGTTGTTATACCGTCTGGCGCCAGTTTCTTTTTATTAAGTACGATCTTATTAATGGTGGTCACTATCTTTTATTCGTGGTTTAAAGGTTGGGCAGTAAGTTTAATTGTATTGTCACTCGTTACAGTAAATTACATTTCAGACGGCACGGGGTTCTTGCGTTCAAATAATAAAGCTTATGGACTTTCCTATCAGCAAAATGCGACTTACAACCTTGCTAAATTAAAAGAACAGCAATTTGATAATGAAGCCTTGCAAAATGATTTAGACCACCATGTCCAAATTTTAGAAAATTGGAAAATTAAGGCGGCTCAAGCGCAAGGAACTGATAAGCCAAGGTTAGTTATTGTAAATTGTTCTGGTGGTGGATTACGTGCAGCCATGTGGACGCATTATATTATGCAGGAGGCGGACGAACGTACAGGTGGCATATTCTTTAAAAGTACACACATGATTACAGGTGCATCAGGCGGAATGATTGGTGCGGCTTACTTTAGAGAGGTTTTTGCAACTACGAGTTTTGAGGAACGTTTAACGAAGAAAGAACGCTATTCAGAAAATATTTCGAAGGATTTATTAAACAAAGTAGCCTTTAATTTAGCAGCGCATGATATTTTTCTCCGCTATCGCAAGTTCGAAGAAAAGGGAGAGGTTTATTTGAAAGATCGAGGATTTTCTTTTGAGGAACAATTGAACAATAATACCGACGGATTGATGGATAAAACCTTGGCGGATTTTGTGCAACCCGAATTTCAGAGTGAAATCCCATTAATGATTTATTCACCAACGATAATCAATGATGGAAGACGTATGATTATTGGTGCACAGCCCTATGGGTTTTTAAATGGAACTAGTTTTGAACACAAGAATTTAGGACCTGAGAATGTCGAATTTATTAAACTTTTTGATAAAAATAGAGCAATGGATGTGCGCTATACCTCTATCATTCGAATGAATTCAACCTTCCCATATATCTTACCAATGGTTTCTTTGCCAACACAACCTGAAATTCATGTCATGGATGCAGGAATAAGAGATAATTATGGTACCAAAAGCACCGTGCGTTATATTGTTGCCCTGCAAGATTGGCTGAGTGAAAACACAAGTGGGGTCGTGATAATGGAGATTAGAGACATTAATAAAGATTATGATTTTTCAGATGATGGAGAGTTTTCGTTATTTGATCGAGTAACGAAGCCAGCTTCCAATTTTTATGGTAACTTTTATCAATCACAAGAATTTAATTCTAATGAATTAATTGAAAGTATTTCATGCGAGGACTTACCGATTGATGTTTTGACTTTTGTGCTGCGTAAAGATCCTTTAGAGAAAATAGCATTGAGTTGGCATTTGACACAACGAGAAAAAAATGACATTAAGAGAACTTTTCAGAATGAAAAAAATCAAAAAGAATTAAAGAAATTAATAGATTTGCTTAACCAATAGGCGAAATGGAAAATAAATACGACGACGAAAATCCTAAACCAAATGACGGTCAACCCAATGATGACAAAGATCAATCAGGATGGGAATCTGCAGAATCTGATCAAAAAAATCATGATTGGAAAACAATAGAGGAAGATCCTACTAAAATAAAAATTGAAAAAAATCCTGGTGAGCTAGTCTCTGGAATGTTTCAGTTTATCAAAAACACCTTATCATTAAGACATGGCAAGTACAACTATAAAGAAGTTGTCGCTGTGGCTGAGGAAAGCGTTTTATTCCAAGGTTATAACGTATGGATTCTTATTTGTTCCATTGTTGTAGCATCAATTGGATTGGACATGGGGTCAATTCCTGTTGTAATAGGAGCCATGCTTATTTCACCATTAATGGGACCAATTCGTGGAATCGGTTTTGGAGTTGGAATTAACGACTTAGCTCTACTAAAATCATCCGTTAAGAATTTTGGAGTAATGGTCGGCGTAAGTCTGGTTACTTCCATTGTTTATTTTCTACTCTCACCAACAGATATCGCCAACAGCGAATTGTTGGGCAGGACAGAGCCTACTTTCTTAGATGCAATGATTGCATTTTTTGGAGGATTGTCAGGAATCATTGCTGCTTCAAATGGTAAAAATGATACTGTAATTCCTGGTGTTGCAATTGCTACAGCCTTAATGCCACCGCTTTGTACCGCAGGTTGGGGTATTGCGAATGGAGAATGGGCTTGTTTCTTAGGAGCGTCCTATTTGTTTTTGCTAAATTCTTTATTTATTGCTTTATCAACAGTGATCTTGCTGCGTTATTTAAAGTTTCCTAAACGCGAATATATTAGTGGTAAAATCGAAAAAAAAGTACAAAATTACATTATCATCTTCATGGTTTTGGTGATTGCTCCATCTGCATATTTATTTTACAAAATGGCAAAGCGCAGTAGTTTTGAAGCCAATACTGCCTTGTTTGTTGAAGAAGTTGTAAAAGAATATGAGACGAATATGCTAGTCACGCCAAATCCAATATTTGATTGGAATGAATCTGTGATTGAATTGGCTGTTGTTAATGCCTATATTGATTCTTCAACATTAGGTTCATGGAATCGGCAAAAAGAAAGGTTTGATCTAGACTTTGCTGAAATTAAAATTATTCAAGGGGAGGATTTGGTAGCCATGACAGATCGAAAGATTAAAGAGGCCTTGGGGCTTTCTGGTAATCAAAATGAATTGATTAATATGCTGAAAGAAAAAGAACTATTGATTAGTGACTTACAAGGCAGATTCAAAAACTATCAGGCAACTGAGGATGCTAAAAAAGATCACCTCGATTTGAACCATCTTCTAACTGGTTTCAAAGTAGAATATCCCGAAATTAACAACTTGGCTGTAAATAAAAGCTATAGTGTTAATGGTAGGAACGAGATGGATACAACCTATATCATTACCGTTAATTTTAAACCGAATGTTGATCAGGTAGAGCAGGAAAAATTGAAGTCACGCATCAATCGCAAATTCTGCTTTGAGTTAAAGGCAAGTAATGGCGTTGAGTTGGATTCAGTCAGTGTAGTAAATTATTAATTGTGGAAAAGTCAATAACCCTCATATTGGCAATCTTATTTACATTAAGCGTAAATGCTCAAAAAAATCGGGGTGCATATGCTGTAATTGGTTTAAATCGCATTGGAGTTTTATACGAATTTGGTGCTCATTTCCAAAAAGAGGCACATAGTTTTAATATAGGTGCTCGTTTTTACGGACCAGATCTTGTTTTCGAGAAAAATTATCCGGGTATTAATCTGGGTTATGATTATACGTTTCGAGAGGATAAAAAAATGAGACTTTTATTGGGAGCCTGTATAAGTGCATTTTATGAAAACAAAGTCACAACAAACTTATGGGTTTTTGATCCTAAATTAAGGGTAGGTTCGCATTGGGATTTAAACCAACACATTCGTTTAAATTTGACTGCAGGATTTGGTACCGTTATTAATAAAGTTGAAACAAGTTATACACCAAGTATTGAAACATATACCTATTTAAATTATGAATTGGCGTTGGGGCTTACATATCATTTTAGGACTAATCCTAACGATTAATTTTTCTTGCAAAAAAGAAGAATATAGCGTTATTCCTATAATTTACGGACATGCTGGAGCAGCGTTGTCAGAAGAACGCGCGGTCTTTCCGCCCAATTCTGAACAATCCATCTTGTATGCGTTCAATGCTCTTGCTGCTGATGGGGTAGAAGTGGACGTGCAAATGACTAAGGATAGCGTTTTAGTTTTGTTTCATGATGAATTTATCGAATGGGACAATACTGAGAGCCATACTTGCATAGCGGAACTTTCTTGGAGTGAAATTGAGAATTTTAACTCGGATGAGAAATATCCAATCATTCGCTTGTCCAGACTTGTAGCAATCATGCGCGGCAATTCTAAAAAAGTGATATTAGATTTAAAGCACTACAACCATTGCTCTGAGGGATTTGAAAACGTTGAAACATTTAATTGGGCCTTAAATAATGAATTGGCAGAATTGGAATCAGATGAAAAGTCCTACTTTACCGCTAATTGCAGAAATATTGAATTGCTCAACGCAGTCGAATGTGGTGCAATGCAAAAATCCTTCGAAACAGAAAATATTCCCCTAGCTATTGATTATGCTGCTATTTATGCGCTGGACTTAATAGTGATTAACCGGGTAGGATTTACGTTGGAAGAAGCTGAATTACTTGAAAACGCAGAAATAGATTATTGCATATTTGGCGTGAAAACAAAAAAAGAGATTAAAGCAACCGCTAATTTTAGGCCTAAAATCATTATTTCTGATAATATTGCAGGTACAAAAGCATATTACAATTAAGCATGGCTAAGAAGAAAAAAAGAATTGATATCGTTTATTCAACCAATCCAAACTTTGGATATGACGACGGAGAAGAGGAAGAAGAAGAAACATTGGCACCCAATCAACAAGATTTACGGGTTGAAATAGACCGCAAACAGCGTAAAGGCAAAGAAGTAACACTCGTCACAGGTTTTATTGGAACTGATGATGATTTGAAGGATTTAGGGAAAACCATAAAACAAAAGTGCGGCGTAGGTGGTTCATCCAAAGACGGTGAAATTATCATTCAAGGAAATGCTGCTAAAAAAGTACTTGAAATTTTGCATAAAGAAGGTTATAAAGCGAAGCAACGGGGTGGGAATTGAGTTAAATCTCAAGTTCTAAGCTGAATTCATTTTTAAATATTGGATGTTTGGATTACAAGCGGTGCGGAATATGCATCTAGCTTTGTAGTATTTACATCTAGCTGTTCAGGATTTGTAATCCCATACTTACTCACGTTTTTCTTTTAGCGACGAATAGTCACCCTGATAAAAAGTCACACGACATCCAGAAGAGAATCAGTGGTAGTCAATAAAATTTTGAAGAAAAAAAGAGCGGAAAACGAAAATGAGCCGACCCGATCCTGGACATTTGAGTGTGAAGCACTCATTTAACCAATTTAAACCCTATGAAAAGAAGTCCAAAACCGGGGGCTCATTTCGTACAGACTAGATTGTCTGCACTTACCCTTGGTTTAAAGGTACCGTATTTAAAGCGTTTTATTTTCGAGAAAACCCTGATCTGTTTGGATTATTGATTGGGATGTATGTTTAAACATGTTAATGGGTTTTGGGTAAGTTGAAAATGCATTCACGCGGATAACTAAAGCAATTATCCGCATGAATACTAATACAATTAAATTGTTAAAGCACCAGCTTCCGCAACTGCATGATCATTTTCAACAGAGCTTCCACTTACACC
The DNA here is from genome assembly GCA_047623705.1 of Crocinitomix sp. Classification (GTDB taxonomy): domain Bacteria; phylum Bacteroidota; class Bacteroidia; order Flavobacteriales_D; family Crocinitomicaceae; genus Crocinitomix. The sequence goes on from JBLHOW010000022.1 coordinate 64,104, forward strand.
AATAGCTCCAACGACTTCACCAGCTGAATTCTTCATTGGAATGCCACCAGGGAAAGTAATTAAACCGTTATTAGAGTGCTCAATATTATATAAAGCCTCACCGGGTTGAGATAATTCACCGATAACTCCAGTATTCATATCAAAAAAACGTGCTGTTTTGGCTTTTTTAATTGAAATGTCAAGCGAACCTAACCAAGCGCCATCCATACGTGCAAAGGCGACTAAATTTGCGCCTGCATCTACAATTGCAATATTCATTTTAGTATCAATAGCTATTGCTTTTTCTTGTGCTGCTTTTATGGCATTTTCTGCCTGTGCTAATGTAATATTCATGATTTTCTGTTTTATTTCGTTCTTATTTTGAAACAAAAGTACAGTAAACCCTATCGAATGACATTATCAAAACAGTTCAAACACTTATGAAAAAAGGTCAAAATTGAAAACTAGAATTATCGGAATAAGGTTTACGATTCACTGGGGTTGACTCCAAATTTATTTTTAAATGCTATGCTAAAGTTCGAAAGGTTGTTATAACCGAAGTCTAAATAGATATCGGACGGTTTCAGTTTTCCTTGCTCTAATGTTTCTTTTGCTTTTTGAAGGCGTCTATCTTTGAGCCATTTGCCTGGAGATGCCTTATACTCACTAATGAAATGACGTTTAAAAGTAGAAAGACTCATATGGCATAAAAAGGCAATTTCTTCCAGTTTTAAGTTAGAATGTATTTGACTTTCCACAATCTTTTTGAATGGAGAACTTTCATTTCCTATTAATGAATGCAAATACAATTCAAACTTTCTTCCATATTTCTGAACGAGATAAAGCATTAACTCTTCAAATTTTACTGAAAGTAGGTTTTCCATAAAAATATTTGGAGCATCACTAATAGTTGATAGTGAATTTAAATATGAGGTGATATATGCATCATTCCGAATGATGAAAAATGGAATGTCAACTTTATTAAGAGCAGTAATATTGGTATGCTTTTCAATAAACTCTTTCAATACTTTTTCTGAAAAAAAGAATAGTTTACAGAAGTAAATAGCTTCTTTATCTAATAACTCTGTCCACAGCCAGTTTCCTTTTTTTAGTAATAAAGACTGATCCTTATTAACCACAACCGAATTCCCCGCAAAATGTACCTGTTTTGTTCCTTCTTGCAAAAAACTAAACATATTCATTCCCAAGTTGACCTTGCTTTTTACAACATCATTTGTCATTTTAAAGTCATATACAAATAAGTCGGTGGGTTCTTTTTTGTTCTTCAGGTAGCTTTCAGGGATATTTTCTATTGACATTTATATGATGTTGCTTTGTTATTTACGCTCAGGACTTATAATCCTTTTGATTTATATCGAATTATTGTTGTTTGGAATAGACCGTATTCTGCAGATGTATTTCCTTTTGGGATGACATATGCGTTAAATTTAGCAATAAATTAAGTGAAGTCAAATGAAACAAAAAAATCCGCTCAATATGCGTCAGTGCTTTAACAGAAATGTAGGTGCCAATTCAAGTGATTTTGAATAATAGCGAAGCAATTAGTTAAAGTTGTATCGAGAACAAGCGGGAAGTTTTTTGGATGAAGAAAAATGAGTAGAACCGACCTTGGCGATAATAATATAAACGCCTCGAACCACCAAGGCTAACCAATTTAAACCCTATGAAAACTAAAATCACACAAGATCGGTACTCATTTGTTGTACAACGTTTAGATTGTTGTACAAACCCTTACTCAAATATACGTATCATATAAACAGATGGTTGGATAAAAGACCTAAACCGTCCTGATTTTTGATTAAACTGTAAGGTAATTTGACTGATCGGTTTTGACTTTTTCTTAAGTATTTATACGGTGCTTTAAGTTTGATTATAATTCCGTAATTATTCGAATATAATTATCTTCAAAATTGATCCAAGAAAAATTATTGAATCCAATCAAAAAAAAAAAGCAGGAAGCAAAAAAAAAGTTACATTTGTCTAATCAGCAGAAAATGGACAAAAGAACCATACTAAATAGCAAACATTTTGAAATAACGCTCAATCGTTTGGCTAGTCAATTAAAAGAAAATCATCAATCCTTCGAAAATACAGTTCTCATTGGTCTACAACCAAGAGGAATTCACGTTTTAACGCGTTTACAACGTATTTTAGAAAATGATTTAAATCAAGAAATTAAATGTGGTCAACTAGACATTACATTTTATAGAGATGATTTTAGAAGGAGAGAACAACCAATCATTCCCAGTGTAACCAATATTGATTTTATAATCGAAAATAAAAATGTTGTCCTAATAGATGATGTATTGTTTTCAGGTAGAACAATTAGAGCGGGATTAGATGCACTATTAGCGTTTGGTAGACCCAATAGAGTTGAATTATTGGCATTTATCGATCGTAGGTTTGAACGTCATTTGCCAATCCAACCTGATTATACGGGTAAAATAGTGGATACATTATCAAGCCAGCGTGTATCAGTAGAGTGGAGTGAACTCGAAGGAGAAGATAAGGTAGTTTTATTTACAGAAGAAAAATTGAATGAATAATTTAAGTGTAGATCATTTAATAGGAATTAAGGGACTGTCTAAAGAAGATATTGAACTTATTTTTACAACTGCAGATCGTTTTAAGCAGGTGATTAATCGCCCAATTAAAAAAGTACCATCTTTAAGAGACATCACAATAGCCAACCTCTTTTTTGAAAATTCAACACGAACACGTTTATCTTTCGAATTAGCCGAGAAAAGACTATCAGCAGATGTGGTTAACTTTTCTGCTGCCAGTTCTTCTGTTAAAAAAGGCGAGACTTTAATCGATACAGTTAACAATATCCTAGCCATGAAAGTTGATTTGGTTGTCATGAGACACCCGAATCCTGGAGCGGCAAAATTTTTGTCAGAAAGAATTGACGCCAAAGTTATAAATGCAGGAGATGGAACACATGAACATCCCACTCAAGCTTTATTAGATGCCTATTCGATTCGTGAAAAATTAGGAGAAGACTTTACAGGTAAAAAAGTGGTAATTGTTGGAGATATAAAACACTCAAGGGTGGCATTGTCCAATATATTTTGTCTTCAAAAGCTAGGAGCAGAAGTAATGGTTTGCGGACCAACGACGTTGATTCCAAAACACATTCACGAATTAGGAGTGAAAGTAGAGCATGATTTACGCAAGGCCTTAGAATGGTGTGATGTTGCAAACATGCTAAGAATTCAATTAGAACGACAGGATATTCAGTTTTTCCCATCATTGAGAGAATATACAATGCAGTTTGGGCTAGACAAGAAACTACTAGATAGTTTAGATAAAAAGATAATTGTAATGCATCCTGGACCAATTAATAGAGGAGTGGAAATTTCTTCAGACGTAGCCGATTCAGATCAATCGATTATCTTAGATCAAGTTGAAAATGGTGTGGCTGTTCGAATGGCTTCAATTTACCTTTTAGCTTCTCAAATCAATAGAGAATAAACCTCTTTTTACCGTGTTTTCTTTGTCAAATCCTGATTTTGTGATATTTGGCTGTGTTTTGTTAAAAAATTACCCCAGATTCATCACATTTTATAAAAAAAATGATAAATTTGGATATAAGGTATTTGCGTTCATCAAAGTTCCAAAATAATGATGAATTGAAATTACGGAACTAACCAATCTTAAAGCCTTAAATTGAAACTGAACAAACTATGAATTTCGAACAACAGACAAAAGAAAAATTTACATTAGTAACTGCCCATGTTGAAAAATTGGATGCATCAAACGCACCTGAATTAAAGGCTCTTTTCTTATTCTTAAATAAAAGTTCGGTAAATAATATCGTACTCGATTTAAGTAAATCAAAGTATTGTGATTCTTCTGGTTTAAGTTCAATCTTAATTGGAAATCGCTTGTGTAAAGATTCAGGTGGAACGTTTGTTCTTGCAGGACTGCAAGCAAATGTTCAAAAGCTGATCCAGATTTCTCAATTGCACAATGTTTTGAATATTGTGCCTCATTTTGATGAAGCCGACGCAATTTTCTCAAAGTAATAATTTCTCACGAGTTTATAGGAGCACTCCATGTCAAATAATTTTCAAAAATCATCCCAAGTTGAGATTGATTTTTTGATTGATTTATTAGGTGATCAAAACGTACTATTTGATAAAGAAGCATTGCAAGAGTATGGGCATGATGAAACGGAGGATTTCGTATTCTCACCAGAAATTGTTGCAAAGCCAAATACTACTGATCAAGTCAGTAAAATATTAGCCTACTGCAACGAACATAACATTCCAGTAACACCGCAAGGTGCCAGAACAGGATTAAGCGGTGGAGCATTGCCATTGTTTGGCGGAATCGCCCTCTCAATGGAGCGATTTAATAAAATCATTGAAATTGATCAAGAAAACGGGCAAGTAACAGTTGAGCCAGGTGTCATCACGCAAGTGCTACAAGAAGCAGTTGCTGCCGTCAATTTGTTTTATCCACCTGACCCTGCAAGTAGAGGTTCTTGTTTTATTGGTGGAAATTTAGCAGAAAACTCAGGAGGCCCAAAGGCCGTTAAATATGGCGTTACCAATGAATATGTATTAAACCTTGAAGTTGTTTTAGCCAACGGGGAAGTTATTTGGACAGGTGCCAATGTTTTGAAAAATGCAACAGGTTATAATTTAACTCAGTTAATTGTTGGATCTGAAGGTACACTTGGTATTATCACCAAAGCTGTGCTGAAATTAATTCCAATGCCGGCTGCGAATATGCTCATGTTGATTCCATTTACTAGTGCCGAAAAAGCATGTGCGGCAGTTGCAGCCATCTTTAAAGCAGGAATCACGCCAAGTGGTTTAGAATTTATGGAGCGAGATGCCTTAGTTTGGACGGCGGAATTTATAGGAGACGATTCAATTGCAATACCAGATAATGTTCAAGCCCATTTGTTGGTAGAAGTAGATGGCAATCATGAAGAAGTATTGATGCAAGATTGCGAAAAAATCATGCATATTGTTGAAGGTTTTGGGGCATTAGAGGTTTTATTTGCAGATAGTCAAGCACAAAAAGACAAACTTTGGAATTTGAGAAGAAAAGTAGGGGAGGCCGTAAAGTCACAATCTATCTATAAAGAAGAAGATACTGTTGTTCCCCGCTATCAATTGCCAAAGTTATTGAGTGGCGTAAAAGCAATAGGAAGTAAGTATGGCTTTCATTCAGTTTGCTATGGTCATGCAGGAGATGGTAATCTGCACATCAACATTATTAAAGGCAACTTGAGTGAAGACGTTTGGGTGAATCAATTACCAATCGCCATTCGAGAAATATTTGAATTAACAGTTGGCCTAGGTGGCACCATATCGGGTGAACATGGAATCGGTTATGTTCAAAAAGAGTATATGGACATTCCATTCTCATCAATAGAAATCGGATTGATGAAATCCATCAAAAAGGTGTTCGATTCAAAAGGTATTTTAAACCCAGGAAAAATATTTGAATAAATAGCTGTGATTTTAGATGTTAGATCGCTTGGCTTTAGAAATTAGAGCACTTTGCTGTTAGACCGCTTCGCTGTTAGAATATAGATCACTCTCCCACTAAGTAGGGTCGTTGTTAGATTCTAAACCATTCAACCATTCAACCATTCAATCATTAACCCCGTCATTTCAAGTAGCGTAGCATACCGATAAACCTCTGCTACGTAACAATCCTTTGATACGGGTACAATCACTCTCGCGCCAATGAAAAATCATTGAAACAAAAAAAAACTGCTCGCCTATGGCGAACAGTCTTTTTTCTAAAATCTAATATCCAATATCTAATTACTCATCATAACAATCAACATTCGGATTTTTTGCTCTGTCAAAAACAAATGTCGCTGCAGGGAAAACCTGATCGTGTTCAAATTTCGTTAGTGTATATCTCATATTAACACCATCTTTACCTTTAATAAGTGCAGATACAACTTCATTTTTTTCCTTATCGATCTTCAAGATAATTGCAAAGTATTTGCTCTGTTTTGGATCTTTCGGAAAAATATTAATGTGATGCACAGGAATACCTTTAAAAGTTGTTTCCTTGATGTATTTATATTTATAACCGTCTTCCCAAATCGTTAAAATTTCAGTAGGAGAAACAATACCTTCTTCTTCGTTATCAGCTACAGTTGAAGTATAACATTCTTCATCTTCTTTCAAATGTGTTGTTAACGTTACGCCGTCGCAATAAATATCTTGGTCCTTTAATTCAACCTTATATTTATCTCCAGACAAAAAAGCTTTTCCTGTTTCAGTGATTGGTACCGGGATGTCTTCTCCGCTGATGGTTAAGTCAAATTCAATAGAAATTGTCTTATACGCTTTCGTTTTAGTACTAACTTTATCTAATATGGCTTTCGCCTTTACGTCTTGTCCAAACGCTGATCCGATAAACAAAACAGCCATTAAAATTCCTATACCCTTTTTCATATTATTCATTTTCATTACAAATATCCAAATTCTATGCCAAACTACCTTGGATTTTAATTATAAATTTGATTAAGTATCAAACTTGTTTGATTTCTAGTACTTTACTTCATGCATTGCTCATGGAGCAGTAAAATCATTTCAAATTTCTATTGTTTTATATACAACACTTATGGGCAATTAAAGTTCTGCCAAATAGTGTTCTAAGGCAACTAAATCCGGAATTAAAACCTCACGAGCCTTACTTCCCTTAAAAGGTCCAATAATTCCTGCGGCTTCCATTTGATCTACAATTCTTCCAGCCCGATTATAGCCGATTTTTAATTTACGTTGTAATAAAGAGGCTGATCCTTGTTGATGTGTGACTAGTATTCTCGCCGCATCTTCGAACAGAACATCTCTATCGTCTAAATTAATATCTACGTTACCTTCTTCACTTTCGCCAACATACTCTGGCAATAATAAAGCATTAGGATATGCACGTTGATTTCCAATGTATTCACAAATTCGTTCAACTTCAGGCGTATCTACAAAAGCACATTGCAGTCGCGTTAATTCATTTCCAAAGGATATTAACATGTCACCACGTCCAATCAATTGCTCGGCCCCTGTAGAATCCAAAATCGTTTTCGAATCAATACCAGATGATACCTTAAAAGCAATTCGTGCTGGGAAATTCGCTTTAATCATCCCCGTAATTACATTTACTGAAGGACGCTGCGTTGCAACAATTAAGTGAATTCCAATTGCACGGGCTAATTGTGCCAATCTAGCTATTGGATGTTCAATTTCTTTTCCGGCAGTCATAATTAAATCCGCAAACTCATCAATCACTACTACTATATATGGCAAATATCTATGGCCATTCTCAGGATTTAATTTTCGCTGAATAAACTTCGTATTATATTCTTTAATATTTCTTACTTGTGCATCCTTGAGCAAGTCATACCGATCGTCCATTTCTATACATAACGAATTCATGGTGTTTACCACTTTACTTGTATCCGTAATAATAGGTTCTTCCGTATCAGGCAACTTTGCTAAAAAGTGGCGTTCTATTTTATTATATAATGTTAACTCGACCTTTTTAGGATCTACCATCACAAATTTTACTTGGGCAGGGTGTTTCTTATATAAGATAGACACAAGTATGGCGTTTAGTCCAACCGACTTACCTTGACCGGTTGCACCTGCACATAATAAGTGCGGTGCTTTTGCTAAATCAAACACCATGGTTTCGTTTGAAATTGTTTTACCAATAACAATAGGTAGTTCCATGTCTGAATTCTGAAATTTTTCAGAAGCAATCATGGCACGCATAGATACCATTTCAGGTTTAGAGTTCGGTACCTCAATACCAATTGTTCCTCTACCCGGTATTGGAGCAATAATTCGAATTCCATTTGCGGCAAGGCTCAAGGCAATATCGTCAGATAAGTTTTTAATCTTCGAAATTCTCACGCCAGGGGCCGGTACAATTTCGTATAAGGTGACCGTAGGTCCAACTGTAGCCTTAATTTTGGAGATCTCAATTTTATAATGTCCAAGCGCTTCTACAATACGGTTCTTATTATTCTCAAGTTCTTCTTTGTCTACATTTAATAGTCTACCACCATAATCTTCCAATAAGTTTAATGTTGGTAGTTTATAGGATGATAAATCTAATGTCGGATCATATTCTCCAAATTCTTTCAACTTATCATTCACTTCTTTTTTAGACAAAGTATCATCTTGGGCAGTAGCTGCAATTTCTATCGGTACACTATCGTCAACAATCTGTTTCTCCTCTTCAGGAATGGTGATTTCAAAATCATCTTCGACTACAGGTACTTTTTCTTCTTTCGGCGATTCAACCTCTAAACTTATACTTGGTTCGTTATTAGCATTTTCCTTCTCTTTTTCAGCCTCAGTAAAATCGATCGTTTCACTTATCGAATCTTTCTCTATCTCTTCATCCTTTATTGTATTAACTGCAACAATGTCTGCTTGAAGCATTGGCTCCTCACCATTTTCGTCAGTTACTGCCTTTTTAGTGGGGAAATATTTAGCATATAAAGCTTTAAAATCTGGATTAAATAATTGAACAACAGTTACAAACGTAATTACCGCTAAGAATAAGAAAGCGCCAAACCAGCCAACAGTCATTTTCAACCATAGGTTAAATTGGTAACCAAACATTCCACCATAGGGAAATGAATCAGCCTCTGTAATGAATCCAAAAAGCAGTGATAGAATAATTAATCCAATAGCGCATTTTGCCACAACTTTTTTAAGCGGTAATAATTCAACTCTAAAAAGTAAATAAATACCAAGCAACATAAATACAAGTGGAAATAGAAACGAAGCCAATCCAAACCATTCAAATATAAAATGGTGAGACAACCATGCTCCTAATTTACCCAAGTGATTACCCAAGTCAATTTCTTCTGTATTAAATAGGAAATCAAAGAAGCTCTGGTTAATAACAAAACTCTGGTCACTTTGCCATGTAAATAAATAAGATATAAAGGCTAAAACGAGATAAGTAGATAATAAGACTAAAATAGAACCAATGGTCAAGTTCAGTTTACGGTTTTCTTTGGCAAATAAATTCGTTATTGGTTTAAGTAGGTTGAAATTTTTCGCTTCAACCTTTGTTTTCGTTTTTTTTGTTTTAGTCTTACGCGGAGTTTTCGCAACCTTTTTAGGTTTAGATTCATTCGCTTCCTCTGCAACGCCCTTATATTTGTTTGATGTTTTGCTCATCTATTGAATTCATTACGGAAATTATAGTATTAACCGTATATATTAAGATTAACTACGAAGATACATTTTGTTACAATCCCTTAAAACAAGGATTTTTTCGAGTTTCAACAAAACAATGTTAGTTCTTGCTAGTACTTTTTGTTACGTTAACGGCATTTTTTTGCTTGCATGGTTTTCTGTTGTGGTATAAATCCAATGTTAGAATTAGATTAGTTAAAGGCTATTTAAATAATCAAAACTTAACCTTCATAAAAAAAAGGACACAATAAAAAACAGAGATTACGTCAAAATCATTTATAAACTGAGTATTTATCGGTATTGTTTTTCATTAGGGCAATCCCTTTTTCCTCATATATAGGTGATATAATACACTAATTTATAGATTAGGGGTATACCTTATATATAGTAGCACAAAAAAGGGTCGTGCTATGGGCTAAAGTTTTGGCTGCGCCAAAAGCTACCACTTCTATCCCTATTGCTTAAAAAGTGTAATAAAAAACACCTCTTCAATACGCACTAAACCAGCGCCCTATCGTGGGGTTGAAAAATAAATGAAAAAAACTGAATAAAAAATTAGGTTGGGTAGTAAAAGGATGTGTATCTTTGCGCCTCCCAAATGAGGGTTTAGCGATAGAAAGAGGAGATTAAAAATTGACATGTTGGCGTAAGAATAAAAGTTTTTTATTTTTTTTTCAAAATAAAGTTTGTAATTAAAATAAAAAGCATATCTTTGCGCTCCCCAATCAGCGGATTGGGTTTTTAGAAGTGGCGAATTAAGCTACCAAGAAAAGTTCTTTGAGATATTGAAAATATAGAATAACAAAGCCAAAAAGAGCAATCTGAGCAATCAGAAAACACTTAAAAATTTATACAACGGAGAGTTTGATCCTGGCTCAGGATGAACGCTAGCGGCAGGCTTAACACATGCAAGTCGAGGGGTAACAGAATAGCTTGCTATTGCTGACGACCGGCGCACGGGTGCGTAACGCGTATACAATCTACCTTACACAGGAGAATAGCCCTAAGAAATTGGGATTAATGCTCCATAGTAATATTTTATCGCATGATAAGATGTTTAAATCTTCGGAGGTGTGAGATGAGTATGCGTCCTATTAGTTAGTTGGTAAGGTAACGGCTTACCAAGACAGCGATAGGTAGGGGGCCTGAGAGGGTTATCCCCCACACTGGTACTGAGACACGGACCAGACTCCTACGGGAGGCAGCAGTGAGGAATATTGGTCAATGGAGGCAACTCTGAACCAGCCATGCCGCGTGAAGGAAGAATGTCCTACGGATTGTAAACTTCTTTTATTTGGGAAGAAACCCCTGGTCGTGAACCAGGGCTGACGGTACCAAAAGAATAAGGACCGGCTAACTCCGTGCCAGCAGCCGCGGTAATACGGAGGGTCCAAGCGTTATCCGGAATCATTGGGTTTAAAGGGTTCGCAGGCGGTTTAATAAGTCAGTGGTGAAATCTCGGGGCTCAACCTCGAAACTGCCATTGATACTGTTAGACTTGAATACAGTTGGAGTAGGCGGAATGTGTAGTGTAGCGGTGAAATGCTTAGATATTACACAGAACACCGATAGCGAAGGCAGCTTACTAAACTGTGATTGACGCTCATGAACGAAAGCGTGGGGAGCGAACAGGATTAGATACCCTGGTAGTCCACGCCGTAAACTATGATTACTCGATATTGGCGATATACGGTCAGTGTCTAAGCGAAAGTGATAAGTAATCCACCTGGGGAGTACGGTCGCAAGATTGAAACTCAAAGGAATTGACGGGGGCCCGCACAAGCGGTGGAGCATGTGGTTTAATTCGATGATACGCGAG
>JBLHOW010000023.1:0-74299 GCA_047623705.1 Crocinitomix sp.
CGGAACACAGGCAAACTACCACACAGGAACAACTTACCAAGAACACAGAGAAGTTGGTGGTGGAGATGGATTCTCTTGTGATATTTCTTTCATCAATAGAAACTTAACATTTGGTTCAATTTATTTTGCAGCTGTTTTTCGTTCTTCTGATAGAGGATCAAATATCGATCAATTCGGACCAGAAGATTTTATTGACGGTGATGGATCTCCTTGTAATGCAGGTTTTACTGATGGAACAGGATGTGGTGAATTTAATACAACATTCGAAATGTGGGAGAATCCAAATGACTTAGATTCGGAAGATACATTGGATTATATTTCTTCACAAAGTTATGAAGTTGGTGAAACTGTAATGGTGCCATCTGCAACTGCTCAAACATTCATTCCTTATATTACTCCTATTGACATTGTATATGACGATACGTTATTTGCTGATACAGATTTAACAATAGATGATATTATTATCATTGATGAAATTACCGGTAGCTCATTTAACCTAGGAGTTTTATCTTGGTCATTTATTGATGGCGCACCAGATGTAACAATTGGCGATAGTTTATTGATTATAGGTGTTGAAGAAGATGATACAGTAATTGTATTAAGCATGACAGCAACAGATCATTACTTCGGTACAAATGATTTAAAACCCGGTGAAGTAATTGACATGGGTGGTGATGATCAAATCTACAACGTTGCTTGGGATACATTGCACGTTCAAGATAAATTCCAATCATGGTTTGCCCTTGATATGGGTGCAGCAAATGGTTTATGGATGACACGTAACGCTTTAAGATTCTCAGCTACTACTCAAGGTTGGGTAAAAGTTGCTGATGGTATCGGAGGAATTTCTATTATGGAATTCTCGAAAGACGGAAATCACTTATTCATTGGTACCTCAGGAGGTGCAGTTTGGAGATTAAGTGGATTTAACGACGCTTACTCGCCAACAGAATCACTTGACGGAGGTCCTGCTATGGGAGGAATTACGCGTGATACGTTAGTTGATGGCGAAGGAGTAAAACATGTAATGGAATTGAAGCAATTAACTTCATTCGGATCAATTATTACAGGACTTGCTACTGGACCATTGGATAATCCAGATTTATTAGTAGTAACATTAGGTAACTTCAGTTCTGCAAGAGTTAGAAGATCTACAAATGCTACAGGTGTTTCACCAACGTTCAGTACAATTGCAACATTCCCGAATAGCGGAGATGGTGAGTTAGCTGGAGGAATTCCTTGTTACTCTGTTATTGTAGACCGTAATGATGAAAACATTATTATGGTTGGTACTGAATTTGGTCTGTTTGCAACTGAAGATGGTGGTACAACTTGGGAAAATGTTTCAGGAACACTTGGAGCAGTTCCAGTTCACGATTTAGAGCAAAACTGGAGAACATGGGATGAAGGTTGTTACCGTCCAGGTGAAATTTACGCTGGTACGCATGGTAGAGGTATTTGGAGTTCAGATGCTTTATTGAGTTTACCTGAGGATAACGATAATCTTGATAAGGATAAGTTTGTACCAAACATCAACCTATACCCTAACCCGGTTAAGGATGCTGGTACGGTTGAATTTGATCTTGCATCAAATGGTAACGTTACTTTACAAATATTTAATCTAAGCGGTCAAGTTGTTCGTCAAATAACTTCTAAAGAATTAGAAGCTGGCAAAAATCAAATTGCCTTTGACGCGAATGATTTACCACGAGGAACGTATATCGTAAGACTGACTTCTGAAGGAATGTCTGAGACAACGAAATTCATTAAGCACTAAGATTTAAATTAGTCTAATCTGAAAATGGTGTTCGTCTCAGACGGACACCATTTTTTTATGCACTAAATTATCATGAAAAAAATAAGTACGCTTTACAAAAAAGATCCCAATAATTTGGGGCGCATCATTGATGAAATTAATCCTGAAAATGCATGGGCCTTACAAGCTATTGCTACGCGCAAATTTGATGGAACCTCTAGTGCTATTATTAATGGAGAATTATACAAACGCTATGATGCCAAGATAAAACCTGACGGCACGTATAAGCGTCCAATACCAAACAAAGCCATTCCTTGTCAAGATGCTGATCTTAAATCGGGTCATCACCCGCATTGGGTTCAATGTGAAAGGACAAACAAAGCAGATAAATATCATTTTGAAGGATTTGACGCCTTAGATATAAAAACGGATGGAACTTATGAGTTATGCGGACCAAAGGTTCAAGGGAATCCTGAAAATATTAATGAACATCAACTTGTACCGCACGGTAAAGAAGTACTATTATTAGAAGATAGAAGTTTTGAAGGATTAAAACAATACCTTATCGAACACGATATAGAAGGCATTGTTTTTCATCACGAAAACAAGATGTGTAAAATACGCAAAACTGATTTTGGAATTCGCAGATAATATGCTTTAACCCACTAAATCTTCAACAGTAACGTTGAGTGCAATCGCAAGTTTTTGAACTAAATTAGTAGACGGATTTACCTCTGATTTTTCAATTCCCATAATGGTCATTTTATCTGCCTGAGTGGCCAATGCAAGGGTATGCATAGTAAATCCTCGTTGTTTTCTGAATCGACGCAAATTAACGCCCAATTTTTCATTCTCTACAGTTTCTGTCATTATAATCGTAGTTTGTTAGGGATTGGTTCCCCTAATATATAAAAACCATTAATATTATCAGCTATTTTTGCGTTCAAAACACGATTGTTCTAATGTCTACCGCAAAGTCCAGACGTTTAGTTTTAAAAACGACTAAAATTGAAAGGTTTCACCGCTTTTTACCATACGTCTTAATAAAACACTTGCGCGGTATTTGTCATCACCGTACTCAGCATGTAAAGCATCTAATTGCTCTAGCACTTGCTCCAAACCTATTTCATTTCCCCATTTCAATAATCCTTTTGGATAATTTACGCCTTTAGTCATGGCTAAATCAACGTCTGTTGCCGAGGCAATGTTCAAGAATACAGCGTCAATCGCTTCATTAATCAATAAAACCAAAATACGATTTAAGATTTGTTGACCGATAACAGCATCAGTATTTGGAGCTGTTTTAATTGCTCCCTCAGTATAATCATAATAGCCTCTCCCCGATTTTCTGCCGTACCAACCAGCTTCCGAATGGCGTTTTTGCGTAAATGATGGGCGATAGCGCGGATCAAAATAAAATGCCGCAAATACAGTTTCAGTTACCGTATAATTGATGTCATTACCAATATAATCCATTAAGGTGAATGGTCCCATTCTAAAACCTCCCAGTTCTGTCATAGCCCAATCAATTGTTGCAAAATCAGCAAGACCCTCTTCATATATTTTTAAAGCTTCACCATAAAATGGTCGGGCTACTCTGTTCACTATAAAACCGGGCGTATCCTTTGCTAAAACAGTTATTTTTTTCCACGAATCGATTAAGTTTCTTGCAGCAACCGTAATTACTTCCGCCGTTTGCACCGCTGGAATAATTTCAACCAATGGCATTAATGGCGCAGGGTTAAAGAAGTGAATTCCGATTACTCGGTAGGATTTCTCACATGCAGCAGCAATTGAAGCGATAGATAAAGAAGATGTATTAGATGCCAAAATGCAATCTCCATCTACAATTCCTTCTAATTCGGCAAACACTTTCTTTTTAATGTCTAAATTTTCTATAATGGCCTCTATAATTAATCCACAGCCAGCAAAATCATTCATGGAAGTTATATAACTTATTCGCCCTTGAATGCCCTCAGATTCTTCATTTGTAACACGCCCTTTTTCAATTAAACGCGCCATAATTTTGGCTAATTTACCTTTGGCTATATCCAATTGTGCGGCATTGGTATCAAATAACACCACCTCATGTCCTGATTGTGAAGCAACTTGTGCAATTCCAGATCCCATTGACCCCGCTCCTAAAATTCCAATTTTCATATCAATTTCTTATTAAATGTTAGTTCGCTGCGCTTTTAGTCATTAGACAACGCTTTGATCTGATTTTTTCTATTTCTTTTTTCCTTTTGCCTCTCTCCTAACAACCCTTACCTGTTCCCTACTGCATGTCTCTCTTGCCTAAGAACCACTTCCTTTTGTCTAAAAAAACCTTACTCTCCCTTAAACTCAGGTTTTCTTTTTTCTAAAAAAGCAGCAACACCTTCATTATAATCATGTGTTTTACCTGCAATAGTTTGTAATTCCTCTTCTGTCTTCAATTGTGTGGTTAAATCACTAATCATGGAAAGATTTAACGCTCTTTTTGTTAAGCCCAATCCTTTTGTTGGCATTTTGGCCAATTTTGCCGCAATCTTGTACGAATCAGCTTCAAAATTTTCAGCAGGCAAACATTTATAAATCATTCCAAGATCATCTGCTTCTGCAGCACTCACTTTATCCCCAAGCATCATTAAGGCTGTTGCTTTTTGAAAACCGATTAAGCGCGGTAAAAAGAAAGTACCTCCCGAATCTGGAATTAAGCCAATTTTACTAAATGCTTGTATAAAACTTGCCGTTTCTGTCGCAACACAAATATCGCTGGCTAAAGCTATGTTTGCTCCTGCGCCTGCAGCAACACCATTCACAGCCGCAATAACTGGCTTTTCAATATTTCTAATTCTTTCAATAATAGGATTGTAATGCTCTTTTACGATTGAATTCAATGCTGGTCCATTCGGATCCGTTACTTCTTGCAAATCTTGTCCAGCGCAAAAGGCTTTCCCATTTCCAATAATATAGATCGCTCTCACTTCATCATTATTCTCGCATTCATCCAACCTTGCTTGACAGACCAATGCCATTTCACGATTAAAACTATTATACACTGTTGGGCGGTTAAACCGAATAATTCCAACATTATCCTTGATTTCAAATTGAATGGAGCTCATAATTAAATTTTTCCTAAAATTAATTAAACCAAATTTTTAAATGGTATAAGTTTTAAAGTAATTTTGAATCTATAATTTACTCGTATGGAAAGAATCATTTTAATTACTGGAGCAACAGCAGGATTTGGAAGAGCAATGGCTCAAAAATATGCAGCAAACGGTGATGATGTTATTATAACTGGAAGGCGTATCAATCGCTTGAATGAATTAAAAACGCATTTGGAAGCTAATTTTGAAACAGCAATTTATTGCTTAAATTTTGACGTACGAAATGAGACTGAAGTAAAATCAGCAATTGAGTCTTTACCTGAAAAGTGGAAAAATATTGACATCTTAATCAACAACGCAGGATTAGCAAGTGGATTAGATCCAATTCAAAATGGAAATTCCGAAGATTGGAATAAAATGATTGACACCAATGTAAAAGGACTTTTATACGTTTCGCAGGCTATTATTCCGTTTATGATAGAAAATAAAGCCGGACACATCATCAATATTGGATCTACAGCAGGTAAAGAGGTTTATCCGAATGGTAATGTTTATTGCGCTTCAAAACATGCAGTAGATGCCATAACCAAAGGAATGCGAATCGATTTATTGCAGTATGGTATTAAAGTAACGCAAATTGCACCTGGTGCAGCCAACACTGAATTCTCAACGGTTCGTTTCAATGGAAACAAAGAACGTGCAGATGCGGCGTATGACGGTTATCAACCCATGGTTGCAGAAGATATTGCCGAGTTAACGTTTTACGCAACATCTTTACCTAAACATTTGTGCATTAATGACTTGGTCGTCACTTCTTTAGCACAAGCGAATAGTTATTTAATTCATAGGGAGTAATTAGTCTTTATACCGCTGCGATTTTAGTAGTAAGATCGTTCTCCGACTGAGTTGGATCACTGTTAGTACTAAGATATTAGACTGCGCCTTAACTAATAATGAGGACAGCGCATTAATAATTGAAAAACAACGCTTACTAAAAACTAGAGACTAGAGACTAACGATTATATCCCACATTCGCTCGTCAATTCATCCGGTATTTGTTCTCCCTTTTCTTTTGCGAGAGATAAAAATTCACAGCCTTTTTTAACTTGATCTAGCTTTAAGTAATTCAAGCCAATATTATAGACCAACCAAGGGTCACTGCTATCTAATTCATAGGCTTGTAATAAAATTGGTAGCGATTTTTCATATTGCCCAATTTGTAATAAAGCGGTTCCATAATTATATAATTGAACCCAAGGTTTTGAATCATTTAGACTTGGTACATTCATTTGTCCAGCCATATAATCAGTCCAAATTAGCAAAGAATTATCTATCCTCATATTTGCCATTATCAACTTGTTAAAGCGATTTACAACAGCGTCATTTTCGCCATGTTCTACTTCTGTTAAATAATACTTTAAATTCTTATCAAGCCATTTTTGACTTTGCTGATAGATAGAGTCCACCTGTACTTTTCGCCAAACTTGACTATCCAAAATCTCCATCATGCTCCTTCTTTCTAATTCAACAAGATCATAATACGTATTAATTATGCAGGTTGTGTTTTTATTAGATTTGAGATAATAATACGAGTCTTCGACATCAATTAACGTTTTAGACAAATAGTAAACGCTGTCATTATAGACATTGCGATCTAAATAAATATGGGCTTGAAAATTATATAAATCTCCCACCAGTTGATTATTGTGAACATCCTTTCTTATCGCTACTTGATAGTTTCCATTTTCATTAATATCATCCAATAAAATTCTTCCCCTACTCCATTCAACAATGCGATTTTTAAAAATCTTATCATTATGTTTCACCAATTCATCAAAATTAAGTAGCACACCTGCCTTTTTAAAATATTTTTGATAAGCGATTGATTTTCGACTCGGACTAATAACTTCATTATGCGACCAAAACTTTTCATTATAAGGTTGTCCAACAATTTTATCATAATCCGACAATTTATGATCCGATTCAGTATAATAGGGTAAATCAAATTCTGCTTCTTTCTCAAAAAATAGAAATACACCTCCAGAATTCATTATTCGAGGGTGGTGATTATTATCATACTTTAAATCATAATTAAATGCAATTTTATCCAAACTTTGTTTGGCATCATTGGAAAAAGTATAGGTAATATCAAAATTAAGAGAATCCATTTTATGTTGCTGATCAATAACAGTAAATGGGTGTTTTTTAAGCGCATTTTCATGCAAATTTATTTGTACCAATTGTGTGGTTGTTTTATCAATCCAAACAGTTGCATTAAAATAATCCCAATCATTATTTTTACCTACAAAATTGATTTTATAAATGCCATCTTCAAAAGCTTCTAGTGTTAAATTATACACGCGCTTTAATCTGTTTTTATTTAATTGTAATGGATTGGTGGGAAACTTATTGTTCCGCTTATGCAGCAAACGATAGTCCGAAATAATTTGAGTCGTATTGAGACTTGCATAGTAGGTTCCGCTCTCCGCACTCATTCCTATCCTTCCATTTTTCAGTTCTAAGTCATTAATTCCAGCGGGGCCTATTTCCGCATTATAATAACATTCTAATAATTCTATTGGCATGCCTGATGTTGAAGTTTCTAAAGCAAAATAAGTCTTGGCAGGATAGGTTTCAGCATCCTTTAAATTTTGGCGGGCAACTTCAAAGAGGTCATATAAAAAGCTGAAATCTGCATAAACGTCAACTGTAGCCAATTCATTGTTACTAGGCTTTAATAACATGCGCTCATGTTCAATAAAGTAAGTATACGGCACCACTACTTTATCAAACGAAACAAATGAAATAATTAAAGTGTCTGTTTCCCAACAAACCATTTCGAAGTAGCCATCTTCATTTGTTATTGCTCCGCGATTGATTTTTTTCTTTTTGACATAAGCAAATGGAACAGGATCACCCGTTTCACTATTAATAATGGTCCCAGCAATTTTAATTTGTGCTTCAGCGGTGAACGGAGGCATGAAAATTACAAGAAATAGAAGAAGGCGTATAAGTCGGTTCATTGCGAAAAAGATTAGAATGGATACATTCAAAAATATGAATTCACTTTGAATAGACTGAGTTATCAATCATTAATTTGCACACCGATTATACCAGTCTAAGATTAATCATCAAACATTTTTTGGATTTCTTCCCCAATCAGTCTTGATAAATGCTCAGCCGATTGATAATGTAAATGGCTGCCGTCATAAGTGTGAAATTCAGCAGGATTAAAATCAATCCAAGTGCAACCCCTTAATTCCATTTCATCACGCATATAGTCTTCTTTGTATCCACTTAATGAGTCTTCAACATTACGCATCATTTCAAAAGTTGGCGGACGAAATGCGATCACCTCAATCCCTGATTTTTCAATTGCACTGATCCGATTCAGGAAATTAGAAATGAGCGTATCACTCACTTGATAATCTGTAAATAATTTTTGATAAATTTCAATGGCTGTTAATGAATCCTCTGGCAGCCTATGTGAATGCACCCAACCATCTTCTTGAAAGTCTTCGAAATATCCGTCATCTGAAACTCCATTTAGAAAATAGTCCTTTAATTCGGTTGCCTTATAAGGCGCGAAATGTTTGAGGTATTGCGATAAATAAAGCCCTTTAATTAATTCAAAATGTCCTTTATTTTGATGCTCATGATAGAGTTCATTCTTGGCGCCTTCTAAGGTCAAACTGTGCGGTGTTACGCCTAATACCAATATTCGTTTCCCTTTCGGTTTTAATCTACTCGTTAAAAATTCAAGGTATTCAAGATCATATCCAGCACTTGAGTACCCCAAATTAACAGCTTGTAATTTAGGCGATAAATTTGTATTGATTGCGGTGGTTGAAACGCCGCGATAAATTCTAGAATCACCGCCAATTACAATGTCATAATTAGATGGGGCAAATGTTTTACGCAACCAAAATTCATTACGCAATTCCGTGTTTTTAATAGGCGCCGGCAAAAATAATTTGACGCATACCACAAGTATGGCTGTTAAACAAATCATAATCCATATTTTCTTCTTCGCCTGCATCCTTAAAACTGAAAATAAATGAATTGTTTGCCTTCACCTCTCAAGAAAAGTATAGAAATAATCGCTAAGGAAACTAAAACAACATCTAAATTACTGTGCCAATACCACATTTTAACGGCAGCATAATTCTTTCGTAAATAAACGAAAAACTCTATTAGTACTGCCAGTCCCAAAAAGAAAATACTGTCATAATAAATGTCATAAAACGCAAGATTTGATTCAGAATAGCTAAATAAATCATTTATGATTTGATTGCCTTGCGCGACATTATCCGCCCTAAAATAAACCCAAGCCACCAGTGCTTGCGCAAATATTATTGGAATTAGGAGTGGCGATTTCCTAAACAGCTTCGTCCAATTCGTAAGGCGCTCAAAAATTAATAAAACCACATGAATAGCCGCCCATATTAAAAAAGTATATTTTGCACCGTGCCACAGCCCAGAAAGCATCATGGTTATAGCTAATGCAATAAGACCCATAACAATGCCACGGCGTGAACCACCCAAGGCAATATAAACGTAATCTCTGAACCAAGTAGAGAGTGAAATATGCCAACGCGTCCAAAACTCGCGTAAGCTTTTGGATAGATAGGGATGGTTAAAGTTCATTCTAAAATGATAGCCCATGTATTTTGCAAGGCCACGAGCGATTAGACTATAGCCACTAAAATCGGCATAAATTTGAAAGGAAAACGCCACCATAACCACCCACCAATAAGCCGTTCCTTCAAAGCCCGACTTCCCTTCAAAGGCACTGTCGATAAATAAGGAGAGGTTATCTGCAATTACCATTTTTTGGAATAGTCCAAAGGCGATCATTTTAATCGCATTCCATTTTTCTAAATAGTTCGTAACACGATAGCGATTAAGTTGTGTTAGAAAATCTTTAGCCCGAATAATTGGCCCAGCCACCAATTGGGGAAACATGGACAAATAGCTGAAAAAGTGCAGGATATTTCGTGTTGGCTTTAAACGCCCGCGATAAACATCTATCGTATAACTTAAGGATTGAAAAGTGTAGAAGCTAATCCCTACAGGCAATATTAAAGCAAACTCAGGAATCTGTTCAACCAAATCAACTTTATAGTTGAAGGTTGCAAAAGTATCCTCTAAAACAGTTGCGAAAAATTTACTGTATTTGAAGACTGACAATGCACCTAAATTTCCGATTAAGGAAAGCGCAAAAAATAACTTCCTATTTTTTGGTCGGTTTTCGATTGCTAAAGCGCAGAAATAATCGATTAATCCACTGGCTAGAATCAAAAATAAAAAACGCCAATCCCACCAACCATAAAAGAAAAAACTCGCAAGGGTTATAAATGTCCATCTCGATATACTTCGCTTTCCTAGAAAAGGCCAAAGCAAGAAGAAGCCAATTGCAAATAATAAAAATTCTATCGAATTAAAGATCATTTAATCGTGTGATGATTTATCCAGAGCAAAAATATCAATTTTCAACTTGCTTCTATGGATATCCACACTTTATCCTGTTCATTGGTTTTATTTCAGTAAGAAAAATGCTTTAATTTTAATCTAACCCCAATAAAAGAGTCTTCCTTCCCAATTAATTTTTCGCTCAACACCATTCACTAACACAAAACCTGTAGCTCGCCAATAAAATGTTTGACTCCCTCGAAAGTCGTCGTCCCATATTTTATAGGTTTCATGCCTTTTATTAATGTCATTATCATAATAAACCACTCGCCCTTTACGGTCAGTCACCAAAATTCTAAAATCATGAATTTCACAATCGCTATACGTCCATATAAAGCCATGATTATATTGAGCACAACCTTGATCTAACGTATCCGAAATATAAAACCCACAGGAATCAATTGGGTACAAACCTTGTGCATTCGCATTTTGCTGCGAACCAAACAATACAAAAAAAATCAACAAATTTTTCAACATTTTCATGCAAAATTTCACCTTAAAAAAGTAAGATCTCCCTGCCATTTCACCTCAACGAGTTCGTCATTTCGTAATACTTTACCTTTAATTTCCCAAACCACTGTTTCATCTTTATTCAACACCGTTGATGGATCCCATAATTCATCTCGATCAGTTGATTCATAAATTATTTCGCCCCACCTATTCAAAACTATGATATGGAATTCCTCGAGTTCACAATCTAAATAGAACTGTAAAAATTGACAACCATAATCTTCGCAATCAGCAGTAATGGTATTGGACATGAAAAACGTACACGAATCTGTGGCTAATGTATCTTGAGAATAAGAAGCAAAATTAGCGAAACATATAATTAAAAGTAGTGATCGCAATTTCATATTATTTAATCTAAAACCATAACATAACCTGTTTTTTCAACAGCAAATAGCGCACCGTTCTCAAGCATCTCTCCCTTGACATGCCAGATATACAACCCATCAGCGCAATAATCAGCTCTCCAAAATGCTTCAATGTCATTGGAGAAAAAAAGTTGTGTACTCCAGCGGTCATAAATTGTAATTGAAAAATGATTGATTGGACATCCCATATAAACCCTAAACTCAGTGTCTAAACAACTGACAGAGTTGAATCCTGCCCCGGTGATGTTTCTAACAAAAATACATGAATCAGAAATTTCGCGCACTTGAGTTGAATCTTGAGCCTGAGCACTAAAATTGCTTATAAATAGGAGTATAAAAAATAAACGCATCATTCCATTTATAGGAAAGACGCGTTAATATTATCGGTGTTGCTTAAAACACCCTTAAAAATAGAATTCGTTTGTAAGATTACTTTACAATAGCTACGCTACCGTTTTTCATCACGTGATAATAATCAATTGTAGTTCCCATGGTACCTACTAACTCATAAGTATAAGTTCCAGCAGGAGCATCTGTAGCAACCCATTGCTCTGCAACGGCTTGAGATTCAAATACGATTTCACTATCGCTATTATAAATAGTCAACTTATAGTTGAAAATTGGGCAATCAAATGCCATAGCAAATGTATATGCTGTTGCACCATCTGCCGTTAAAGTTGTTGGTACAGTTAAACATTCAGGTGTAATCTCCGTACGCGCTTCATCCTGTGCAATTGATGCAAATGCAGAAACGGTAATAAGTACGGCTAAAAGTGGTTTTAAAATCATATCGTATAAATTAGTTGTTTAATATACGAAATAAATAACAAGAACGTTGCTTCAATGGCGATATTCATTATCTTCGCTATGAGATGTCCAAGCAACTAATTCATAAACAAATTCCAACGCCAATGGGTGAAATGGACGTTTTAGCGACAGATAAAGGTGTTTGTTTGCTTGAATTTTATAATCGTCAAGAACTGAATGATGAAATAACATCAATTGAAGCTCATTTTAATGTTCAACGCTCCACAGGTACCAATCATTGGATAGATTTGCTTGAAAAAGAAATGGCTGCATATTTTAAAGGTGAATTGCAAAAATTCACCGGTGACTTAGATCTAATTGGAACGGATTTTCAGTTGAAAGTATGGAAAGCGCTTCTAGAAATACCATATGGCATAACACGAACCTATAAAGAACAAAGTTTGGTTGTGGGAGATCTCAAAGCAATTCGTGCAGTAGCCACTGCCAATGGAAAAAACAAGTTAGCTATTGTAGTTCCATGTCACCGTGTAATCGGATCGGATGGCAGTTTAACTGGTTATGCTGGCGGCTTAGATCGCAAACGATTTTTACTGAATTTAGAACGTGAAATTGCTGGGCCAAAAGATTTGTTTAATTCTTGAAACTCCTTTGATTTGATGCACCTTAAAAGCAGATAAATCCGTATCTTTATAACAGAAAATTAACGGCATTTAATCATCCAAATTATGAGGCACAAAAATGCAATTCTTCCGACAATTCTAATCATTGGAATCCCCTTATTTCTGATTCTATTTTCAACCGTCTTAGCGCTAAACTTGAAGCATTTCAATTCAGACGCGGATCTGTTAAGTATAGGAATTACGCTTGATCTTGTTATCCTAACACCGCTTATTTACTTCGGTCTTATTCGAAAACGAAAAATCTCGAAATTTACAATTATGCCCTTTTTTGTAGGAGGGCTAATTATTGCAAGTCTTGTTATTCCTACCTCGAATCAACAAACTTTAGATTTGATTAAAACTTGGTTATTACCTCTTGTAGAAGTTACTGTGGTCACTTTAGTTATAATTAAAGTGCGTAACATTCGCAAAGCTTATCGCGCAAAAAAAACAGCCAATATAGATTTTGTTACCGCATTGAAAGAAAGTGCAGCCAGTATTTTACCAGCAAAATTAGCTTATGGTTTGGCAACTGAAATTGGTTTGTTCTATTATACTTTTGTGACATGGAGAAAGCCCAATTATACCGCTAATAATTTCACCTATCACAAGGAAAGTGGAATTCAAGGCATTCTTGGAGCCGTGCTCGGAGTCGCATTAATTGAACTATTTTGTGTTCATTTACTAATTCATGAAAACCACCCCATTTTATCTTGGATATTAACTGCTATTAGTGCTTATGGTGTCATTCAGATAATTGGATTAATGAAATCAATTCCCCGCGTTCCACATCTCATTACCAACGAGCATTTGGTTTTACGCATGGGGATTTTTCAAGAAACTAAAATTCCTTTAAGCGCTATTGACTGGGTAGAATTGACGACGGCAGATTATCCTAAGAAAGATAAATCATACGCCAAGATCACCTTGTTCGACCATAATTTCATCATCCATTTAAAAGCAGAAGCAACATTGCACGGTCTTTTTGGAAGCACAAAAAAATACACGCATTTAGTTCTTTCAATAGACGATAAAAAAAGCGTTAAAACTATTATTGAAAATGCGATTTAGACAAGCAAGACATACCAACCTATTAGAACCAATTATTGCTTTTTACACTCAAATAATAGGCTTGAAAGAATTGGGTAAATTCGAAAGTCATGAAGGTTACGACGGCGTCTTCATTGGATTAGAAGATGCCTTTGCTAAGCCAAATAGCTGGCATTTAGAATTTACAGTTTCATGGGAGCAACCTTTACACCGACCAGATGAGGATGACCTTTTAGTTTTTTATCCTGATAATACAGCCGAATATGAAACCATCTTAAAAAAGCTTCAAATTGCAAACATTAAACGCTATCGTCCTAAAAATAATTATTGGTACCGCAACGGTGTCACGGTTTTAGATCCAGACGGATACGGCGTTGTTATTGTGAATCCTAATCGAAAGAAATAGGTTGGGTAGGGTTTATGGCGCTATAAATTGTAAAAAGAAGGCGCCGTCCTCTATGATTTTACTTTCGCCATCCTCGCTGATAATTATACAATTAAAGGTGCCTTTTACACGGCGCGCTGGAATCCCATATGACGTTGATGCGATAGACTCTGTAACGATAAAAGATGAAGTTTCTGGCTGCTCTTCGTATAAAGACCACCACTGCACATAATTAATATCGCGTCTAATATTTATTCCTGGTGTTGTCGTAAAATAATCGACTGCAAATGAATGTTCTCCAACAGTAAATATATTGGCTAACGCGGCAGCTTTATCTGCGGCATATTCAGCACTCTCTAAAACGTTGCCCATAAAATCAATTTGACCGTATCCAGTTACATATGCCGTTGGTGAAGAAATTGCTGCTCCCGGAATTAAATTGATGGAATCTCCATCAGCAATTTCGTCAGTTGAAATATCATTAATCAATAAATGATCATCTATCCCTGTCTCATAAGAAATAACACTTCCGTCTACAGTCGCTTTCCAATAATAAACAAATTCTTCTGGACCATCTGGCTCGGGCTCAATAGGATCGTCGTCGCATGAAATGATGAATAGTGGAAACAGTGCGATAAGCCAACGACAATTCTTTCCCATTTTGGATAAATTTAGAGATTTATTTCTTACAAGATAATACGAAATTAAGGTTTGACCATAATTGATTTTTGCAAAAAAAATCAGTCCTTGCGCAAATCAATTTGCTTATTGTTAATGGCTTATTTCAACAAAAAAATCCCCTTGCCATTCGCCTAAGGCAAACAAACAAGGGGAATCAAATCTAAATAACTTAAAAAGTTTACTTGATCAACTCTACACTTCTATTAATAAAAGTTGTTAACTCAGCTCCTTTCAACATGCCTTGCGAAAGCATTGCTAAATCTGTCAGCTGTTTGGCCACTTTTTGTTTATTGTCTTTTTGTTTTTTCAAAATTGAACCAACAGTAGGGTGATTTGTGTTCACTGTTAAGTTGTACATTTCTGGAAATGAACCAAACATGTTCATTCCGCCCCCACCCATTTTCTGTTGTTCCTGCATTCTACGCATGAACTCAGGCTGAGTAATAACAATCGGTGCGTCCGTTTCGCTCATGTTTTCAAATTGTACAGTGAATTTTTCTTTGTTCACTACCTCTTCAAAAATTGGCTTCAACTTTTCTTTTTCTTCATCCGATAATTTCGAAGGAATCTCAACGTCTTGTTTGATCAAATTGTCTAATGTATCAGCATCTACACGTGCAAAAGTTACATTTTCTAATTTGCTTTCCAATTGTGAAATATAATGTGGTGTTAATGGACTATCCATCAATAAAACATCATACCCTCTTCCTTCGGCAGCAGTTATAAACTGGTGATGCGCATCCATGCTGTTGGCATATAACACAACTAACTTACCATCTTTGTCTGTTTGAATTGGTCTGATCTTTTCTTGATATTCTTCTAATGTTGCGTATTCACCTTTTGTGTTTTTTACTAAAGTGAATTTTTCCGCTTTCGCATAGAATTTATCATCTGTCAACATTCCGTACTCAACAAATACTTTTAAACTATCCCACTTAGACTCAAAATCAGCACGGTCATTCTTAAACATTCCGTTTAATTTATCCGCTACTTTTTTGGTGATATGTGAAGCAATTTTTTTCACATTTCCATCCGCCTGTAAGTATGAACGAGAAACATTTAAAGGAATATCTGGTGAATCAATAACCCCATGTAATAAGGTTAAAAACTCTGGCACAATTTCCTCAACAGAATCTGTAATAAATACTTGATTAGAGTACAATTGAATTTTATTCTTTTGCACTTCCATTGTTTCCTTCAATTTTGGAAAATAAAGTATTCCCGTTAAATTAAAAGGGTAATCAACATTCAAATGAATATGGAACAATGGATCTTCAAATGATGCAGGATATAGTTCTCTATAAAACTGTTTGTATTCTTCATCACTTATATCTGCTGGTGCTTTTGCCCAAGATGGATTTGGATTATTGACGATATAATCTACCTCAACGTCCACTTTCTTCACTTCGTCATTTTCATCCTTCTCTCCAGATGGATCATCCTCTTTAATGGTTTTTGTACCAAATTTGATTTCAACAGGTAAGAATTTGCAATATTTATTTAAAATACCGCTAATACGCTCTTTTTCTAAAAATTCAATAGAATCTTCTGCAATATGCAAAACGATTTCAGTTCCTCTATCTGTTTTTTCAATATCAGTAATTTCATACTCAGGTGTTCCATCACTTTCCCATTGTGCTCCTTTAGAACCATCTTGGAAAGACAAGGTTTTAATTTGCACCTTGCTTGAAACCATAAAAGACGAATAAAATCCTAAACCAAAATGTCCAATGATTTGCTCTGCGCCTTCTTTACCTTCATATTTTTTCACGAATTCTTCTGCCCCTGAAAAAGCTATTTGATTGATGTATTTTTCAATCTCTTCCTCAGTCATTCCAATTCCACGATCCTTAATTGTAAGTGTTCCAGCTTCTTTATCTAAAATCACCTCTACTTTAAGGTCTCCTAAATCTCCTGTCACTTCGCCAGCGGCACTTAATACTTTTAATTTGCTTGTAGCATCAATTGCATTGGATACTAATTCGCGCAAAAATATTTCGTGATCACTGTATAAGAACTTTTTGATGAGTGGAAAAATATTCTCCGTCTGTACGTTTACCGTTCCTTTAGTTGCCATTGTATAATCTTATTTTAAGTTTCTTTTTACATGTCAATAGATATGCCAATACTAATTTACTGACAGAATGACGGAAAGTAGCTGTATTGGAGTGCCAAGTATTGCCTATAGTGGTAATTCTCTGGATACAATGCGTCATTTTTTCAGCCATTAGACAATTATTTGATTGCATTTATTTTTACTTTCAATTGCTCACAATATGCGGCACGGCATTTGGATATTTGCATACTCATTGCGAATTGCGTAAGTTTAATACCCTTAAACGAGTACTATTTATAGAATTGCATACATATTATTCCTTGGTTTTAGCTTATTCAACGCTTCGGCAAATGCGCAGGCTGGAAAACAAACGCATTTGGCAATTGGTTTATTCGCTGGTGCTAATTCAACTCTCGTAACATATGCTTTCGTCACCACTCGAGACGGTAAAATAGTTAGTTCTCAAATTGTAAGAAAACAACGTTTTATGTACACCGCTATGGGACATTGGCCAGGTGTTGCAAATATTCAAAGAGAAAATTTATTTTTTAAAAATAACGTAGACAGTTGTCTTTTGGTAGAAGATGAATATGGTAAAATTGTCAATTATTATTGCCCAATTTTTGATTCCTTGTGGAAAGTCCGATTTTTTGAACACCCCACGCAGTATGACTTAGAAGGTTGGAGTCATGGAAGATATAGACCTTCACACAAACAATTGGAGTATTTGGCGAAGGAATATGGAATTCAAAATCTTTTAACTGACTATATTTACGGAGACAATCTATATAAACTGTTAAGAGATATGGGGAAACCATCTTGGATTGTCAATTATTCATCTTTAGCCAAGGATACATTGGTTCAGGGACCGTAAAAACAATATGTCAATTCGAAAGTCACCAAATAAGGCTCAAATTGATCGCTTAATTGCGAACAAAAAGAAACATGCCGACCGCTTAACTCCTAGTGAGTTGACAACTCGCATTTTAAAGGGTGACAAAACCGCACTATCTGAAACTATCACGTTGCTCGAAAGTAAAAATGAGGAACAAAACAAAATCGGACAAGAAATTTTAAAAACCTGTTTGCCGCAATCAGGACAATCCATTCGGGTGGGAATTACAGGCGTGCCTGGGGTTGGTAAAAGTACTTTTATTGAAAGTCTCGGGACCTTCTTAGCAGAGATGGGCAAAAAAGTGGCAGTAATGGCCATTGACCCAAGTAGCGAAGTATCTAAAGGAAGTATTTTAGGCGATAAAACACGCATGAATAATTTGGCCGTTCATAAGAACGCCTTTATTCGCCCAACTGCCACAAGCGGTTCATTAGGTGGTGTGGCCAGAAAGACAAGAGAAACGATATTATTATGCGAAGCAGCAGGTTATGAAATAATATTGGTTGAAACTGTTGGTGTAGGACAATCTGAAACAGAAGTCCATTCAATGACTGACTTTTTCTTACTGCTAATGCTTGCCGGGGCAGGTGACGAATTGCAAGGCATTAAACGCGGCATAATGGAAATGGCCGACACCATTTTGATTACCAAAACGGATGGAGAAAATGTAAAAAAAGCAAACCTTGCTCGTGCCGAATATAAAAATGCGCTTCATTTATTTCCTGCCAATCCAAATGAATGGATACCAAAAGTAGAAACTGTCAGCGCAACTGAAAATAAAGGAGTTGATAAGGTTTGGAAAATTATTGAATCTTTTGATCAATTGGTGGTAAGTAATGGGTGGAAAACAAAAGAAAGAGAAACACAACAAGTATATTGGATGAATGAATCGGTAAAGGAGCAACTTTTGTCCGATTTTAGTAAAACTGATGGTATACAAAATGAAATTGAAACAATTACTAAACAATTAAAAGCGGGTACAATTACATCATATCAAGCCGCAAATCAAATTTTAGCATATTATAAAAATGGAAAAACAAACATTTGAATTGAGAAACAATGAGGAATTCGTTGCGCTCAATAAAATTTTAAAAATAAAACAAATTGCACAAACGGGTGGCCATGCCAAACTACTAATTGAAGATCGGTTGGTCAGCGTTAATGGAGAAATTGAGTCTAGAATTAGAAGAAAAATGCGTAAAGGTGACCTTATTTCTGTAGAAGGAATAGAAATAGAAATTGTTTAATTAGTTTAGTCTTTAGACCACTAATATATTAGATGTTAGATAGGCCGATAGGTAAGAAAAATTGGTGATTGATAATTAAAAAAATAGATCAAAACGCATTCAATCATTAGGCGCATTGAATATTGAAATAAAAGCCCAACGAATTATGGCAGCAGCATATAACGAAGAAAAATTTAAACAACATATTAGAACCGTGGTCTCCGAGGCCGAAGGCGATTCATTGACCGAGCGTCCCTTAACACTAGATGAGTTACGGGAATTGGCCATAAGTATGGGGATGTCTGACGAGGAATGGGATGCGCTCCAAAATAAAGCACATGTTCATTTAAAATTGGCAGAGGATCATTTGAAAGCTCGAAATTTTGAGCAAGCTATTGAAGATGCTGAAAAAGCAACATCCATTAATCCTTATCTTCCAAATGGGAATTCGATTTTAGCGAAGGCTTATCATATGTTATGGTTAGAGGATGACTTTGCAAGCGCAAGGGACAAAGCAGAGTATTATGCGCGGAAAGAACTTTTAACCGATCCTGATGACACCATTGCTATTAATGTCTTAAGTGCCATTAATAAAAAGAAAAAAGTTGGTGGTAAGGATGACAAATCGAAGAAAACCTATCTAATTATTGGTGCGGTTATTTTAGCCGTTGTTTTGATTGCATATGCGGTTATTTCATCCAATAATTCAACTGAAAGCAATAACGCGGTTGAAATGAATTTAATAAGTGCTGAGGAGGATATGATTTCGCAGCTCGATTTAGTTGAGAATGCAATCGATAGAAGAAATAACATGTTACCAGATATGTTCGGAACTGTTGATGGTTCGCACAGTGACTTGAACACATTAAATTCACAAATCGATAATTTAACGGCAAAGCTTGATGGCGCTACAGGTTCCAAACGCAACCAAATTGAAGATGAATTGAATCAAAAAATAGCAGATGCTAAAAATTTGGTTCAAGCCTATGGCGACAAGGATAATGTTGAAACCTTATTGGTGCAGATTGAAGGAGCTGAAAATCGAATTAACTTTGAGAAAAAAGCTTATAATGATGCCGTTAAAGAATACAATAAATTGGTTAAAATGAGCAAAGGCGAATTCCCAGATTATGAACTACAATCCTATTACAATGAGGACTAATTGGCTCCTACTTATTTTCTTACTCGTTAGTTCGAGTTATACGTCATTTTCTATTGACGATTATTATAGCGGTTTATCTACAAGAGAAATTAACAACAATTACAACGGCATTAACACTAACGGTGTTTGTCGAAGTGCAGAAGACGTACCAAATACTAAGGTTTCTGATGATAAAAATGTTTCTGATCCGCATTTTATGCTGCCAGATTTTGCTGAGTCTAAAATCCAAGGTATTGTTGACAAACTCAAAGCTGAAAAGGATTATGAAATCATGGTGGTTTGTTTGAATTCAATCGCTGGAAATCCTGATCCACATTTATGGGGAACAGAACTCTTCAACTTTTGGGGTATCGGTGATGATGAAACAGAAAACGGTTTACTGATCTTGGTTGTGAACGATATTCACCGCGTCGAGTTTATCACGGGTCGTGGAATGGAAACTGTTTTGACAGATGCTGAAAGTTATAATATTCAGCAGGAACATATGGTGCCATATTTCAAAAATAATGATTATGCCACTGGAGTTATTCGTGGAGTTGAGGCGGTTAATGATGTTTTAAATGGCAAAGAAGTTTTATACGATTCAGACACTATTGACGCCGAAACAGGAGAACGATCAAATGTGCAATCACAACCGTTTTACATGCATCCAGTATTCTTGGGTTATTTAGTATTTTGTTTGCTTTTAACCCTTGTTTATTTTATCTTTCTATTTGCTGTTTTCCGCACTAAAGATTTGCATAAACGCTATCGAATTATGAAGTTTTGGAGCATGTATATTTTTTACTTCATTGCTCCAATCCCCTTTATTTTATTGGTGATTTATACACGAAAAAACATGCACCGCTGGCGTAATATGGATCGTATTGGATTTAAAACAGGTGATTTACTGCATAAATTGAGTGAGAAAGAAGAAGACGTCTATTTGAGCAAAGGTCAAATTGCAGAAGAAATCGTAAACTCTGTTGATTATGATGTATGGATTAATGAAGCGGGAACTGACTTGGTGGTTTTGCCTTATAAAAACTGGTTTACACCCTACAATAAATGCGATAATTGCAAATATAAAACCTATATAAAACTCTACGATAGAACTATAAAAGCAGCAACTTATGCGCGCTCAGGTAAAGGAGAGAAGAAATTCGAATGTAAAAATTGCAAACACACTAAAATTAAAACATATACCATTCCGCGTAAGCAAAAAACCAGATCAGGTGGTTATTATAGTGGTGGTGGTTCATTCGGCGGAGGCGGCGGCGGATCGTTTGGTGGTGGCGGCGGATCGTTTGGAGGCGGAAGCTCTGGCGGCGGCGGAGCTGGAAGTGGCTGGTAATTTCCAGTTTATCGTTCTGGCATAAAAATTGACTTGACTGAAGTAATATTATATGAATTAAGAACAAAGGCTAGTTTTCTTACTAAATTTGTTCATTAGAAAATCAAATTATGAAAATTGTATTGAGTTTTATCATGTTAGGATTAGTGTCCATTTCATTTGGACAAGACAGCACGAAAACAACTACAAAAGTCGGCGTGCAGCGCGCCACAACAACCGGTGCTCAAAGTTTACCAAATATATCATTCAAAAAGCTAGGAGCAGCAGATTCTAAAATAGACATTGAAGGAAAATTTATCATTGAACAATATTCTTTGCAAATCAATTCTTCGGATGCTAAAAAAGCAATTAAAGCTGTAGGAACTACTTTGGAAATTAGCGATACCATTATTGCAGGTACTGACATTGACACAATCTCTTATCAAGTTAGTGATAGCGAAATCATGAATACTGAAGATTATTTATTCCGCATTTTTGGTGAAGTTCCTGAAAATATTCCTGCCGATTTACCCGTAAACGTTTGGGTTCACAAAACGGATAATTTAGAATGTTACGGTATTGCTCAATTATCAGATGGACGCGTTTTGATTCCATACAATGGTCTTTTACTTTACTTACGGAGATATTAGTTCGCTGTGCTCACAGTCGTTAGATCGTTCTCCGACTGAGTCGGATCACTTTTAGTACAATGCGTTGTGCTGTGTTGTGCGACAAGTTAATTCCCTTTTTATCATTTGTACTTTATCTTTTTAAGTCCCAATTGTCTCGTGGCTAACCACTAGAGAATAACGACCAGTGACTATTGACCAGAGACTAGTGACTATCGATTCGAAATTATTAACTTTGCTTCAGAAACCGAATTATGGAGGAAAAACCGCTTATCTTAATTACCAATGACGATAGCATCTCGGCCAAAGGGATTGCACAACTGGTAAAATCAATGGAACCTTTAGGAGAGATTGTGATCGTTGCTCCAGACAAACCACAAAGTGGCATGGGACATGCAATTACAATTCATGATCCTTTACGCTTAAAAAAATCAAATCAATTTCCTGGAATAAAGGCTTATACATGTTCAGGCACACCTGTTGACTGTGTGAAATTGGCAATTTATGAAGTTATCAAAGGGCGTCCAACATTATTAGTTTCAGGGATAAATCATGGTTCGAATGCGGCCACTAACGTACTTTATTCGGGTACTATGTCTGCAGCTGTAGAAGGAGCAATTGAAGGTATTCCATCAATTGGGTTTTCATTATTAGATCATAGTGCAGATGCGGATTTTGAAGCTGCGGGACATTATGCTGCTATAATTGCAAAAAGCGTTTTGGATAATGGTTTACAATCTGGCGTATGTTTGAATGTAAACATTCCTAAAGGTAAAAAAGAGGAGTTAAAAGGGATTAAGATTTGCCGTCAGGGCAGAGCATTCTGGGAAGATTCTTTCGACAAACGAAATGATCCTTTTGGAGGTGAATATTTTTGGCTCACAGGTAAATTTACTAAGACAGACAAAGGAGAAGATACAGATATTTGGGCCTTGGATAATAATTATATATCCATTGTTCCAACACAATTTGATATGACGGCACATCACCTCATTTCTAGCTTAAACGAATGGGATTTAAAGAAATAATATGAAGGAGAAATTAAAGAAAATGGATAAAGCCCTAATTGGCGTATTATTGGGTGTACTTTTACCAATAGTTGGTTTTATTATCTCGTATTTTGTTAAAACTATTGGCACTGACGTAGATTTTGCTGGTTATGTTGCCCGTGCAATACATAGTAATGAACAACAAGATATCTTCATCTTTTCTATGCTTCCAAATATGTTTTTGTTTTATTTCACCAATTTTAGATGGAATTTATTGGAATTCACTAAAGGATTAGTTGCCGTAACAATCTTACTTGGGCTGATGTTAGTACTTTTAACCGTTTTCTAAATATTTTTCACAAGAAAACTTTGGCTTTTCTGTTTAGTTGGGAGTACACTATTTTTAAGTTGCGAGAACTCAGCTTTACTATCTCCAATCTAAATCTCTTCCTTAGCAACGACTGTTTTCAAATCACTGACTCTGAAAATACCGAGTAAAAATCCAAGTACAATACCAAAGAGGAAGTATGGAATAATTAGTTCCAATCTATTGGTAAAGGTGACATTTAAGAAGTAATAGCCGAGTAATAATCCTCCTACCAAACCAATAAATGCCGCGTAATATTTAAAACTAAATTTGAATTTAAATAATCGATACGCCACAGCCATCTGCACAATAGCAGTTACACCTTGTGTAATCAAAGTCGCTAGTGCCGCACCAACCACGCCAATTGATTGGATGAAAAAATAATTCATTACTACATTCAAAACAACACCTACAAGGGCCATTTGATTTAAGTAACGCAAACTTCCATTCGCAGTTAATAAGGTTCCAAAAACGTAGGTAATGGCCACAGGAATAAAACTTAGAATTAAAAACCCGAATGACACTGCCGACTCTGCCGAGCTACCTTCATAGCGCAGTTCAATCAATTCCGTTTGGAAGAAAAAACATGTTGTTCCTACAATAATACTTATGCCAAATAACATTCGAAACGCAAGCGCAGTCATTTGATCTATCGCTTCTTTTTTTCTTAAAAGTCGCGCAAAAATTGGCAGTAATAAACCGGCAAAAAGTAGCGCAAACATATTTACCGCATCCAATAATCGAAAACCTTGGGCATAGACTCCTGCTGCAGCATTACCATTTGGTAATAGACGTTCTAACATTACCGCATCAATCCTATTGTACATCATCATTAACAGAATCAATAGCGCATACGGAAAACTCTGCTTCAAAATATAAAGTGTGAACGGTTTTTTTATGCTTAAACGAACTCTTCCAATTTTAACAATTAATAGAATCACAGCAATCAATGCAGAGATGCCATACGCAGCAGTTTGCGCATATATAAACCACTCTATTTTCATTTCACCGCCAAACCAATCCGTCCAAAGTAAGGCACTGCAAATTCCAATTAATAAGGTGCGATCCAAAATTGAAATTAATGCATCTGTTTTAAATAAATGCAGCCCGGCAAAATTGGATCTTGAGAACTGTACTATCGCCACCAAAAATTGATTCACCATCAACAAGCCTAGTAAATAAAATTCTTGGCCCGTGTATCCGATAATGCCTGCAAAAATAATCGTAGCAATAGCATAAAGAAAAAACAATGAAAATCGAATGGCTAAAATTTTACCAAAATGATTGGTAATTTGTTGTGGATGCTGGGCTATGTTTCGAGCATTGTAATTGGTCAATCCTAAATCCAACAGAATATTCAATAAAAAAGAAAAATTTAAGAGTGCAAAGTAGTTTCCATAAACTGCCTCCCCCACTCTATTCTGCACCTCAGCATCTATTCCAAGTATATAAAATGGCTTAACCAATAGGTTTAAAACCACAATTAACATCAGATTAGATAAAAACTTTTTTTGCATGTTATTGAATACATTTCTACATACGGAAAATATGAGATTTTGTTTTAAAAAGAATGTTACCAACTAAATTTTGATTTAGCACGTTAGTTTAAGTAACAGTTAATTCCCAAGTTATGATTTTGAAAAATGTATTCTGTATTGCGATTCTAACATTGAATTTTATGGTGTTTGGACAAGTGGAACCGCCAAATGTTGAAAAACACATCTTTCTAAAAAATGAAGCCAAAGAAATAACTTCGCTCAGCATAGATAAATTGGATCGGGTTAAAGTTTGGCTAAAAGGAGTTGAAAAGCCCATCAATGGCCATCTCGAATATTTAAATGACAGTACATTCACACTTAATGATGAACCCGTGGCAATGAACGAGATTGATCAAATTAAAGTAAAAAAAACAGGCGGAAGGTTATTTGGAAGTATGATAATTACTGCAGGAGGAGCCATGATGGGAGGTGGAACACTAGTAATGTCTGAAGCTGGAAACATGGAAGGTTTTGCAAGCATAGCGAACTTTTTGCTAGGCTTTGGAATTACAGTTGTCGGTTTACCAGTGGCTGCCGTGGGCTTAGTCGTATTAACTGCTAGTGCTAAAAAATACAATTTAGACATATGGACATTTCAATTCGAAAATAAAAAAGGCTAACTTTATTTAATATGACCATCAGGCGATTCTTAATCCCACTCTTATTTTTTTTACTCAACGCCACCTTTGCTCAAACAGACTCTACGAACAATTTATCTTCAAAAACGATTGTCTGTGCAGATGAAAAGGGACTTGTTAAGGGTACTGAGATTACTAAATATGAAACTGTTAAAGTTTGGATTAAAGGAGAAGAAAAACCTATAAAAGGAAACTTGACAATTGTGAATGATAGTACATTAATGCTAAATCAAAGAATCTTGCCTATTCAAGATATTGAAAAAATTAGAGTAGCGCATTACGGCCTTTTGGGGCTTGGCGCGCTTCTTTTTACCGGAGGCGTTACCCTAGGAACATTAGGAATAGTCACTATTAATAAGAGCAGCGGATCAACCGAATTAAGACCTAGAATATTATATGGTGCACTTGGAACCATAACCGTGCTAACAGCAGGCACGCTAACGACTGCAGGCTTATTTCTATTAACTAATACGATTTTAAAAATGGACATGAAAAATTCGACAATTCGCGTAATTGACAAATGCGCGTATTATGATTATTAACAATCGCTTCGAAATGTAGAAATAGATTGCGGCACATGTTCCCACTAATCAGGCATGATTTTTTCTATCTTAGACCCAAATAAGCAACATGATCTTAAATAAATTACTATTTGCAATTGCGACAATTACGTTAGCAGCTTGCGGAACGACCAAACAAGTTGAAGAAAAAAAAGAACAACCTGGAGAAGTTGACATACCAATGGAAGCTGATGCGGGTCATATTTGGGTAAATAGTTCCAAGAAAGATTGCTCAGGCATGGCTATAGTGCGTTATTTCTATCAAACGCAAGAAGGAACAATGCAACCAGAGGGAAATTGGGATTGCATTTATGAGGAAATTGAAGGTTTCGAATTTGAACCTGGTTATATCTATCATTTAGAAGTATCAAGAAGCATTTCTCAGGGAATGCAAGGATTAGTATTCAAAAAAGTAATTTCTAAAGAAAGAGATCCCGACTTTTTTAGAATATATGACATTTGGGCGGCAACTCACGTCAATGGTGAAGTTTTAGACATCTCTTCCACCCGGCCAAACATGGAAATTAACCTCACAACAATGAAAGTGATGGGAAAAGGTATGTGCAATCAATATTTCGGTAAAATCATCCAGTATACATCTTCTTCTATAGAGTTTGGACCTATAGCAGGAACTAAAATGATGTGTCCTGAAATTGAACAGGAAGCACTTTTCTTAAAACTTTTACAAGAAACTAATTCATTTGAAATAAAAAGCATGACGCTTTATTTTTACAATTCGGACAAAAAAGAAGTATTGCGTTTTCAAAAAGTGGATTAATTAAACGAGCGAATACATGTTTAAATTCGACTAATTAGTTCTTTGTGAAAATCTCACAAATTTAAAATGGGACTTGGCATAGCACGTCATTTTGCAGAAGGCTTAAATGGGCAAAACTGACAATATATTGGTTTATTCCTAGGCGCTTTTATGTGTTATCAGTGCGAAAAACCCGCGGGCCACTTATTCTTTATCCGATTCTAATATCTAATAAAATAGACGCAAAACGAAAAATTGGGTCCTCTGAAAAATGCAATAAACATCCCTTAAGTCGCATGATAATTATTCTCTATTGCCCAATCACCATCTCCTAATCCCTATTGTCTTATTGCCTAACAATTAATCACTAATAGGGGTAATCATTTAAGCATTCGACTATACAGCAAACTTTAAAATTAAAACATGAAAAGAATTTTTACTTATTTAGGTATTTCGATTTTAACTTTGTCGGCAAACATCAGCTTTGCCCAAGATCAATTGGATAATGGTAGTTTTGAAAATTGGGAGGATGTTGTCATTAAGGATTCTTTGGATTTTTGGTTTACAACTACTTCATCTTTCTTTCCTTTCGAATCTAATGTAACAAGCACAGATGGTGTCACAGGTAATGCAGTTCGTTTAGAGACAGTTCTTACTCCAGACGGTGACGAAGTAGCAGCTGCAGGAATTATACTCGCCAGTGAATTGGGTGACGATTTTCCAGTAGGTTATCCATACGATTCTGACGTAGATAACTTGAATGCACATTTAAGATATAATATTGCCGAAGGTGATTCTGGTTTTGTACTGGTAATTCTTGAATTAGATGAAACACCCTTTGCGTTTGCTCAATTTCCAATTTTTGGTGAACAGGATGAATGGGACTTATTTTCTTGGGACATAGAAGGAGCGGTCATTACGCCAGACGCTATAACAATTGCTTTTTTCAGCAGTGGATTTGACGACAGTGAAGGTATTGAAGGATCGTGGCTTGAGGTAGACAATGTCTTTTTTGGAGATGATGGCCCAAGTCCAGCTGCCTTGCCTAATTTCAGCTTCGAAGATTGGTCTCCAGTTGAATTAGAGGTGGCAGAAGATTGGAATAGTCTAGATCCTATTCTCTTCTCAATTTTAGGATTTAACAATCTATCGCGTTCATCAGACGCTACAGAAGGATCTTATTCTATGAAAATTGAGGTTTTTGAAGAAAACGTTGATGAAGAGATCATGCCTTTTATCTCGAACGGTGAATTTAATTTTGAAGAAGAGGATATCGTTGGTGGTTCTGAATTCACATCAGATCCAATTCTACTTAAAGGTGATTTTAAATTCTTGTCAGATGCAACTGATGAAGCGACTATTTTCATCCGTTTTTGGAATGATGCTGGTGACTTTGTTGAATATGAAGAAACCTTATCGCCAGGAGATGACTGGGAAGAGTTTAGCATAGCCATTGATCTTGATTTCACACCTGACTCGGCCTTAACGGCACTGTTTGGTGGGGAAATGGCAGGTGCTGTGATGTATTATGATAATTTGCGATTTGTTTATGATGATGTAAGTATAACTGAAAGCGCAGCATTTAACATTCAGTCCTACCCTAACCCGGCAAACGATTTTATTCACATTGCTATAAATGAAACTGCCGATTTAATAATTACTGATTTATTGGGACAAACTGTTTATTCACAAACTAATTTAAATAAATCTGTTGACGCCAATACGAGTGATTGGTCCAATGGCGTTTATTTAATTCAAGTATATAAAGAGGCTAAATTTGAAACACAGCGAATTGTTATTCAGCATTAACGATTGATATATCGTAATAAAAGGCGCAATGTGAATAATTATTCCGTTGCGTTTTTTTATGAATGGAATTTTAATCTTATTTTTGCCAAAAAAAGAATAGAAATGTCAATTGAACAATTATTTGAAACGGGAGAAAGATTGCAAGACAGAAGCCATTTTAGAAATATGGTTTTGATTGCAAAAGCTGATGGTGTTATTTCTGAAAAAGAAGTAACCTTATTACACAAAATGGGACAAAAAATTAGCTTGAGCGAAGAGCAGGTTAAAATGATCATCAAAGATCACAAAACAATAGCTATTGTTCCTCCTTATAGCCGTGAAGATCGCTACGAGCAAATCATTGAATTAATTCAAATGATGCAAATAGACGGAAAAGTAGATGATAGTGAAATGGATACTTTAGAACGTGTAGCAGTTGGTATTGGTTTTAAAGATTTGGATGATGTTGATGTTGAAACTATTTTAGCCTTAATCATGAGAGGTGAAGACACTGAAACAATGCTGGAAGAATTCTTGTAGTAAGAAGACTTTAGACAATTATAGAAATTAAAAAAACCTGTTGTGCATTATGTGCTACAGGTTTTTTTGTGCTTTTATTATCCTATAAGTGCATAATAAATTCAAAGAGTTAAACAATTCCTGTTCATTGAAAGTTCGATTGCATTAAATAAACGCACTACAATTACTCTACGGCCCTACCAAACCTTCACGGGTAGAGCACTCAAAAAGCTCACTACCAAAGACTTACGCGCCACATGAAATCATAATGGAATCAATTGTCATCCTTATGGGTTTTTGATGTCACTTCTTCACCACTTTTTTCGTTTTTATTAAGACGAAAACAATCATTTGATGAAATTAATACTGACATACTCCTTCTTACTTATTTTAACAAGCTATTCATATGCACAAACCGACCAAAGAGATTTAACGACAGATTTAAACACCATTAAAACCTTTCCTGACTCTCTGGCATATTCCACCTATTATTACTTTCTCAACAATTATGTCGGTCCAAGAAAACTTGAAAATAGAGCTATCGCCTATATGTCAATTGCTCGTTTGCATGACAAAAACTTTAATTCTAGTAAGGCAATTGAGAATGCTTTAAATGCTCAAAGACTATATTTTTGTTTAAACAAATATGATAAAATAGGGGAGACTTATAATTTTATTGGAAATTGCTTTTTGAATATTAATAAAGTCGAGCCGGCTATAAAAAACTATGAAAAAAGTTTATCGATCGCTTCTTATTTTGGGGATTCAGTGGCAATAGGGACTGCGCACAACAACTTGGCAGGGGCCTATTATAAGCAAAACAATCAGATTGATTCAAAAAAACATTTTAAAAAATCAATAGAAATACTGGATGCGTTGAATAATATGGATATGCTAATTAATTGCAAATTAAACTATTCTGCGCTTTGCATGGATTACGATTCTGATAAAGCCTTACAAATTTTGAAGGAATGCGAAGTATATTTTAAAGACGAAGTTACTCCATTCTTTGATGCTATGGTTAGAGGTAATCTTGGCGCTGTTTTCTACAGAAAAAATGAAATTGACTTAGGGATCAACTATTATATGGAGAGCCTCAAAATTTCAGAACATCACAACTTCAAAAACATCACAAAAGTCAATTTCCTTGATCTTTCAGAAATATATCATCAAATTGGAAATGATGAACGCGCGTATTATTATTACGTTAAGTATGACTCAATTAAAAACATTACGACAAACAGCCTTGAACTTCAACAGACCGCACAATTAGAATTCAACCATTATATAGCCATTCAGAAAGAAAAAACAGATGAACTTAATTTACGGTTTCAGAAAATTTTGTCAGAAAAACGTGAGCTATACTATTTTCTTTGGTTGGCTGCTGCAACAATAATATTTAGTATTGCCATAATAACGTTGAGCGCACTTTTTTATCGTTCTAAAATTCAGCGTGCAAAACAGAAAAAAGAGATCTTGGCAATTAAAAATAAACTCGTTAGAAATAACCTTCATCAAAGTGAAGTAAATAACGAGAAATTGAAATATGAATTAGATATGAATAAGGAAGATCTAATTAATTTCTCGATAGACAATCAACGTAAAAATGATGCTCATAAAAAACTACATGAAGGTATTAAACTACTTAAAAAGAAGGCAAAGGGAAATCACGAATTAATGCATGAATTAAGAGAATTAGCGCATCTTTCAGCAACTATACATAGCTTAAATGAAGATACAAATGCAATTGCCGAAAATATTGAAAAAGTAAACCACGAATTTTTCACCAAATTAACCGAGCAATTTCCTAGGCTCACAACAAATGAAAAAAAACTATGCGGTTTAATTAGAATAAAGACTTCTAACAAAGAAATTGCTTCTATTCGTGGTATTTCACCAAAATCAGTTGAAATGAGTCGCTATCGATTAAAAAAGAAGTTAGCATTGAACGAAGGAGAGAATCTAGATGAGTTTATAGAGGCAATCTAAACGGAAAACAGTTTTTATCATACAAGCAAGTAAACTGCTTTGTTTAAAAGTATATAAAGAAAAGGGAATGCTTCTTTTCAGACAGCACCCCCTTTAATTACGGTTTACTTAGAAAAGCAACCCCGCTCAAAACCTCAGTATTGATAAATTGTGATCCTTAAGAAAAAAATCAGGACACCAATTAAGCCCTCTATTTATCTATCAATAACAATTCAATACGAATACTGGAGGAATTATTTTTTTTCAATTTTATCAATCAATATTGCCCCTGAATTTGTGCGTATTTTCACAATATAAAAGCCGGTATTAAGAGTTTGAACTGCAATTCCGCTTGATATGTCATTTGATCGAATTACAACTTTCCCAGCAAGATCTATGATTGACACTTCATTCCAACCCTCTAAATTGCCTTTAAAGAATAAGTGATTATAAACAGGATTCGGATAAACCGTAAAATGTTCTGTTACATCACTAGTCACAGAAACATCTCCTCCTCCGCCCGCGCCATTATCACCAGCAGAAATCGCTACACCTTCTTCATTTTCGTAAGCGTATTCATTGATTACAACTTCATCAGAAGAAATTCGTGTTAATTTCAACCAAGCATAATAAGTATTTGCTCCGTCAATAACCTTAAAACCAAAATAAGTTGACTCATCATTTGTCAGTATTTCATCTTCAGGTGTCCCAAATATAGGACTATGGTATGCAGGTGCATAACCTGATGGAGTCACGAAGTCTTCTGAAGTCGAAATTGGATCTCCTTCATTTAAGCGCATTAAATTCTCAGATCCCCCTTCTATAACTAAGCCAACAAAATCGTTATTCCCATCTATTTGAAAACCACTTGCTTCAAACCCCCAATGAGATAAATTCACGTTTTTACCTTCAATAACAACTGTTGTGAAATTAGGTTCCGCTCCACCCAGTGTAATGTCTGAAGAAACATGTACAATTTCAGCTTTTGCTGTCGTCATTGCGAAGACCCCTAATAATATTAATAATCTTGTTTTCATAATTCTAAATTTATTTTTTTATTATTTCATTTAACATGATTTAGACGCACAAACAATTCATTTGAGTTGCTCGTAAAAAACTCTACAATCACCATACGAAAAGTTAAAAATCATCATTAACAACTGACAAATAGTTGATTAATGATGTTACTAGAAATGAAATACAAGAAAATTAAAATAGAATTGTAGGGATATGGTAGATTTAATTAACCATCTATTTTCTCTATCGATCAATGAAAAACATGCTGTCTAATTTATACAACATGTTTTTTAATTTTGTTAATGCTGTTGTTTACTGAATTACAAAACGTTCTTTCAAAATCCCATCATCATTTTGAACACTTAAGATATAGGTGCCTGCTTTTATGTTAAAGCGCTCAAGATTTAAAAAGATCTGACTTTTATTCTCAACATCTAACGAATGAATTAACCTTCCACCCATATCGTGAATCTCTAAATGACCAGAAACAACTGTTCCAATATTCAACGTTATGAATGTTTCACCAAATAAGGCTGTAGGATTAGGAGATATGGTGATTTTATTTCCAATCTCTTCCTCGGCAACACTTACAGATGATGTGGCATTCATAAAATATTCAAATCTAAAACCCCACCAACTATATATTTCCAATCGATCATTTCGCCATTCATTATCGCCAGTATGTGCAGCGTAACGCGTGTCTGCTGCAACAACATAGGATGCATTATGCGAGAATTGATCGTCTCTATATAAATCGAAAAAATAACCCGTTTGTTCGACTACTGGGAAATCATAAATCGTTCTAAAACTATTCGTATTCGCTTCTCCCAAAGCGCCGTCAAATACAAAAGCTGTGTCCTCTATTGTCGCTTCAAAAGAAGTCTGGAATTCAACAAATGTATAAATAACTTGGTCTGGCCCCGCTACAATGTTAACAGGAAATGATCTCCAAAAAACTTCAGTATCATCCTCAGTCAAGGCGAATTTATACTGTTGAATTTCAACATTATTACTCGGGTCATTTGTGCCAGTTAAACCATGATGATTTCCGTGAGCAGGATTTCCCGCATAGGAAGGTGACATCACGTAAGTATCTGTAGCTAAAAGTCCACCCGGTGACCAAAAGAAACTACCGTCATAAGGATTGCCTGCCTCAATTTTTTTATCCGTTATTGCAACTGTAATGATTAATGTATCATCAATATCATTGTGATTTACGCGACGATAAAATGAAGGGAAACCAATTGAATCAATTTCATAACTATCCGCAGCTGTTAATCTTGCCTCTGACAATTCCATATCCTCGGCAGTCGGATCGAATATCTGTCCAAACCCATGCGTGAATGAACGAAATGTTCCTCCAGTAAAAGAAACACGGGGAAGTGTATCTGGTGAAATGACTTGGCCGTAGGTAAAAAAGGCATCTTCGCCGTATGTATAATTGTATTCTGTTAATTCAAAACTTACCCATCCGTTTATCGCTTCACGATCTGTTTGCGCTGCATTCAATCGCTCTAATGAACCTCGATTCAATTCATTTAAAATTTCAGCAGAAATTTGAGTGCCTTCCATTGGTGTTTCTCCTTCTTGGGCAAATATTGAAAGGGATAGAATAAGAAAACTGGTCAGAATCAATCGTTTTTTCATAACTAGAAAATTTTAGTTGCTCTAATCTAAGGGTCATCTATCTAAAAAGCAAATTTTTTAAATTTTCTGTTTTAAATCGAAGAAGGATCAAACGCGAAAGTCGATCTTATACCCAAGCGTTTCACTATCA
Organism: Crocinitomix sp.; assembly: GCA_047623705.1. Lineage (GTDB taxonomy): Bacteria > Bacteroidota > Bacteroidia > Flavobacteriales_D > Crocinitomicaceae > Crocinitomix. The sequence goes on from JBLHOW010000023.1 coordinate 33,940, forward strand.
ATTATCCCAACGCATGAGATACTTGAACATCAATTTTAAATCCGTCAAGTACGAATGGTTTTTGGCATAGATTAAGTTTAGCCTAGAAATAGCATCATCATCAAGGTTATTGCCATTGACCATTAATTCTGCAGATAAGATACCACGTTTAATTTTTGGCAACTTCAAGTTAGATTGATGCTGAATTGGCGCATAACCGATAAACGAAAGCTTACCAAAAAGCACGCTAAACATATTCCCGAAAAATTGTTTCTTATTCTTATAAGCCCACACTAAAATTGGACTCAATAGGATTGCGAAGAAAGCAACAATCCCATCTACCATTCTTTTATTACGACGGTTTGCAGGTTTATTGATCTTATTAATATCCATGACATACAAGTCGCCTTGCGAATCAATAGAATTACTCCCAATTAAAAATGAAGTTTCGGGTTGTGCAATTTTAAAGTCTAAATTAGCACCTTCTAGTTGCAACATTTTCGAAATAATAGTTGCTGCAGAAATATTCTTCGCACAAAAAATAACTTCATCAATTTTTTGAATATCAATAACCTGATCCAATTGATTGATTGTTCCTACAAAACCTTCTTCGTCCTTAGTGTCTGTATGCGATAAAAAGACTACCGACAATACTTTGCTATTGGTTTGCTGCAATAATTGGCTTACGCGCTCTGCTTCTTGCTTGTCTCCAACAATAACAAAGCGTTTATTTTTAGATCCTCCAATGCGATAGGATTCACCGGCCGCAAAATGTAATATAATACGAGAGATTAAATAATAGGCAAGCACCCAAGCACCACCGAGTAAGATTATTAAACGTGAAAATTGATATTCTTTCGACAATAAGGCATAAATCATTAAGATAAGCCCCGTTCCGATTAAGCTGCCAATAACATTCTTCCAAAGTTTAACTGGTTTATCATAACCACCTGAAAAGATTTGAACCAAAAACCAAACTAAGCCATAAATGGGTAAGCCGTAATTCAATAAATTTTCTGGAATAATAATGTCTTCGAATGTTTGATATTGCGAACCAATTAAAAATAGTCCAATCAAAATAAGTCCATAATCTATTAATGGAATGGTTAATCGTTTCACCGCTCGATTTAACAAGGCTACCCCTGCTCTAAAATAGATGGCCAAATTGATTAGAAAGGAATAAATTCGAGCGTTTTTGCTTGAAAAATGCTTCTTCGCAAAAATGATCATGGCATTGTAAAACACAAAAACATAGTTGACACTACTCTTTTTTGTGCTTTCACCTTTATAATGTATGATTCTTGTTTTCGGGTAATAATAGTTTTTATAACCTCCCAATACAATTCGATAACTCAAATCAATATCTTCCCCATACATGAAAAAAGCCTCATCCAGCAGGCCTACTTTATCCAAAGCTTCCTTTCGCATTAGCATAAATGCACCCGACAAAATTTCAATTTCATGTGTTTCTTCTTTGTCCAAATAAGACAAATGATAACGTCCAAAGCGTTTTGATTTTGGGAAAATTCTGGACAGCCCAAAGATCTTATAAAAAGCATCTTTTGGTGTTGGTAATCCGCGTTTAGATTCTGGTAAAAAATTTCCTTTCCCATCAATCATTTTAACGCCAAGACCACCCGCATCTGGATGCTCATCCATGAATTCAACCACTTTTGAAAAGGTATCTTCTTCAACAATCGTATCTGGATTCAATAATAAATGATACGCTCCTTTTGCAATTAGTAAGGCTTGATTATTGGCTTTTGAAAAACCGACATTGTCTTTATTTGCAATTAAATGAACTTGAGGGAATTTCTCAGCCACCATTTCTAAAGAACCGTCGATCGAATTATTATCTACTACAAAAACCTCCCCATCCACGTGCTTTAAAGCTTCGTATACCGAGTTAAGGCATTGTTCTAAGAAGAACTCAACATTATAGTTAACGATTATGACAGATAATTTCATTTAGCAATTATTGCTTTAGTTCTTTTTGATTAATCAGGGCAGTGTGCAATGTAATTTTTCCTTTATGTAAACGTGTCCAAATAGGTCTTATTACGCCATTATGCACAGAAATGTTTGTATAATCACCAAAAAATATTTTTGGATTGGGTAAAAATGGACTTTCACTGATTTTATAATTTTTAAAATTTTCTCCGCCATCCTTTGAAACCGCTAGGTACACATCAGTTTTACGGTCGGTATAATTTCGCCGATCATAAAACACACTGTATAAATAACCATTGCTTTGATCAATCGTTAACCAGGTCAAAAATTGATGTTTATTCGAATTATCATTGTTAATTCTTTTAGGTTCCGACCAATTATTGCCTTGATCAATTGATTTTGAAATCCAAACATCTGTATTATCGTCCCCATTACGCTGGTCAGCCCAATTCACATAAATAGTTCCATTCGTACTTGCAGGACTCAAATCGCAAACCGTAACAGGTAAACCATTGCATCTATAAATCCCAGGAATATCAATCACCCAACCATTAGGTTGAGATGCCAAATATGTCTCCTGTTCGAACCAGGTTTTACCATCATCCATTGAACGGTTAAACCAAATTGAATCATTACGCGACCAAGCCACATAAATTTCGCCATTTGGTCCTATTGCGGGAACAGCTCCTTCGGCTGTTAAGTCGTTATCTTTACAATCACCTGGAATAGTCGAGACTTGAACAGGACTGCTCCATGTTAAACCGCCATCTTCGGTTTTAGAAAATACGATATGACTAAAATCTTCCGGATTATCTGAATCATATCCGTCAAACTGCGTCCAAGTCATGTAAATATGATTCGTACGCGGATCTAATGAAACCCATTGTTTATCATGAAACTTCCCATTATTTATAGTGTGTCCTTCTTTTTTAAACTTACCTTTTAACTTTTTGGAACGTTGGCAAACCATACCTCCAATTAAGGGCTTACCGCCAACATTTGAAAGGTGAAAATAATAGTAACGCCCAAGCGTGTCAATCAACATACAAGGATCGCCATTCACCCCCCATTTTGATTTTATTGATTTTGATTTCCATGTTGCACCGCCATCTTTGGAATAATAATAGTCGTTCATGACAGAACCTGCAATTACCTCATTCGTATTTTTAGGATTAATAAAAATGGATGGCTCAACCTGTGAATAAGGATAAGTAGCCTTTTTCGGTCGAGGTAATAAGACGTTCTCAAACTGCGCAAATGAATGCGACATAGTCAATGTGAAGAGCAGGAGAATTAATATGCTTTGTTTCATTTTTTTTTACTCTTTTAATCTAACTCGTGGAGATTTTAGTATCCGGATATTATGACAATTAGAATGGATAACCGATTCCAAAATTAAAGTTTAATCTATGCGGACTAATATAGTTCACCAATTCCCCAGCTCCATCTGTTTTAAAATAATTAAGTTTATATTGATCCTTGCTTGTCAGCCACCATCTTTCGCCTGCTGGCATGTGCGGATTATGCAAGGCAAAAGATGCATCCAAACGAACAATTAAGAAATCAAAATCTGCACGAATCCCGTAGCCTATTCCTAGTGCAATTTCCTTATACGAAGATTTTTTTAGAACAGAGGGATGATCTTTTTCAAATACATCATTACTTAAATTCCAAATATTTCCAGCATCTACAAAAAGGGCACCTTCAAGTAAAGATGTCATTGCAAAGCGCCATTCTACATTCCCTTCAAATCTCGTGTCACCAATCTGTGTTACCGTGGCATGAGGATCTGCATATGTCTTAACAGAACCAGGAGCCATTTCTTGCGAATTAAAAGCACGAATATCATTGGAACCTCCAGCAAAAAATGCTTGCTCATAAGGCAACGCTGTGGAGTTACCACTTGCAAAACCCATTCCTGCCATAGTTCTAAATACAATTTTATGTTTTTGATTGATATACCAACTCGCTACATATTGAATATCAAATTTGATAAATTCAGTAAAAGGAATGCCAAACACATATTTAAGTGAATCCGACGGGTTAATTTCTGCGGCACCAGCTCCTGCGGCAATTAAACCGTTAAATATTAGCGGTGTAAGCATTTTCCCTGAAATATCTAAACTTGCAATAATATTATGTAAATTATTATTTTTTCTCCGATTGGATCGCGTATTATTGTACGTGTATACGGGACTGAAAATGGTGGTTAAGTGATCGGCATAGGAATTCGTTCTGGCTGGATTATTTTGCTTCTCTAAATTTGCGATAAAGAAATCCTCTTTTACAAGCTTTACATAACTGATTCTAGTTAATTCAATATCCCATTTTTGCACTTTATCCTGTTGGAATCCCCAACTATAACCTAACTCTGTTAAGGTACGCTTAAATTCCTGACGCTTTTGATAGTTTACATTCAGATTAATCGTAGTTTTTGGATAGGATCGCTTAGAAAAATCTGAAGTGAACCTTTTGGGAAATGGCACTAGTTTAGGAAAAGATAAAGAGATTTTAGGCCCCCACTCTAAAGTGTTGAATGGCGAAGCGTTTTCCTCTTCTGTATTCTCCTCTACAATAGCAGGCCGTGCTTCAAATCCACCAACAAAACTGATTTCTAATTTTTGAGCACCTCCAAATAAATTTTTATTGCTATAACTAACACCACCCAAAACCCCCAGGTTACCATTGGTATTTGAAAGACGTGGCTCAAATAAAAAGGATTGTTTTTTTATGGGCATTAAATCATAAAACACAATCACCCAATTACTCAATGGAGCATCTGGATCAACAATCACTTTTGGTGTAATATTCGCAAAAACGCCTAAATTTGACATAGTTCTATAACTGCGTTCAACGTAATATTCTTTATAGAATTTTTTGTCCTTACCGCCGTGTTGCACTTGATCAATTTCTAAAAAATTTTGCTTATCCAGCAAATCAGGCTCAATAAATGGTTCTTCATTATAAACAAAAGTTCCTTTACCATCAATATGCATGGTGTCCAATAATTGAAACCTACCTAGGTTATCATACTCAGTCAAATTGAATTGCTTACAGCGTTTTTTATAACGCGCATAATTTTTAAATGACGCTATATCTGGATTTCTTAAATAAAACGTAACTTCTCTAATTCTAAACCCAAAATGTCCCACTTCAATGCTTCGCTTAACGTCCGAAGTATCATAAGGGTCTTTAATGATTCTAGGTTTAACAAACATGGTTACATCCGCCATTAAACCGCCCACTGTTGTGTCAACCAAAAAACTAATATAATTTTTATTGAAACCGAACTTTGCCGCTTCATCTCTCAAATATTGAGAGAAACGTTTGCGTTCACTATCTAATACATCTTGATCTAACAGGTTCCCTATTTCAATCAAAGTCCCTTTCGCAGAAATCATTTCTGTGTATTGGAGCAACATGGTTTTATCAACCGATTTATCAAATTTAAGTTCGCGAATTGTATAAGGTTCCCCAGGTTGAATCGTAAAATGAACCGCTGCCTTCTTTCTTTTTTCATTATAAATGATGGAGTCCTTTACTTGAGCTGAATGAAAGCCCCTTTTGCGCAAGTAAATTTCAATTTGCTTATCAGCCTTGTGAACTTTCACAGTATCTAACAAAACAGGAGCCTGTCCCATATTGTTTCTCACCCATTCACGCCAACCTAAGCGTTCAACTTTATTGTTAATGACTTTATGACGATATAATGAATCTCCCTTGGATTCGGCTTTATCAATCCGCTCGTTATTAATTCGGTTCTCTTTCGTTTTTCGCTTTTCATTTTTTTTGCGATACTTTTCCTTTTTACGATTTACTTGAGCATTATACTTATTGGTATCAATGCGATTGTAAAAGAATAGTTTAAGGCTAAGATTTGGAGCAGGGCGTATGAATGCTTCCATTGCTCCAGCGTTTAAATCTGGATGATCACCAGTTAATTTAACGTCACCGTTATTCTCTTCTTCAAACTGAACTTGATTCTTTTTTAAAAGATAGCTTCCTTCTTGTACATATTTAGATTGGCTGCAACCTGCTAGCACTAGCATTAAGCATGCGATTAGTAAATATGGAATTCCGCTTGTTTTCATTAAAAACTGTATCACTACAAAAATAATCTAATAGGGGGATGTCTTTATCAAAAAACGAAATAAAATGAGATCCATTGCATTTCCTTATTTAGAAAGGATAACCTATTCCAAAATTTAGCACAATTTTATGTGGCGATTCATAATTGATAAATTCTTCGGTCTCTGTATTGTAATCAAAATAATCTGTACTCTTATACGTATCCTTTTTCTCCCAAATCCAACGTTCGGTAGCGGGCAAATGTGGGTTATGCAATGCAATTGCTAAATCAATTCTGACAATTAAAAAATCAAAGTCAGCGCGCACTCCGTAGCCAAAACCAAGGGCTACCTCTCTCCAAGAACTTAATTTTAAAACAGTAGGATCATCCGCTGCAATTGCACCTTGTCGCCTGTTCCAAATATTACCAGCATCTATAAACAGTGCACCCTCCAATAAGTCATTCATGTCAAATCTCCATTCAATATTTGCTTCAAACTTTAGATCTCCTATTTGCGTGATTGACGCATTTTCTTCTGCATAGGTTTTATAAGAACCCGGCGCCATACTTCTTGCTGTAAATGCACGAATATCATTTGAACCTCCAGCAAAAAAAGCATATTCGTAGGGTAACGAAAGTGAATTTCCTTTTGCTAAACCTACCCCAGCAATTGCGCGATAAGCAATTTGGTGTTTGGTGCTAATATGTTGTTTGGCGATATATTGGCCGGTAAATTTCCAAAATTCACTATAGGGTACATCAAAAAAAGTTCTTAATCCAGCATCATTAACGCCTACCTTCGAATTGCCACTATCTATTAATTTGCTATAAATTATTGGAGTAAGTGCTTTCCCTGACATGATTACGCCCATTTTCACATCATGCAGATGTTTTTTCCTTCTTCTATTCGCATTAAGATTACTGTAATGGACTGATCCACTAGTCATGGCTGCAAAATGATCTGCATAAGCATTTAATAAAAATGGATTGTTTAAATTTTCAAGTTGCGTTTGAAATAAATCAGTCTTATTTAAATTAATATAATTAATTCCAATACCAGTTATGTCAAGTCCCCATGTCTTTGGAATCTTAAAGTTCCAATTTAAAAGACCTTTAATTGATACCCTGCTAAATTCGGATCGTATTTGATAATTTGCACTTCCTTCTATAGTTGTTTTTGGATAGGCTCTTTTTGAATGTTTTTTACTAACTATCCAGCCAAAAGGCATCAACTTAGGAACAGTATACGAGAGTTTTGGTCCAATTTCAAAGGTGTTTAATTTCCAAATTCGGTGCTCATCACCTTGTTCTCCAACAATTAATGGCTGAGATTCAATTCCACCAATAATACTGAATTCCAATCGTTGCGCTTTTTTCAACATATTCTTATGCATATAACTCAATTGGCCTTCAATTCCAAAAACACCGTTTGTATTTGTAACGCGGGGTTCGGCTAAAAAAGATTGTGCTTCATTTGGAAACAAGTCGTATTCTACTACCACAAAATTTGCAAGCTTCTGAACAGGATCAATATTTATATGAACAGCAATATTTGAGAAAACTCCTAGATTAAAGAGTGCACTATAACTCATCTCAACGTATCGCTCTTTATAATACCGCTTCTTTCCGCCAACATGTTTCATGTCCATTTCTAAGAAGTTTTGTTTGTCCAAAAGATGCGGGTTAACGCGCGGAAATTCATTATAAAGAAACAATCCTTCACCCGTTTTCCCCAAATTCATAGTATCCAACAATGGATATTCATCATCTATCTTATAATCAAAATCAAGCGTATCTGGCAGGAACAAACCTTCTGCTGCAAATGAATCGCACCGTATTTTATAGTGCTCAAAATTTTTAAATGAAGCCTCATTTGAATTATGAATATTGAACTGAACACTGCGTATTCTATAAGCGTGATATGGGATTTTTACTACTTTTTTAACGCTGTCTATCCCTATGTCATTGATTAGTTTACTTTTCACAAAATAGGTCACGTCCGCTTCTAAGTATCCAACAGTTGTATCGACAAGAAAACCGATTTGGTTTTTACTGAAGCCAAACATTGCAATATTATTCCTATAATAATCCGCAAGCCGCATGCGTTCTTGATCCAATACATCTTGATCTAATAAATCTCCGGCAATAACAAGTTCTCCTTCTTTTAAAATAAGTTCATTATAACCTTTAGCAATATTATCTTCGAACGAGTTACTATCAACCGTGACTTTCCTAATACGATAAGGTTGTTGGGGAATGATGTAAAAGTGAACTTCAGCTTTTTTATTTTTATAAATGACTGTATCCTTTACCACTGCATTATAAAACCCTTTTTTAAATAAAAAAAAATCAATTTGCTTTTCGGACTTTGGAATACGAGCCGTATCCATTATAATTGGAGCTTGTCCAAAAATATTTAGATACTTATCTCGCCATCCCAAATGCACTTCTTTTTTCCGAATAACTTTATGCCTATATAATGAATCTCCTTTATTTTCAGCTTTTATAATTCGGCGCAGATTAATTTCATTTTCCTTTTCTATGCGGTGTTTCTCCTTTTCACGATACTTCTCTTCCTTTTCTGCCAATTGCTCCTTATGCTTAGTTGTATCAATGCGATTAAACATAAATAGTTTGAGCTGAGAATTGGGCTGAGGTTTAATTAATTCAGTCAATTCTGATGCATCAATTGCGGCATGTCCATTGACCCAAGTGGTATCTGAATCATTAATTTCGGCAAAGTGTACTTTATTTTTTTTCAACAAATAATCTCCTTCATTTACGTACTTCGTTTGCTTACAACTGACAAATTGCAGTAGCAAGAACGAGACGAAGAGGATGAATGTTATTTGCCTATTCATTAAATAATTTAACTTTGCGAAAAGAATTAATGCAAGATAATGTCTTTATCCAAAAACGAAATAAAATTAGTTAAATCCTTACAAATTAAGAAGTATAGAGATTTGAACCGTCTTTTTGTAGTGGAAGGCGTAAAACTTGTACGCGAATTATTGGAACAAACGCATTTTAAAATTGATGGAATTTTTTACACCAAAGATTTTAATGAAACAATTCCAAGTAACATCCATTCCTTTGAAATTAACGATAGTGAATTGGAGCGAATTTCAGGTTTAAAAAACCCGAACTCCGTGCTAGCCGTTGTAAAATATCCGGCCGAAGAGCCTATTAATTTTGCAGAAGACAACTTAGTTCTGGTATTGGATAATGTGAACGACCCTGGAAATTTGGGCACCATTATTCGTACAGCAGATTGGTTTGGTGTGCAACAAATAATTGCATCCGTTGCAACTGTTGATTTGTTTAACCCTAAAGTGATTCAAGCTTCAATGGGAGCAGTATACCGTGTTCGATTTTATCGAACCAATTTAACAACTGCCGTACAAGAATTGAAAGCGGCCGGATTTGATGTGGTTGGAGCGGCATTAGGAGGTGAAAATTTATATCAGAACTCCTTTCAAAAAAAGACTGCACTAATCATGGGAAGTGAATCTCACGGCATTTCGCCGGAATTGACGCCCTATATTTCAAAAATGATCTTAATACCGCAATTTGGCGAGACAGAATCGCTTAATGTCGCAATGGCAGGCGGAATAATTTTGTCGCATTATAAAAGTGAACATAATACAAGCAATTAATATGACTGTTGCTAGGCTATTAACCTATTGGATTTCAACTGTATTAATTGGCAGTTTTTTAGCGCCAATATTTCTTTCTATGAGTTTTGGTGCTGCTGATGGAATCTTCGGTATTATGCTCATCTCTATATTCTTGAGCCTGATCACATCTTTACCCGCTGTTTTAATATTTTATTTTGTTTTAGTCAATTTAAATGAAAGAGACATCTCTAAAAAACAAAAGGAACGCGCCTTAATGTGGACGCATTTAGGTTGTGGTTTGGCTACTTTCATTGTTCTTTGGTCCATCATAGGTTCGACTGATGTTATACCTGGGGTAGCCGTGTTTTTCTTTACCTATACAGGTATTGGTATGTTGTTTTGGTACTATGAATTCAAAAATAATTCTGTAAAATTAGACGAGGCCGAAAAAGGACCTGTGGTCAATGCAGATGAAAATACAAATGAATCTTTTTAGTCGTAAAACGTGCGTACTCCAAGTGCTTTAACTTATTACACTACAGTAATTTTAAGAATAAACACGTTTAGTATTCCAAATTTCGTTCTGAACAAAAAACCGCACGTTCATATCATTTTACTAACAATTCAAAACATTATTTTTTTTATAAGTATTAATACGCATATATTTGCGTCAGAATCTAACTAATTAATAAAAAAAGCAATGATTGACAAAATGAAATTAATTTTCCAAGTCTGCTTGATATTTATATCGAGCAGTGCATTGGGGCAAGTTGTAACATTTGATTACACGGGTGCAATTCAAACATATACTGTTCCTGATGGTGTTACTGCCATTGAAATTCAAGCCTTTGGGGCGCAAGGATCAGATCATGACCTTTCAGAAGGAGGACTTGGAGGATCAATCACGGGAGAACTAGATGTTACTCCTGGAGAAGTACTTGATATTTATGTTGGTGGACGAACTGGTTTTAACGGTGGCGGTGCTGCTGGAGGAGCAGGAGGAGATTTTGCTGGAGAAATCGGAGGAGGAGCATCAGATGTTCGTCAAGGCGGTGGTGCTTTAGGTGATCGTGTTGTAATTGCAGGCGGTGGCGGCGGTGCTGGTAGAGGAAGTTGTAACAATAATGATGGAGGTGGCGGTGGCTATCCTGGTGGTTTAGGCGGCCTATCTTCTGATATAGTAGAAAATACTGGAGGTAATGGTACATCAACCGCAGGCGGAGATTCCGGAATCGGTAGTTGTACTGGAGACTGTTCTTGTTCACCTGGTGGCGGCGGCGGCGGCGGCGGAAACGGCGGCGGTGCTGGTGGTAACTATGGTGTTTTTGGAGGAATTAATGCAGTTGGCGGTACCGGTGGTGCTTGTGGTGAAGGTGGAGTCCTTTTTGATGGGCCTGGTGGAGTAAATTCAGCTGGTTTAGGTGGATGCTTTGGAATAGGTGGTGATGGAGGAGTAAACGAACGCGGCGGCGGCGGTGGCGGCGGTGGCTGGTATGGCGGCGGCGGCGGCGGCGGCAACTGGGGAACTGGCGGCGGCGGTGGATCATCTTATGTGATTCCAGAAGTTCTAAGTATGACATTTGTAAATAATACAAGAGCTGGTAACGGACAAATAGTTATTACGCCATTATGTATTGCATTAACAACAACTGTTTCTGGTGTTGAGTTTTGTGATGGTGAGGAATTAACATTAGAAGCAAGTTCTGAAACTGGCGGAGATGTAACATGGGATATGGCTGTAGTAGATGGTGAAGCATTTACTCCACCAGTTGGCGTAACATTATATACAGCAACAAGTGATTCTGATGAAGATTGTTCATTTCAAGTTTCGATTACAGTACATGCTTTACCAACGGTAACAGCAGCAGTTGATGATGACGAAATTTGTTTAGGAGATGAATTCACATTTAATGGTGGCGGTGCTACAGGTTATGCCTGGGATATGGGCGTTACAAATGCTATTGCTTTTGAACCAGCATCTGCAGGTACAGTAACTTATATGGTAACTGGAACTGATGATAATGGCTGTGAAAATACAGCTACTATTGATGCAACGGTATATGATTTACCAACAGTGACAGCTTCGGTTGATGATGATGAAATTTGTTTAGGAGATGAATTTACCTTTAATGGTGGCGGTGCTACAGATTACGCATGGGATATGGGGGTTACGGATGACCTAGCATTTGAACCTGCTTCTGCTGGTACAGTAACTTATACAGTGACTGGAACTGACGATAATGGTTGTGAAAACACAGCTTCGGTTGATGGAACTGTGCATGCTTTACCTATTGTTACAGCTAGTGTTGATGATGCTGATATTTGTTTTGACGAATCAGTAACATTTAATGGTGGCGGAGCAACAAGTTATGATTGGGACATGGGTGTGACTGACGGTGTTGCGTTTACTCCTTTAGTAGATGGAACTACTACATATACAGTAACTGGAACAGATGACAACGGTTGTGAAAACACAGCTACAGTTGACGTTGCAGTTAATCCTGAAATTATACTTTCTTTCGTTACTATTGACGAAACAATGGGTGACGGTGAAATTGATTTGACTGTTACTGGCGGTGTACCGGGTTACGTTTACGATTGGGATACAGATGAAGCAGATGATTTTGATGATACAGAAGATTTAACAGATTTATCTGCTGGTTTCTATACTGTAATAGTAAGAGATGCCAGTGGTTGTGAAAAAGATTCAATTATCGAAATACTTTTATTGTGTACACCACTTGCTGTAGATGTTTCTGAATTTACAGTTTGTGAAAATGAATTATTGATTTTAGATGCAACATCTGAAAGTGGAGCTGACATTACTTGGGATGGTGGAGCAATTGACGGTGTTGGTTTTTATCCAGAAATGACTGGAATAATTACTTATACTGCAATGAGTGCTGATCCTTTGGATTGTCCAATGTCTGTTGAAATTGAAGTACTTCCTATTCCTACTGTTATACCATCTGTTGGTGGAGAAACATATTGTGATGGAGACGTGATTGTTTTAAGTGCTGGTGGAGATGCTGATACTTATTCTTGGGATCCATTAGATTTGATTCCTGGTGTTGGAGTAACTACTTATACATTAACTGGAACTTATGATGCTACAGGTTGTTCATCTTCAGAATCAATTGATGTAACTGTAAATGCTTTACCAACTGTAAATGCAACGGTAGATCATGCAGACGTTTGTATCGGTAATCCAATTGTGTTATCTGGTTCTGGTGCTACAACTTATGCTTGGGATCCAATTGAAGTGATAGATGGTGAAGAACATTTCCCTGGAGCAGTTGGAACATATACTTACACGGTTGTAGGAACTGATGATAATGGCTGTATGGATTCGGATGACATTTCAATCACAGTGGTTGAAGAAATCGAAATCACTTACGTTGTTACACCTGAAACAGTTTTCGAAGATGGTGAAATCAACATTACAGTTACTGGCGGAGTTGCTCCTTATAGTTTTGATTGGGACAATGATGGAACTGGTGATTTTGATGATGATGAAGACTTAACTGGATTAGCAGATGGTGTTTATACTGTTGTCGTTGAAGGGAATACAGGATGTTCTGCAGAAGTGAAAATTGTTGTTAGCACACATGTTAGCATTGATGAGCTTACTGCTACAGAAATCAACATCTACCCTAACCCAACGCTTGATCAAGTTACTATCGCACATATCGGTCAGTTTAATTATACAATAATTAACATTACTGGGCAAACAATTCAAGCAGGATCAGGATTTGATCAAGTTGAATTCTCAATGCTGAATGAAGCGACTGGAACGTATATTATTCAAATCCAAAGTAATGGATTTACACAATACACAAAACTTATAAAAAACTAAACTTTAGTTAGTTAAATCGGTAAGGGTCGTCAGAATTTATTTCTGGCGGCCCTTTTTTTTTTTGACTTATTTCAAAAGAGTTTTAACTTGGGTTGTTACGCGCTAAATAAATGATCCCAATGATTACGGATATTCTTATGCGAGCCTACAAAGAACTCAATATCATCAATTGGAATTATTCTTACTTTTAAGCCTATGAAGATTATTTTATTCATCCTACTCTTTCTTCCTGTTTTGGTTAACGCTCAAACTTCAGATGAAATACAAGTTGAAATAACGTTACATTTTAAATTGGCAGATCAATATAATGACATTGCACTTTATGGAGAATGTATTGGGGAATTGGATGAGGTTATTAATCTTTCAAATAAATATAAGCTAGAAAAATCATTTATTAAAGCAAGTATAATAAAAGCTGAAATTTTTAGAAAAACTCAAAATTTTGAGCGCGGAATCATTTTACTAGAATCGCTTAATGTTACTGAAGAATATCCGCTATTACATGTTCAAAAACTAGGAAGACTTGCTGCTCTTTATGCTGAAAATGGCAATTTAGATACTAAAACGCAAGATGATTCAATTAAAGCTTTTATTAATGAAGCTATTCCATTGGCTATTAAATTTAATTTTAAGGAAGAAGAAGCTGGATTGCGAAATGAATTGGGTTTTCGGCAGAATCGCCAACGGATTTTTGATGCAGGATTAAATAATTTGCTAACGGCCGCTGAATTGTACGAAGAAATTGGGGATACTATAAATGAAATAAGTGTACTCGTTAATGTATTGGATTTATACGTTAATGCGGGAAATTTCGATCAATTTGATTCCCTTTACCCAGTACTTGTTGACCGCGTTGAAGAGACCGAATGGTATTCCGTTCGAAGTAATTTGTACCGCATTATAAATGCTCCATTCGCTGCTGAAGGGGATATAGAATCCGCTAGTAAATGGAGTGCATTATCAAATGCATACACAGTAAAGCGAATCGAAAAAACGAATTCATCTCAAATGGCTGCGTTTAAAATTATTCACGACACCAATTTATATAAAGAAGATGCGCTTAGAAAATCGAGAGACCTTGAACGTCAAAACAACAATACGCAGAAACTTTATTTCTTTATAATTACACTGGTTCTTGTCATTATAATTGTCATAATCATTCTGATTCGTGAACGTAAACTAAAGAAAAAATTAAATAGTACTGTTAATGATTTGAATTTACTCAATGATAAGTACCAAATGTTAATCGTTGAAAGTAATCACCGCATAAAAAACAATCTTCAAATGATCATTTCTATGCTAGAATACACCAAAAAGAAAGCGAAAAATGTGGATCCAAAATTTGTCATGAGTATTTCAAGTAAAATACAAACCATTAGCGCACTTCATAAACATTTGTATTTAGACGTGCATAATGGGCTCGTGGAATTGGAGACTTACTTTTTGGAAGTATTTAAACACTATAAAGCAATAGAAATATCGTATAAGATTAACCATAGTATTTGTCCTGTCAAAATCCAAGGAGAGCGAATCGTCTATTTCGGGTTAATACTAAACGAAATGTTAGCCAATACATTAGAACACGGTGATTCTCGCAGTGACCAACTAATCATTGAAGTAAAGCCGCACGAAAACGGTTATTATTTTTCATACAAAGATGATTCTATTCATCCAGAAAAAGCGAGTATGGGAATCGGTACAAAATTGATAGCGCAATTAGTGAGGCGAATAAATGGTACAAACTATAAACTGGATTCTCAAACGGGTAAATATGAGTTCTTTTTTAAGGCGAATTAAAAACCCTTATAACTCTTTGAAATTGGAATGATATGCCCATCAACATATAGTTCGGTCGATTTTTTTTGTGTGATATAATCTTTATTTACAATATAAGAACGGTGCGTTCTAACAAAATTAATCGGGAGTATTTCTTCTATCTCTTTTAATAATTTTCGTTGCGTGATTTGCCTTTTCTTGGTTTGAATTTGAATGTATGCTCCATCCGATTTGATAAAAACAATATCTTTTGGATTAATTTCTTCAATTCCATGGCTTCCTCTAACTTCTATTTTATCAGGAATGTCTAAAGAAACAATTTCCAAAGCCGCAATCACATCATTTTCGTTAAAGGGTTTACTTAAGTAGGCTTTTGGAGATAGAAATGCGGCCTTTTTCAAGATTGCTAAATCTTTATTTGCTGTCAAAAAAATAAAAGGAATTTTCTTCTCTTGCAATCTAGCGGCAACATCTAATCCAAGTAATTTTTCCGATAAAAAAATATCTACAAGTGCAATATCAAAATTCCAATCGGTTTCCTTTAAAAAATCCTCTCCACTATGATACAATCCTACAACATCATAGTTCTGATCTATTACCATCTCTCTAAGATGATCAGCAACAAAGAATTCATCTTCTAAAATAACTATTCGCATAAGAATTATTTATTCGACACCAGTTGACCAATTATAAACTAAATCTTGTTATCAATATAAGAACCGACACATCTAATTCAATTAACATACCAGCCCTTAAAGACACAACTTTATAAAGGCTCGTTAAGTATTGAAATTGCGTTTGGTTTTCTAAATCAATCTTCAAAGTATATAATTCCTATAGGGGCACTTGGTTAATCACGAAATAAATTTAGTCATTTTAAATCATTATGCTTGAGGCATTTGTTATGAACAGAGGTTTTTTGTTGTGGGCTGCTATAATTCCCTAGATTGGGTGATGAACAACTAGTATTCCAATGCCATTCGAACATTATTTCAATATATTTCCTGAACCATACATATTTCCATTAATCGATTTGTATTTCTTAAAATTTGGCTATTCACAACAGAATTAGTTCGCTCACAACATCTTTTCCAAGTCGCGCATAAAACGAATTAAGTTTGCTCCGTAATAATGCTTTAAACAAACGCACCTACTTTATAATTATGCGTTGAGTAAGAAAAGCAAGAATGAATAGAAAAGCGTTAAATCAAATTTAAAATACTATGAAAAAAATGATTATGCCTATTGCCATGTTGATTGCAATGGGAGCAAACGGTCAGGGCTTCGTAAATGGAAGTTTTGAATCAACAACCTCAACAGGCTGTGATTATAACAACGGTATTGCAGAGTTCAATGCTGCAATGGATAATGTAGTAATGTTCGCTGGTACAGAAGTTGATATTCAGCAGGATGGATGTCTCGTTTCTTCACCACCCGAGGGTATCAAAGTCATTGGAATTGCCGCATCTGATGCGGTCAACCTTGAGTTAACAGATGCGCTTATTTCAGGACAAGATTATGAATTAACCTTTTGGAAGCATTCAAATTCATACACAGCTTCTCTAGGAAGTGTAGAATTGGGTAGTACGGAAGATGAAAATGTCATGGGGACGATTATTGGAACAGTTCCTTCGGCAATCTTTAGTACATGGGAAGAATACACGATAACCTTTGAAGCTCCAAATAACGGGACACATATTTCCATTCGAAATACGAGTACTGGTTATTGGAATCAAATTGATCATTTCAGCATTATAGAGAGTTGCGATCCACTATTAACGACTGTGTCAGCAACTGATATTTGTTTTGGTGAGACGGTTACATTAGAAGCAACTTCTGAATTTGGAGGTACAGTTACATGGGACCTGGGAGTTGTAAATGGAGAAGCATTTGCCCCACCAATTGGTACAACAACATATACAGCGTCAAGCGACAATTCAGATGATTGTCAATTTTCCGTTGATATTACCGTACATGATCCAGTGGTAACAGCAAGTGTAGATGATGACGAAATTTGTTTAGGATATGCAATTATCTTTAATGGAGGTGGCGCTGATACGTATACTTGGGATATGGGAGTTACAGATGGCGCTTATTTTGCTCCTGGAGATGCTGGAACGGAAACATATACAGTAACAGGAACGGATGCTTACGGATGTGAGAATACAGCTTCGATTGATGTAATAGTACATGCAAATCCGGTGGTAACTGGAACTGTTGATGATGATGAAATTTGTTTAGGTGAGTCGTTTACCTTCACAGGAAGTGGAGCGGATACTTATACGTGGGATTGGGGCGTGACAGATGGTGTTCCGTTTACACCAGGGTTTACCGGCACAATATATTATGAAGTAACTGGAACAGATGTTAACGGTTGTCAAAATTATGATACAGTTACAGTTGCAGCAACAGTGCATGCTATACCAGTAGTAACCGCTAGTGTTGATGATGATGAGATTTGCTTCGGAGAATCAGTAACATTTACTGGTGGCGGAGCAACAAGTTATGATTGGGATATGGGCGTAACTGATGGAGAAGTCTTTACGCCACCGACAGCTGGAACAGAAACATACGCTGTTACTGGAACAGATGATAACGGTTGCCAAAATTCGGCAAGTGTTGAAGTTGATGTAAATGAAGAATTAATCATTACGTATACAACAGTAGATGAAACAATGAGTGACGGTGAAATAAACCTTACAATTACTGGTGGAGCACCTGGATATACTTTCGATTGGGATACAGATGAAGCAGATGATTTTGATGACACAGAAGATTTAACAGACTTATCTGCTGGTTTCTATACTGTAATAGTAAGAGATGCCAATGGCTGCGAACAAACGGAAATTATAGAAATCATCTTATTATGTACACCACTTGCTGTAGATGTTTCTGAATTTACAGTTTGCGATAACGAATTATTGATTTTAGATGCAACATCTGAAAGTGGAGCTGACATTACTTGGGATGGTGGAGCAATTGACGGAATTGGTTTTTATCCAGAAATGACTGGAGTGATTACTTATACTGCTACAAGTGATGATCCTTTAGATTGTCCAATGTCAGTGGAAATTGAAGTATTGACCTCCCCTACTGTTATACCTTCCATTGGTGGTGAAAGTTACTGTGATGGAGACGTGATTGTTTTAAGTGCTGGTGGAGATGCTGATACTTATTCTTGGGATCTGCTTGATTTAACTCCTGGTGTTGGCGTAACTACTTATACCTTAACAGGAACTTATGATGCTAGTGGTTGTTCAACTTCTGAATCAATTGATGTAACTGTACATGCTTTACCTTCAGTAACTGCAAGTGTTGATCATTCAGATGTATGTATTGATAATCCAATTGTACTTTCAGGTTCTGGTGCCACAACTTATGATTGGGACTCAGCAGATATTTTAGATGGCGAAGAACATTTCCCTGGTGCTGTAGGAACATATACTTACGCCGTTATTGGTACAGATGAGAATGGCTGTATAGATTCTGATGAAATTTCAATCACAGTGGTTGAAGAAATCGAAATCACTTATGTTGTGATTGATGAAATGATTTTCGAAGATGGTGAAATTAATATCACTGTAACTGGTGGAGTTGCTCCTTATACTTTTGATTGGGACAATGATGAAACCGGTGACTTTGATGATACTGAAGACTTAACGGGATTAGCAGATGCTGTTTATACTGTAACAGTTGCTGGTAACACGGGCTGTATTGGTGAGGCTGTAATCGCTTTAGGTACTCAAGCTAGTATGAGTGATTTTCAATCTAACAACATCAATGTATATCCAAATCCAACAGTTGATGAAGTGATAATTACATACGACGGTCAATTTAAATACACTGTATTAGATATGGCTGGTAAATTAATTCTATCAGGATCAGGAATTGATCAAGCAGAATTTTCAATGGAGAATAATGCGGGTGGAACTTATCTTATTCAGATTGAAAACAATGAAAATATAGAAACCATTCGTTTGGTTAAGAATTAGAATGAAATAGCTATGAACTCTAAGAGGCCTGTCAAGATTAATTTCTTGGCGGGCTTTTTTGTTATAATTTGGTTATTCACAACAGAATTGTTTCTTCCACAACATATTTCTTTTCAATAATCAAAAACACACTAAACTTGGTTTATAAACACGAAAAACTTTAAACGATTGATCTCGTTTCTGCACTTATCCTTTACAGAAACCCACCTCTTATTAAAGGTATTGAATGCGACGCAGGATGTTCATCATCTGAGGATGATTGAGGTTAATTGTCAATTATGTGTTAATGAATTAATGCTTCGTAAAGTAAATATTTATGCCAATCGAATAGTTGATGAGGTAGCGATTACATACGAAGGCCAGTTTAATTATACTGTTCTTGCTATTGCAGGTAAAGTAATTCAATCAGGATTTGATCAAGTTGAATTCTCAGTGCTAAATGAAGCGGCTGAGAAGTATGTAATTCAAAGTAATGGAATTACACAATACGCAAATATTATAA
The DNA here is from genome assembly GCA_047623705.1 of Crocinitomix sp. Classification (GTDB taxonomy): domain Bacteria; phylum Bacteroidota; class Bacteroidia; order Flavobacteriales_D; family Crocinitomicaceae; genus Crocinitomix. The sequence goes on from JBLHOW010000023.1 coordinate 53,681, forward strand.
AAAGCTAATTTTTAGCTGGTTGAATGTCAAGGGTCGTCAGAATTCATTTCTGTCGGCCCTTTTTTTATTCTTATTTCAAATTGAATTGTTCTAAAAGTGCCTCCCTATATTTTTTCCCAATCGGAATTTCATGAGAAGCAATTTGAACATGAGTAGAGTTGATAGCATCTACAGAATCTTTATTGATTAAGTAACTACGGTGCACCTGAAATAAAAAGGCTTCTGGGAACGATTTTTCAATATCAGTAAGTGTCCCTCTGTGGACGATTTTCTTCCCGTCCAAAGTATGAATCTCAACGTATACATGATCACTTTTAATAAATAATACATCCGAAAATTTGATTTTATTATAAAGACCATTCGCTTTAACAAAGAATGATGTTCTTGTTGCTTCAGCAGGTGTTACTTGTTCAGGTTTATTATGATTAAAATTATGAAACGCCAATTCCAGCGCAGTATATAAATCTTCCTTTTTGAAAGGCTTCACCAAATAAGCCTTGGGAGAAACTGTTTTAACACGATCAAGAGTAGCTTTATCCGAAAACGAAGTAATAAAAATATAAGGAACGAAATAGTCACTATCAATTTTTTTTGCGACATCAATACCATCCTTCTTTCCAGCAAGTTGAACATCTAAAAGTACAAAGTCAGGATTTTCAGTTTCAAGCATTTCAATTGCCTGTCCATAGGTGACACATGGCTCCACAACGTCATACCCCTCCGCTTCAAGTAAGGTTTGTATATGATCGGCAATAATCATTTCATCTTCTACAATGGCTATCTTCATATATTCTCTTTTATTCTAAAAGGCTTCTGCCCAATTGATTTTTGAATTGAATTGAAAATACACTTAAGTTCTCGTGATTTTCATAATTAATTTTTCCAATCAATTGTTTAACTAAATTACGAATTAGCCGCAAACCAAGTGTTTTCGTTTTGGACCAATCTAAGTCTGCCGGTAAACCCTCCCCATTGTCCGTCATTTTTAACATGTACTCCCCTTCTCCATCTCTTTTTATAGAAACTGACAATTTTGGAAATTCAATATTTTTAAAAGCATGTTTATAAGCATTTGTAAACAGCTCATTTATGATTAAACCTAGTGGAATGGCAGTGTCAATATCAAGTTTAATATCTTCGCAGTCTATTTCAAAAATCACTTTTTTATCTGTCGCGTTCATATCAGTGAAATGCCCTGCCAACCCTTGCAAATAATCTTGAAAGTCAATTTCACTCGCCACATCATTCTGATACAATTTTTGATGAATCAAGGCCATAGCCTGCACTCGATTTTGACCTTCTTCAAACGCAGAAAGAACTTTAGCGTCATCAATCGATTCGGATTGTAAGCCGAGTAAACTTGAAATAAGTTGCAAATTGTTTTTTACGCGGTGGTGAATTTCTTTGAGAAGCGTTTCCTTTTCTTCAACAGATTCATTCAATTTTTCATTCTTTTCTGAAATGATTTTACGTTGCTTAAAATTCGAATAAAACAATAGGGCGAACCCTAATAACAAAACTCCTAAGATCCCTAATCCAATTTTTAAATTGCTATTATAAATCTGTTCCGCTTCAATTTTATCATTTTTTAGCTCTATTTCTTTTTCACTGAATAAACGTTCTTTTTCAAATTCAAAATCCATTTTCTGAGCGGTTTGCTCTTGTATGTTCCGCTCATTTACCATGGCTTCTTTGAGCATTAATAAAGTGTCCATTTTATCAAGAGCAAGCGCGTGTTGTTCCGAAGCCTTATAGTAGCTTATCCATGCCTCACAACCAATCAATTTTTGAGCAGGCGTTTGAATAGAATCGATTTGAATCTGCATTACATCACAGTACATTTTAGAAAGATCTAACTCTCCGCGCATTACACAATCTTGAGCAAGGTGCGCATTTGAAGCAATAATAGATGAAGGGATATTTAATATGTTATTATAGTAGAGCGCTTTTGTATGATAATAATAACTTGAATCATAATTTTCAATCTCAAAATAATTATTTCCTAAATCCTCATAAATTAATCCAAAATGATAATAATCAGAAGTGTCTAAATGGTCATATATCATTTTTATTGCAGATTTCAAACTAGATATACTTTCTACATTGCGCCCCTGCATGTATTGAATACTGCCTTTTTTAGAGCGAAATATCATTTCTTCAAAAACCCATTCATTTTCTTCGCAAAGGAGTATTGTTTTATCCAAAATATTTAGACATTCAAGAAACATATTTTGAATACTATAAAGCACTGTTAATTGATCATAAGCTATAAGTGAGGATTTTGGATTTCCTGTTTGATCAAAGAACTGAATTGCATTTAAAAAATATTCTTGCGCCCTGCTGTAATTTCCGCGATCAATTTCACGCATTCCACCAAAAAACTCACACCATCCACAATAGGCTATATATACTTTAGATGTATCTCCTAGATAATGGACAATATCACGCGCTTCGCACGCAGCGCTAAACGCTTTCTCAGTATTTTCAGATGCAAACGCATAATAACTTGAAAGCGCCATCCCTGCTTCTGCCACTAATTCGTAATTAGATGAGTGGGTCGCCATATCGATTGCTGAATTGTAATAGAAAATGGCAGAATCCATTGCTAACGTTTTATAATGCCGTCCTATTTCAATTGTGGTTTCAATTTTAACTTCTACGTCATCCGTAGTTTTCACAACATTTTCTAATGAATCTAGATTCGTTGCATTTGCTCCAAAACCAATTATTAAAAAGGAGAATAAACAAATTAAAGAAGTTAAACCGTTAATTTTAATTATCACAGGGTGTTTGCGGCAAGAGTAGAATCGAAACTACAAAAAAATCTTTGCATGCCGATTATTCGCTCTCTCTTATTCTAAAAGATTTCTTCCGAATTGATTTTTAAACCGAATTGAAAACACGCTTAAATCAGTTTGATTCTCATAGTCTATTTTTCCAATGAGCTGCTTAACTAAACTTCTGATAAGTCTTAAACCTAAGGTTTTTGTTTTCACCCAATCTAAATCAGGCGGTAATCCACGCCCATTATCACTCATTTTCATGATGTACTCACCGTCTCCTTCACTTTTAATTGAGACCGAAAGCTTAGGTAATTCTACATTTTTAAATGCATGTTTAAATGCGTTGGTAAAGAGTTCATTGATAATTAATCCTAGTGGAATAGCCGTGTCAATATCCAGCTTAATATTTTCACAGTCAATTTTGAAATCCACCTTTTTATCTGTTGCTTTAATAGCGTTAAAATGCCCCGTTAAGCTTTTCAAATAATCTTCAAAGTCAATTTCACTCGCAACGTCATTCTGATATAATTTTTGATGGATCATAGCCATTGCTTGCACGCGGTTTTGACCTTCTTCAAAAATGGATGTAATATGTGCGTCATCAATACTACTTGATTGCAATCCTAATAAACTCGACACCAATTGAAGATTGTTTTTTACGCGGTGATGAATTTCTTTTAAAAGGACCTCCTTTTCTTCTACAGTGCTACTAAGTGTAAGATTCTGCTTTGCTATAATTTTACGTTTATTAAAATTTGAATAGAACAAATACACAAAACCTAGCAATAAAGCACCTAGAAAAAACAGGCCCCATATCAGCTTATTATTAAAAGCTTTTTCAATGGCAATATTTTCATTTTTCAATTCAATCTCTTGCTCACTCAATACGCGCTCTTTTTCAAATTCAAAATCCATTTTTTGAGCCGTTTGCTCCGCTATATTACCTTCATTAATGGATGATTCGCGCAACTCCATTAGCGTGGCCGTTTTTTCCAATGCTTCTTCAAATTCCCCTGCTGCTTCATGATAACTTATCCATCCGATAAGTCCCGCCATCTGGTATTGAGGGTTCTCAATTGAATCGATTCCTAACTGCATACTAGTGCAGTACACTTTAGCCTCTTTTAAATCTCCTCGCATTACACAATCCTGAGCTAAATCAGAAAAAGTCGATATTATAGTTGACGGAATTTGCGTTTTTTGACTGCAATAAAGTCCTTTAATATGATAAAAATAACTTGAGTCATAATTCCCTAGTTCATAAAAATCACTTCCTACACATGAATATATAAGACCTAAATTATAATAATCAGAAGTATCTAATTGACTATATATAATGCCCTCGGCCAATTTTGCACTTGCGATACTCTCAATAAATTTTCCTTGCAAATATTGGATACTTCCCCTATTCGAAAGAAATATCATTTCTTCATAATGCCAATCATTTTCTTGACAAAGAAGCACCGTTTTTGTTAGCATTTCCTCAGCTTCAATAAGCATTTCTTGAATACCATAAAGAAAAATTAATTGATTATAAATAAGTAATGTTTCCCTTTGAGCAGCTATTTTTTCAAAGAATGCAATAGCTTCAAAGAAATGTCCTTGTGCTTCGGTATAATTTCCTTGATCAATTTCATACATTCCGGCATACATTTCAGCCTTTCCGCAATAATTTACATACAATTTTGAAGTGTCACCCATATAACTTATCAAGTCGCGCGCTTGGCAAGCAATGGTATAGGCTTTATCCGTATTTTGCAATATATTGCCATAAGTACTTGCTAATGACATTGCGGCATTAGCTGCCAGTTTACGGTTCCCCGCACGTTTAGCAATATCTATTGCTTCATTCAAATATACGGCCGCAGTATCCATACCTAATCGATTGTAATATTGACCAATATGGATATTCGTTTCAATTTTAACGGCTAGGTCATCCGTAGTTTTTACAACATTTTCTAATGAATCTAAATTGGTCGCATGTGCCTTAAAACCAATTATTAAAAGGGAGAATAAACAAAATAAAAAAGTTAAACCGTTAATTTTCATTATGATGTGGTATTTGCAGCAAGAGTAGAATCGAATCTACAAAAAAAACTTTATCCATCCTTCATCTTTTAACGAGTTTGAAACCGACATAAATTTTCCTTTATTGTTAAGCTAGAAAGTTTTTCCCCTTTGACTCTTAACTTAAATTGCCTGTCGTTTTTTTTATCTCTTTATCTCAATACAGTCAATTACATCCTATATTTCCTCTCCAACAACCCCTCAAAAAACTAAAAAACAAGCCGCATTATTGGCGTTTATAACTTAACACCAATAACACACACATCATCAATTTGCTCTAACTCACCTTTCCATTTTTGAAATGCACTGTCAATTAAGACATATTGCTCCTCCATAGTTTTATCTTGAATGGACAATAGCAAATTTTTAAAAGGTCGCGATTTAAACTTTTTTCCTTTCGCTCCGCCAAATTGATCAATATATCCATCAGAAAAAATGTAGATCGCATCTCCATGATTCAAATCTAAAGTGTGTGTTGTATACGGCATTACTTTCTCAAACTGCCCAATGGGCTGTTTGTCAGCCTTAATTACTTCAACTTCTTGCGCATCTTTTCGAATAATCCAAAGTGGATTATTAGCTCCAGAATATTTAAGTGTATTCCCTTTGAGCGAACAAAGCGCAATGTCCATTCCATCTTTCACTTCATCTTCGGATCTTTCAAATTCTTGAATGACAATTTCTCTGGTCTTATTTAAGATAGTACCTGGGTCAGTTAATTTATACTCCCGTACTGAACGATTTAAACTATTATTACACAAAACACTGACCAAAGCACCCGGCACGCCATGTCCTGTGCAATCGGCAGAAGCAAATAACACACCTTCAGGTGTCGGTTCCATCCAGTAAAAATCACCCGCTACAATATCCTTCGGTTTATAATATATGAAAGAATCATTCAGGTATTCTTTTACTACTTTGTCTGGCGGAAGAATTGCATTTTGAATGCGTTTGGCGTATTGAATAGAATCGAGTATTTCCGTATTCTTTGATTCTAATTGGTCAAAAGCCGTGTCTACTAGCTGCTTCTGTTCTTCAATAATTCCTTTTTGCTTTTGGGTAACTCTAAAGCGATTAAAAATGAATCCTCCAAAGAGTAGCGCCAATCCAAGTCCGCCAAAAAGAAAATACTTTTGCTGCTCATGTTGTTTGTTTTGAGCTTGTTCAGCCACAATTTGAGCATCCTTTAACTTTGTTGTTTCTACGGTTTTTAAACTGTCTGCGGTAGCCTGTTTTTCATAGGCATATTTGTATTCTTGTCGAATAAGTTCCTTTTGGTTATTTTTACTTTGTAAACTATCTCTTTCAGTAATATAAAGCTCATACATTTCAAAGCCTTCTTTATAGTTACCCATTTCTTTATAAACTGCTGACAAAGATTTTGCAGCGTTTTGAATTTCAACCGCGTCACTTATTTCTTTTGCAACTGAAAGTGAACGCTTATAATAACTTAAGGCTTTATTATTATCACCCTCTATTTTATAAATGTCCCCAATATTATTCAAAGCATTGGCAATTACTTTTCTTTCTCCAATTTCTTCAGCAACTTTTAGACTTTCTATAAAACAGTCAATCGCCTTATTATATTCATGCTGCTTTTCATAGTGCGAACCAATATTCGTTAAGCTAAAAGCTATACCATTTTTATCGCCAATTTCTTGTGATAATTCTAAGGAGATTGTATAATATTCCATTGATTTTTCATAATCTTCCATTACACCATAGGCATTACCAAGTCCCATATAATTCCTAGCAATTCCTTTTTTATTACTACGGCTGTTTTCAATTTCTAGCGCCTGCGTATAATATTCGATTGCCTTTTCACTCTCATCTTGATAAGCATAAAGGAGTCCAATACTATGCAAAGCATCAGCTATTTGTGCTTCATCTTTTATTTTTTCACTCAACTTTAAACAACGAGTATAGTAATCAATCGCCTCGTCATAATCTCCTTGTCCAAAATAACAAAGTCCAATTGCATTTAAACCATACGCATAGTTTATTTCGTCTTTAAAATTACGAGCTACTTCTAAACTTTGCTCGTAATAATCCATTTCGTTAATTAGATCCCCTTGTCCACCATACAAAATCCCTACATTCCTTAATAAAGAAGCTGTATTATTGCCCAGCGTGCTATTCAGATCCAAGCCCTTATTGTAATACTCAATTGATTTATCATAATCGCCTAGATTGGAATAAACAATACCAAGGTTATTATAAGAACCTGCCATTCCTGATTTATCATCAATTTCTGTTCGAACAGCAAGACTTTTTTCAAAATAGATTATAGCGTCATCATAATTCCCCATTACAGCAAACGAAGTGGCTTGTACATTTAAGGCATTCCCCATCTCTTTTTTGAGATCTTTTTCTTCTGCTAATTCATACTGCAATTGTGCAAAAAAGAAAGCACTATCAGGTTGTTTAAAAAGGTATTCATCATTAATGATAAGCGTTAAGGAAATTATTCTGCTTGTATCAGGATTGCTCGGATTATTCCAAACCTTCCAGAGACTATCAAGATTCAATTGGGCTAAACTCAAGAATGGTGAAAGAAATAATAGCAATATTAGTTTTTTCACTTTGTTAGGATTTTGAGTGAGAACATTTTAGTAAAGATGTGAATTTTTTTTAAACTAAAGTCAGCAATGGCAATAACAACTCAATTGGTGAAAATTATAAAACAATAGTATGAATCCTGTATTATGGGAGCATTTTATTTGATTCGAAATGTTGAAGACTTTTTACTTATAGGCGAAATCCCCCCAGTAGTTCCCCTCCTTTTATTCATTTAAAAGCAGCTTTCATTTTTTACTCCGCTATAAGTGGTAATGGGACATTTGCAGTTTATTATACTTATTCTGAAGAAGGTTGTTCAGTAACAGATTCGTCGATAATCCGGGTTGTTGACCGCTTAACAACAAATGAATCGATAATTCAAAAAAAAACAGATCCTATTACTTAATTAAAGTAACAAGGTCTGCAAATAATTATATTCAAAAAACTGGTTTTATTCTTTTACAAAACGTTCTTTAATTGTTTCTCCGTTATTATTAGTAGCCGTTAAAATATATACTCCTGTAGCCAAATTCTCAATGTTAATTTGATTTTGGCTTCCTGTATTATTCAAATCATTTCTGAGTAATACTTGACCTTCCATATTCATAATGATAAGATTGTACATACCCGTCTCTGAAATTGAGAAGCTTAACATGTCATGCGCTGGGTTAGCAAATAATATCAATTCATTTACCAATGAATTATCCACATCAGTTTCAGAATTACCCAAAGCTGGTGAATTACTAATAAAGCAAGTTGTTGACTGAGAAGAAAGAGTATTGATTGGAGCATATAATGGAGCAGATGTAATACCACTTGTTGAAATAGCATTAAGACAAAGGTCTCCAAATAATTCATGATCTTTTAATTCTATTTCAAAATCATCAATGCAACTTGAACTTCCAGCACCAGTATTTAGCGTTGATGATATGATATCATATGAAAAATTACCTGGACCAGTACCGCGCGTTGGCAGAATACTTACAAACCGTCTTCCATCTTGGCTTAAAGTTGTACTTTCTGGTGTATAAACGTCTGTACTTAAAGTACTCGGATCAAAAAGAGAAAAGAATCCTCCTTGAGCAGGAAATCCAGTTTGAATTTCACTTCGACGCCATGTTTTGGCAGGTCCTACTGCAGTACCACTTGTTAAATCTATCTCTTGATAAACTGAAAGCACTCTGTCGTCAAGTTGCCCATAAGCATCTAACATTCCAAAAATCAAATATGTATTGTCATTTTTATTTGGAACGATTTTTAAACTTGTAAAACTAGGTACGCTTACAAAAGGATTTGGGTTAGCAGAAAATATATCCCTTACTCTATAGCCGTATATCCAATTCAAATCAACACCTGCAACCTCATAAACATTAATATAAGGTCTGTTTTCATCAATTGTAGGTGATACAGATACATTGTATAAAAGTATAAGTTGTGATTCGCTTTCATCAAAGTATCCTGAAACCCCCATTGCTTGTTGGCCTCCTAGCGTATTCGTCGCTATGAAAGATTCGTTATCCAATATACTACCAGAAGAATTATCAACCATTGCTATTAATACTTGACTTTGACCATTTGGAATAGGAGTACTAGAATTAGATAAGTTCCCAATGATACAATACTGTTCATTAACTTCAAGAATATCGTTAATTACTGACATTCCAAAACCGTCACATGTTGCATTATATGTTGTTGCCCATTGGTAATTAAACGAACCGTCCAATGCAATTAAAAGTGCATTTCCTGATAGCGTTAATCCTGCAGATTCGAAACCTCCAATTAGAAATTGATCATGCAATGAAGAATAGATGATATTACTTCCAGTTGCAAAGTCAGTGGCTGCATATTGAAAATCGTTAATTAAGCTACCGGTTCCATCATACAATGCTGCATAAACTTCGTTTACACCTGCAACTTCAATAAACCCTGTAACGGCGACAGAATATTCACTACCTACAGTAACATCTAAAAGGCGGCCATTATCTCCTCCAAGGTTTATGTATTGCTCCCATTGAATTATTCCATATAAATCTGTCGTAAAGACGTGCATGTATGTTTGGGTTCCGTCGAAAAAAGTTCCTGCAAAAGCATAGGCCTTTTCATCTCCTTCAGGAAAGGTTTCAGAAGAATAATGATCGCAACTATAACCCATTGAATTGGTAAAGGACTCCTGAAACGGTTGAGCTTTTGCACTAAAAATGCTAAAAAGCAAAAGCGCATTAAGTAAAAATAATTTTTTCATTTTAAAATATATTTAATATCACCTACTCTATTAATTGTAAAACATTAAAAAGGCTTTTCGGCTTCCTCCTTTTTATATATTATTGGCCATAACAATTATTCCAGAACAATTTTCAATTAACCCAGTGGCGCTAATTGAGCGCTTTAAATGGACTTGAAAACAAATCGGATTTGTATCTTCCTATATGCTGTGGCAATCTTTGAATATCAAAGCTGAGACACATATGCAAAAAATGTGTTTCAACTTTGCTGTCGTAAAATAATTATCTATAAACCGAGGGTAATAATTCTTGTGTTCAACTTCAGATTGTTGTTATTCTAATTGGGTACAAAAATTCGATCTAAGAAAAGTGAAAATCTTTTTTGTTACTGATTTTTTGGGTTAAAAATTTAATTATTTCTGCAAGTAACACTAAAAATATAGAACATGCAATTATTTTTTATGTAAACTTTTTATTCTTTATTAAATGCTAAAAATGAACTAGATAAGCGCAGATTTTCTTAATTACAAATCTTAAATAGGAGGCGATTTAGACTCCAAACCTCAGTCATAACGCAACCTTAGGTTTTGATTTCGTTTTTCAGCTTTAGGTTAGTGATATTAATCAACTATTGTTGAAATTATACTAAAAATTTGACATTATACTTTCCCATTTCATAAGTGGTAGCAATTTTTCCATAACTGGTAAATGCGCTGTTAAAAAAGAAACATATTCCATCTAAATCGAATTGTTTTGAATCCACACATCTGTTAAAACAACCTTGATCGATTTATAGAATTAAGGATAAATAGCTAATTTGAAAAGGATTTAGAAAATCCTACTTTATCGATAACTTCTGTTATTTTTCCAGATGATGGAGATAGGTCTAATTCATTTTATTCAATCAATTTAGAACCAGAAAATGGTGGGACGTCATTCCGCTTTATGTATAACCTTGATGAGGAGTTAATTAAAATGGACTATTGAATGTAGAAAAATCTAAAAAAAAATACCACTACAGATCCTTATCAAGTCATAAGAATCTGTAGTGGTCTTAAATCCATATTGCATACAATTAACTAAAGTCTATTAAGGTCTCTTTTTAAGGATAAATCAATCCTAATTTAAATTTTTGACAAGCCAAATCTTCCCCCCTTACGCAAACATTTTCAATTATTCTACCGGGGATAATTTTTCCAAAGTTGTTGGAATGAGTTCGGAAATTGTTGGATGCGCAACGATAGAATCGCGAATCAGTTTGTAAGACTGATCTGCGTACATGACATTCAAAATACTTGTTATAATCTCATCTCCGCCAACACCCAAAATAGTTGCTCCAATTATTTTATCCGTATCGGCGTTTACCAAAACACTCATAAACCCATGTGTTTCCCCTTTTTCTTTTGCTCTTGAAATTCTGCTCATTTCACGTTTCCCTTCCAGCACATTTATTCCTTTTGCTAAGGCCTCTGTCTTATTCATTCCGCATCTTCCTAATGGTGGGTCAACAAAGAGTCCGTATGTAGAGATTCTACTCGAAATTTTTCGGGATTGATTTCCAAATAAATAGTTTTGAACGATTTGAAAATCATTATAGGCAGTATGTGTAAACGCTCCTCTCCCATTGCAATCTCCTAATGCAAAAACACCTGCAACGTTTGTTTCACAATATTCATCCACTGCTATGAATCCTTTATCTGTTGTTTGAATAGTCGTGTTTTCAAGACTTAAAACATCTGAGTTAGGTTTTCTCCCAATAGCTAAAAGAACATGCGACCCCTTAATAGTTTGCGAACCGTTTATTGTCGCTTGTATACCGTTTTTAGTTTTGTCAAGTACAATTTTTTTAGAATTGAATATGAACGCTACCCCCTCCTTTTTTAAAAAATGTGTTACTGCCTCACTTACGGCTACGTCCTCCCGGCTTATAATTCGTTCACCACGTTCAATAATCGTAATTTTTGACCCAAAACGTTTAAATATCTGTCCAAATTCTAGTCCAATATAACTTCCACCTATTATAATAAGATGCTCGGGCAATTCCTCCAATTCAAGAATATTTCTATTCGTCAAATAAGGGACATTTTCATACATCTCAGGAACGAATGGGCGCCCGCCAACATTAATAAAGATTTGGGGAGCCGTGATTTCTTCATCATTTATACTCACAACGTAGTCAGACACAAATTGCGCTTCTCCATGATAATAGGTAATGTTTTCGTTCTTTTCAATGCCTCCTTCTATTCCATCCGTTGACGCTTTTATCAATTTATCCTTTCGTTGTTTAATTTGGGACATATTGGCCTTAAACTCACCTTTAAAGTCTATTCCCAAATCACTACTATGTGCTATGTCCCACATTCTGCGAGCAGATGCTACGTACGTTTTGGTTGGTGTACATCCCACATTCAAACAGGTCCCTCCTACTTTGTTTTTTTCAATAAAAGCTACCTTTTTATTTCTGCTTGCCAAATCAAAAACCAATGGCGTACCCGCTTGACCAGAGCCAATAATTATTGCATCAAATTTTTTCATAATTTATAGATAGTTTAGATTGATTGAAGAGTTTAAGTGCCCGATAATTCGCCTGATCTTTCTCTCTTCGGAATTTTCAATATATTTTATTTATTGTTTAGCAGAAGCCATTGCTCTTCCGCTTTCTCTTTATTCTCCTTTGGATTGTCAACCCACTCGTCTTGCGTATCTTCATTTTCATCTTTATAAAAAACATGAAGTTCACCGTCCTGAATTAATGCACTGATTGGGTTGGCCGGAACCAAAGCTCCTTCGCTCACAGCAATCGAACAATAACCACCATATTTCGGAGTGTATTTATCCAAATTTGATTCGAAAAGTTGTTTATTCTCGTCAGACGTAAAGGCGTAAATGCCGCCATTATGTAATACTGTCATGTTTTCTAAGCCTAAGGTAGGTTCTTGCTTATAAACGGTCACAGGGTCGAATCCTGATAATGCTTTTCCATCTACAAGGAAATTTAATGTTGATTGATTCATTGAATGATTTTTTTAAAATTTAAAATAGTAGGAATCGTATTTTTCTATTAGTAGCATTAATGGTAAGCAACCTTACAAATTCACAATACTATATTCCATAAAGGCATTTCCTTATGTATTGACATGTACACCAAAATGGAAATAGAATAAAGTTATTACCGTCTATTTCGATTTTCTAATTTCAATTTTTTCAATGCGAGATAGAGACACTTTATCCGTGAATTTCTCCCCTAATAATTTTAATTTGGGATAAATGTAGTTTTGACAAAAGGGCGCATCTGGTCGCGTGTAGAAATAGTCAAGTAAGTCTTCTCGGTTCAATTTAAAATTTTCAAATTCAAGAACTTCGGTTATAATTTCTGCAGAAAAATCACATTGAAAGTCCTTTACTATTTCATTTGAACTGCGTTCTTGTATGATAGAGAAAGTATAAATTGCCGACCTATATTTAGACCGCATTGAATGCGCAGAGGTGCACGCATGTGTATGGAGGTGAATCTCGATTAAATCGATCAAGGAGATTCTATTAGGATTAAAGTAAACAATAACGGCTTCTGAATAATAACTATCGGCATGCCTCCCCTTGATCCAACCTTGTTCCACTTTCTCAATACCAATTAAGGAGTTAAAAACACCTTCAGTACACCAATGACAACCTCCTCCAAAACCTATTTTATCAATTGCGCATTCCATTGCTAGGCCAGCTGTTTCATTTTAATTCGAAGCGCACTTTCGGTGATAAGGCCACTAGCACGTTCTATTTTTTTAGTCTTATCTACAAAGATTAATGTGGGCACTTTCATTACTCCTAAATCTTGCGCCAGTTTTATATTTTCATCTGCCTTTGTTTTTAGAAATAGGATGTCTTTACCATATTCGAAAGCCAATTTCTCCAAAGTTCTCATGACTGTTTTACAAGGGTTGCAGTTGTCAGTATAAAAATCTAGAACAAATGGGCGATCACCAGCATAGGCAGATTCAAAAGCTGCTGAATCATTAATTAATTTTATCCTTTCCATATTTCATTTTTGACGCTTGTAAAACAAGTGTGTCTTTTTATCACACGTTCATTTTCATTGATCCAATTTGAATCATTCTAAGTTTTGATTATTATCAAATTGTAGTTTTCGAATTCCAACTGTTTTATAAGAATATTGAATCAGAAGTATAAGTGCTATTAAGACGGATAATGTACCCGCATAAAGCACAATATGCGAGACGATATTATAAGAGCGTATTGCCGCTCCAATAACCCCAGAAAGAACATACATTCCTGCAGCGGTATAAAGCAATGTTGCTGCGCGTGTCAGCCGTCTAATTTGTTTGATTTTAAGATCCGAAATCATGTGTTCAAATTTGGTGCACTTATTGGCTAAAAGGGCGCCTACCTCTGAACTAATCCCTAACATTAGTCCTGTTGTTGACAAAATGAGCAACCCAAGCCCAGGCAAAATAATAAAGGGGAAATACCATTCAATCATAGTTTAGTAGTTTAAAGGATTTATAGTTTTTAAGGCGTGATTTTTTAAAATTGCTTTTACAAAACGAACGTATTCTTTATTCGCCTTATCGTATCCTAATACTTTAAATTGATTTCCAAAAGGACAAGCAGGAAAATTTTCAAAACCTCCCCTTAATTCAAAATTTTCCGGGTCCGCATCAAATTCATCTAAAAATATTTTCCGCATCCCATATTGATACTTTATCAATTCACTCCCGTCATTTTTAAATAAGTGTGATTCAATAGGAAGTTTACCGATTAAACTCCCAGGAATTTGATTCCTTATACCGTCCTCAATCAATATTCCTTTGACCTTAACAATTGGCGAAGCAATGGCATAGACTTTACGAGCATCATTTTCAAAATGAAGAGCGGCATCTATAAAAAGATACTTCTTTTCAAGTACCCGCCTTTGCTCTTTTGACATGAATTGGCCATCTGATACAATAATTGTATCTCTATAGTCTCTTTTTTTTAGTTGGTCTATTGCATTTTCTACAAAAGAATTTTCCATTATCAACTTACAAAAATTCAGCTATTTTTTCTGGTTCTATCGAATGATGACTGACAGTGTATATTACTTTCTCATCCTTAAGTACAATGACTTGTGGTGATTGGTGGATTACGTCTAGGCGCTCTGCAATAAATTTTGAAACAGACCTTCGGTTCAATAAATCTAAATAATGTAAATCTCCCTTTGACTTAATTAAGTCTGTTCCAAGTTGTAATTTTTCTTTTGCATAAGCGCTAATTCCGCAAGTCACGCTATCTTTAAAGATAAGCTGTGTTTGCTTATTTGAGTTCTCTATAATCTGTTCGATATCCGCATCCGTTTGAATACTATTCCAGTCTTTGTTCATTTTAATGTTGTTTTAATTTATGTGTTCCTATCCAGCCTCTTATTTATAAAAAAGTGCCGAACCTTTCGAAATGACACGTATAGCCATTCGGATGTTTTACTAAATAATCTTGATGTTCAGATTCTGCCAACCAAAAAGTTGAAAAGGGCTCAAGTGTTGTAACTACTGGAGCATTCCATCTCCCTGATTTATTTACAATGTCAATTACTTCGGTAGCAATTTCTCGTTCCTCCTCATTTTGGATAAAAATAGTAGACCTATAACTTGACCCTCGATCATTTCCTTGCTGGTCAACAGTTGAAGGGTCATGAATTCTAAAGAAAAAATCTAAAATTTCTTTAAAAGAAGTTTCATTTGGATCATAGGTTAATTCTATTCCTTCTGCATGACCTGAATGATTTCTATAGGTAGGATTATCGTTTTCTCCACCTTGATATCCAACTTCTGTATTTAAAATACCTTTTTGTACTCTGAACAGATCTTCCATTCCCCAGAAGCAACCGCCCGCTATGTATGCTTTTTTATTATTGTTCATTTTTGTTTGTGTTAATAATCAGTGAAATCATATTCCGCCATCTACCAAAAGTTTCATTAAAATTCTACTTCTCTTTTTATGGTGAAATAAGCCTTCAATTATTGAATTTCTTTGTCGCACGTAGTGCAGATGTATTTATCTTTTAAATTGTGCGTTGTTCTTACGTGCTCATCAACTATCTTGCTAATGAAACTTTCATAAACATGCCCTTCATTAGTATTGTGTTTATCTTTCTTGATCTCATAATGTTGACCGTCATACTCACTATGTCCCCAACAAACTGGACACATACCTTCTGGCGCATCTCCTACATTTTCACCTTTGTCCTTTTTTGAAAAATAATTCTTAATACTGTCTATCAAATTTGCCATTGTTTTCTTTTTCTAATAATTTATAATTGTACTTTATTTAGCTTCTGAATTGTAAGCGTTTGAATATAAGAACAAACGTTTGTTTCTCCTAAATTTTTCTGTTACGCTCAGTTCGGCGGTTTTTGCAAAAAACAGAGCATTGCTATTTTATTTTTCTTCTTTCAATAATTGAATTGATTCTGAATTCACACAGTATCTCAATCCACTTGGTTCCGGACCATCAGAAAAAACATGTCCTAAGTGACCGTCACATGTATTACACATTACCTCTACACGTACCATTCCAAAGGCCGTATCTTTGATATACTTAATCGCATTCTCTTTAATTGGTTGCGTAAAACTTGGCCAGCCAGTTCCTGAGCTAAATTTTATTGTAGAATCAAAAAGTTCTGTATTGCAACAAATACAATTATACTTTCCTGCGTCATATGCGCTACACAATGCCCCTGACCCAGCAGCTTCTGTCCCTTTTAATCGTGTTATACGATATTGTTCTGGATTAAGAATGGATTTCCACTCGTCTTCCGTTTTCTCAACACGTCTATCCGGCTTAGGATTTCCGTTGTTTGCAAATTTTATTACATCATTCCAGTTTAACATATTGAATACCTTTTTTGTTCTACAAATTTAAGTCATACTTAAACCAATCAAGTGTTAGAGTTTCCTTGATAGGTGTTTCATTTTCTGATCACACACATTTTCGGTTAAAATCATGACACAAAGATAGACAGCGTAGTCCCTTATCTGAGTGTTCGAAAGTGAGTAAATAGTGTTTGGTTTTCTTGAATCTGATTTCGAATATAGCATACGCTCACTATTACATCCTAAATTCGTCAGGAGTTACTCCATTAATGCGTTTAAAAAAATGGGAGAAGGTTTGAGAATCGGAAAAATTCAGATCATAAGCAATGTTTTTAATCAATTCTTTGGTATGTAGAAGCTGTTTTTTCGCAAAAAGATTTCTTCTATGTGCAATTAAATCGCTTGGCTTTTTTCGATAATGTAAGTTAAACAACTCTGAAATCTTTTTGGCAGGGACTTTAAGGATCTGAGCATAATCAGAAACTTTTGTTAAAGATTTGAAATTCGTTTCAACGAGATATTGAAATTCTCTAATGAGTCTAAGGTTCATATAATCAATTGGCAGATCAAATTCCGTAACGGCATGAAATCTCTGACTTAAGAGCATTAAGCGTTGAAAGGAATTGCGTATGAGTCGCTGCGATACAGAATCTTCAATTTGCGGTAATTCAAGCAAAATGTTTTCCCAAATCTGATCAAACTCATGCCCTTCTTTTTCTGTTAGTTCAATTTTTGGGACATTATCCAGAAAATGATACCCATAAAATACGAGTAAATAATCCCCCGCTTGATTGAGTGAATTATCAATTCCTAAAAAGGATTTATCAAATTGTATTATCCTGGCTTTTTTAAAGTCTGCCGAGACTTCCATATGGAATTCAGAAATGAAAATGATGCAATTCTTTTTTACCGTAAAAATATTTCCATCCACATTAATTTCAACAAGCGAGTCTTTGTTCCAAATTATGTACAAATAATCTTCCTGCTGATCCGGCATTAATTTTATGAACTCGGATTTAATTTCTTTTGCTAAAAACATAAATGTTAAAATTGAAATGACCAATTGAATGCAAATTCACACTGATTTATCTTCCTAAAATTATGGATTAAATTAATACACATGTTCTTAATATCCATCTTCTTCTCCATAGAATTTACGAGTGGGGTCAATTCCACATGTAAATCTATCGTTTGGGAAGTAAGCCGCAAGCTCATTAGTTTTAATTGCGTTAATTCTTCTAATAAACTTAACGTACAATCCCGTGTCAATAATTCCTTTTGTCTTACTAAATGTTTCCTTATAATTTGGAATAAAAAACGGAGAGATTAGTTCCTTATCTAGTCCCAAAACAGAATTACTTACGC
Organism: Crocinitomix sp.; assembly: GCA_047623705.1. Taxonomy (GTDB): domain Bacteria; phylum Bacteroidota; class Bacteroidia; order Flavobacteriales_D; family Crocinitomicaceae; genus Crocinitomix. Next base: position 71,540 of record JBLHOW010000023.1, read on the forward strand.
TTAATTCTGAATTTAAAAAAGGTTCTGCCAATTCAGAAACATCAAAATATAGCACCACTTTCTTTCGCATTAAATCATTGAATGCTTGATATGAATAACCTTGCGAATCAATCGCATTAATTTGGTTCTCATTTCTGGCAATAACTATGAGCGAAGCATCTTTGACAATCCCCTTTAGTTCATCCATTTGGCACAAATTTGCAGATTCCCGATAGGAAATCCCGTTTGGTCTATACCCAAGTGTAGTGACTTCAAGTTTTTCTCTTTCAAAAAATGACGCGACATAATCGACAAAATCATTATTTGCAAACGTTGAAAGGACGACAATTTTCATATGATTAAGTAAAATCTAAGCTTCATTGTTTTCTGATTCTTATTGACGCATTTTATTCAATTTGCTTACAAAAGTTTTGATTTAGCTTGCAAAAAAATGCCTATAACTATCAATGATCTCACGCAGGAATCCAATCGAAATATAGCAATTAATTAACGCTATTGAACCAAGACTTGACCCTAGTTCATTTAAAAATTAAAATTATTGGAGTAACTATACTTACTACGGTGTCACAGGTTCGCATGCATTCGGGTAACCTAGAAAATCATACAGTTGACTTACAAAATAGTAGCGCTATCCTTTGTTGTCATTCCTACTAATTTTTTATAGATATAATGGCGCAGAAACAGGCTATGTGGATCAGATGTGAGCTTTACATTTGGTTATTAGCGACCTTTTCAAATTAACTGTTTTAAATGTTATTTGAAATCACTTTTTAGTTTGGTATTACAAGACAAGTATCCTTTACCAAAAAAATTAAGAACCCTTTTGGTAGCCCATGAGAGAATAACTTCTGTATTACTTTTGAAAATTCGATTCCAAACTCTAATATCAGTATATTTGCGGTCTAAATATGGGAAACAAGGCCTCTACTCGTTCCAGATTAAAGTTGATTTATTTCATTTTAATTGCTCTTTCTTCTGGCGTATCAACATTTTCTTTCGGACAAATAACAGATAATATTACAACTGTTAATGCGCCGCAATCCCAAAGTCTCGTAGTCGATTATCTTGGTGAAGGTGCTGGTGCAAGTACGCTCCTTGGTTTTTTCTATTTGGACATTGATACGGATAAAGATGGAATTCCTGATTTTTACGAAACGGCTCCTGGTGATGATTTAGATGGAGATGGATTAATTAACGCTGCAGATCCAGATGACGACAATGACGGTATTCTTGATGGAGTAGATACAGCTCCTGCTGTAACATCAATACCAGCTTCTTATTTTGCAAATGGAACGGTCGCATCCGCAAATGGAAGTACACCTGGTGATTATTGGCAATTCCTCCCAAATAGTACGATCGCAGCGGGAACATATGCAGGTTATTATGAGCACCCTGGAGCATATTTGTACATTGATAATAACGCAAACAATGTTCCAGATGTTTTAGAATATACCAGTAATAATATGCCTCCTTTCCCGGTGGAAAAAGACTTCGCGGCAACACATCCAATACTTGGCGAATTCAATGGTCTTCTAGGAGATTGGGATTATAGTGGTTCTCCTGGAGCCACACCTTCTGAGAGAACTCATACTACTGGAAAAACAATCTATTATATTTGTGATGACGATTTTGGGGCTTCTCAAACCGGCAATTATGCTGCCAGTCCTTATTTCCCAACATATATTGATTCATACAGTAGCGTCAACTCTGAAATAGATTACAACATTTATGGAACTACAGACCCCTTAAGTACAGAAATTCCAGGTTCTATAATTGGTCTTGATCCTGCTGGTGTTGATTTTTATAAATACCGTTGGTTTGATGAATTAATCGTAAGTCCCAATAGGGAACTAGTTTTTTTTACTTCTGTTTTTTGGAATACTGGAGGTTCTCAAGTAAATACATATTATTCTCGACAAGAATTCAACCCAGATAACGCCGCTACTTATCCCACTGTAAATGGAAGTACCACAGGAGATAATTATGGAGGAGGAACTACAACCAACTGGTATCCTGAATTGCAAAATACTGCGGACCACAATAGCCTTGCAGCAGATGTTTTTGGTGGAGGAACAACTTGGGCATCTATTGCCAGTTCGCCAATTGACGGAACTAGTCCTATAGCAATTCTTGCTGGTGATCAACCTTGGGTTGATATGTATGAAAATTGGACAACTGATAAAAGAATTATTCAATACAGAGATGTTGATGACTGTATGAATGCAACAGCGGCAGGTATCAATACAGTAATAGATGATCGATATGGTTATGATCTTACGACAGACGGTAAAGATATTATCATTCGGGCCAAGGATGGAAAACAAGCTCACTTTATGATTATTGAGCCAACAGGAGATCCGAACAGTTTAATCATTGGAGTTGAAGATCTTTACTCTGGTGGAGATCGCGATTTTGAAGATGAAGTATTCTATGTGACCCTTTTTGATGGAGTGAGTATTACCACAACAAAAACAGACAATTTTACGGTGAACCAATGTACAGATACCATTCAATATGAAGTTGTAATTAAAAACTTTGGTGTAACAACTGCTACAGCTGTTACTTTTGATGATACTCCTGACGCCAATACAACCTTGGAAGTTGGTTCGGTTTCTACGTCAGTAGGAGCAGTAACTTCAGGCAATACTGGAGGAGATACAGATGTGCAAGTAGCTGTTGGAAGTCTTGCACTTGGAGACTCAGTGATAATCTTTTTTAATGTTTCAGTCAACCCAGGAGTATTTCCTACAACTACATTAG
>JBLHOW010000024.1:0-72848 GCA_047623705.1 Crocinitomix sp.
CAACGCAGTTTTCACAGTAATTTCTTAATAAAGTCGAAACAAATTGCCAAATCTGATTATTCGAATAATAGTTAAGAGGCTTCTTATTCTTGTCATATCGCAAGTGGATAATAAATTTTTAGGTAGAATCCAGCCCTATTTCTTTTAATTGAGGGTAAATTTCTTAATTTTACCCCTTGGGAAATACGTTATGAAAAAGGAACAACCGGCCAAAAAAAAACTAGCAAAACGCACCAGACGAATAATTTTAATTATTGTTTGGATTGGGGCATTTATTCCATTATTTGGAATATTATTCATGCTGAATGCAGCAGGACCAGGAATCCCGTCGCATGAAGAATTAGCAAATCCACCAGATAAGCAAGCATCTATCATTTATACTTCTGACGGAGCTGAGATGGGACGTTTTTGGAGCGTCAATAGAAAAAGTGTCCCTTATAACAAGATTTCACCTTTTGTAATTTCGGCACTAATTGCGACTGAGGATCAACGTTTTTATGAGCATGCTGGGGTTGACGCAGAAGGATTAGCGCGTGCCGTAACATTTGCTGCTATCGGAAGAGATGGCGGCGGAGCCAGTACGATTTCACAACAATTGGCAAAACTATTATATACTGCAAGTGATACTGCAAATGGCGGAGTTGCTCGAGATAAATGGGGGCGTTTGGAACAAAAGTTTGGCGAAAACATTTTGGCAGTGCGCTTAGAAAAGCACTATACTAAAGAAGAAATTATTACCATGTATTTGAATAATTTCGATTTCTTATACAACGCCGTAGGAATTTCTTCCGCATCACAAGTTTATTTCAATAAAACGCCTGATAGCTTAAATATTCAGGAAGCTGCCATGTTAGTGGGAATGTGTAAAAACCCAGGCATGTTCAATCCGTTAAAGTTTCAATACAAAGATTATTCTGATAATGAAAAAGGAAGAGTGCAATATGAGTTAGACAGCACACGTGCCGTTTCAAGACGAAATCAAGTGTTGATGCAATGGTTGACCAATAGTAATGAAGGAAATGATGCCTTATTGGTTAAACTAAACCGCGCTCAGTACGATTCTCTCAAAATGTTACCGATTATCGTTGATTATCAAATTGTTGATCATAAAGAAGGTTTAGCACCACATTTTAGAGAAATTCTAAGAAAAGAACTGACAGCAAAATTTAAAGAAACAAAAGATGACGGAACATTAGTTTATCAAAAAACAGATGGCACGCCGTATAATATATATAAAGATGGCTTGCGTATTTATACAACGATAGATTCAAGAATGCAAGTTTATGCAGAGGAGGCCGTTCAACAGCACATGGAAACAACATTGCAATATGAGTTTGACAAAAACAATGCGCGCAATAAACGTCCACCTTTTGGCAATGAAGTTAAAGACGAAAGAATCGCTCAAATTTTAAATTCGGCTACAAAAAATTCTGATCGCTACAGAAAAATGGCTGCGGCTGGAGCATCTGATTCTGAAATAGAAAAATCTTTCAATACGCCAATTAAAATGAAAGTTTTCTCTTATAGTGGAGACTTTGACACCATTTTATCACCCTTAGATTCAATCAGATACTACAAAGGTATTTTGCAAGCTGGTTTAATGTCTATGGATCCAAAAACTGGATTTATAAAAGCTTGGGTTGGAGGACCCAACTTTAATCATTTCTCATATGACCACGTAAAGCAATCAAGTAGACAAGTAGGCTCTACCATTAAGCCATTTGTTTATGCAGCAGCAATGGATATTGGGGTGATTACTCCATGTAAAAGCTATATTGACATGGATTATTGCATTGACGTTCCAGTCAGTCCAACACGCAACAAGTCATGGTGTCCTGCTACAGGAACCAAGAATACAGGTGACTTAATTCCAGCAAAATGTGGTTTGGCAGGTTCATTGAATAATATTACTGTTGCTATTATGAAAGACATGGGATCTAGCGCAGGGCCAGCAAGAATGGGCGAAGCGCTTAAAAATGTTGGCATTCACTTGAGAAAAGAAGATATTGTACCAGCTATGTGTTTAGGACCTATGGATATTTCCTTATACAATATGGTTGGAGCGCAGAGCACATTTGCAAACAAAGGGGTTTACATTAAACCAATTTATGTCATGCGGGTTGAGGATAGAAATGGAAACGTCATTATTGATTTAGAATATGATATTAAAGAAGCAATGAGCGAAGACTTAGCCTATACCATGATTAATATGATGAAAGGTGCCGTTACCGGTGCAGGAAATGTACATCAAGGAAATCGCGTATATGCAACAAGCAGTACTTTGAGAAGTAGTCGTCCATGGGGAGGTATTAAATATCCAATGGCTGGTAAAACGGGAACTACGAATGGAGCTTCGGATGGTTGGTTTATGGGGCTCACACCAGAATTAGTAACAGGTGTTTGGGTTGGAGCAGATGATCGCGATATTCACTTTAGAAGTTACCCATGGGGACAAGGTGCCCGTATGTCACTTCCTATTTACGGTTATTATATGCAACGTATTTATAAAGATGCGTCAATTGACATTTCAAAAAAGGACTTTGAAGCACCACCAAACTATGACAAAAGCATATTTAATTGCTCAATTGAAGACAGTGGACCAATATTATAAGAAAAGATGAATAAAGTAGTTAAAGACGTTAACGAAGCATTAGTTGGAATCACAGATGACATGACAATTATGTTGGGTGGTTTTGGATTATGTGGTATTCCTGAAAATAGTATTGGTAAATTAGTTGATCTTGGTGTCAAGAATTTAACCTGTATTTCTAACAACGCCGGGGTAGATGATTTTGGTTTAGGATTGCTTTTGCAAAAAAGGCAAATTAAAAAAATGATCTCCTCTTATGTTGGTGAGAATGACGAATTTGAACGCCAAATGTTAAGCGGAGAATTAGAGGTAGACTTGATTCCTCAGGGATCATTAGCTGAGCGCTGTCGCGCAGGTGGCGCTGGTATTCCAGCTTTTTATACACCCGCAGGTTATGGAACTGAGGTAGCTGAAGGGAAAGAAGTGAAAATGTTTAACGGAAAGCCGCACATTTTAGAAGCCGCTTTAGAAGCTGACTTTGCGATTATTAAAGCATGGAAAGCCGATACCGCTGGGAATTTAATTTACAAAGCTACTGCGCGTAACTTTAACCCAATGATGGCTATGGCAGGTAAGATAACCATTGCAGAAGTTGAGGAAATTGTTCCCGTTGGAGAATTAGATCCAAACTTTATTCATACACCTGGAATTTTTGTTCAACGTGTCTTTATAGGAGAAAAATTTGAAAAAAGAATAGAACAAAGAACAGTACGACAAAAGAATTAATCGCTTTTCGATTATACAACGCAATGAAAAAGCTTTCTAGCTTATTTCCTTACAAAAGCGCATCATGGTATGCGCTTTTGGCGTTATTTGCCTATATCATTTATTTAACTTTCGATTTTGGTGTACCACGTCCATTAGCTTGGGACACTATGGGCTATCATGTGTATTTGGTTGAATTATTCACGGACGGCGACATAAATATCCCTGACCTCGCACATTATGAGGGAATAATGGCCACTTATGAAAACACCAGCACCCTTTACCAATTCGTTTCTTTAGATTCCGAAATTGGTGGCGGCTTCATTACGAAGTACACTGCAGGATGGGCCATTTTGCATGGGCCATTTATTTATCTCGGACATTTATACGCTGGATGGATGGGTTATCCGCAAGACGGATTTTCAACGCCCTATCAAGTTTCCGCAATTATTGCCAGTCTATTTTACACCCTGCTTGGCTTGGTGCTTTTACGTAAAGTATTGCTCCATTTTTTCACAGAAAAATTGACGTCCGTTTTATTGGTGATCTTAGTTTTAGGAACCAACTACTTACATATGAACTCGGCTTGCACAGGTTTGGCACACGTTTCATTGTTCACGCTTTATGCCTCGTTATTGTATTTCACCATTCAATTTCATAAGAAAAAAACGTTCAAATCAGCCGTATTTATTGGACTTAGTCTTGGTTTTTTAGTTTTGATTCGACCAACAGAATTGGTTGCTGCGCTTATTCCACTTCTTTACGGAGTTACATCATTCACCAGTTTTAAAACACGCCTTGTAGAGGTATTTAAAACACGTTATTACTACATTGCCATTGGTGTTATGATTTTAGTTGGAAGCATCCAACTTTTTGTTTGGAAATACACAACAGGTTCATTTCTCTTTTATTCTTATGTCCATAATGGTGAGGCTTTAGATTTTAATCACCCACATTTAATGGAAGTCCTTTTTAGCTTTAGAAAAGGATGGTTTGTTTATACACCAATAATGGTATTATTAATCTTAGGGTTTATAAGCGTTTATAAAAAAAACAAAGCGCTTTTTATTGGAACACTTGCATTTACTGTTATCAATTTATATATTATTTCTTCTTGGACAATCTGGTGGTATGCGGGTAGTTTTTCTTCTCGCGCATTGGAACATTCCTATCCCACTTATATTTTATTAATAGGGTTTGGCTTAGTGGGATTAGCATATTACAAAAAAGTGATTCTTGGCATTTTTATCACCCTTTGTGTAATTTTAAACTTATTCCAAACCTATCAAATACGTCATGAAATTCTGCATTTGTCCCACATGACAAAACCCTATTACTTTTCAACTTTTGGACAAACAACGGCCCAAACCAGTGAACAAAAAGCATTGCTTTTAATTAATCGAGAACAAACTGAATTTCGTAATCCTCAAGATTATAATTTGATTGCAACCATAGCACCTGACTTTGAATTGCCCATGTTGTTAGATGGTGAAAGTATTCAAACACCTCGCATTAAAATATCGTATAATAAATTAACCGATAAGGATCATTTATGGATCATTGCCAAAGCAAAAATTGAAATAAGTGATGAATTGATTCGTTATCAGGAAGAGCCATTTGCTTTGCATTTAGCCGTTAGTATGTTGCATGAAACACGCACCTACTGCTGGCGTAATAAATCACAGGAACATATTGAATCGAATGAAATGAGCATTACAAAGCAATATTTAACCCCAAATCTGCGTACTTTAGACGACGAAATTGCGGTCAGAGTGTGGTTACAATATGGCGCAAATGTGCTCGTTAAGTCTCTTTATTTTGAGGTTTATGAGCCTAAAAACAAAATTGATTAAGTGAATACAATGAAGGATAAATATTTTCACTTTAGCAGTGTCGAGAAAAAAGTTGTTTTTGCACTTTTAATTTTATTGTGGGGCTTTTTATTTATTAGAGCCATTTATGTTCCCGTTTTACACGACGAAATTGCCACCTTCTTTTATTATATTCAATCAGACAATTATATGCCTCCAGGCGCACATTGGGACGCCAATAATCATGTCCTCAACTCAATGCTGGCAAATTTCTCTTATCATATATTTGGCTCCTCACCCTTGGCCTTGCGCTTACCGAATGTACTTACCTATGCCCTCTTCTTTTATGGGGCGTTTCAAATTGCGGGCCGTTTAAATAAAAAAATACTGCGCTGGGGACTACTTTTGGCCTTGGTTGGGTCACATTACCTTTTCGAATATTTTGGTGAATGTAGAGGATACGGCATGTCCATTGCATTTTTTGTTGTTGCCATTTTTCATTTTATTCGCTTAAAAGAAACAGGTGCACGAAAACATCTCTTACTCATCCCCTTCTTCTTGTTCTTAGCAACAGCTGCTAACTTAACATTAATTCTTCCGTCGGTTTTGCTTTTTGGTTTCATGGCCCTCTTCCAATTAAAAGAGAATTTTACAGGAAATAAAAAAGTACTTCTCATCAATTCTGCCATCCTTTTAACTACTGCTTTGCCATTTCTAATACTGGTAAAGTTATCCTTTGCGTTTAAAGAACGCGGGGCTTTTTATTATGGCGTAGGAGATGGCTTTTATGAAGTAACGGTGCGATCGCTGAGTCAAGTATTCATGGATTTTTACAATCAACCTATTGCCGTATTGTTAACCCTAATATTTTTGGGGATAAGCCTTTATGCTATTGTCCAAATATTTAGAAAAAAATCACTGTATAGCACATTAGAAAATGCTAGTTTCTTCCCCGTTTTACTATTCGCAAATATTGCGTGTATTTTATTTCTGTACCATCAAATGGAGGTCAACTTTCCTGAGGACCGAATTGCCATCCATCTCTTTTTCTTGTTTGTAACTAGTTTTGCTTTTGTATTAGATGACTTGAGCACAAAAAAGGCGAAGATTGCATGGATAGGGATTCCTTTATTCTACTTTCCCTTCCTTTTCTTTTTTCATGGATCACCAACAGGATCGACCTTCTCATCTGAAGAGCGAACCTCATACCCCATTTACGACTATATTTCAAATGCAACGAATGACTTTAAATTTCCCGCAACAGTTGGTGCATATAAAACACAGGAATTTTGCTGGTATTATTTGAATAATAGAGACGGTGGGTCACAAGGTAAAGTTCACACCAATTTTCACATTGCGTTAGATGCCGATTTTCAAGTCGTCAGAGATGGAAGAATTGAAGATTCCACTTTGTTCGATTTTTATGACCCTGTAGTGAGTGATCCAGACACAAAATTGACGCTTTATGAACGCCGTAACAAACTAGAAAGACAACTCATCCACGCAACAAATGTAAGGCCTACCAGCGGATTTATATCAGATGAATACCATAACATCCTTGAAATGGAGATTGATAGTTTAGCGAATAAAACACTCTTTTTAGGGGCTGAATTAACACTTGAATCGCAAGAAAAACCTTTCATTTCATGGTTGGCAGTAACGGTCAATGACGCTGCTGGAACATCCATTTATCAAGAATATATCCCGCTAGATTGGCTGCGTAAAGATTGGAACGGAAGTGAAAACAACCTCTTACAAGGCACATTATTACACGATATTCCAAAAGAAGGAAAAATATTAAAATTTTACATCTGGAACATTGATAAAACATCCTATTCCATTCCAAATGGAAAGTGTTATCTTTATCATCTTGAAAGAGATTTTCCAAATCAATATAATTAAACATGGCGTTAGATAAAATAGGAATCGCGAAACGAATTGCACAGGAATTGCAAAACGGTTGGTACGTTAATCTTGGGATTGGAATTCCAACATTAGTAGCCAATTATATTCCCCAAGGAATTGAGGTTGAATTTCAATCTGAAAACGGCTTATTAGGTATGGGGCCTTTCCCTTTTGAAGGAGAGGAAGATGCTGATTTAATTAATGCGGGAAAACAAACCGTTACAATAATGGACGGTGGAGTTATTTTTGATTCTGCAACCTCTTTTGCCATGATTAGAGGACAACATGTTCAATTGACTGTTTTGGGAGCTATGGAAGTGGCACAAAACGGTGACATTGCCAATTGGAAAATTCCAGGACGCATGGTAAAAGGTATGGGGGGCGCTATGGATTTAGTTGCTTCTGCTGAAAACATCATAGTTGCCATGATGCACACAAACAAAAGAGGGGAATCAAAACTCCTTTCCAAATGCTCATTACCCTTAACAGGTGTGGGTTGTGTAACACGCGTTGTTACTAATTTGGCTGTACTCGAAATTAAAAACAACCAATTTCACTTAATTGAAAGAGCCCCTGGCGTTTCGGTTGATGAAATTATTGCGGCAACAGAAGGAGATTTAGTTGTCCCGAATGATGTTCCAGAAATGAAAATATAGTCTTTTGAAGGATAAAAAAATTGCAGTTATCGGTGCTGGTCCTGCTGGTATGACTGCCGCTTACGAATTGACCAAAGCAGGATTTAATGTCACGCTCTACGAAGCATCTGACAAGGTTGGTGGGCTTTCTAAAACCATTGATCTTTGGGATCAAAAAGTAGACCTTGGCCCTCACCGGTTTTTTAGTAATGATACGAAAGTGAATAACCTTTGGCTAGAAGTTGTAGGCAAAGATTACCGGATGGTTGATCGGCTTACACGCATCTACTACAAAAAGAAATTCTACTATTATCCACTCAAACCGTTTGATGCACTATTTAAGTTAGGAATTGGGCGCGCATTCATGTGCGTAATGAGTTATTTAAAAGAAAAAATTAGACCAACCAAACAAGATGGATCTTTTGAAGCATGGGTTACTGCCCGATTTGGATCAAAACTCTATTCTATTTTTTTTAAAACCTATAGTGAAAAATTGTGGGGAATTCCTTGTACAGAATTAGACGAGGATTTTGCCGCACAACGGATCAAAAAACTTTCCTTATTCGAAGCTGTTAAAAACGCACTTTTTTCAAGCAAAAAGAATAAACACAAAACATTAGTAGATCAATTTGCCTATCCCATTGCAGGCACTGGAATGGTTTACGATAAAATGAAAGATTTTATTGAGAAGAACGGCGGAACAGTTTTATGCTCAACTCCAGTAAAAAAGGTAGATACAGTTGAAAATGGTGCTACAACTATCGAATTAATGTCAGGGGAAATTATTCCTTTTGATCATATCATTTCTTCAATGCCCATTACCCATTTGGTGCGCAATTTGCCAAATGTTCCAGCAGAAGTTATAGAAGCATCTACCGCTTTAAAATTTAGAAATACCATTCTTGTCTACTTAAAGGTTGAGGGTGTAGATGTATTTCCAGATAATTGGCTTTACGTTCATGCGAATGATTTACAAATGGGTCGAATTACAAACTTCTGTAATTGGGTTCCTGAGATCAATCAAGATCAAAAATCAACCATTGTAGTACTAGAATATTGGAGTTATAATGACGACGAAATATGGACCATGCCAGAAGTAGAGTTGATTGAGCTTGGCAAAAAAGAGTTACGTACAACTGGTTTAATTAAAGATTTAGAAATTTCTGAAGGGCACATTATTAAAATCCCAAAATGTTACCCCGTTTACAGTAAAGGATACAAAGAGCCCTTACAAAAAGTAGAAAATTATTTAAGTTCCATCAATAACCTCTCTGTCATTGGGCGTTATGGGTCATTTAAATACAATAATCAAGATCACAGTATATTAATGGGCTTATTAGCCGCAGATAATATTATCAATGATCAAAATCATAACCTTTGGGAAATCAATACGGATTATGAGACTTACCAAGAAACATCTACTATTACAGCTTCTGGTTTAAGTGTGGAAGAATGAATTGGATCAAAAACAATAAATTTGACCTTATAGGAATTGGTATTATACTCTTCCTATTTCTGATTTCATTCCAAGTTCGAAAAGAAAATTTAAAAGCACCACTCGGCAGGAATCATGAATGGATCACTGCCCATTCATTAATTACCGCAGAAATTTGGAACGAAAATGGCGGACCTTCGAATTATGGCTTTAGCCCCGTATATAGTTACCAAGGCACAGGCAGCTCTAATAGGCGTTCTTTGGGAGGAGTTTCTGCTCAAAATGGAGACGTTTATTATACTTCTTATCCCCCTTTCGCATTTATTTATCTTTATTATTCTAGTCAACTTACAGGTGGCCCAACGGTTTTTAGTGCCCGCTTTGCCTCCCTGACCATTCATTTACTCTCTGCTATTTTATTGTATTTCTTAATTGCTGCTATTCGTCCCGATCCAAAAAAGAAAGCACTCAATTTTGCTGGTATAATCGCCGCTGGATTGTATTTATTTGCACAAGGTAATTTATGGTTCCACGGTAACCTTTACTTCTCAGACATGGTAGTCCAGCCTTTTTTTATTGGTGGACTATTGCTATCTGTGCGCTATTTGAGGAACCTCTATAAAAATGAAAAGGTCATTCTTGTCCTTATTTTTCTAACCTTCTTTTTAGGCGCATATACCGAGTGGTTGAGTTTATTCTCAGCTTTCATTACCGGACTTTTATTTTTAGGAATCGCCTTGGTCAAAAAGCAAAAAAAATACTTGCGCCCGTTTTTCATAATTGCTATAGGTTCTTCTATGGCGCTTGGTTTAACAATTTACCAATATGCTTCAATTAACAATTGGAAAGCATTAAAAGCTACCTCCGAAAAAAAATATAGCGAACGCAGTGGACACGCTGAAGTAGAAAGCGTCGACCCGAACTTTAATATTCACTCAAGTGAAAGTTTTGAAAGATTAAAAAGCACCTTTGATAGTTATTATAAATCTACTGAAAACTATATTGCTATTGCTTTTATTATTTTGGTTTTGCTCTTGATTTTAAGGCGCATAAAACGTTTTGAACAGTACAAAAGCCGCCTTAATTTTAATTGGGGCTTATTGCTCATTGGGCTTATAATATTGCCGATTCTCATGCATTATTTATTGTTCTATAATTTCAATACCATGCATTATTTTTCGGGATTGAAAACCGGAACATTTCTCATAGTGTTAGCTGCTATCCTAGTACAAAGTGCTTACATGTACTCTGCCCAGTTACATGCAAAAATAGGTTGGCTTACAATTGCTGCGTTTAGTGTTTTATTTATTTATAAAGCAACACAAGCCACTGAACGTTATTGGCATGATCATACGATTGAAATGTTGGATATGGATCGCGTAAATTCAGCACAAGAAATGGCTGAAAACCGCCATCCTGACGCTCCAATATTCACCAATGTAAGGGTAAGTCCTGAACAAATGTTTTATGCAAAACATAGCATTTCACCAATTAAAGATAGCGACACTTCTTCCATGATACTTATAATGGATATGTACAAAAACACGAAAGGACAATATTATCATCACGAGGGCTCAAAATTGAAAGCTATGGTAACAATTGAACTTCACGGCGATAATTTAGTATTTTTGGACACGATTACTTTCAATTAAATCAACCAAATGTTGCAAAATATTTCTAAAAAGGCACTCGCAGATATTATCCAATGGGATATTAAAAACTGGTCGAAATGCCTTGCATTTTGGGAAAACAATACGCAACTCGATCCTAGCAAAAAAGTACTGGCCTTGGGTGAACGTGAAGGTGGAATGAGTTTGTATTTTGCCTTAAAAGGACATCAGGTTATTTGTTCAGATTATAATCCTTTGCCAGATACAACTAAGGTAATGCATGCAAATTATGGCGTTGCAGATAAAATCACTTATCAAAGCATTGACATGAAAGCTATTGATTTGGAAGATGAATCAATGGACGTAGTGGTTTTTAAATCTGTGATTGGCGCCTTGGGCAATAAGCCAGATCAAGAAAAAGCCCTGCAAGAAATTTACCGCATATTAAAACCAGGCGGCGTATTTTTATTTGCTGAGAATTTAGAAGGTAGTAAATTACACCAATACTTGCGAAAAAAATTCGTGAGTTGGGGAGAAAGATGGCAATATGTTACCAATGCAGATATATGCAACTGGAACGCCTCCTATCAATCCATCAAAACAAAGCCAGTTGGAGTTTTAGGACTTTTTGGAAGATCTGAAAAACAACGTAAGTTTTTAGCAGGTTTTGACGTTGTGCTCACGCCAATTACTCCAAAAAAATGGCGATACATTTTATTTGGGGTGCTTAAAAAATAGTGTTAGTTCTATTCTAGAACTTATTCTGAATTGCAACAAAGACTACTCTTAAGATAAATTTGCAACTTTGTTTTAAAGCGCAGCATATAGTGAGCTTTTTTCATAAAAAAGACTCACCAACTGACAGCGAATTCCATAATCAATTTCTTTTTACCGAAATCAAGCTCGTACCTACCGAAATCAATTTACCTATTTCAACACCTCATATTTCACCATTACTTTGTTCCAACAATTAATCTAAACATAAGTATTATGAAATTAAAAAAAACAATGTTTACCGCACTTGCTATTACGGTATTTAACGGACTTACCTTTGGCCAAGACTTTGAGAAAATCATCTCTAAAGCTGGTTATGATTTTAACCATTATTCTATCGAAACCACAATAGAAGGCGACTATGTTTGCGCTGGAACATTATTCGACCCTGGGGGCATGACAGATATTCACATTTTTAAGTTACAGACTAATGGCACAATGATATGGGAAAAAATTATTGATGAATCTGATGATGATAGAGCGCTTGATTTAGTAATTGGCGATAATGGCGATATTGTAGTAACTGGCTATGTAAGTACTACTGCGCTCCATGCAAGTGAACTATACATTGTAAAATTAACTAGCGCTGGTGGTTTTATTGCGGATCACAAATTAGACTATGACGGTAGAGCTACGGCAGGCACTAATGTGATTAAATCCTTTCACAATGATCATTATATAGTAGGTGGATGGAAAGCTGCTGCCAACACTTATCCTTTAATTTCGAATAAAGCCTTAATCATAGAATTTGACCATTTACTGCAACCAAATGGCACTGTTAGAACCTTTAAAGCGGGCCTTAACAAACATAATTCGATTAATGACATAGTAGCAATTCCAACTGGATATTTCATTACAGGAAGCGCTGGATTTAAAAGTGGTGGAATAGAATTTCAAGGAGTTTTAGCCATTTTTGTTGATCATAATTTTAACGTCAATACTGATTTATCTTTTGAATCAACGAACCATGAACACATTGGAGTATCTGCCGTTTTTACTGCCGACAATGACGCCTTGTATTTAATGTCGAATAATAGTGTTCTTCATAACCCACAAATTACTGTATTTTCGAATGTTAGCAGTGGACCCGCAGTTAGCCACGAATATTATCTAGCGCTTGACACCACTTATGGTAATTACAATGCCGCAGGTTTTCATCTAGTAGAAAGCCCTTGGAGTCCAGATGCACTTGTCGCTATGGGTTATTACAGAACCAAAGTGGATTTAGCCGCAAATACAAATAGCGCTATTCCTTGGATAGCAGAATTTGAAAGTTCAAACGGTAATCAGCTTTTGGGCAAAGTTTGGCCTGCACCATCCCCTAATTTTTATACACACGGTGGTGGAGTGTTCTCTACTTTTCAAGGAGAGGCGCCCTATATTTTTAATCAAGAAATGTTTACAGAAAGGGCAGACGGTATAGGGTTTGTTCTGATTAGCCCAATTACAGTATTAACAAATTATGGTATTGATTTGGTGACAATAACAGCAAGCACTACCGCTTGTTTTGAGGCGAATGATTTTGAAGTAGATACGCTCACTTCCAGGTCGATAACAACAGACGATCATGGTTTTGGCATTAATGCTTCTGCTCCAGGGTATAGTTTGACTGCATTCACGTCCGATAGTACGCTGTTTTGTCCTGCGATTGATCATCCTAATAATCCAGAAGACGGAAACAACAATCCAGACAACGGAGCTCCACAATCAAACAAGCCCGGATTTGGTATTCATGACTTAACAATAAACACATTGGAAGTCTACCCAAATCCTCTTGTTAACCAATTAACCGTAAGTATATCTGGAGAAAACCTCAACGGGCAGTTGATTCTAACAAATACAATGGGGCAGGTAATTTACCAACAAACTATTCAGTCTCAAGGTGAGTTTAGAACTGAGATCAATCTAGAAAATAATCCAAAGGGAATTTATTTTTTAAGGTTTGAAGACAATCATAATCAACTCGTGCAGAAACTCATAAAGTTATAAAAACTCTATTTTTCGAGTAAATAAATAAGCGGCCATTTCTGAAAAGAGATGGTCGCTTTATTGCTGTAATAAAGCGCATCCATTAACTAAATTGGTGTTTATTTTAAAGAATTTAGATGGAACGAAAAATGGTAATCTTTCTTTGAGAAATAGGGATCGAAAACTTGTTTACAAACTGAATCTATTCTAGATGGATTCAAAATCAAGAAGTGACCGCACAGCATAAACATAAGCAGATCCTGCGAAGAAATAATTCCTGAATTGGCGACTGCATGTAAATTCTGTATGGCAATTCAATAATAACATCAATGCTAATGAAACTAATGTCCAACCCTTCTTAATTATGAGATAACTCATTATTTATCCGCTGTAATAGTTACTTTTTAATTTCTGTCGTCATTAATTAACATAAGAGATTGAACCTTATAAGTATTCGTTTGTAAGAAATTAAGTATATTGAATAGTCCCACTAATTGGTATTATATTTGTAATCAACGCATTAAAACAATAACATGTCCTTAAAGTCCGCATTTTTCGCAGCACTCACATTTTTGTTCGTGGTAACCTCTACCGCTCAAAATGCACAAATTGAAGTAGTTACCCAAGAAAAAATCCAGGGAATCATTACTATTCTATCCTATAGCCCTGATGGAAGCTTGATTGCATCTGGTAGTGATAAAGAAAATGCCATTAAAGTTTGGGACGTAAATTCGGGTAAAATTATTGGAAAACTAGAGGGGCATACGGACGAGACAAGCGCTTTACATTTTAATGAAGATGGAACAGCCTTAATTAGCTCAGCAAAAGATAACCGTGTTATTTTATGGAGTTTAATTAATTGGAAAATGATGGATTCTATTTCTATCGCTTCTCCAGTAAATGCTTTTACACTTGACCCAACGAAACCAAACACTTTTTACTCTGGAAGCGAGTCAGGCGCGGTGTATCAATGGACGCAAAAAACGTTTCAAAATCCGATCAAACTTTATACACAAGAACACCCGATTACAACCATTGATTTATTTGACCATTTTATTGTGACAGGTAGCAACTCTGGCCGAATTGTAGTCTTTGATTTCCAAGATAAGAAAAAACTGGTCGAAGAAAAAATTCATTCTGGAGCAATTATAGGCATCAATTTTTACAATGATGGTAAAGGATTAATCACCGCTGGAACAAGTGGAAAAATTCATTTATGGGACATTCAAGATTTAAGCGATAGTAAACATTTTAGTGCCTCAGCTATTGCTATTTCAGCCTATGATGCAAACGTAACTAAAAATACATTTGTCACTGCTTCGCAAAATAACGTCATTAAAGTTTGGAATTTGGAAGGTGAAAAACTGCATGAATTTAAAAGTAGAGCGAACAAAGGTGAAAATAAACAACCTGTGAAAGCTATCAAAATCAGTCCTGATGGTAGCACCATGGCTAGTTCTGGATTTCAACGATCACCTTCACGAAAATCAAAAGAAAACAATAACGTTATTCGTATTTGGGACTTGAATAGAGGGTCACTTTATTCAACCTTGGAAGGATCAGTTAACCCAATTTATACCTTTGATTTTCATCCAACCAAAAACGAACTTGTAACACTTGGGGATGATAATACCTTAACCTTTTGGGATTTTAATACGGCAGAAAAATTTGGCGAAGTACAAATGCAAGAACCCAAGCGCGAATTGGCTTCATTAAGATTACCTAGTGCTACAGGTGGTGACGGAAAAATCGATAGACGGGATATCGATAGAGGAAAAAGATTGAAAAACATTCTTGACAAAGCAAGTAAAGGCGACTTTTCTGGCGTAAGAGATGAAACCAAAGAACGTGGTAAAAATGTAGGCGTAGGGCTTGCCAAACGCATGTTTAAAGAACGTTCTATCATTAAATATTCAGCAAAAGGCAGCTTCTTAATCACCAAACAAGAATCGGATGAAATTCGCTTGTACGAGTTCCACGACGAAAAACCTGTTTATATTGAACCTTTGTTCTCCTATCAGCTTTCGATCAACGCCTTGCTAACTTCTCCAGATGAAAAATACTTAGCGGTTTTAGGTGCAGGAGATTCTGCAGTTTCAATCGTTAATTTAGAATCACAAAAATTTGTCCGAAAACTATCTACTCCGGCACCAAAAGAAAATTTTAGATTCATCTATGAAGCCAACTCATTGGCTTTTTCACCAGACGGGAAATACTTAGCAGTTTGTTTCAATACGGGTAAAACATTTGTGTATAATACTGGAGGGAGTTGGAGTTTAGCTTTTGAAAACATCTTACCTGACAATTTAGGATATGTAGAAAGTCCTTTTGTTAACTTTAGTAAGGATGGGAAGTATATGGTGGTGAAATCCATGCTGGGATTAAAAAAATATAACACCGACAATTTCGACATTTTTGCTTCTGAGCCACTTGCCATTAATGGTTATTCAGCGCCAATGGATAAACCCCAAGATTATGCCATCAGCATTAAAGACGATTATATTTATTTTGAAAACCTGTTTACGGGAGATGTTAAAAAAAGCATCCATGTTACTCCAAATCAAATCACACATATTTCTATCAACCCTAAAGGTATGGTGGGCATTACATTTAAGAGTGGGCAATTTCAATTACTGAATCCAACTACCGGTGAAGAAGAAATTTTATTGGTAGGGGAAGGTGATAATTACATTTTTAAAACGTCCGAGAATTTTTATAAAGTTTCGAAGGAAGGGTATGATTTGGTAACTTTCAGAATTGGAAATCAAGCTTTCCCTTTTGAGCAATTTGATGCGATATTCAATCGACCAGATTTAGTTTTGAAAAAATTGGGTTGCCCAGATCAAGAATTAATGAGCCTTTATGAAAAAGCCTATTTGAAACGGATTAAAAAATTAGGATTACAGCCCACAACAGAAATTGTTTTGAATGATATTCCACGTTCGACGATTAATAACGCAGGTGAAATCCCTGCCATAACGGAAAACAAATCAGTTAATGTTGCTGTTGATTTTCAAGATGCCAAAGGATTAAAAAACTATAACATTTGGGTGAACAATGTTCCCGTACATGGAAAAAATGGTAAATCCATAAGCGGAACGAGTAAAAGTATTTCTGAAGATATCAATTTGATCCACGGTTTAAATAAAATCCAAATTGCCTGTAGGAATGGCAATGGATATGAAAGCTTAATTCAAACCTTTTATGTTGAAAAACAAGGCGAGGAACCTGAGCGCGATTTATACTTGGTAACAATCGGAACATCAAAATACAAAGACGCACGCTATAACTTGAACTATCCAGTAAAAGACGCGACCGACTTTATAGAGTTAATGCAATCAAACCCGAATGGTTTATATCGTAATGTAAAAACTAAAAACTTGTTTGATGGTAGCGTAACGGTAGACAATGTTGGCCTGCTGCGGTCTTTCCTTAACGAGTCGAACCCGAATGATGTTGTTATCGTCTTTGTGGCAGGACATGGTGTGCTAGATGCCAATTTCGATTATTATTTTGGTACGCATGACATTGACTTTACCAACCCGAGTGAAAAAGGATTGGCTTACGAAAAACTAGAGCATATTTTGGACGGTATTAAAGCCAACCGAAAAATCTTAATTATGGATACTTGCCATAGTGGTGAAGTGGATAAAGAAGACGTTTTCTTTGCAGCAAGCGAGGAACAAGAAGAAAGTGATGACGACATTGCTTTCCGCTCGGTTGGAGCAGCCGTGGTTGAAGATAAAACCAAAGCGACTCCTTCACGTTTGGCTGGGGAATTATTTAACGATTTAAGAAAAGGAACTGGAGCAACTGTAATTTCATCTGCAGGTGGCGTAGAATTTGCCATGGAAAGTGATGAATGGAAAAACGGTTTATTTACTTATTGTATGCTCAATGGTTTGAAAAATCGAACGGCTGATTTGGATGGAGATGGAACCATAATGTTGTTAGAATTGCAAGAGTATGTTGTGGATAAAGTGCGTGCCTTATCACATGGACGCCAAATTCCAAATTCACGGATTCAAAATATTGAACTAGATTTTCCAATTTGGTAGTATGAGAGCGTTACTGTTAATCCTTGTTTTTATTGGATCTTTCGAGGTTAGTCTTGGTCAAGATGAAATTAAGATTGAAGTTGAAATAAATATCAGAAAATATGAAAACGAACATACATCCTCACAATTATACCAAATAAAATTTTATACGCCGACTGATACTTTTCATTTAGAAACAAATGCAGAAGGTGTCCTTAAATTATCAAATCGCGAAGGACATGGAATAATCGAAGTGAATCAAGACTATCATTACGAAGTTTTTAAAAATGAACGACGCTTTGGTCAAGATAATTTCAGCACACATGTAACCTCAAATACAAGAATAATTCGTGATATTCAAGAATTCAGAGGTTGTTCTCGAATGCGCTATGACCCCATTTCATTTGTTGAAAACACCTTCGAGTTCACTCCTAAAGGAAAAATGGATTATCAGTATTTATCAATTCTTATTCATGATGAAGAGAACATTGAACTTGAAATCATAGGTCATTACACCACTTCAAGCAGTCCTGAAACCGCCTTAAAACGAAGTCAAATAGTACGAGACTCATTAATTGCAGAAGGTATATTTCCTGACCGTTTAAAATTGGGAAAACCTCAATTAACCGATACTTCAAATAAAGTTGGCTATGTAATTCTCTCATTCGATTATTTCCCCTGCACGGGAGGTTCAGTTGTCAACTTTAACAAAACCACAGACACCATTGTAGAAACACATTGCGATTCCATCCAATTTATTGCAAACTACATACAATTACAGCAATTAAACTATGCCATAATTGGCATTTACACCAGCAAAAACAATCGCGTAGACAAACAAAAAGCACTTGAAAGGGCAGCGTTGGTCTGTGAAAAACTGATTGCCTTAGGTGTTGACGAAAAACGTATTCGAGCAAGCACCTCTTATCATCAACTACCAGGCCCAGATGATCACCATGATTGGCCTTTTTATCCCGAAAGTTTTACGTACGAAATTGGTGTATATGTCCTCGGTGATTATTAAATTCCGGTCATAAATTGAATAAATGGTAAGAGAAAAAAGGCCTCAAAAATCAACTCCGTATTTCAGGTCTACAATCCTTATATGACGGAAATGATTTAATTGTATTTAATCCGCCAGTTAACGAAGTTTATAAATTCCCGAAATATGCGAAGACTAAACCGGATAACGCAAGCCGATATTAATATAAAAGAAGCCTCTCTTTTTCCATACCCGTTTTTAAACCTACCTCTTTAAAACATTCTTCTTTGTAGGTATAAAAGAGTTTTGGCTGCATCATGTTTTGATAACGTTAGCTTGATTATAGGTTAATGTTAGCCTTGAATCGGTAGTTGTAAATTGAAGTGAAATTCACAAACAACCACGACAATGCAAACACAAAGCTCTCAATTATCTGAAGTACAACATCAAGAACTCGTAAATGCTCAAATTATTCAGCAGGGGCTTTTACCTAAATCGCGTCATTTTAATCGAATTTTTGAAGAATCTTTTATAATGTACCAACCACAAAACATTATTTCCGGTGATTTTTACTGGGTTGGTAAACGAAACAATCTTAAGTATTTAGTAGTAGGTGATTGCACTGGGCATGGAATCTCTGCAGCGCTATTATCCGTTTTGGCCATTAATTTATTTCAATATGCAATTATGACTAAAGGCATTAAAAAAACAGATGAAATTTTGCGTGAAGTTGATCGAAAATTTATTGAGAGCTTCAAAAACAGTGAAGATAAAACTTTTGACAATCCATGGATTGAACTCTCGATAGTGTGCATTAATGAAGAAAAGAAACAGCTACAATTTTCTTCAGCAAATCGAAAATTAATGCATGTCACCAATAGCATTATGTCGATTAACAAAGGAAACAGATACCCAATTGGAGGGTGGCAACTGGAAAACAATCGACTTTTCGAATCGCAAGAATACTCCTATGCAAAAGGCGATATATTATATCTTGGTTCAGATGGCTTTCAAGATCAAATTGGAGGAGAACGCAATAAAAAGTATAAATCAAGACGCCTGCATCAATTTTTGTTAGATCAACACCAATTAGGTTTGTCAACTCAAAAAGAAAGATTGGAGCAAGAATTTGATACCTGGAAGGATGGTAATGAACAATTGGATGACGTTTGCATAGTTGGCGTAAAACTATAAGTCTAAAATAGTTTTCTCGTAATTTTCTGAAGAGTGAAACGTTTGGATAAAGGTTAAATCAAAAAAATATCGCGCTTGAACTGGCTTTGCCTTCTTCCTTGTATGTGGCTTTATAAATTCTGACAAAACGAAGTACCATAAAATTCTCTGGCTAATCACACTTCTTATTGTATCAAATGATACATTAGCTCAAAGTCTCCCGTCAGAACAAGAATTGACGAGTTTTCACACCCTCATGGCTGGGATTTTTATAGGAATCCCCTTGTTGATTGGGACAATCGTTTCGAATATCAGCTCTTCAAATAAGCTGCATAATTTTATCATTGCTTTTGTCACTACCTTTAGTTTAGTTTGCTTAATATTTTTAATCCTGTTTAATTAAAATAAATGACTGTTAATACTCTTTTTTTTGAAGCAGAAACCTATTTAGATAAAGTCAAAATCAAAAAAATATATTTGGTGGGGCTAGTTGTTTTTCTCATTTCTATTGCTTGTATTTTATGGGCAATTGCAAATTGGGATGCCTATACCGAAATTCGATATAGCTATAAACGCGGCAGAAATGTTGAATCTGGATTGGCATCAATTTTATACGGGTGGGGTTGGACCTTTGCTGTAGCAATGCCAATTTGTTACGGACTTTTGTGGATGACATTAGATTTTAAAAACCCGATTTTAGCTGTCAATAAAGATGGGCTTTTCGTTAATCGTGAACTATTTAAAAAGACCTTTTTATCCTGGAATGAATTTGATAGAATTGAGGAACAAGAGAAAGGCGAATTATGGCTTTATTTTAAAGATCCTGTAAAAATTGTAAGCCAACAATCTGGCTTCCGCAAACCACTTCTCAAACAAACATATGTCAAAAGCAAGTCTCCAATGACACTTGAAAATGAAGGTGATTTTGTAAAAATTAATAAGTTGATTTTAAAATACTGGAACGCACAATAAGTCTTAAAAATAACATATGAGTGACAACCTAAACCAAACATTTATTCTCGTATCATGGCCTTTATCATGGATATTGCTATCAACATAATTTTCATATTTATCATGTACAAATCTTTAGGATTCAATACTTATACAGACTACATGGCGGACGGTATCTTTCATGATCGCCTACCTATATTTTTGGTTTTATATGTTTTTTACGAATTTTTATTCACGTGTGCTTGGGGAGGTACCCTAGGCCATAAAGGATTTAACATGCGAATTAAAAGAGCAGATAACCCTGGAAAAAACCTGCATTTTATTGACGCTATTATTCGCATTCCACTTAAAATAACAATCGGTTGGACGACCTACTTAACACGTACATTTAATTCAAAAGGTCAGGCATTAAATGACAAAATTATTGGCTCAATTGTGCTATTTAGAGACGAAAAATAATTCCACAATTTATCAACGGATCTTAGCATTTAAAATTGGTTGATCCCGCAAAATTAAATTCGCGCAATTGAGATCGCAGAATAAATGTTAAATTCACCCTTATGAGCGCTACAATACCTGGAGTATCGGATCGAGTTAAGGCATTTATAATGGATTTCGTTGTCACCGTTATTTTCATGTTTGCAGCTTTTAAAATCATTGATTCAGCCGGAGAAGTTTCAGCCTTAACGCGCCGAATTGTATTTCTATCCATTGTATTGGTTTACGATCCGATATTTACCAGTTTTTTTGGAGGAACATTGGGTCACATGGCTTTCAATTTACGTGTAAAAAAAGCTTCAAATCCTGAAAAAAACATTTGGCTTCCTGTTGCTATTTTTCGATTTGCCATTAAAGTTTTACTCGGTTGGATTTCAATGCTGACGGTTTCAAGTAACTCAAAAGGACAGGCTATTCACGATATGTTTGTAGGCTCCGTTGTTATTCATAAAAAGCAATATTCGGATGATTCAGACGATTCAAATGATCCAGCCAATTCAGAAGTTTTGGACGACCCCAACATTTTAGACAATCCGGGCGTTTTAAACAATTCGAATGATCTAGACGATATATAATAAATACACTGTCCAAACATGTATAAAAAACTTTACACTTTTCTTAAAAAGATCTTTCGAGATGATCAGCTTTTTAAATACGGCTTTAATCTGTCGCCTATGTATCGACGGTCAGTTGGTCGAATAAAATTTGTGTCTCGCGATTTACTTATTGTTAGAATTGAAATTCCGTTGAATTATAAAAACGTCAATTATGCTGGCAGTATGTTTGGTGGTAGTATGTTCTCGGCAACTGATCCAATATATATGATTCAGTTAATCCAAATTTTAGGTGATGATTACGTTGTTTGGGATAAATCGGCCTTTATCGATTATAAAAAGCCAGCACGCAGTCGGGTGCACGTGACATTCGAATTTACGGCAGATGAAATTGCACATATTAAAGCAGAAGTTACAGAAAACGGAAGGCTTGATCTAGTGAAAAACAATGATATATTATCAGCCAAAGGTGAAATTTTTGCAAAGCTTGAAAAAACGATTTTTATCGCAACAAAGGTGTACTATAAAGAATATAAGGCTAGTAAGGAAAAAAGCAAGGCGCTTTCAAAAGAGGACTCTTCACAATAAACTTATTCATCAATTGAAGGTTCAAGCATAGCATCCTGATCAATTTCGCTTCCAATCTCGAAGCCATTCGCTTCAGCAAATTTATATTGAAAATCAACCCATTCACCATCAATTTTAAAATAAATTTCCAATGCTGCAGCATAAATATCATAAAGATCCCACTCGGCATCTGTCATGTCATCATCTGCTTTGGAAAAAGCCTCAGCCAATTTAAAATAATAATCATTTACCAGTCCTTCCGAACAGTCCAACCAAGCAATTGTTAACTCATGAAATTCTGCACTTAAAGGCCATTTAGCATCTGAATAAAATGTCATTGATTCACGCAAAGAAGCAATATGCATTAAGCATAAGTTTCCGGTTTTTACAAATTCATCAACCGAAGCATTTTGCTCATCCAAAAGAACAAATTTTAGAGCATCCAAATCAGCTAAAACTACTCCAGCCAAAATACCTTGGAAATATTCTAATCCAGACTCCGCCCTGCCCATTGCAAAGCGCGCGGCATCATCTTTATACATTTGCAAATCGTTATCCAACACAACCGCTGTATCAATTGGTTCAGCAGTAACAATAGTATCTGCTTGCGCAATGCTCATGTGAGTGATAAAAAGTAATGAGAGGAAGATTAGATTGTGCATATTCTTAGTTTACACTAAGATAAACACTTTTTTTTTAAAAGTTGGAATGGTCGATTGAATAAAACTGTAGCTCTACCCCATCAATAACTTACGCATATTCACTTTTTCATGAATAATTCCGTGTAAATCAGCAATTGCAACGCGCTCTTGTTTCATGGTATCTCTATCACGAATTGTTACCGTTTGATCGATCAAAGTTTCTTGATCAACCGTAACTGCAAAAGGAGTTCCAATAGCATCCTGTCTTCTATAACGTCTACCAATGTTGTCCTTTTCATCATATTGGCAATTAAAATCCAACTTCAAAGAATCTATGATCTCTCTAGCAACCTCTGGCATTCCATCTTTTTTCATTAATGGTAAAACTGCAACCTTATAAGGTGCCAAAGCTGGAGGAATAGACATTACCTTTCTAGTTGTGCCATCTTCGAGCGTTTCTTCTTTTAATGATTGCGAAAGTACCGCCAAGAACATACGATCCAATCCAATAGAAGTCTCTACAACATAAGGAACATACGCTTCATTCAACTCTGGATCAAAATAGCGTAATTTTTTCCCTGAATGTTCTTCGTGTTGTTTTAAATCAAAATCGGTTCTAGAATGAATTCCTTCTAGTTCTTTAAAGCCCATTGGAAAATCAAATTCAATATCCGCTGCTGCGTTTGCATAATGCGCCATTTTAATATGATCATGAAAACGGTAAGCAGTATCATCAAAACCTAAAGCTTTGTGCCATTTAATACGGTAATCCTTCCAGTACTCATACCACTTCATTTCTTCACCTGGTCGTACAAAAAATTGCATTTCCATTTGTTCGAACTCACGCATTCTAAAAATAAACTGTCTTGCAACAATCTCGTTTCTAAACGCTTTTCCGATTTGTGCAATTCCAAAAGGAATTTTCATTCGACCTGATTTTTGCACATTCAAAAAGTTTACAAAAATACCTTGCGCCGTTTCTGGTCTTAAATAAATCTTGGCCGACTCTCCAGATACTGATCCCAATTCAGTTGAAAACATCAAGTTGAATTGTTTCACATCTGTCCAATTTTTTGAACCACTTAAGGGACAAGCAATCGCCAAATCCTCGATTAATATTTTAAGATCATCTAATTTTTCATTGTTTAAGGCATCACGCATGCGATCCTCAATACCAGTGATTTCTGCAGCACGTCTTAAAACGTTTGGATTTGTTGCTCTAAATTCGGCTTCGTTAAAATCATCTCCAAAACGTTTAAACCCTTTTGCTACGTCCTTATTGATCTTCCCACGAATCTTTTCAATGTGATCTTCAATTAGTACATCTGCCCTATATCTTTTCTTTGAATCTTTATTATCTATCAATGGATCATTAAACGCATCAACGTGCCCAGAAGCTTTCCATACTTGAGGAGCCATAAATATTGCGGCATCTAATCCCACTATATTTTCGTTCATTTGAACCATTGACTTCCACCAATAACTTTTGATATTATTCTTTAGTTCAGCTCCCAATTGTCCATAATCGTAGGTTGCACTTAATCCATCATAAATTTCACTCGACGGAAATACAAAACCATACTCTTTAGCGTGTCCAATTATATCTTTCAACTTATCTTCTTGCGTTGCCATTTCTTATTAGATTAAAGATCGAAGACAAAAAATTATAGACTAATCTACCTCTGATCCATTAAATGCTCCAATTCCACTACTTTTTATTACATAATGGAACAATTTCGCTGCAAATATAAACAATAGCGAATGAAATTTAGGCCTAAACGAATAAAGGCAAAGGTTTTTATTTAAAAATTAAGTTATAAAATATGCTTAATAGTCGTAAATGTAAAGATGTCTATATCCAGCAGAGATTTGCTCATCAAGATACAAAACAGAACCTATGTGAGATACTAGGTAAGTAAGGTCATCACCTTCAATAAACAAGACGCCCGATTTATAGCCATTTATATGTTCCGCATATTCAATTTTATATTCCGTATCATATACCAAATCATTATTTTCAAAACGCTTTATTGAAGTCTCCGTTATTTCTAGTCGAACAGGATATCCCAACTGCTCTTGCTGAACTGTATCTGCTTTAAATCCTCCTGAAGACTGAGCCCATTCCCATATTCCGATTAGATCGATTTCATCCGAACAACCATCACTATTATCAAACATGTCCTCAGTAATTGAAGAGCCATCATCATATTGAGGCGTAACTTCTTCTTTTTCACAACTTGCTGCGAAAAGTATAGTCATTAAACTAATCGCGCTTACTTTAAATATATTCTTCATCATAATTTGTAGTTTTAGTGAACAACCTTAGCTCAATAAAGTGAATTTTGAACAAGCGACAGGAATCATTTATCGCCGAAAAACTGGAATTTATACTTGTCTATAATTTTCTAGCAAATTATTCGTTCAATAGAAATATAATTACTGGCATAATCTTGGTAGATTAGGTCTAGTATCAAATATTATTATAAATTTGTTTTTATAGAATGAACATTAAACGCACAAATAGCAATTATTATTATTCGACTTCAAACCACGAAGCCGGGTATTGCTATTGATGCAATAAATAAAATTTTTATAAACCGGTTTCCTTTTGGAGATCGGTTTTTTTATGCCGCTTCATCAGGAGACCCAAAACTACAGAACATGAAACAAATCATGCAAAATTACACCCCAACCGACCAGTTGGTTTGGAAAACACTTTTTGAACGGCAACGCCTTAACTTAGAAACAAAGGGCAGTAAAATATACCTCAACTGTTTGGACACCATGCAACCCGTAATGAACGCAAATACAGTTCCTTCTTTTGACGCCATAAATGAATGGTTTAAAACTGCCACCGAATGGGAAATTGTTGTCGTACCGGGATTGATTCCTGTTGAAGATTTCTTTGACTTATTGGCAAACAAACAATTTTGCTCATCTACTTGGTTGCGCACAATGGAACAATTGGATTATTTAGAAGAACCAGATATGTTCCATGATACATTTGGTCATATTCCACTTTTAGCCGATCCAACTTTTTCTGAATTTGCGCACCGCTTTGGACAATTAGGACAATCTTTTAAAGGAGACACCATAGTGCTGAATCAATTGCAACGTTTATACTGGTTCACGATTGAATTTGGTTTAATTCAAGAACAAGGCCTTGGAAAGGTTTACGGTGCAGGCATTATTTCCTCATTTGGCGAAACAAATCGGGTGGCAGCAAAAAATTGCAATATTCTACCTTTTGACATTAATACCGTTTTGAAAAAAGTCTTTCAAAATGATGTTTTACAAGAAGATTACTTTTTGATACAATCTTTGAATGAGTTGAATGAGGCTTTGCACCAAGCAAGCGTCAAATTGGCGCGAAAAATTGAGTATTAATTGGCAACAGATAGGGGTATTTGATGCCTGATTCGTTAATAAGGAACTACTCTATTTATGAAACTGAAACATCTTATTTTCTCTTCGTTTATCTGCTTTTTATTAATTGCTTGCAATAAAGAACCAATCGTTAACTCTGAGATGAGTGAAACCTTCTATTTGCGAAACAATGGTACAGATATGCCAGTTTTTGTGCGTGGAAACGGTGAGTCGAAAGTCTTTGTTCTTCTATTACATGGTGGACCAGGAGATGGCGGCTTAAAATATCGTGGCCATACTTATTCAGATTTATTGGAGGATGAATATGCCATGGTTTATTGGGATCAACGTCATCAAGGTAATTCGCATGGACATATGGAGGATACGGATTTTACAATTGATATGATGGTCGAAGACACTTATGCCTTAATTCAAACATTAAAAGTGCGTTATGGAGATGACATAAGTGTATTCTTGATGGGACATAGTTGGGGTGGAACTTTAGGCACGGCATTTATGTTAAAGGATGATTATCAGCACGAAGTTAATGGCTGGATTGAAGTGGATGGCGCACACGATTTCCAACTGATGAATAGAGAAATGATTCGGATGATCAATACCATTGGTCAAGCCGAACTAGATGCTAACCATCACAATACTTTATGGACCGAAATTATAGCATATGCGAATAGTTTAGACACCAATAATATCAGCTTGGATGAGACCATTCAACTGAATTCATATGCAGGAAGAATTGAAGGGCTATTCGATCAATTAAATGAAAAAAGTCAATCGAATTTAGGCGATTTAGAGCTTAACTTTACAGGACCCAATAACCCCACCGCTGCAGACATCAATGATTTACAAATACCAAGTGATTTTTATGATGAATTAATCAATTATTCGGCTACACCAATGCTTCATAAAATAACCACACCGACTTTATTGCAATGGGGGGAATTTGATTTTAAAGTACCACCTAAGATGGGTGAAATAACATTTAATGAAATCAGTTCCACCGATAAATTCTTAAAAATCTATCAGCATTCTGGTCATTCTCCAATGCGCTATGAACCTGCCCTTTTTGTTAGCGACATGATTGCGTTTATTGAAGCCTACAAAAACTAGTTTGTGAGTTACAAAGCCCAATAACAAGTGCTCTCTTGTTTTGATATTCGTATATTCACTCTTGAAATCAAATAGATGGCCGAATGAAACTATTGTTGACCAAGAGAACTCTTATCGTTTTAATGCTAAGCTTTTTAAGTTATTCACTATTTGCCCAAGATCAGTTTATTATTATAGATTCAAAAGTAATCAATGATGAATCAGGAAAAGCTCTTAAGGGTGCTATCATAACTACATTTAAAGACGACACATTCTTTCGTTCAGACACCTCAAAGTCCAACGGCAAAGTCAATGATATTAAAATTCCTGTTGGAGTGACCTATAAGGTAGTTATTGAAAAACCAGGTTATGTTTCTAAAATGGCATTTATTGATGCGCGATTAGTCGAACCTAGCGATATGCCGCCCATGGACATTACACTCAAATTTTATGCAGCATTGTTTGAAGAGTGTGACGCAGGAGATTATGAGTTTATGAAAACCGAACCTATTATTAAATGGTCATTTAACTCCGCAATCTATCTAGAATATGATAAAGATTCCCTAAAAGTCATGCTGAAAAAGCTTAATGCTGCCAAATACGCCAATCTTTCTACAGAGGATCAGGAAACATTTACGAGCAATTATTTTGGTGGTATGGAGCTAATGGAATTTCAGAAGTTTAATGAAGGTTTGGAATTGCTTTTAAAGGCAAAAAAAATTGTTGATTGTCCCTTTGTTATAAACAAAATTGAGGAATGTGAAGCAAAACAACAGACAGCTGCTTATTTCAATTTTATAACAATAGGGGATAGTTTATTCAATGATGGAAAATACCAAGAAGCAAATGCCGCATATAGACAAGCCTGTGATATAAGACCAAAAGAAAAATATCCCTTTAATCAAATGGTTGAGATTCAATACAAAAAAATAATTCTTAAAGCAGATGAATGCTTTGCTGATAAAGATTACGAAAAGGCCCTTAAATACTATGATCGCGCTATCAAATTAAAGCCGTATGACGATTCATTTAAGAAAAACCATGCTAAATGTCGAAAAAAGGTAAAATAAAAGCACAATTGGATATTTAATTTTAAAGCCTTTCGCACTCAGTTCAATACTCTCATTTTCAACTTCAATCTTTCCGAAAAAATAATTCATTTTGTTCAATGCCAGCGGCATTTGAAAAACTTTTTAATTATTGATAGGGGGGCATTACTTCTCATGCGACTTTATTATGAAAGTCATCTTGCAAGGATATCTATTCAGCAATTAGAAAAATTAAAACAATGAAAAAAATCAGTCTCATATTGCTTTTAATCGGAATCAATTTTTCGGTCAATGCTCAATCAGATTTTTTAGACAAAAAACCAATTACCGTTGGTTATTTCGGACATTATTATTTGCACCCTGGTTTAAAAATTGGGACGCAATATGATTGGAAATCTTGGGAGAAAAGAAAAGAACGTAAAAAGGGCACAGTTATTAAAAACAAAAGTCTTTTTATCAGTCCACAAATTGGGTTTTATGTTCATCCTAAAAACCACGCTGGACTATTAGTGAATGCCGATTTTGGTTACCAACGTGTAAAGGATAAACATGGATTTTATCAAGCTTATTCTATTGGTTTAGGTTACATGACGCAGTTCAATTCTGGAACGACCTATGTTGGTGAAGATGACGGTTCAATCACAGCAAAAAAATGGGCTTCCCGCGCATACTTTATGCCATCATTAAATTTAGAATTGGGCCAGCAAATTAATGATAAAATGGGATGGTATGTAAAGGGCACTTTAGCCTCAAAACTGTTTTACAATACAGGTGTTTCAGCCGAAACGTTTTTGGAATTAGGAATGAAGTTTAACCTTGGAAAATTTTAAGCTATGTTAGGAAAAATTGGAAGTTTATTCGTTTTAGTCGTGTTGATTTTAGGGTCTTGTCAAAAAGAGCCAGCTGTAAGTACGCAAATGGAAGAGAGTTTTTATGTTAGAAATGGTCAAGTAGATATTCCAGCATTTGTATATGGCAACGGAGCATCAAAAGTATTTATTTTAGTCGTACACGGCGGTCCTGGAGGTAATGGTTTGGAATATAGAGGTGGAACTTATTCTGAGCAATTAGAAAAGAAATATGCTATGGTTTATACAGACCAGAGACATCAGGGGAATTCACACGGACATCTTACTGATTCTGAAATCACGGTTGACGCTATGGTTGAAGATCTGCACCTTACTGTGACAACCTTAAAAGAACGTTATGGAAATGATATTAGCATTTTTATGATGGGACATAGTTGGGGTGGCACACTCGGAACGGCTTATATGATAAAGGATGATTATCAAAGCGAACTTGCGGGTTGGATTGAAGTGGATGGTGCACATGACATTCCCAAGCTGAACATTGAATTAATAAAAATGATTCAAACAATAGGTGGTGATGAAGTGGCTGCGGGAAATAATGTGACGGATTGGAATGAAATGATTGGTTTTGTAAATGGATTGGATACAAATAACATTACAACAGATCAAGGCGGTACTTTAAATGGATATGGACATAGAATTGAGGCTTTATTGTCTCAATTACATCATTCTGAAGGCGCTTCGTCTGGTTTATTGAAAACACTTTTCTTATCGCCTAATAATCCTGCAATATCCGGATTAAGCGGACTACAATTACCACAAGCATTTATGAATGAAGTAGAAGCGACATCTATGACGAATGATTTATATAAAATAACAATCCCAACGCTATTGCAATGGGGAAAATATGATTTTGTAGTTCCTCCTGCTTTAGGATATTCAGCCTTTGATAAAATTAGTTCAACGCATAAATATTTAAAGATTTATGAACATTCGGCGCATTCGCCAATGAATAATGAACCAGACTTATTTGTTGCCGATATAGTTACTTTTATAGAAACTTATAAATAAAAACGCATGGATTGGAAAGTAATAGATAATCGTCTCGTCAAAACATATCAAGATGAAAGTTTCACAAGCATAATTGAAAAATTAAATGTATTGGCAAAAAGGGCAGATGAACTTAAACATCATCCCGACTTCTCGGTATTAGAATACAATAAAATTAGGTTTGAATTGTGGACACATTCAGCAAACTCAGTCACCGCCGCTGACTATAAAATGGCAGAAATTTTAGATACTCTTTTTGGTTAGGGAGTGACACTTCAAAGTGTCAGCATTTCATAGGGTTGCCCCGATTCGTTGGTCCGAATCGGGGCTTTTGCTTATAAAAAGGACAAGTTCAATTTTTTTGATCTTGTCCTTTTTCTTCTAATTTCCTTAAAACCTGTTCGACTGTGCCAAGTTTCCGCAGAAGACTTGAAAATAGTGAGGTTTAGATTGAAGAAACGAAAAATTAATTGGTTAATTTAAGACTTTCCCGATTTAAAGTTGGCCGTTTTCTAAGCTTTCCAAAGGATTGATAAATTAAAATTATCCGAACTTAACCGCAACTCTAGTTTTGCATTCTATCCATTTTAGAACCAAATATTCCATTTCGGAAACTTAATAGCATAATACGGAAAGTGTAGGGACGTGTAATTTACTATTCAACCTTACATTTGAAAAAATTTAATGACAAACTCAATTAAAATTTTTGCTAAATTTATTTAACGACAATTTGATACTCTTATTGGTTAGAGTGACACCGTTAAGTGTCAGCACTTCATACGGTTGCCCCGATTCTTTGGTACGAATCGGGGCTTTTTGCGACTAATAAGGAGACACATATTGATCGCCTCTTTTTTATCCTTCAGTAGCTTAATCTATCAGGGATATGTCATAAAAAATTTGGGGAACATCAATCCGCGGAACGTTCGTTAAATTAAAACTATTAGAACTTAATCCTGACTTTAATTCTCTTCAATATCAATTTTGAACCAAACACTTCATTTCGGAAACTCAAATCGCTATCACGGAAAGTATAAGGATTAGCAATATCTAATTCAGCTTTACTTTTAGAAAAAACTATATCAACACTAATTAAAAATCCTAGTTCAAATGAATTTATCAAAAATGTTATACCACAAGTACATACTTATTTTTTCATGCATTAGTATGAGCTGCAATTTTGCTTTTTCACAAACTGGGCCGGGAGGAGCCGGTGATATTAGCGATAACCAAATTTGGTTGGACGCGCATTCATTAAACTTTGCAGACGGTGATGAAGTTACTATATGGAGTGACTTATCTGGAAACGGATCTAATTTTACACAAGGGGAATCGAGTAAAAAACCTGTTTTTTCTACAAGCGGAATTAATGGAGTGCCTTCGCTAATATTTGATGGCGTTAACGACATTATGGCTTCAGGGGCAATACCAGCCTTAGAGTCTGCTAACATTACTTATTTTATGGTATACGACAGGGCCACCACATCTAGTGACATGTTAATTACATCAACTTACACTTCAAGTGTCAAAAAATGGCGGACATATATGAATAACGGGCAAAACACAATCTTAAGTGCGCATTATTCGCCCAGCATAAAATGGGTAAGATATACTGATCCACCGGGAGCTTCATTTTTTTCTACACATATTACGCCTACACATCACCAAACCTTTAATCAAGGGGATTTAGAGATGGACAAATCTGTAGCTTATACCGTTCCTTCTGGACATAACAATGTTTTTATTGGGAACCGTAACCCGCTAACGGTAAGTGGATATACTTTTACTGGTGAGATTTCAGAGCTAATTGTTTTTAATAGTGCTTTGAATGATTTGGAACGTATAATGGTAGAAAATTATTTAGGCGCAAAATACAATATGGCGATTCCAACTGACCATTATTCCTTTCAAGCAACCCACCGCTATGGACTAGTTGGACTTGCTAATGACGGCACGAATATGCAAACTACTGCACAAGGTGCTGGTATTTTGGAGCTTTCTGCTGCAACGGATTTAGAATCAGATGAATATTATCTAATTGCTCATACTGACTACTTACCCAATCAGTTCAACGAAATTGATATTCCTGCTGCATTGGATGGACATGTTCGCTTAGAACGCACATGGCGTTTAAATGAAACAGGTGAATTAGGGACTGTTACTCTTAATTTTAAGCTAGGACTAGAGGATTTTGCAGCGTCCGATTCTTACCGATTATTAGTTGATGATGACGGTACTTTCGGAGATGCAACTATTGTAACTGGTACATACGACGGAGGCACCTCAAGTGTATCGTTTGATGTTGACTTAGCCGACGGAGATTTTTTTACATTGGCTGGACTTCAAGAAATTCTAGAAATTCATTCTATAACAGACGGTAACTGGAGTGAAGCAACGACTTGGGATTGTACTTGTGTTCCAAATATTAACGACGAAGTTTTCATTGATCCTTTTACTGACGTTCTAATTGACATAGAAACTTCAGTTGATCAACTCATTATTTATGAAAATGGACGCCTTGAAATGACTGATGATGTAAATATCAACATACGAAATGATTGGAAAATTAACGGTGCTGTTAATTTTACAGGGGGAACAGTTTCGCTAATCGGTAGTGACGCTCAGCACATAGTAATGGCAACAGGGACCTTAGATAATGTTATTTTAAACGATATTGTAATTAATAATTCAAGTGCTGAAGAGGTTCGATTTACTGGGGACGCATTTTTACTGAACGGAACGCTATTTCCAAATCAAGGAAATATTATTATCTCTGCGTCTTCTACATTTATTGTGACATCCACTGGACCTTCAACATCTGGGAGAATTGGAGAAATAATTTCCCCTACCACCATAACGGGTCAAATTTCTGTTGAAAGATTTATTCCTGCTGGATTGGCAGATTGGAGAGATTTAAGTTCTCCAGTAGTTGGAAGTACTTTTGATGATTGGGATCCTGATCTTGCAATGGGTGGCCCAGGGTTTCCTGACGGATGTGCCTACGCCCTCGAAGATCCTTGTTTTAAATCAGTGCGTTATACAAATTACGGAGTTGAGGTAAACGTGCTCAATAGTTATGAGCCGATTGTCAATTCAAGAGGTTACAACCTTTTCGTTGGGTCAGATTTAGAAACCTTCGACGGAACCACATTAACCTCTACAGGAACTTTAAATACATCAACTGACATTGTAAAATCATACAGCACGGGTTGGACGACGGTTGGAAATCCTTATGCTTCGCCTATTAGTTATCAAAATCTCGGGAAATCGAGTTCTATCAGTAAATACTTTTACGTTTATGATGCAGCAAGCGGCGTATATCAATGGTATGATCAGACTTCTGGTACAGCAAGTATCCCTGAGATTACTTCAGCCGGTTTAATGGCAACTGGTCAAGGTATTTGGATTTTTGCAACTAGTGCAGGAACAATTACATATAGACAATTAGCAAAATCGGATGCAAACGCGACTTATATTCGTGACTCAGAAAGGATTGACAAATCGCTTCAAATTACATTACAAGAAAATAACTCAACGTATCATTGCGCTGCAATTCTTCAGGAAAAAGATGGCGCAATCGACGGCTTGGATGATTCTTTGGATATTCGTCATTTTTCTAACGAAATGGCAAAAGGGCCTTCAATCTCCTTTCAAGATATTGAATTGCTGCGTAAAAATTACATTGGTAATGATGGACGGGACAAGACTTTCTCTTTAGCAACAACAATATTAAATGAAGGGTATTATACCATAAGTGCAGATAACTGGTCAAATTTCAGAAATTATAGAAGCATATTACTTTACGACAAGAATACTGGAGAAACAATCAATTTAAAAGAGGGTAACTATATCTTTTATGGCGAAAAAGCTAATGAAGATAAGCAGAAAAACAGATTTAACCTCATTTTAAGTAATGCTGAAGCAACAAATAACGACGACGGTATTTATTCCAATAACATAAGCGAAATAAGTAATTTATCCATAAAACAAATGGGTAGCATTGTAGATATTACTGCTATTAATGATGAAGAATCCATAACTACGATAACACTAACTAATGTACTTGGTCAAAACGTTGTGTTTTCAACAGCTCTATTATTAAATTCTGGGAGTAATATCATAACTATTCCTAACAATTTAAAGGGGTTTCACATCATTACAATACAGACCAAGAATGAACAACTTACCATGAAGTTGGTTTTGTAAAAAACTGATTTATTCTTTTAATAAAGCTATTTGTCGAATAACATCTTTTATACAAAACATTTTCAATGATACCCCGAAGTTTTGCTTCGGGGCATTATTCAACTTTAATAAAACGGTAACGAAAGATCATTTACCTATTGATATCAATAATACTTCTTATAAAAATTACGATAGAGATGCTGCCACAAGATAATTTCAACATTTATTTTTTACTTAGACATTAAAATGAATAAAAACTTTTTCAAAATTTGATCTAACACTTTTAAAATTAGGTATATTCACCTAGGTTTATAATCCGTTTTACCAAATTAATAATTGTAATAATGAAAACTCGAATTCTATATCTGGGAAATAATACCGCCAATTGCGAGATTATGTTACTCAAATTAGAACATCTTCTTCCCAACTATGCTCTGATTAAAGCGACCGATTCAATCAACTTCTTAGATCAAGTTGGTAACGGAGGTATACACGCAATAATTTCTTGCTATACTGACTTAAAACATACCGAAAATCTGTCCGCGTGCAAAATTCATTTTCATCACATTCCATTTATATATATTGGTAAATCCATCTCTGAAAAAGAAATTTTGTCGTTATTTCGAATGGGAATTGATGAGTTTTTGGATGAAAACAATCTCGATCAAACTCTAGAAATCCTATCACGGCTAATTGAGCGTTTTCTGTCTGAAAAAATGCAAACGGAAAATCAAAATTTCATCTATAATAGAAACCTACTCCTCCAAACTAATGAAATGACCAAAACGGGCATTTGGCGTTTCGACTTAGCCACTGGTAAGGTTGTCTGGGACTACATGTTATACGAAATTTTTGAAGCGGAGTTAGATTATGAGCCTAACTATAAGGATTACATCAGTACAATTAATGAAAAAAGCAGAAGCGAAGCCGTTAACTCAATACAAGCTGCTTTAGAGAACAAGGGATCCTTCACGAATCAGTACAGCATTTCTACATTCAAAAGCAATACAAAACACATACAAAGTTGGGGCCAGGCCATCACAGATTCTGATGGAAATGTTACAGGACTAATTGGAGTTTGTAAAGACAATACTGAACAAACAAATATCAAAAACGAACTAAATGCTATTATTGAAATTAGCACCACAGTTGGTGGAACTGATTATTTCAAAACGATAACTAATTTACTTAGTTCACATTTTGGGATTAAATATGTGTTAATTGGAGAGTTTTTTCCTGATAAAAACATAGTTGAAACATTGGGTTTTTCCAAAGAAGGAGAAATTACACCTAACTTTTCTTACTCATTAGAACACAGCCCTTGTCTGAATGTTTACGATAACGGATTATGTATTTATCCAGATGGCGTTCAAAAACTTTTCCCAAGAGATTTAAGTTTGAAAAAACTTAACATTATCAGCTATACTGGAATACCTCTAATCAAAAATGATATTCCAATCGGAATTATTGTTTTAATGGACACTAAACCATTAACAAATTCTGACAAGTTAATTTCGATATTAAATGCTATAGCAAGTAAAAGTGCTACCGAAATTGAACAAATTCGGCATGTACGAGAAATTGAAAAATATGAACGTTATTTCTCTATATCGACTGATATTTTATGTATCACGAGTGTAGAAGGAGACTTGCTTCAAGTAAACCCTAAGTTTTCAAAGACTCTTGGATACGCTGAAAACGAACTATTAAATCAAGGGTTTACAAATTTTGTCCACCCTGAAGATTTAGAAAAAACACTAAAAAAAATAAGTAGTCTTACTCAAGAAGAAACCACGTGTTCCTTTATGAATAGATATCGTTGCAAAGGGGGTGATTATTTGCATTTGCATTGGACAACAAATATTGACTTCTCAGCTGGCCTAATCTATTGTGCAGCAAGGAATACAAATGATTTAATAGAAGCCCGACAAGAATTAATAAACACCTCGGATAAGCTAAGAGACATTATTGAATATGCGAATGTTGGAATTGCTTATGCCTATAAAAATGGCGAAATAGAATCCTTGAATATCAAGTTTCTTGAAATCTTGGAGTATAAAGAGGAAGAAGAGGTTATTGGAATGCATTTCTCAGACTTCACTCATCCAGATGATATCGAAGAAGATGAAGCTTCTGTAGCAGCTATTTTAGCTGGGGAAATCGACACCTTTGCCATGGAAAAAAGGTACATAACTAAGCACAAAAAAATAAAATGGATAGACCTAAGGGTTTCCACGATTTTTGACAAAAATAGAAATGTCCTCAATTTTGTTGCCATGGTAATTGATATTACGGACAAAAAAGAATCTCAAAAAGCAAAAGAAGAATCATCTAAACGATTGAAACTAGCTACAAGTTCAGCTAAAATTGGAATATGGGATTGGAATTTCGTTGAAAACATACTGAATTGGGACGACAATATGTATGCCCTTTTTGACGTGAGAAAAGGTGAGTTTGAAGAAAATTTTGAGGCTTGGGAAAAAACTGCTCACAAAGAAGATGTGGAAAGTACAACACTATTATTACAAGAAGCCATAAAGGGCGAGAAAACATTCGACACGCAATTCAGAATTGTTCATAAAAATGGAGATATTAAGCATATAAAAGCAAATGCTATTCTAGAAAAAAATACGAAAGGTGATCCTATCCGTATTATTGGATTGAATTATGACATTACTGAGGAAATTGAACTTTTAAAAAAGATAAAAGAAAGTGAAGCGAAGTATCGCTCTCTATTTGATCGGATCAATGAGGGCTTTCTTTTAACAACTTCAGAAGGTGTTATTCTCACGGTTAATCCTGCTTTTTGTAAAATGTTAGAATTTCGAACTGAAGAGTTGATCGGTAAGCAGGGTTATTTTTTGCTCGCGGATCAAGGCGACGTTCCTATGCTACGTAAAAAAGTGGAGGAACGGAAAAATGGAAAATTTGAACAATACGATCTATCGTTAAAAACGAAGACAGGAAAAGTCAAATGGTTTAAATTTAGTGCTTCTCCTCTTCTTGATCTCGAAAACAAGTTCGTAGGAGTTATGTCAATTGTTATGGACATAACTGGAGCAAAAAAAATGGAACGCATTAAGGATGCATTTACCGAAGAGTTGGAAATTAGTGTTGCTGAAAGAACCGCTGAATTGTCACTTGCTCGAATAGAACTTGCAAAAAGTTTAGCCACAGAGAAAGAGTTAAATAATATCAAATCAAAATTTGTAGCAACGGCTTCTCATCAATTCAGAACGCCCTTAACAGTTATTCAATCCAGTATGGATATTCTTAGCATCCAGCGTCACCTAGTGGATGAAGAAATGCTTCGTATAATGGATCGTGTCATAAAGAGAGTAAATGGCCAAATTGGAAAGATGGTTGCACTAATGAATGACGTACTAAGCTTAGGGAAAATAACTGAAGGAAA
Source organism: Crocinitomix sp. (assembly GCA_047623705.1). Taxonomy (GTDB): domain Bacteria; phylum Bacteroidota; class Bacteroidia; order Flavobacteriales_D; family Crocinitomicaceae; genus Crocinitomix. The sequence continues at coordinate 37,815 of JBLHOW010000024.1, forward strand.
TGTCAAGGCGAACAAATCGCGTATAAACCTATTGGAACTTTGCGAGTCAATAGTTGCCAATTACAATGAGATATTCTCGGATAAATGTAGGATGAAATTCATTGTTGAAGGAACGCCGGAAACGTTAATTCTCGATCAAAAACTGGTGGAACATGCTATCTCAAATTTGGTATCGAATGCCTTCAAGTATTCTCCTAAAAAATCAGTCTTAGAATTTAAAATATCATTTAACGGCGCAATTCAAATAAGCGTGAAAGACTTCGGAATTGGTATACCTAAAGATGCTTTTAAAAATCTTTTCGACCCCTTCTTTAGAGCGAAAAATGCAGAAAACACATCTGGAACAGGATTAGGGACAACTATTGCGAAAGAGTATATAGAAATGAATGGGGGAACAATTAAAGTAGCTAGTGAACTGGGAAAAGGCTCTGAATTTACGGTTACTTTTCCAAGTAACTGTCGCACAAGTTAGCCTTCAATGAACCTTATATCCCGCATTTTCTAAAGAGTATGGTATTTACTTGTTAAAACAATATATACTCCTCCAAACCACTGAAAAATGTTGACCTAATAACAACGACTTAAACTCCCTTTATTGAAAATAAGTTATAAAAAAAGACTTATTACATTATTATGTTTATGTAGTTAGGGTTCCCAAAGCTGCCTTAAAAATCTTTTATATTTCCTCTTTTAACCGAAAAACATATAGCATAAACTTGGCATAAGATTAGGAACACTATTGCAAAAAATTATATAGAAAAGAACAAGGGCTATAAGAATAGGAAGTGAAGTAGAAAAAGACTTAAGGCAGATTACTTTCCTAGGTGATGGCGCCATAAGTGAGCTTTCAATCAACGTTGTACAGCGTAATTATAGTTAGTACTGTACTTATATGTTAAAACAGCATAGACATTGTCTAAATTCCAGACTTTTACTGGTCAAAGTCAATCGACTCAACGTTCAATCAAATTCAACATAATAGTTTCGTATTTACCTTTTAAAAACAGGGTAATTCATGTCTAACGGTTATATTTTTTTATTGAAACAATCAATTTAAAATTCTTTTTAAATACTAAGCAAAAAAACGAGACCCTTACATTTTCATGTAAGAATCTCGTTCATATTATGTCCTGGATAAACCCAATTTCCAGAACGTAACAAGCTATGAAACTACTTGTATCTTAATTAATAATTAGTTTTTTTACTGCCAGATGATTTAATCCATTCATAACATGAACCATATACAATCCGCTCGAAAGATTTTTAACGAATAACTCATGTTGATTGGTATTAACCTCATGTACAAATATTGTTTCACCTATAGCATTTGAAACTACAATGAGACTCACTTCAGAAGTTCCCCAGGTAATACGTGTATTACCATCATCACTTGGGTTTGGATAGACTTGAATTGCTACCTCTTCTGTTAATTCTAAACCTAAAACGGGACCAAAAACTTCAATCTCCTCATATTTCGAACAGCCATTTGCATCCGTAACTAGAACTCCGTAAGCACCAGCTTCGAGACCAGTGATATCTTCAGTAAACTCATCATTACTCCACAAATATTCATAAGGAGTTGTTCCACCATAAACTGACAGATCAAGTTCACTCGCTGCAAAAGCATCATAGTTGTTTGTTACATCTAGTTCAAGTAATAATTCTTCTGGTTGATTAATGAAAAACGTATCCAAAGAAATACAATCATTGATATCTGTAACTATAATTGAATACGTGCCAATTGATAGCTCCTCCAAATCTTCCAACATACTTCCGTTAGACCATTCATAAAAATAAGGTGTTGTACCTCCCGCAATCGAAAGATCAATATAACCAGTGCTGTCGCCATAACAATGAACATTGATTAGATCTTCGTCAATAAATAGTTCTTCAGATACTGAGATGGTTACCTCTTTCTTACTTACACAACCTTTACTATCAAATACAATTACCGAAAAGTCTCCCGGTTCTAGTACTTCTATAACCATTGTTGTATCTCCATTACTCCAAAGCGCAGTAAATGGCAAGGTACCTTCATCTACAATGGGTGTGATTAAAGCAGAGCCATAGTTTGGCAAGCAACCGTGAGCTGTAGCCATTCCAATATTAAAGGTTTGATATTCTGAGGCCATTTCAACAGCTTTACCAGCATCCATACGGCCAGCGCCTAATTTCCCTGCATACAGAGGATTGATTGTATCAATATTATGCGCAGTAGCATCTAAAATAAATTCAATATCTTCAAATGTTAAACAAGGATTTACTGATAGCATGAGGCCAATTGTGCCAGATACAATTGGGGCAGCAAAAGAAGTTCCATTACCAGTCAAGTACCAGCCATCAATTACAGTTAAGGCCACATCATATCCTGGTGCACAAATGTCAACAGAATCATTATGTTGATGCGTAGTTGTAGGGTCATCAATGGATCGTTCATGATTATCTAATGGTCCTATACTGGATACTGATATTACATGATTTAAAGAAGCTGGGTAGACATGGTTCTCTGCTCCTCCACATGTTTCACCATTACCAGCAGCAGCTACAATTATTGTCCCGTTTTCATATACCTCGTCAATAATGCTTTGAAAATACATACCATAAGAACAACCTGATGTCCAACTTACATTAATAACTTTGGCTCCACTATAAGTAGCCGTAAGAAAATGAGAATAAGACATGGAATACAACTGAAGGGAACAATTCGCTCCAATAGAACTTTTCCCAATGTCGTTGTCTGTATTTCCGGCAGCAAGTGTTGCAACTGCTGTTCCATGATAGATGTTAGGATGCGTTAACGGTGAATGAATGTAAGTAGTAGTGCCTAATAGTTCTTGGTGATCCAAATCAAAATTTGAATCAGAAATTGCAATCTCAACACTTGTATCACCAAGCGTATAATCCCACGCTTTCTGCGCATCAATCAAATCCAAGGCATAATCCTCAGCAAAGATTAAATTATAATCATTTGGCATATATAATATTTCATATTTCGGACCAGGCTCTATCCCCGTAATACTTTGGATATTTTCTTCTAAAACTTCAATCAATTGAGATTGGTCACAATCACAACTTATTTCATAGACCTTTAAAAGGTCTTCTTTTCTTGAATCAGCTAAAATCTGAACACAAGCTTTAATATTATAACTATCGATTATAAGTTGAAATTCGTCTGAAGAAGAAACTAATTGTCCTTCATTCAGTTGAGGTAAAATTGAAATATCATTAAATGTTGCCCAAATTTTTTCGTTGCTTTTTACATCTTGTGAATGAGCCTGAAAACTGAGACTTACCAAAATTAAGATGCATAGAATTGGAATTAAATGTTTCATAAAATGATTTTATATAGGTTAGTTATTCAGATGTAAAAATATTATAGACCAGCTGATTCCTGTTCCTTTAACTTCCTATCGCGCTGTTTTTCTTTCCCAAAAAAACACCCCTTATATAGGTGTACGATTTGTCCGTTAAGTCTCGGTATTAAAGAAAACGTATGCATTTATCGATTGGAAACTAATCCGCACTGGTTGGAAGTTTTGCAAACAGGGGTGGCCCATTTTACCCATAAATTCGTCTCAACAAATACTTAATTCATGAACACATATATAAACTTTAAAACTCCCCGCTTGTTTGTTTTGCTTTTTACAATAAAGGCTTTAATAGCAATTATTCAAAAGGGTGTCAAATACCGAATTAAGCAACTTTAAAAGATTTAATAAAATGCGTTAACAGGGAATACTAAATAAAAACGCACCCTACTTTAATAAACTAAATAACTTATATCATGACTAAAAAATTAACCAAACTGTTTTTGACAACTGCACTTAGCTTGACAGGAGGAACCTGTTTAGCACTAGCCAGTACATATGGTTACACAGGACCATTTTTAACCTCTGATACTCCAGATGCTATCACAACAATTGAAACTGAGCATAAAGGGGTATTTGAAATTTATGAAAATAGCGCATCAATATTTGAATACGGAATTGTTTCTGATCGGGACAATCTAAATAACGGTTCTGGCGAAACGCCAAATAGCATTCCTGTCGTATTAGTAGACGTTGATGACGGAATAAATAATATGGAAATAGAATGTGATGAATTATTGCCCTCTATTTCTTCATCCGAATTGTGCGAAGGAGAATTATTAAATTTATATGTAAGCTCTATAAATGGAGGAGCAATTTCATGGGACATAGGAGTAACAAATGGAGTACCTTTTTCCCCTGCGGTTGGAATTACTACCTATACGGCAACAAGCGATTATCACAGTGACTGTTCGTTCTCCGTTGACGTAGAAGTTTTTGAGCTACCTGACATTACGATTGCAGCTTCAGACAGCGCAATATGCGTAGGAGATTCAATGATATTGACAGGAGAGGGTGCTGATTTTTATTCTTGGGACTTAGCAATGATTGTTGATGGTGAAGCTTTTTTTCCATCAGAAGGAATAAACACATATACATTAACAGGAACTGATGAAAATGGGTGCATTAACACTGCTGCTATTGAAATTACAGTATATGAATTGCCGGTAATCAATATTCTAGCTTCCAGTTCAGATATTTGCTACGGTGAATCTTTCATACTATCAGGAGTGGATGCCGTAACTTTCGAATGGGATATGGACATAGAGGATGGTGAAATAGTTACACCAACAGGTCCAGGAACTACAACATATACGGTAATTGGAATTGATAGTAATGGCTGCGCTGGTACAAGTTCGGTTGATATTACCGTACACGATTTACCAGAAGTATTTGCTACAATCGACACTGACGCAATTTGTTTTGGTTTTCCAGCAACATTAACTGGAAGCGGTGCAATCACATACAGTTGGGATATTGGAGCTACTAACGGAGTAGCATTTACACCAATAACAATTGGAGCAGCAGTATACACGGTAACAGGAACAGATGCATACGGATGTCAGAATGAAGCTTCCGTAGAACTGATGATCAACGCGCTACCTATTATTACTGCAAGCGTAAATGACGCAAACACATGTATTGGTGAACCATTTATCTTTACAGCAGAAGGTGTTGATGATTTTGATTGGGATATGGGCGTTATTGATGGCGAAGAATATACACCCGGCGGAATTGAAACTATGACCTATACAGTAACTGGTGTTGATGAAAATGGATGTGTTAACTCTGCTTCTATTGATGCCACTATGCATTTGTTACCAGTGGTTGTTGCAACTGCGGATCAAGACTCTATTTGCTACGGTGAATTTGTAACCTTCTCTGGTGAAGGGGCAGACAGTTACGTTTGGGCTATGGATGTTCTTGATGGGATCCCATACAGTCCTGCAACTGCAGGTACAATTACATACGCAATGATTGGGACTGATATTTATGGATGTGTTAATGCAAGTTTTGTAACTGTTAACATGAATGAAGTAATTAACTTAAGCTGCACAATATCTGACGAAATTGGCGGTGGAGATGGATCAGTGAATCTTTCGATTTCTGGAGGATCTCCTTCATATACATTTGATTGGAATAATGATGGAACTACTGATTTTGATGATACTGAAGATATGACAGGCCTAATCGCAGGTGAATATACAGTTGTAGTTAGAGATTCTCGTTTATGCGAGCAAAGTCATACATCTAGTATTAATAGTCAACTTGGTTTGGACACAGATGAAAGCGCTTCATTAGCCATTTATCCGAATCCATTTAATGATTTCATTACTATTAAGTTCCAAGGTGACTTCAATTATGAAATCTATACGATTAACGGTGAAATTATCGAAAATGGTTCTGGTACAAATCAAAAAGCATTGAATATGCGGACCTTAGCTTCGGGAGTTTATTTTATCCAGATTGGAGACGGTGTAAACACTGCTACACAGAAAATCGTAAAAAATTAATTATAGAAAAACAAGCTTAGACAAAAACGCAAGATAAGTTGTTATTTTAAAGACCATCCTGAATATAAATTCGGATGGTCTTTTCTTTTTATATACTTCTTTCTTCTTTAAATATTATTAGTGAATGAAAGAAATTTATGTTTTATAATCAACATTAACCTGTCATTAGGAAGTTTAATATCTACGTTAGGAAACACGATTGATTCTCCCATAATGGATTCCATATATTTCGCCCATATATATGCGCAATAAATAAAAGCACAGCAACAATACTGAAGCTTATTGACCTGGATAGGAAGACGGTTAAATCATTGCAAATTGAAACAATTAAAAATGACTTTAATTCTGTAAAGGAATACATGGAGTATATCCTCACAAAAACAACTTCAGAGGAAAATAATAAAGATTAACACCACACTTACATGTCAGAGAATAGAAAAGAAGATATCAGTCAAGCTTTAATAGAAATCCAAGAAAATCTGGCGCGCATATCTGTTGAGAATGAGAAATCTGTGAAACTCCGGCAAGGAATGGATCAGCTGAACAATATTCTGCAAGGAGATAAAGAAGTAGGCAGTCTAGCCAAGGAGGTGTTAAAGTATGTATCGGAATTTGTTGGCGCCACAGTGGGCACGCTTTATGTGACCGAAGAAGATGGCACCCTTTCGATTACCGCGGGATACGCCTTCAATATTGCAAAAGCAAAAAACAAAAAAATTGTACCAGGTGAAGGCCTATTAGGACAGGTTGCTCAAGACCGTACTATTATCCAATTCAAAAATATTCCAAATAATTACCTTAAGACTACATCTAGCACAGGTGAATCAAGCCCATCTTTTATACTTGGCGTCCCTATGTTATACAATAATAATTTAGTTGGTGTACTTGAGCTTGGGACTTTCCAAGAACCTGATGAATTGAAGGTAAAATACCTGAATGATTTTGCAGATAAGATTGCCATTACGATCAATACTTCCATGAACCGAACAAAAATGTCAGAAGTATTGGAGGCATTGCAGTCACAACAATTGGAAATGAAGAGCTTGGCGAACGAACTCAACCAACAAGTTGAGGCGCTCAATCAATCTGCTATTGTATCTATTACAGATGATAAAGGTGACATCATTTATGTGAACGATTATTTCTGTCAGATTTCAAAGTATTCTCGAAAATTTTTAATGGGGAAAAATCACCGTCTTTTGAAGTCTGGGTTGCAACCAGATGGAGTTTTTATTGGAATGTGGAAGGCAATCAGCTTAGGTAAAACATGGAATGGTGAAATTGTCAATAAAGCCAAAGATGGAAGCTTTTATTGGGTGGACACAACCGTTATGCCCTTTAAAGATACAAATGGGAAGATTGAAAAATATGTGGCGATAAGATTTGATATTAGTGCTCAGAAGAAAGCGCAAACAGATCTAAAACAGAGGGAAAGAGAATTGCGAAGTCAATTTGACGCAATTGATAAATCAAACGCAATTATTGAGTTTGATTTGAAGGGAAATATTTTAAAAGCAAACAAGAATTTTTTAAACCTAGTTGGTTATCAGGAAAAAGAGATTAAAAATAAACATCACAGTATGTTTTTGGACGCAGATTACTCGAAATCAGATAAGTACAAAAAATTCTGGGAAAGTCTAAGAGCAGGTGAATTTATAGCCGGTGAATTCTCGCGGCTTGACAAAAATGGTAAGTTACTATGGATTAATGGCTCATACAACCCAATCTATGATGGAGATGGTGAGCTAATTAAAGTAATGAAAATTGCAATTGACATTACTGATCGAAAGAACAGCTTACTGCAAATTGACCAACAAGTGGTCTCACTTAATGAGGCAGCAATTGTGTCTGAAACGGATGCAGAAGGGAATATAACTTTTATCAATGAAATGTTCTGTAAAATTTCCAAATTTTCAGAAAAAGAGCTCCTAGGCAACAATCATAGGATGTTAAAATCAGGCCAACAACCTGACGGATTATTTATTGGAATGTGGAAAGCTATTAGCATAGGAAAAATTTGGCATGGAGAAGTTTGTAATAAAGCAAAAGACGGTTCCTTTTATTGGGTAGATACTACGATTACACCTTTCAAGAATTTGAAAGGTGAGATCTATAAGTATGTAGGTGTACGTTTTGATATTACTAAACAAAAACTTCAGCACGAAGAGTTGAAAGCTCAAGCTGAAGAACTGCGTGTACAACAAGAGGAATTGGAGGAATTCAATTCTGAATTGGAAGTGCAAACACAGCGTTTAAGCGCTAATGAAGAAGAGTTAAGGGTGCAGCAGGAGGAACTGATACAAAGTAACCAAGAACTGCAGGAAAAGGGGCAATTGCTAGAAGAAAAAAATCAAGCAGTAAATGAAAAGAATGAAGCGCTAGAGCGAGCAAGAGAAGAATTGATAAGACAGGCCGAGGAGCTAGAGTTAACAAGTAGATATAAAAGTGAGTTTTTGGCCAATATGAGTCATGAGCTAAGAACTCCTTTAAATTCAATTCTACTACTCTCTAATCTAATGAGCCAAAACAAAGAAGAGAATTTGACAGATGATCAGGTGGAATTTGCTAGTGTCATTCATAATAGCGGAAATGGTTTACTTGAGCTTATCAATGAAATACTCGATCTGAGCAAGATTGAATCTGGAAAAATGGATATTTCTATTGAAGATCTGGATTTGAATCAAACATGCAGGTCATTGAATGGAATTTTCAATCCATTAGCCAATGAGAAAAAAATAGAATACATATCAGTCATAGAAAAAGGCACAAACGGTAAGGTAAAAACAGATCGATTGAGATTGGAGCAAGTTTTGAAGAACCTGCTGAGCAATGCTATGAAATTCACAGAAAAGGGTAAAGTAAAAATGCGGATTTATAAACCAACTAAAAACACGAAATTCACAAATGCTTATTTGTCTGACATGGATGTTATTGGATTCGCCATATCAGATACAGGTATCGGAATCCCAGAAGACAAGCACGGGCTCGTTTTTGAAGCCTTTCAACAGGCAGATGGTTCAACCAAAAGAAAATACGGAGGTACTGGCTTAGGGCTTTCGATTAGTAGAGAGATTGCAGGCTTGCTTGGAGGTGAACTTCAATTAGAAAGTGAAGTAGGAAAAGGAAGTATATTTACGCTTTTTGTCCCTGTAGACTACTCAGAGGTTGAAACGACGACAAATCATATTTTAAATGATTTGAAAGATCAAGCTAAGCTCAGTAAAGAATTACAGGTACAAAATGGAATTGATCTTAATGTTGTACTTACAACCCCAAATGAAATAGCAGATGATCGTAAGAAAATTAATAAAGGTGATGCAGTAATACTAATTGTAGAGGACGACACCAATTTTGCTAAAATCCTTATCAAATATGCTCATGACAGAGGGTACAAAGCAGTTGTTTCAGTAAGTGGGGGAACAGCCTTGGCGTTCGCTAAATCTTTCAATCCAAAAGGAATTTTACTGGACATCCAATTACCTGCTAAAAGTGGTTGGACGGTCATGCACGAATTAAAGGCTGATAAAGCCACTAGACATATACCAGTTCATATGATGTCTTCCATAGACGTTTCAACAAAAGAGAGTGTAGATGCTGGTGCTATTGATTTTATCAATAAACCAATGGCTGAACAACAATTGGATGAAGTTTTTACACGCTTGAATAATTCTGCAAGTGGACATCCTAAGAATATTTTGATCATTGAAGATAATGAGACGCATCAAATGGCATTAAAGACTTATATTGAAGATGGATCCAAAATATGTTTTCTGGCCTCAACAGCAAAAGAAGGAATAGCAATATTAAATAAAGAGCGAATTGATTGCCTTATACTAGATATGGGATTACCTGATGAAACAGGATACTCATTACTAGAAAAAATCAGAAAGCAGAAAAAATTTGAAACTCTTCCCGTAATTGTCTATACAGGAAAAAATTTATCTCTTAAAGAAGAACAGAAAATTAAGAAATTTGCAAGTGTTATTGTGATTAAAACGGTAGACAGCTACAAAAGATTAATGGATGAGATAGGTTTATTTTTACATACAGTAGAAAATAAGGAAGAAAAAAAATCTCTTAAAATGAGAAAACCTTATATAACTGAAAAAGCATTGTTAAAGAAAAAAGTTATTGTGGTTGATGATGATCCAAGAAATATACTCGCACTCTCAAAAACTCTAGAAAATCAAGCAATGGAGGTCTTAACCGCAGACAATGGAAAATCCGCTATTGAAATTTTGAAAAACAATCCAGATACTGAGATGGTGTTAATGGATATGATGATGCCTGAAATGGATGGTTATGAAACCATGGAATCAATTCGGGCGCATAAAAAATGGAAAGAAATGCCAATTATAGCTGTCACTGCCAAAACTATGATGGGGGACCGTAAAAAATGTTTAGATGCCGGCGCATCTGATTATATTTCAAAACCTGTGGATACAGATCAGTTACTTTCTTTAATGAGAGTATGGCTGCATAAAAAGTAAAATATGAATCCTACTAAAAAGCTATTAATCGTGGATGATGACGAAAGAAATATTTTCGCACTTTCAGCTGTGTTAAGAAGTTTCAACTTTGAGATTGAAACAGCATATGACGGCAAAATGGCCTATGAGATACTCACAAAAGAAAACAATATTGATATTGTCTTGATGGATATTATGATGCCGGTGATGGATGGCTATGAAGCCATTCGATTGATACGACAAAATGATACGCTGAAAGATCTTCCAATCATTGCATTGACAGCTAACGCTATGAAAGGTGATAAGGAAAAATGTATTAATGCCGGTGCCAATGATTATTGCTCAAAACCCGTAGATATTAATGTATTACTAGAAAAAATACAAGAACTTAAATGAAACTGATAGAAAAGGACATTGAATTGTTGATCACCAAAGAGGAGCTTCTAAGCTTGCAGAAAGAGCTAAGATTGATTTATGGTTACGATTTTAAAAATTATGCAACCGCATCCCTTAAAAGAAGGGTTTCTAGATTTATGCGCTATTCTAAAATCATTAGCTTTTTAGAGTTGAAGTATAGGTTGGGAACTGAAGAAGAATTTTTTAACTATTTTCTTGAGGAGGTGACCGTGAATGTAACTGAAATGTTTCGTGATCCGTCCTTTTTTAGAGCCATTAGAGAACAGGTGATCCCCCAATTAAAAACGTATCCAAACATTCGTATTTGGCATGCTGGTTGCTCGACCGGTGAAGAGGTCTACTCCATGGCAATTTTGTTGGAAGAAGAGGGCTTGTTAGAGCGATCTTTACTTTATGCTACAGATATAAATCAGCACGTATTAGAACAAGCAAAAAGCATGAAGTTTAATATTGACTTAATGTCTGATTATGCAAGCAATTATTTGGCCGCAGGAGGAAAAGAAGAATTTTCAAAATATTATACAGCGCAATATGGTAAAGCGGTTTTTAACGATAGGTTAAAACAGCGGATGGTCTTTTCTACTCACAATCTGGTAAATGATCAAAGTTTTAACGAATTTAATCTGGTAATTTGTCGCAATGTGCTGATTTATTTTAATCGAGAACTACAGGATAATGTGATTGGCTTATTCACCAATAGCGTCTCCCCTTTGGGTTTTTTGGCATTGGGATCAAAAGAAAGCTTGTCATTTTCAAAGCATGAAGAGCATTATAACAAAATTGACGGAAAAATGAAAATATGGCAGAAGAAGCGTTGAAGCATGAATTGCTCATTATTGGAGGATCGGCAGGAAGCATAGATGTTTTGATAAAACTGGTCCCCGAATTTCCAGCAGATTTTGGACTAGCTATAATCATTGTAGTACACAGAAAAGCTATGGATGAAGATCTTTTATTGAGTCTACTTCAAAAAAGATCAAAGATGAATATCAAGGGAGCAGAAGGAAATGAACCTATTCAAAAGGGAATGGTTTATATCGCTCCAGCTGATTATCATTTACTAGTTGAAGAAGACAAGTCAATCGTGTTGGATTATTCTGACAAAGTGCATTATTCAAGACCCTCGATTGATCTAGCCTTTCAATCAGCCGCCGAGGTATATCAAAACAAATTATTTGGCGTTTTACTAACAGGTGCTAATGAAGATGGAGCTATTGGGATGAAGTTCATCCAAAATGCTGGTGGACGTACTCTTGTGCAAAGTTTGGATTCTGCCATGATAATGTTAATGCCCCAAGCAGCTGATAGATTGATTAAACCGGACTATATTATGGGTATTGAAGAAATGACACATTTTTTAATCGACTTGGATAAAGTGACTGCTCAATAGTGCGTTACAAATGAACATATCCAATAATAAGACTATTGTTTTTCATGATTTATACAATACCTTACTGCGCATTCCGTCTCAAAACTTTAATGAGAACGATTGAACAAATCGATATCCGTAAAAGATATCCTCAAGTATTTTAGATTATGATTTAAAATTAGGGTTTAATACTACTATGTGAATTGCGATAGGCAGTTACAATGCGACGTTGGGAAGGTAATCCTATTTTCAAGTTTATTTGATATCTAAATTAGCGACATCAAACTAAATATAGGTTTATGTTACAATTAGCAAAAAAAATATCTAAAACTATTTCAATATCTACAGGAAGACATACAATTCTTATTGTTGATGATCGCCCAGAAAACTTATTTTCATTGAAAGCGGTTTTAAATGCAAACACTTCTTACACAATTGATACAGCAATATCAGGAAAGGAAGCCCTTGAAAAGGCACTTTTTAACAAATACGATCTTTTTCTTCTAGATGTTCAAATGCCAGAAATGGATGGCTTTCAGCTGGCAGAGATATTAAAGAGTAATTCTAAAACGAAAAATGCACCCATAATTTTCTTATCCGCGAATGCAACTGAAGATGAAAACATTCAAAAAGGTTTGAAAGTCGGAGCAATAGATTTTCTAGCCAAACCAATCAATAACGGTATACTCACCCTGAAATTGCAGAATCACTTTCGGAGCATTGACTATCAAAACGAGCTAAATAAAGCGAGAGAAAAATTGGCTAATAAATCCTCGGAAAACGAACAGAAAGCGAATGACATTATGGATAGTATCAACTATTCGAAATCAATCCAGGCAGCCGTATTCCAAAACATTGAGAAGCACGAAGAAAAAAACAAAAATTCATTTATTTATTACAAACCGAAAGACGTCATTGGGGGTGATTTTTATTTTGTTGACAACATTAATGGCTATCAAATAATGATCGCTGCAGACTGCACTGGTCATGGCGTACCTGGAGCAATGCTTTCCATGTGTGGTTTTTACTCAATAATGCACATAATAAAAGAAAGACGCGTATTTGACCCTGGAGATATATTGACATTTCTTAATAAAAAAATGAAAGCGTATTTGAATAATGGATCTGTGAGAAATCATCATGGAATTGATCTTTCAATTGCCGTTTATCAAGAGACCGGGACTACGTTAGAGTATGCATCTGCTAAAAGACCAATTCTTTTGAGTTCAGAGAAAGGGATTGAAGAATTAAAAGGAGATCGCGTTTCGATTGGTGATCAATGTTATCCCAATCATAAATTTAAAACATATCAGGCAGAGATAGTAGATCCGACCTGGATCTATATGTTTTCAGATGGATTTTCAGATCAATTTGGAGGAGAAAAAGAGAAGAAATTTGGCCGCGGGAGGCTTCATGAATTGGCGAAAAGCCTATTGAATAGTGAAGCAAGAGAACAAAAAGAAAGGCTGATTAGTACATTTAAAGAATGGAAAGGATCTTGCCCTCAAACGGATGACATTGTGCTAATAGGTAACCTGCTCGCGCCTAAGTAACCTATTCACTTTGTTTCAAGCGCCTCTCGTTTTGACGCAAAAACAAGGTGAGTATACTAAGATTTAATGAAGAATTCTCAAATGAAGATATTTGCATAGCACACTTCAGAGTTTAACGGCAAAAAGAGGGAGTAAAAAGTGTGGGCCTGAAGAATTTTATTGGTTAATAAATAAAGGTCAATGGCTAAGTAAAGCTTGTAAATGCCCCACAATATTAAAACGTGGACGAGGAAGCCGGCGACAATTTAATATAGCAGTAATGTCAGAATCAACACTTCCAGAAAATATTGAAATAAAACAAAGAACAGTCAATGAAGATACTTTAAAATGATTGTAATAGGAAATTATAAAGCAGATGAAATTAATCCAATTATAGAAGATAATTTGACCCTAAAAGCCTGGTAACTTCTATTAAAAGCACAAGCTAAGTGAACATTAGTGATTATCTTGAAACACATATTACTGAGAAATGGGACAAAGCATTAACAAAAACAACCTTAAAATCAATTCATACAACAATTAGCCACGTAAAACGTCATTTTTGCGAACGTTGCATAAAGTTAAAGGTAAATATCTGCAGAACTATTTGAATGAATTCTGCTATAAACTCAATTGCAGATACTTTGAAAACTGATTCTTCGATAAGCTTACACTTGCTGTAGCAAAACTTTACTGATAATGAATAGGGAGTCAGTCAAACTATTCATAATGGCATCCATAGAATCAGTGTCAAAAAATAAATCCACCGCGTCATTATCCAGCTACGATAATCTCCACATGTTGCAAAACTTCCAATGTGCATGCTTTCCGTTTGTAATGTGGCTATGGATAATTTCGCATGTTTAATTTTGAGACTTAAGCAATTTGACTAATTCTTCTTTTTTCCTTAGTGACACAGGAACTATTGAATTATCAGACATTACCAAATGACCGCTTTTGCCTCGGATAAATTTCTCTGCAAAATTGATATTGACGATAGTTGATTTATGAACTTTCATGAATTGATTTGAAACAAGTATGTTCTCAAATTCTTTCATTGGCTTTGAAACAAGAATCTTACGACCATTCACAAGGTGAAAAGTGCAATAAGCTCTATCCGCCTGACATTTTATAATCTTGTCAAAAGAGATTAATTCCAGGCCATCATCACATGGAATAGCCAGTTTATTGAAACTATTTTGAAGAACATCAAAATTATTGTATGTTTGATTGTTCAGTAATTTCTCCCGTTTATCTAGTCTTAATCTAACTGTTTTCAAAACATCTCTATACTCATATGGTTTAAGAATATAATCATCCGCTCCCAGGTCCATACCGTGTCTAACATCTTTTTGCTCAACCTTTGCTGTGAGGAAAATAAAAGGCGGTACAATCCCACCATTTAAACGTTGATTAATTGCTCCAAGCAACTCAAAACCATCTAATTCGGGCATATTCACATCACAGAGTACCAAATCTGGATTTTTTGAAATAATTGTATCAAACCCTTCTCTTCCGTTTTTTGCAGTTAACACCTCATAGCCCGCCAATTCAAGAATATCTTGAAGTGTTTCTCTAATCCCTTGCTCATCTTCAACGATTAATAATTGTTCCATATCTATCAATTTTTTAATGTTATTATAAACTCTGACCCTTCTTTCAGATCACTATTCACTCTAATTGTTCCTCCATTTAATTCAATATATTCTTTTGCTATCGACGACCCTAAACCAGTTCCAGAAATCTCATGTACATTAGAAGCTCTGTAAAACGGTTCAAAAAGAAGTGGTAAATCTGTATCCGGAATTCCTACACCATAATCTTTTATAGAAATGCAAACAACCTTGGTCATAAAGGAAATAGTCATGATTGGACTTTGTCGACCAACGGAATATTTAAACGCATTAGAAATTAAATTGGATAATGCTTGTTCAAACAACTTCTCATCTAACAAAACGGTATTAATATTTCCTGTGACTTCAATTTGCATAATACGATTGTCCTGCTGAATTTCATTATAATTTTTAGAAATACCATTACATAGACTTATTAAATCAACCTGTTTAAACGTTGGTTTGATTTTCCCATCATTTATTTTTCCTAAGATTAAAACTTCATCCATTAGGTTAGTCATCCTACTAATTTGACCTATAATTCTATTATATACTTTATCGAACTTTGGTTGAAATTGTTTATCTAAAAGATCTTTTTGCATATCAAGAATCCCAATACTCGCCTGAATAACAGCTAAAGGCGTTCTGAACTGGTGAGATGCTGTTGCGACAAATCTCGATTTCAAATCACCTAATTCTTTTTCCTTCTCTAGGCTGCGTTCTAGCCTTACTTGTACTTTCTGTAAATCTTGCGTTCGCTCCCCCACCTCAATCTCAAGTATTTTGGTAAATTCCTCCTTTGCCTGTTGTGCTGTTTTTTGCTCAGTAATATCTCTTAGGATACTTGAAACCCCCTTTACATTCCCATTTTCATCAATTAATGGGAAAATAGACATATTTACATATCTTACAGTATATCCTTTTTTGAGTTTAAGTGTCTCGTATCTTTCTATAGGTTTTCCATTTCGAGCTTCGCTAATTACAGTTTTGTATGCTATTCTTAAAGCTTCAGGTTTTAAATGGTCGATAGAAGTGCCTATTATTTCTTTTCTTGAATAACCCAATATTCTTTCCGCCCCTGAATTCCAACTTAATATTGTACCGTCCTTATTAGTACTAATAATAGCATCACTTGAATGAGATACGATATCGGCCATTTTGCGAACATCACTTTCAGCCTTTTCCCTTTTCTTATTGTTTTGATGCGCCTTTAAGAGCGTAGAACAAGTGGCCAAAAAAGGGGCAATCAAATCAATGTCACTTTGCCCATAACCGCTAGGTTTGTTAGCAAGGCAAACAATTCCAACCAATTCGTCTTTTTTGAAAAAGGGAATGCTCATAAAATTGTATAAAGGATAAGGCTCCGGAAGAATTTCAACGACACTAGCATCATGATTCAGATTATTCGTGATAACAGTTTTCCCTATATTTATGACTTGTTTGAATAACACCTTCAAATTTTCAATTCCTAACTCTCTTCTCGCATTTTCCTTGTCGGAATCAAAGGTTTTTATGTTCTGGTTAATACTAGTAAATGCACTTGTATTAAAATAAGCTGTACCATCCCCTTTGTACACTACTTCTTCTATAAATCCATATTCACTATGGGTAACGCTAAGTAATACATTAAGTATTTTTTCAAATGTTTCTTCTTTTGAAGTTGCGCTAATGAATGAATCCTGAATGTTAGTTATGGAGGTTAAAATTTCTTCTGATTTTTTTTCCTTGGTAATATCTCTAGCTGAAGAATATAAACTGTTATTTTCCGGCTCAAAAATACTTGTCCACTTTAACCATTTGTATTCATTGTTTTTACAACGAAATCGGTTTATAAAATTAATTGTTGGGATTCCTTTAGAAAGGCTTTTAACCTCCTTAAGCGTTAATTCTGCATCTTCCGGATGTACAAATTCTATAAATGGTATGGATAATAATTCTTTTTCCGAAAACCCTAAAAGCTCAGAAAATTTTGGGTTTATTTTTTTGAAAAAGCCATCTATTCCGGCAATGCACAATAATTCCATTGAGACTGAAAAATACTTTTCAAATTGCCTTATTTCTTTCTCGGCACACTCTTTCTCTATTAATGATGCAATTTGAGATCCAATAAATGACAATAGATCTAAATCATCATTTGTATAGATATAGTTTGGAAGAAAAGATTGGCTTGAAAGCACACCCAAAACTTTATTTTCAAACATCAATGGAACGCCCACCCATGATTCAGCGCGTCGTCCGTATTTTGTTAGATTCTTCTTTTTCCGAAATACTTGTAATTCATTGCCGTTTAATAGTAAACCCTCTTTCGATTCTATAATATATTCACAAAGGCCATTTGCATGTATTCTTGGTTTGAGAGGTTTGGTTTGAAGCTCGCCATTTTCGGCATGGAAGATCAATTTAACTTCATCCTTTGCTTCATCATAAATACTTACATTAATATTGGGAAATGGTTTGATTTTTTGTATCTCCCCAAAAACATATTTAGAAAAATCAACGCTGCTAAGATTCTTACTGAGTTTGTTAGAGATCACACTAATAATCAAATTCTTTTTTTCTATTTCTTTTCTTTGCGTAATATCCAATACGATTGCAGTGAATAATGATTCTGTAGGGTTTTCAATTATTTGTAAATGAACTTCTGCGTGGTAAAGGGATTTATCTTTACGTTGGTACACTGTTTCAAATACTAATTTGTTTTTTTCACCTTTAAGTAAAGGCTTAATTAATTTTTTAAATGCTTTTATTGAATATCCGGGTTTTATGTCAATTACTGTCAAGTTATAAAGTTCTTCCATGGAATAACCTAAGTTTTTTTGTGCAGCCTTATTGACTTGAATAAACTTTAAACTTTTGGTATCAAACAGAAATATTTCATTCAAGGAATCTTCGAATATCTGACTAAATCGGGCAATTTTTTTTGAGGTTTGGATGCGCTCAGTAACATCACGTAAAATCGCTAGGATAGTATTTTTACCTTTAAATTTTATCATTTTAACCTTTATCTCGACAGGATAAGTTGTGCCGTCCTTTTTCAGTTGTTTGGTTAAAAAAACTTCTGTTCTACCATTCAGCACATGTTCAAGTTTCTTTGCGCACTTAATCAACTCAGCTTGCGGAAAAAAAATGGTAATCTTTTTTCCCTCTAATTCTTTTTTGGTATAACCTGTTGCTTCACAAAAAGTTTCGTTTACTTTAATGATTTTCTTACTAATTGGTTCAATCAAACACATTTCATCAGCTGAACTTTCAAAGAAATCCTTAAACTCAGCAATGCTATTTTTTAGATTTTCGGTTATTTCTTTTCGCTCAGTAATATCTAATATCGCTCCTACCATTTTTAAAGGAGCACCATTCTTATCAGTTTCTATAGTATTCCAGCATTCCAATTCGCGTTCTTCTCCATTTGGACGAATTACGCGGTATTCAAAATCTAATTGACCTCCTATCTTGGACAGTCTTACTATTTTATCTTTTACTCGTTCAAGATCTTCCGGATGCACTATTTTTAACCAATCCTCGTAATTTAGTATTTCGCTGTGTTTTTCAATCCCATAAATACGGCGTGCTTCCACTGACAACTCAATAATATTGGATTCTATATCCCAAACCCAACTACCTAAGTAAGCTAGATTTTCTGATTCGTTTAATAGTTTTCTGCTTTCATATAGTTCTTTTTCGGTCTCTTTTTGTTTTGTTATATCTCTTGAAATAATCTGAACATGGAGTTTGCCACCTAATAAAATAGGAGAATACCTCGATTCGCAAATAATTGAACTCCCATCTTTTTTTAAAGTCTTCAGAAAAGGAGCAAAAAATGTTCCTTTTTTATGCAATACATCACGCGACTTTTGAATAAAATGAAAATCATCAGGATGAATCAAAGCTTCCATCCCTAGTTTACCAATGATTTCTTCTTTGTTATTGTATCCAAATAATTTTAAAAATGCTTGATTCACCTGTGTTATATGTTCTTCTCCAAGAATAAAAATCGCATCTTGAGAAAGTTCAATAAGACTTTCAAATGAATTTTTCGATTCTTCTAAAACATCTCTAATTTCTAATTCTTCAGTAATATCCCTTATTGAGGCAAGCGCTATCTTACCGTTTGGAGTTTCCGCATAGCTTAATGTGACGTCAATAGGAAATTCTTGTAGATTTTTCCGTATGCCAAACATTATTCTCATCAGTCCTGCAACATGCTCGACAACAGGATTATCCACATCACTTGGGGTGTTTTTCTTGTCAATTCTCGAGTACCAATAAGGAATTAGCTTATCAAATGATAAGCCTAATAATTCTTCTTTTGTATAACCAAAAATAGCTGTTGTAGTTTGGTTTATAAAAATAATTTCATGTTTTTCATTAACACCAACTATGGCATCTGGACTGGCGTTTAATAAGTCATTAGCTATTTGATTCATCTTTTGCTGTTCAGTCACAACATTTAATCTCACAAGTACTAAATCTAATTGACCTACTTGTGTCAAATCAATTGGAGTTTCTATACTATTCTCTTCTCCTAAGTAAACTATGGATTTTCTAATCTTCTCAAAATGCGAGCTCTTCATCTTTTGTTAAATGTTAATATATAAGGTCTTATTAAACTTTACATTCCTAATTAAAGAGCAGAAGGTATTCAGGCCAATTCTCTTCCTTAGACTAAGTAATTTGTAATTAAACAGTCAAAATGAGCAATTACAATTTCCCAACGCGTCAAATTGATTTCCCAAATGGGTTTTTTCAAGGATATTTGACTTCATTTATAAGGTATGAATAATTATTTGATTCAATCGGCGAAATTGCAAAGTTGTATGAATTAAATGTGTAGCGTCAATTCGGATTTTGAGTTAATTAGCATTACTCGATTTAACATATCAATTAAAATAGCAACAAACAAGTCCCTAGAAATCAAAAAAATGACACAGGCTGTTGTAGTTTACAAAAAATTATTATTCACAGTTTATTTAATGAAATAAAAATATCATTTAATGAAAAGCTTGACTTGTTTCAAGACAAACAAACGGCAATATCCTTAATCCTCAAAATTTCGATATTTACCCCGTTCCACATTTTCCCTATGACCTAATGCAATTACTTAAAATTCAAATGAACTATCCTCAATAGATGGCGTTAATTCTGCCAAACGTTCTTTTATCCCGGCATAGGCTCTCAGACCTAAATCAGCCATCAAATTGGAGGATAAATCAGAATACTCTCTCAAACTCATTTGATCTTTACTCTTCGCTTCTATTTGAAATCCACCGATTAACTTAGTAGCGTTTAGGTCAAACACCAAAACATCTCCGCGCACATATCCTGCAGCATACGTTTCCGCATCAATGGCATAAGGTCTACTATTTTCTAACAAGCGATTAATTAATAAATATTTGGACTCTAAAAAATGTTTGATAGCTTCCGCACTATAGTCGCTTTCTACATTATGCCAACTATATTTTTCATCTATTGGATAATCATGTGGTTCTTTTTTATCGCTTAGGTCAATATCAAATAAACTGGCCATATCCGCGTGTTCGCGTCTTCTAGTCCCATCCAATTCTATATCCAATGGCTCGGACAAATCTTTAAAACTCTCAATACCTATTTGATAAACATTTGATTCCCGATATTCTACCGACGCATCATCACGCTCCCAATCTATAACATCAATCGCAATTACAGGAGTGGTTTTAGCAATTTCATAACAGGTATAAAACTGTTCAAACTTTTTTTCTGCTTCTACCTTGTTTTCTGAAATTAACTCTTCAGAAGTTGGTTCTGAGCAACTAAAAATTAAACAAGAAAGAATAAAAAGAGTAATATATCGCATAGTGCTAAGGCATTAATTTATCATGAAGATAATCCCTTAAAAACTAATTTTGTGAATTTTACAGAAATAATTCTCATCACCCATTTCACAACCTCCTAATACTACTAAACCCGAATCTGATTTGGCAAAAAGGGCTTCACTTGGATAACCATAAACAATTGGCACAATGCTATCTTTATGATTTTTAGGACATTTTGGTCCTTTCAAATCTTGCACTAACTCTTGAATTAAATCGGTTCTACTGTCATTTGAATTGCCGTCAATTTGCGATTCGCATGCTACAAATGAAAAGCAAAAGAAAATGATTAAGTATTTCATATTGACCTGTACAGTTTATTTCGAAATAGGTTCAAAGTAGCTCATGACAATTCAAGTTCATAAAATGACACTTCAACAAAAAGCGCTTTTGATATCGCTACATTTAACCGACCATTGTATCGTGATAAAATACATACCAATGAAAAAGCTAAACCTGATATTCTTATTAATTTTCATTCAAACAGTAAGTTTTGGACAAGAAATAACCCAGACCGTTCGCGGAATTGTAACTGATAAACAATCGCAATTCCCTATACCGGGCGCCAAGGTTTTCATACAAGACACTGCCCCTTTATTGGGTGCCATAACAGACGCTGACGGGAATTTCGAAATTCCAAACGTCCCCATTGGTAGACTAACCATAACCGTTAAATTTAGCGGCTACGAAACTGCAATAGTTCCAAATCAGGAGTTGAAATCTGGTAAAGAATTAATACTAAATATTGGCTTGGAAGAAAGCATTGAATTATTGGATAAGGTTGAAGTCACCTTTCAAGAAGAGAAAAAAGAAACCATTAATAAAATGGCAACTGTAAGTGCCAGAACAATATCAACTGAAGAGGCAGGCAAATTTGCGGGTACATTAAATGATCCCGCTCGAATGGCTCAAAACTATGCTGGAGTAAGTGGTGTAAGTGATGACCGAAATGACATTATTATTCGTGGGAATTCTCCTTTGGGCGTACTTTGGAGAATGGAAGGGATTGACATTCCCAGCCCGAACCACTTTTCAACTCTAGGTACTACAGGGGGGCCAATTAGTATGTTAAATATTAACAACCTTTCCAATTCAGACTTTTTCACCTCAGCTTGGAGTGCAGATTATGGTAATGCACTTTCTGGAGTATTTGATTTGCGTTTAAGAAATGGGAATAATTCCAAGCGAGAATATTTAGCCCAAGTAGGATTTAACGGTTTTGAATTTGGTGCTGAAGGTCCTTTTTCGAAAAAAAGCCGTGCATCTTATTTGATTAATTATAGATATTCAACCTTGGGGGTGATGAGCGCCTTAGGAATTGATTTAGGCGTGGGAACTGCCGTACCACAGTACCAAGATTTAACATTCAAAATGAATTTTCCGACTAAAAAAGCGGGTAAGTTCACCGTTTGGGGAATTGGAGGTATAAGTCATATTGAGTTTGAAGCAACAGGCGAGTTAGATTCAACCAACCTTTATTCAGACCCGAATGAGCAAACTAAATTCCGATCACGAACAGGTGTCGTTGGTGCTTCACATAAGTACTTCTTTAGTAAAAATACTTTTTCTGAATTAATTTTAGCTGGATCAATTACAAATACAATAGGACAAGGCGATACATTATCATCAGATGGAGACGCATTCAACGTTTTTGGCTTTGATCGTGCCCAGCAAAAATTATCTGCTAACTATAAAATCAATCATAAAATTAATGCAAAGAACACATTAGCTGTCGGCCTAATCGCTGAACACTACACAACCAAAATTAAAGATAGTGCTTATGTATATGGCGACTATCGCATTATTGCCAAGAATAATGGAAACGCTCTTTTGATGCAGTCTTATGTTAACTATCAACATAAGTTTTCTGACAAGTTTCTTTTTAATGGAGGACTGCATACACAGCATTTCCTTTTAACAGAATCGCATGCAGTTGAACCTAGACTTGGATTTAAATATAGTCCAAACGCAAGGCATACGTTTAGCATTGGAAGCGGATTACACTCCCAAATACAACCAATCACTGTATACTTTATCGAAGATGAAAGCACAGATCAAACGACGTTCCCAAATCAAAATTTAGGTTTTACAAAGGCCGTTCATAATGTATTGGGCTATGACTTGCAATTGTCAGAAAACATGCGCCTAAAGGCAGAGGTTTATTACCAATACCTTTATGAGGTCCCTGTAGATTCATTTGCATCAAATTTTACAATGCTAAATCAAGGTGCAGGGTTTGAATTACCAAATGGAACAGCTTATGAAAATAATGGAACTGGAACCAATTACGGATTGGAATTGACCATAGAGCGCTTTTTTAATAAAGGCTATTACTTTTTGTTCACCACTTCCCTATTCGATTCAAAATATACTGGAAGCGATAATATTGAACGAAACACGGCATTTAATGGTAACTATATCTTCAACTTACTTGCAGGGAAAGAGTTTAATTTAAAACGCAATTTCACCTTAAGTTTTGATTTTAAAACAACTTATGCAGGAGGAAGACGCTATACGCCTATTGATTTAATTTCTTCTCAAATGGCAAATACCGAAGTATTATTTGAGGATCAATTATTTGAGGCTCAACACCAAAACTATTTCAGATTCGATTTTAAAACCACATTAAAACACAATGGTAAAAATGTGAATCAGGAATTTTCAGTTGACTTACAAAATTTAACAAATCAACAAAACATTTTTCAACAAGGTTATAATGCAAATACAGGTTCTGTAGGAACGGTTTATCAACGTGGGTTTTTTCCAAATGTTCAATACCGCATTAACTTTTAATCCCTTACATTTAGACAGTGAAATACATTTATAAAGAAGAAAGATTCAAATTAATTGGCTTTAACGACACCAAGTTAATGTTTGTCTTGGTGCCGTTTTTCGCCTTCTTTTTTCCTTTAATGGTTTTTGGACTGAGCCCTTTAGAAGATGTTAGTAATTTTTGGATTTCATATTTAATCAGCATAATTCACATTGTCATTTATTGGTATTTCGAGCGTTGGATCATTCTTTATATTCGAAGACGATACATCAGTATAAAGCATTACCGAAAACGGATCATTGTTCAATCTGTCGTTGTGGTTTTCTCTACTTTCGGACTATGTCTGTTATCAGAAACTTCTGAATTCTGCTTAGGTGAAGTACCAGAGGCTTTTGAAACGTCATTCTTTAATAAATACATGGCCAGTTTAATTATTACCACAATAATTATCTCAATTTACGAAGGGATTTATGCCTTTCAACTCTTTAAAAATGGTTTGGTTAAAAATGAAGAATTACAGCGCAAAAACACACAAGCACAATTAGATGCTTTAAAAAACCAGGTGAATCCTCACTTTCTATTTAACTCCTTAAACACGTTAATTTCTGTCATTCCTGAGGACACGGAAATTGCAGTAAAGTTTGCAGAAAACCTTTCTAGTGTTTATCGGTATATCTTAGAAATTAGAGATAAGGAATTAATTACTTTACAAGAAGAATTAGACTGCATTCATGCTTACCAATACTTGCTTTCTATTCGATTTGGAAAACATATCGAATTCGAATTTCGCAATTTGGCGCATATCCATGGGAAATATGTTGTTCCGCTTTCTCTTCAAATGCTGATGGAAAACGCCATAAAACACAATATTGTTTCGCAATCAAAACCATTAACTATTAGTATTAGCCTAGAGGCCGATTTATTAAAGGTTTGTAATAATTTACAAGAAAAGACACAAAACGTGAAATCTACAGGAGTTGGATTAAAGAATATTCAACAACGTTATCAATTATTAGCGAATAAGGAAATTAAAATAGAAAAAACGGACGAAATATTTTGTGTATCTCTGCCCATATTAAGTTTAAAAGAAGTGAAATAATTCCAGTATGAAAATCCTCCTAATAGAAGATGAAATACCCGCTGTTAAGCGTCTCATTCAGTTAATTACTGAATTGGAACCGACATGGGAAATCATGAAGCATTTGGATGAGGTTTCAATCGCTGTTGAATGGTTTAAAACCAATCCAATGCCTGATTTGGTGTTTATGGACATTCAATTGGCAGATGGCTTTAGCTTTGATATATTCGATCAGGTGAAAATCAACTGCCCAGTAATTTTTGTTACAGCTTTTGACAATTACGCCGTAAATGCTTTTCGTGTAAATGGCTTAGATTATATTCTAAAACCAATTCAAAAAACACTCTTGGCCGAAAGCATTGAACGATTTAAAGCAATAAATACCTCTCAAAATATTGATTTAACGGCTTTATCTGAATTCATTAAAGAAAAAAAGGCCCCGTTTAAGGAACGCTTTTTAATTAAATCTGGTGAAGAATTGAATTTTGTACGGTCAACTGAAATCGCTTATTTCTTATCAGAAGCAAGCTATTCATTTATTATCACAAAATCTGGCAATCGATACATCCTTGATGAGACTATGGATCAGATTGAGGGAGAAGTTGACCCATCTCTATTTTTTCGCATTAACCGCAAACAAATTGTTTGTTTGGATTGCATTACAAAAATCAGTTCTTATTTCAACAATCGTCTAAAAATTGAATTAAATCCTATTGAGAAACAAGACAGTATTGTAAGTCGAACGCGGGTAAAAGTATTTAAAGAGTGGTTGAATCAGTAAAAAATAAGTTTCTAAGTTCAATTATTTCTTCAAGCTCCAAATCAAACCAACTGATCCGCCGAACCAAAAATTACGTTTGGGTAAATACAACGTTGATGTAGATTTTTGCGCTGAATAATAACGCACTGTTGGGCTTGCTTGAATGCGCATTCTATCTGTCAAATGGACGCTTGCATTTAAGTTAAAATTAAAGCCCAAATTATAACCAGAAATAAAGCTTCGATTGTTAGATTGAGTGCCTGCGTAATTCGCATCATAATCTGGTCGATACGTTTCTAAAATAGGAAATTCATTTAGCAAACTCACACTTATTCCCATTTGAAAACGCCTGCGTTTTATAAAGTCGAATTCTAAACCTATTGGAATGGCTATGCTTGTCAATTTTGCTGGAATAACTGCAATCGTTGTTAGAGATGAAACATTATTTATTCCACCAAATTCGGTTTCTTTCACATACTGATAAGATCTATATTCCGCAGATAATCCTGAAACAATTTTTAAACGCCTTGTAAGTTGATATCCAGAATGAAACTGTAAACCAATTGGACGCGTTACCGAAACCGAATAATTTTGATTAATTTCTACTAATAAGTCATTTACTGCTATGGTTGTATCATCTGTTGGATCTACAGTTGGCTCTGCTAAATCATATTCCGATTTTGCTTGTAACGAACGGAAACTATTCACCCCAAAACCAAGTTCCCATCTATGACGTGGTAGTTTTTGCGCGGTAATGGGTGTCAATGTATTTATACCATAAGTAAAATTAAGTTTCCTCGGTGGCAGTTGATTTAATCTATCTGCCGTTAACAATATTACAGGATTGATCAAATTATCATTCTCTTCATAAATAGGATCATTCCGATCTGTGCCATTTGAATTATCTTCTTCTTGATTATCCTTCAATTCATCCCTTTGAACGATTGCGTCTTGCTGATCCTGAGATCCCTCCTTTAATTGATTTGTGTCTTCATTATTTGAAATCCCATCTTCATTTTGATTGCCATTTTGACTTCCGTTGTTTGCTTCATTTGCAGGAACATTATCATTAGCGAGGGCATCCGAATTTTGCGCGGTTGAATTGTTCACATTTTGCTCAGAAATTGATTCGTCATTTCCGTTCAACGTAGGCACCCAAGGTTCTTTATTATTAATGGTATCGTTATTATTAAGCACCAAGTTTGGGTCAACTTGAGCGTTATTTTGATTTTCAGAAGGACTTAATATGGCGTTATCAGCAGTAAGATCTTGGTTCGAAGTGTTGGTTAAAATAATTCCGACAGCCGCCAAAGTAACTGCAGCTGCACCTAACCACCACCAAATTGCTACTCTGCGCTTCTTTTTCTCGTCTAGTGAACCGGCAATAGAATCCCAAAGCCCCTCAGATGGAGCGGCGCCAAAACTTTCAAATTTTGATCCTAAACTTCCCTTATCGTTTTGCATAGGCCAATCTTAAATTTTCATTTTCTCCTTCAGTGAGAATCATATCTGCCAACATTTTTCTAGCACGGCTATATTGAGATTTTGAGGTTCCAACCGCAACCCCAATTAACTCGCTAATTTCAACATGCGTATATCCTTCAATTGCATATAAATTAAAAATGGTACGATACCCACTTGGCAATTGTTGAATTTTCACTACCAAATCTTCCATTTCTAATTGACTAAAAACAGTATCGTCTACCGTTGTTTGTAAATCCGTTTTGGCAAATGATTCTTTCAAATTACGGATGGATTTGTTTTTACGATATTGCTCTAATGCCTTATTCACCGTTATTTTTCGCAACCATCCGCCCAATGCTCCTTTGCCTTTATATGTATCCAATTTTTTAAATGCTTGAATAAATGCTTCTTGTAAAATGTCCTCAGCCTCAGCTTCATTGGCTGCATAACGCAGACAAATTCCTTTCATCATATAGACAAATCTTAGATAAAACTCTTGCTGTGCTTGTCGATTATTATCAATACAGGCTTCAACCAATTTGCTATCCGAATATGTATTGTACTTCGAAATTTTATCTAATTTATTTAGTGTTCGTTATTAGTCAAACATGTTATTCATTTATCATTTAACGCATATTCTATCCATTTATTTAAACACCATTCCTACTCTAAACTCAAATCTATGGACTTCACTAATGGTAATAAAATCTTCCCAACCCCACCAATTTGATTCGTCTCGTAAATAAGCAAAACGGTAACCAAGCGAGGTAGAAATTCCAACATGCTTTCCTACAAAATAACTAAATCCAACCTTTCCACCGCATGTAAAACCTCCTTTAACATCTCCCCAATTATCAATTGGCATTTCATAACCAGCCATTACACTTAACCAAGGTGTGGTCGATTTTTTTAAAATATTATAGTTTCCCTCAATAAATGTTGGAATATAGGCGCTATTAAAAAAAGTCTCAGTCCCTAAGCCTAATCCCGCACTCCAACGTTCATTAAATCGGTAGCCGTTAATAATATTGAAGGATGGGGAAGCATTACTGCCCCCCAGCACTCCAACATTTATCCGATTATAAAAACCACTGACCACCGGTGAATTAGAATCAACAGATAAATTATCATTTAATTCATTTGTACTATTTTGAGCAAAGCCCGTTTGGGCAAATAATAAGCTCAATATTATAATTTTTACTTTTCTCATCTTTTTTTTATTTCAAATAATAAATAATCCCAGCCTTGATTTCAGCCGCTTGAAATTCATTCCATGCTTTGGAATATAACTGTCTTCTATAGCCAACAGTCAGGTTCACGTTTATTCGGTTATTTACATCATAATTAAGCCCAGTTCCTGCAAAAAAATTGAGATTAAATCTATTCACATCTAATT
Source organism: Crocinitomix sp. (assembly GCA_047623705.1). GTDB lineage: Bacteria > Bacteroidota > Bacteroidia > Flavobacteriales_D > Crocinitomicaceae > Crocinitomix. The sequence continues at coordinate 66,413 of JBLHOW010000024.1, forward strand.
TTTCACCATACCAAATGGTAGGCCTATTCAGAGTAAAACTTGCATCCAATCCCGCCTCAACATGCCAATTAATCTTCCTATCCAACAAATTGTATCTAAGGTAAAGTGGCACTTCAAGAAACCGAAACGTTAATTTTTCTGGTCCATTCGGAAATACGAAAAAATCGCAAACGTGACAATAATAAGTTCCTTCAAAATTTCGATTTGAATAATTTAAGCCCGTAAAGAGCGTCCATTTGTTGCGAATATTCGCAACAAAATTTAATTCATACCGCATATCCAAAGAAACAGGCTCTAACCAATAACCCTCATAGATGTTCAAAATAAGATGATCCGAATTTTGGCTAAATGAAGTACCTGCTCTAAATTGCAAGCCGTACTTAATTTCATCTGTTTGAGACACCATTTCATCTTGAGCATGAACCTGATAACCGCCAAATAATAGCAACAGAAAAATCAACGGTATAGCTAACGTATCTTTCATGTTTCTACTCCGAACGTTCATATTCCTCAGTAATTATAGGGTTACTATCAACCACATCTGCACACCCTATAAACGAGTCTGATGCTGATTGCTTTATCTCTAAAATCAATTTTCGATTGGTGCATTTTACAATGTCATAGGTTCTCTTACAAGTCCCTTCATATGATGTCACCATTAAATTATTGCCTTCAATTACCCATGTTCCCGTTTCAAAAGTTCTGTAAAAAGTTCCATCAGAGTTGAATTTTAAGATATGGTTAAAACTATCTACGCCTTCTGTCGAAGTCTCAAGGTCATTTTCAACGGTTCTTTCTACACTTCGCCAACCAGTATCCGTCAGCTTTCTTTCAGTTCGCTTATTGCAGGATAAGAATCCAACTAATAGGAATGCTGTACACATTATTTTGATTGCAGAATACAGTCTTCTTCTATTCTCGTTCATCTTAAAAATTTAAAGAACTGAGCAAGGTTATATTGCTCAAGTCTGAATAATCATATTGGAAAATTCCATCTTCACCAATAACAATCGCAATACCATTGACAGGAATAATATCTGTTGCTTGAATGTTTTTGAATTGGTGCAATTTATTATCGCCGGCCGTTTCAGGATTTGTTGCATCAAATACTTTTAAACCATCCTCTCCGTCACATACGAATAGACTTGTTCCATCAACTCCTAAACCATGCGGGTTTTTCAAATTAAAAGAGGCTTTTAAAACAGGGGAGGCAATTGAAGAAATATCAATGACATCTAACTGATTTATGTCTCCTCCACAAGGTCCGCCTGATCGCACTGTCACATATGCATAATCATCCTGCACAACAACTGGATCGCATCCACGTGCATGACTCAATGATGAAACAAAAGTTGGTTCAGTTGGGTTAGATGTTTCATATACCAACATGCCTGATGGCGTTCCCATAAAAATATATTCATTGTATGGGAAGAGTGTTTCTACATCACCCCAAAGGTAAACGGGATCATTGGTTGTTGGCGAAGCAGGGCTTGAGATTTCAAATGGGTGTAATAAACTTCCATTTTCAACAACATATAAATAGTCATCAATAATAGTAAACAAACTGATTGAGCCAGAAACCCCTGTGCTACTTCCTCCTCCTGAACTAGAGCCAGAATTGAATGTGCTAGTCACTTCACTAAAGTTTACTTCACAATTAAAGCAATCAATCCACGTCGGTTGAGAATTGGCAATTTCTTCAGTAACTTCTTCAACAGTCCATGAAGTAACTACGCCTTTTGATTTATCAATGGTTCTATAAGGATAGTTTTTTTCCGAAAAAGGCAAAGCACCAGGAAACACATCTTCTAATCGCTCAACCAAGGTTGGGTTTGCAAAAGAGCTGATGTCATAAACCACCATATCAATAAAACTATTCGCATACAAATAATTTCCTTTAATGGCCATTCCTGTAGCGCCCCAAATATTTAAAAAGCCTGCTTGAACTGGCGCAGTTGGATTTGTATTATCTATGAAATGAATGCCTTTGTCTGGTTCCACCATAAACAAAAAATCATCCTTAAAATAGATATTCCCTTGCTGTTCTATTGACTTGGCAGCTTCGAAACCACCAGAATTCCTGAACGCTTCATAATCTGTATAAACGGGACTATTTGCCAGATACTTTTGGTGAATTTTATCTTTACAAGAACTGAATAAGAGAACAATTCCTAGAATCCATAATATGTTTTTCATTACTATAAAAATTTGAAGCGGTCAGCTTGTTTTTATAGTTGATGCAACTCATTTCAAAACGGTTGCATTGTGAATTTTTTATTTTTTTTGCCAATAGCTCTCCATACAATTTAAATTACTCGAACTGACGTTTTCGCATTTTTGCAATTTATTATTAGGAAGCCGGTAAGTGTATTCAAATCAAACAATACCCCGATAGGGACTATTTACTAGTCCCTATCAACCTATTTGTTTTCGACGCAAATCTCACATTCCTCGAGTGTTTCAAAAGGCACAAAGCCCTGGCATCCACCCCAATAAAACATTTCACAGTCACCCGTTTCTTGATTGTAATAATAACGTTCAATTGATGCTTCGCAAGGTCCAGCATCTGGAGTTAATAGACAATTAGATGGAGTTTCATAGCACCTAATACACCCCACTAACAAAGTACTGAATAGAACTATGACCGTAATATATTTTAAACTTTTCATTTACTGTTTTTTGTTCATTACGGTTCGCAATCCAAAACGGTTGTCTTAATCTCATATTTATATAAAAAAAGACGTTGGCTGTCTTCCACCCCGCGTATGACAGCCACCTACAAATCGCATTTAAACATACTCAACTTAGTTAGCATCAAATTGTTGAGTACGACCTGTTAACCCTGCGATCCGTTTCTAATAATTTTATAAACCCGAGCTCAATTATAAGTCAGGCTAATATTTAAATTAATAGTGTATATGTTTTAAAATTTGGACAATACATTACCTGTTGGAGCAGTATTTGCATCACTATTTTAAGCCTATATTTTTAATTGATTTTACCTTAAAAGGAGCCTATATAATCTCGTGTTCTTTACAAAAATTGATTAATTCTGTACTGTTGTGCGCATTGGTTTTAGCCATAATTCTTTTGCGGTGTGTATCTACAGTATTTTTAGTAATATTTAATTCTACCGCGATTACTTTGGATGGTTTACCCGCACTAATTTTTTGAATAACTTCTATTTCTCGCTTGGTGAATATTTTTCGCATATGCCCGTTGATGCGAAGCCCAATGACGCAAATATCATCTACTTGTTCTAATTCACCTTTCCAATGTTCAATCTCGGTTTCCAAAATTGCCCGTTGCGCATCCATTTCTTGCGATTCAATTTGGAGTAAAAACTTCTTAAAATTGAATGATTTATACTTTTTTCCCTCTTTCCCTCCGAATTGATCAGCAAAACCATCTGAAAAAATGTAAATACAGTCGCCTGGCACTAACTGAATTTCGGTTGTTTTAAATGGCTCAGTGTAGTCTGCATCACCAACTGCCTGTTTGTCTGGCTTATATTCGACCAATTTACGCTGATTATTTTCTATAACATCCAATTCTGCAGGCACCTTTACATCCTCGTTTGTAATTCTATAGAGCGGATTATTAGCACCTGCAAACCACATTTTTCTTGCTACTAAATCAAGCGCACAAATGGCAATATCCATTCCATCTCGAATCACCTCATCACTTTGTGCAAAAGACTCTTGCACCAATCTTGAAACCACATCCAATAAAAGAGCTGGATCATTAATTTTAAATTCATTCACCGCTCTATTTAGGGCAGTAGAACACACTACACTCACCATTGCTCCAGGAACGCCATGTCCCGTGCAGTCGGCGGCGGCATAGAATACAATATTTCTGCCGTCACGTTTGGTAACTTCCATCCAGTAAAAATCTCCCGCAACAATGTCTTTCGGCTGATAAAAGATGAAGCTATCGTTCAACCATTCTTTGACTAACTTTTGAGGCGGTAAAATGGCGTTTTGTAAACGCTTGGCATAGGTAATTGAATCGGTAATTTCACGGTTTTTGGTCTCTACTATTTTTTTCTGATAATCCAATTTAACATAGGCCTCTAACACTTCATCATGTTGTTTCTCAACCTCTTCTTTTTGAGCAATAATTACTTCTGTAGCAGATGCGATCTCTTTCTCTAATTTCACTTGACGTTTTCTAAATGTTGACATTCTCCAACGTGTGAATAAAATTAAAAGGAAAATTCCGCCCAACACATAAAGTCCTTTAGCCCAGTCAGCAAGCCACCATGGCGGTGTTATTTTAAAACTGTATTCAACTGGATCACTCCAAACCTTAGATTCTCCAATGGCGCATACTTTAAAGGTATATTTACCAGGAAGCAAACCACGATAATCGATTGTCGTTTCCTTGGTTATTTTATTCCAATGATTATCTAATCCATATAGTTTATAGGCGTAGGATATTTTGTTTGGCGCATTCCATTCGGTTGCCGTATAATTAAAAGTGATGTGATTATGATCATATGCTAAAACTAAATCTTGCGGATAGTTATAGAAAGGCGCAGCACTTTCAAAGGTGAACCCTAAACTATCTGTTTGAGCAGTATTTCTAAAATCATAGAATTGATCGTTTATAAAAATATTATTGAGGTGAGCAACAGGAATAACGGCTGCTATTGAATCAAAATTTTCAACATTTACAATAACTTCGCTTTCAGATCCAACATAAATTTTGCGGTTATTCGTGTCTAAATTACTTTCTGGAAACAAGCCGAAATAATCTGATTCTAAATCTGTTGAAGAAAAAGAATAAATTAAATCCTTTTCACTTGGATTAGGATCTATCATAATCAAACTCAACTTCTTTTCTTCACGATCAGGATCTAAAGATAAGACCCAAACATTCCCGTTCACATCACTTTGAAGTTCCATTTCCCCGCTATGTATCAATCCTTGAGGAGTTGAATAATGTTGAAAAGTCGTATCGTTAAATTTATCACGTCCATTGTTCGTACTAATCCAAATATTACCATTTTTATCTTCAACTGCCCCCGTATTCTTATTACCAGACAAACCTTCTTTCTCAGAATAAACAGTATAGGATTCATGATCATATTTAATGACCCCATTCTCCAACGTCCCTAGCCACAAATTCCCTTCTGAATCTTCATTTATAGACCAAATAGAAACCTGATCGCTAAACTCTTGAAATCGTATTTGTTTAAACGTGTTGTGTTCATATCTAATTAAATTATTATCGCCTCCAAACCAAATCACTCCTTTAGAATCAGCAAAAATGATTCGAACATGACGATTATCAAAATAATCTAACAGCATATTGAAATCAGCATATTCATTATTCCTTAAACGAAAAATTTTATCCGTATCATCCTGTCCATCTAATTCATAGGAAGAAAACCAATAATCATTTTCGACCTTAATGACATTATAGGTGTATTCATTATTAGAAATATCTCTAAGTGAATTATATTTAATTATGCCGCTATCTACAACAGCAAAACCGGGTTTGATTGGATCGTCAATTGCTATGTCATTAATTAAGCGGTAATCAAGGAATTTGACTATTCTCTCACCGTTTGCACCAATAAAAATTGAGCCTCCTAGAACTGCATTACGTTCATAATTTATTCGACTAGAAATGGACTCTAGGAATCCATAGTTATTGATCCAAAAATTACCTTCACGATCTGACATGATTGATTCAATTAAATAATATATTCGCTCTTTTGGTGGAACTAAATACCTCAAATGGCTGAGCTTGTTTCCCTCCAAATTTAAAATGCTTAGGCCATAAAACGTGCCGACCAATACATCTCCAAATTGATTACTTGCTATTTGATAAGTTGCCGATCCTAATAAGCCGTTATTTTCATCAATTGAAAAAATTGAATCTTCTTTTAAAATAGAAATCCCATGGTCTGTTGCGAACCATAAATTATCATCAAAATCCTTATGAATCTTATTAATATTAATGGATATAAATCCAGAACTTAAAGGATACTTCGTCCATTGATCATTTTTTAAATGGACGGCACCAGCTGAAGTTGCTAACCATATCTCATTATTTGTCCCTTCAATCATATCGTTCACATCCTCTAAAATCAAACCTTCTTTTGGTGTTATATACGTGCATTCATCTCCATCTATTTTAAGTATAACACCCTTATCCATTCCCACCCAAATTATAGAATCACTGTCTTCAAACAATGTATTAATTTGATTAAAAAACAGACCCTGTTCAATTGTGTATTCGGTGAATTTTTGACCATCAAATTTGCATAAAAAATTTCCATTGCTCTTCCGATAATTTGAAAACCATATATTATCCTTAGAATCGATCATCAAATTCTCTATTCTTTGTTCTTCATCATTGTCAGGGAAGTAGATTTGAATGTAATCTCCATTATTTCTAATTAAGTTATCATATCCCGTCCATA
>JBLHOW010000025.1:0-71607 GCA_047623705.1 Crocinitomix sp.
AGCTCCTTGTAATTATCTTATTATTGTGTTGGCAGCCTACTCTTTATGCACAGCTAGAGATGCGGATCATAATTACGGGTCAATATGCCAAGTTTTTCAATAAAAAAGGAGCAGTTCAGGTTCATCCTATTGAAAACGGTGGATTTTTTAGTGAATTTAGCACTGTCTTTGAAGGCCTAGGTCTGTATACCTCGTTTATCAATAAAAAAGAGACGGTTCAGATTCAGACTTTTGAAAACGGTGAATTTTTAAATCAATTTATTGCCGGCATTGAACACCATGGTCAATCTAGCAGACGTCATCCTAAAAAAAACTTTGATTTTGAAATTCGAAATGAAGAAGGTGAAGCAATTAAAACGGCAATTTTTGGGATGAAGCCAGGTGATGATTTTGTGATCAATAGCTTAGCATTCGACGGCTCCTACATTAGAAATGCGCTAATTTTTGAATCTTGGAAAAAAATGGGTTATTGGTCACCTGATTATCGCTATCTCAATTTATATATTAATGATGAGTTTCAAGGTTTGTATTTGTTGTGCGAAAAAATAAAGGTGGCTGAAGACCGCGTGAATCTTAATCAAGGTGATGCAAGTAAATCTAACTTTTTATTCAAATTAGGCCGCTATTGGGATAGTAAAAAAGCCTTTTATCTCTACCAACCTACTGGCCAATCATATTTATCTGGAACAACGGTCAATTTTAAATCTATTTATCCGAAACGAAAAAAAGCTAACAAATCAAAGTTTTCTTTATTGTCTGGCAAATTGACTGATTTAAGTCAATGCCTTGCAAAAATGCACGCGGAAAGTAATTTGATCCAATCTTGCAAAAATTGCGGAATTGATTTGCAGAGTTTTATCGATTATTTTTTAATCTCTGAATTGACCAAAAATCCAGATGCTTATATTGCTAATCTTTATTTAATGATCCAATCAAATAACCTAGCTAATGAGATACAATTATCCATTGGTCCACAATGGGATTATGATTTGGCTTTTGCTAATACAAGGAAGTCCTTTTATCAAACTGACAAAGGGTGGTCTTATATCTATCAATCTCAAACGCCTCAATATGATGTTCTCTATTGGTGGAACTCATTATCCAATTCTAACGCATATAAGAAGGCCTGTGCTGACCGACTGCATGCTTTAGGTGTATTGTTCAATCAACCAAATAAAAGTATTAAATCAATCGCAGATTCCTTAACGGCAATAGTGCGGCCATATTATAAGCAAGATTCTGTACTTTGGAATAATGGAACGATCGAACTCCCCTCCAACCTTAAGACCCACGAAACGTTGGATAAAGAAATTAGCACATTACTCACTTTTTTCAACAAGCGTTTAAAATGGGTTGCTTCAAACATAGGGCGTTTACCAAAAGCAAAGGACCCAATACATGCACTTTTAAGAAAGTCAGAAGGTAATATTTATCCTTTACAAGAAAACTATTTGAACTTACACTACCCTCCCAATGATCCTGAAAATGAGTTTCCTGGCTATTATTCTTATGAAACATATGATACAGAAGGTAAATTGGATAAGGAAGGGATTTTGAATTACGACACCTTAAGTCTTTCATTCTCTTCTTACAAAAAGGGAATGTACTTTTTGCATATATATGGAAATGAAGGCTATTATGATGACCCTAATAGGATTCTGAATAGGCCTGCCGTGTCAGCAATTGATATCTACGAAGATTTGTACTATCGATTTACAGTAGAATAAATGTACACGAGTCGCTAGTAAAGTTACTTCTTTTTATAACGGGCCGTATAGCTATAAATATCGCTACCGACGTAGGAAAAACCAGAGAAAGTATCCGCTTCCACATACTCGTTAACATCCCGCTTTAAAATCAATTCATCTTTTGCCAAACGATCTACTTGAAACAACGTTCCGTTAAGCACAAGTCCTGACTTTTTCTTTTCTTGATTTAACCAATACCATTCAATATAACTTGTGTTAGTATCATTTTCAATGATAGAAAACTGCGTAAAGATTCCATTTTTTTGAAAATCACGTTCTTGATACCTATTTCGAACGTACGTGCAATCAAATGGAGTTGTTTCACCTCCCTCAAAAAGACGTATTGATGTTCGCGTATAATTCTCTACTCCATTTTCAATTATGTGGCTTGATGAATATTCGTAGGTATAGGCTTCTCCTAGACTCAGACCTTCTCCAGATTTTTCGCGCCGCTCATCTAATTCAACAAGCTCCCACCCGCCTTTTAAGCGATTATTGCGTGTTTTAAGTGATAATGCAGGATCATTTTCTCCTTTTTTACAAGCAATGCAAAAGAAACTAAAGCCCACGAATACAGTTAAAAAAATGGTTAATGTTTTACTTTTCATAGTTCTTAATGTCAAGCTATATAAAAGGTAACTCTTATATTAAAATTTGAGGGGTTTATTTCTCAATTTTTATCATTTTTAAACTTTAGTTTTACAATTGTACGCTTCTGCAGTCATCTGGGTAAACTGTTAAAATAAGGTTAAACCTATTTACACCACTTTGATCTCTTAAAACACATGGAACGTTTTCGCTTGTTTGGTCACCCATATCATAAGTAACAGTAAGTCTATTTTCTCCAAAGCATTCAGGTCCAGCTACCCAATTATTCGGATCAATCGTGCCTACTGGAACATCATCTAAATAGGCCGTTAAAGTTGTAATACCGTTTGAAATATAATAAGATGATTTACTCTCATTAAACCAAAAGGAAATATCGGTTGTATAACTGAGGATACATGTACCATCATCCTCATTAGCATGTTCATCATAATTAATAGCTGTAGGATCTGTACATCCGGGCTTTTTTATGCAACTTCCAGCAGTTAAGACTACGATAAAACACATTAATAAAATTCTTGTTTTCATAGTATAAAAATAATAATTTTTTAAAAAAATCCAATCAATAAGAATCATCAATCTTATCATCAGGAAAAGAGTTTGGATTTAAACGAAAAAAATCCCGTCTCCAATAAAGGAAACGGGACTTAGTATATTTAAAAATTCGAGTTTTTTACTTCTCTCCTTTTTCCATTTCAGATTTTAATGCTGATAGTGCATCCAAATCACCTAAAGTGGCTTTTTCGTTTGAACTATTAATTGCATTAACCGCTTTGTTTCCGCCGCTTTTGTTTCCACCACCACCGGTAGATGCTTTCTTCTTCGTTGTAGAAGTAGAAGGTCTATCTTCACCAGCTTCGAACATTCTTGTATGAGAAACAACAATTTTGCGTGCATCTTTGTTGAATTCAATCACTTTAAACTCAAGTGTTTCTTCAGCAACAGCATTTGTACCGTCTTCTTTTCTTAAATGTTTCTTAGGACAGATTCCTTCAACACCGTAAGGTAAAGATACGATTGCAGCTTTGTCTTTTTTCTCTTCAATAATTGTTCCTTGGTGAGTTGAACCTTCAGCGAAAGTTGTTTCAAACACATCCCATGGATTTTCTTCCAATTGTTTGTGTCCTAGAGAAATTCTTCTGTTTTCACGATCTAATTCAAGAACGACAACATCCAATTTATCTCCAACTTTACAGAATTCAGATGGGTGCTTCACTTTCTTAGACCAAGAAAGGTCAGAAATATGAATCAATCCATCAACTCCTTCTTCTAATTCAACAAATACACCGAAGTTAGTAAAGTTTCTAACCACTGCATTGTGCTTAGATTCTACTGGGTATTTAGTTTCGATATCAGCCCAAGGGTCTGGCATTAATTGCTTAATACCTAATGACATTTTGCGCTCTTCTCTATCTAAAGTTAAAACAACCGCTTCAACCTCATCTCCAACTTTCATAAAGTCTTGTGCAGTTCTTAAGTGCTGAGACCATGACATTTCAGAAACGTGAATTAATCCTTCAACACCAGCAGCAATCTCGATAAATGCGCCGTAATCAGCGATTACAACAACTTTACCTTTTACTTTGTCACCAACGTTTGTTGAATCATCCAACGCATCCCATGGATGTGGTTGTAATTGTTTCAATCCTAGTGCAATTCTTTTCTTGTTATCATCAAAGTCTAAGATTACAACATTGATCTTCTCGTCCAATGTTACGATCTCTTCTGGGTGATTTACTCTACCCCAAGATAGATCAGTAATGTGAATTAAACCATCAACACCACCTAAGTCAATAAAGACTCCGTAAGATGTAATGTTTTTAACAGTTCCTTCCAATACTTGACCTTTTTCAAGACCTCCGATAATTTGTTTCTTTTGCTCTTCCAACTCAGCTTCGATAAGTGCTTTGTGAGAAACAACAACATTTTTAAATTCGTGGTTGATTTTAACAACTTTGAATTCCATGTTCTTTCCTACAAACTGATCGTAATCACGGATTGGTTTCACATCAATTTGAGAACCTGGCAAGAATGCCTCAATTCCAAATACGTCAACAATTAAACCACCTTTAGTTCTGCATTTAACAAAACCTGTAATGATTTCTCCTGTTTTCAATACGTCATTCACTCGTTGCCAAGCTCTGTGCGTACGTGCCGTTCTGTGAGATAATACTAATTGTCCATATTTGTCTTCTAATTGTTCAACAAATACTTCAACCGTATCACCAACCGCTAATTCTGGGTTGTATCTGAATTCGTTAATCGCAATAACACCTTCTGATTTGTAGTTTACATTTACTACAACTTCTTTTAGTGTTAACATGATTACTTTACCATCAATAACTTCTTTTTCTTGAATTGAATTCAAGGTTCCGTCATAGATTTCAGTCATTTCTGCAATCTCTGCAGGCGTGTGCCCGTCGTTTTCGTAAGCGTACCAATCGAATTCTTTTTCAACAGGTGCTTCAGCAGGTGCTTCAGCTTCAACGTCTACTTTTTCTGCAACTGGTGCTGCTTCAACTACTGCTTCTACAGTTTCTTCAACCACAGCTTCCACAGTTTCTTCTACTACTTCAGTAGTTTCTTCCGCTTTTGCTTCTGTTGTTTCTTCTACGTTTGCAGTTGTTTCTTCAGAAACTTCTTCTTTGTTTGTTTTTTCTTCAGCCATTTTGGCATTAATTTTTGTATCTCAATTACCTGATTATTGAGAGGTTATAAATAAAGTTCCGATCAGGAATCGGTCCGCTTACCGTTAAACGGGCTGCAAAGATAGTGTTTTTCAGCAATTTATGCAAGAAGTTGCACTTAATTAATGTGCACCGCCAATAATCGCCTTATATCACTAACTATCAGAGTGATTACACCATGGATTTAGTGTTGAAAAATTATTGTTAACTTTATTTCAATCGTTAACCTTTAAATCAATATCAATTATGGAAAAAATGGATGGAATTGATCATATCGTCTATATCATGTTAGAAAATCGCTCAATGGACAGTGTTTTGGGTTGGTTATATGAAAATGACAAACCTAAAAACTTCCTCCCCATAGGCACTAAAGACAAACCTTTTGAAGGCTTGCAAACAGGGGCGTATTTTAATAACGAAACGAAAGAAGGCAAATTTGTCAAACGCCATCCAGCTACCAAAATCACTGTGGATGACGGAATGGTTATTCCAAGTGTAGACCCTCACGAAAAGCATTTACACGTTATGGATCAAATTTCTACGGTTAGTGATGTTGAAATGGGCGGTTTTTATAATGATTTCGCTACAGTAAAAGGTTCAACTCCTGACCAGATAATGGCGTGCCATACTCCTGAATCTCTGCCTGTTCTCAATAGTTTAGCTAAACAATATGCGGTTTCAGATACTTATCACTCATCAATTCCTACGCAAACGAATTGTAATCGCGCTTTTGCCGGAACTGGTAATTCAATGGGTATTCATTATGACACCAGTGTTTTAGAGGCATGGGTTAACAATTCCTGGGGCAAACACGAAAGTTGGGAGCTTGATGTAAGCTTTAATCAAAGAACCATTTGGGATGTTTTGAACCTAGGTGGATTTAGTACTCCTAAAGATTGGATGATTTTTTATAGCAATTTATGGCCCACAAACCACAATAATTATTGCTTTACTCAAGACCTTTTTTGGCCTACTATGTCAAAAAATGAAACTAGTTTTCCATACAGTCGAGTTTCAAAATATCCAGATAATTTTGCAAGTTTAGCAAGCTTCAGAGAAAAAATTAAGAATGACAATTTGCCGACATTTAGCTTTTTAGAACCTGCATGGTTTTTAGGTGAGAAGAAAGAAGGTAAAAATATAGGTTATAATGGAAACGATTATCATCCACCTGGGAATGTTGGTTGTGGTGAAGAATTTTTGCATGACTTATATTCTGAATTGAAAGCACAACCAAATGTTTGGAAAAAAACGCTATTCATCATTAATTTTGATGAACATGGGGGAACTTATGATCATGTTAAGCCCACCGCTAATGTACACGCACCATGGGAAAACATAGATGATGGCACTCCTAAACCAACCAAGATGGAAGACGGTTTTGATTTTAAAAGTCTTGGTGTGCGTGTTCCACTAATTCTTGCCTCACCGTTAATTGCTGAAAAAACGGTCATTCGATCAGTTAGTGGGGCTCCATTTGACCACACTTCTGTTATTGCAACAGTACTTAACCATTTTGGAATTCATAAATCACGTTGGAAACTGGGTTCTAGAACAGCTAATGCACCCACCTTTAGCCATGTCATTACTTTAGATTCTGCCAATGCAAGGATGGATGTTGCGATAGAAAATCCAATAAATAATAAATGTAATCCTGTTGATCCAACAAAAGTAGAAGCAAATGATCTGCAAATAATGATTATTCACCGCTTATTTACCCGGACTATTGAAAAAACTAAATTTCCAAAGGATAGGTTTGCAGAAATTTATGCGAAGCATTATAAGAACGTCAAAACAATGGATGATTTGAATAATGCTGCTGATGCCATTTTCGCACAAATGAATACAGAACTTCCAGAACCTCCCGCAGATGCTTTAGATGCTGTAGATGAAGCAAAAAAAGAAGAACCTATTACAACAACCAATACAGAAACGGCTCAAGAACCTAGCAAAACAGAAGAAAAGCAAACAGAAAAATTAACGTTCCTACAGAAACTAGCCGCCTTTTTCAAGAACTTATTTAAATCAAAATAGGATTGTAATTTGAGCAATGATGAAATATTCATTGAAACCACAATTAGCGGAGGATCGCAGAATCATAATTTTGAAAGCCAACTTTTTTTAGATGCAAATGTGCGAAATGGCAATGTTGCGAATTTTGAACACACTGTTTGTATCGCTACTTTTGCCTATGGCGGAAAATCGCTGACTTCTATCAACTTGGAGACCAATTAATTCATTCAAGCCAATGAGAAATAAATAATCAATTTGGGTCGTGTAGAAATAAGGCGCGTATAGCAACGCTAACCTATTATTATCGTCTTAAATAAGACGATAAAACTATTATGTTTAAAAAGTATAATTCTATAGAAAACACATATCGAGAAGAAGTCTTGAATCAAATTAAACTGCATGAATTTGCAGATCACACCTATGCCGTACAAGAAAAAGCGCATGGCGCCAATACTTGTTTTTGGACAATTAATGGTGATTCTATTTCCACAGCAAAACGCTCAGGACTTCTCGAAGAAGGTGAAAAATTTTATAATCACGATAGCATACTCGTTGATCTTGCTCCAAAAATCAAGGCTATTTGGAAGGAATTAAAAAATGCAGACAATAATTTAAATCAAATCACAATTTTTGGTGAAATTATTGGTGGCGCATATCCACACAAAGATGTGGAACGGAATAAAAATGCAACCAAGGTTCAAAAAGGAATTTATTACAGTCCTGACAATTGTTTTTATGCTTTTGATATTTTATTAAATGTGGAAGAGTACTTATCAGTTGACGAATGTGTTCGCCTTTTTGAAGAATATGACATCTTTCACGCAAAAACTTTATTTAAAGGTAGTTTAACTGATTGTTTAGACTATCCAAATGATTTTGAATCTAAAATTCCATCCGAATTTAATTTACCAGAAATTTTACCAAACGTTTGTGAAGGAGTCGTTATTAAACCTCTTAGTCCGTTATTTTTCAGGAATGATTCTCGCGTGATACTAAAAAATAAAAACGAAAGGTGGGCTGAGAATACCCGTTTTAATAAAGTGATTAAGCAGCAAGATTTACCGTCTGAAAAAGTAATAAAACTTCAAGAAGCTATTGCTACTTATGCAACTGAGAATAGACTCAATAACGTTTTAAGTAAAATAGGCGAAGTTTCGGTACAAGATTTTGGAAAAGTCGTTGGACTTTTTAATAAAGATATTTTGGAAGATTTCACCAAGGATTATCATGAGCATTTATCGGAATTGGAAAAGAAAGAGGTCAAGGTTGTTACTAAATCATTTTCTAAAAAAGCAGCAACTTTGGTTAAAATTGCGCTCCAAAAATAAGCGAGATGACAATTATACATTTAAGGGTCTATTACCTCTATATTAAGCACGGTGCCGAATGCGAATGGGCATGTGACTCTCGAATTCCACGACCAAAAAATACAACTACCCAAACGGATGAAATGTTTGATACGTTAGAATTTGTTGATCACCGCTTTGACATGATAAATCTTGGTATTTACAGTAAAAAGTTAATAGCCCAATACAAGGAGGAAATTGACTCAGTTCGTCACCAACTTGCACCCGAAGTCTTTGATTTAATTCAAAATAAATATGAGAAGACAAAATAGCAAGTTCATTTTTATTTAAAAGGAGCAAATGTAATTCTTTCCTTTAGGACATACCTTTCTAACATCATTACTAAATAACTTAACAGATGTGTAAGAACTTACGATTATATTTAGAATTTAAAATAAATTCCAGCTTTGAATCCAACAGACCATAAACGCTCATTAATTGGAGTTGGCAATAGTGAACTTATGCTATAGCTGGCATTCGGTGCAAGACGCAAGTTGGCACGATCAGATAATGAGATAGCAATACCAAGTTCTAAAAGCCCCGTGAGCATAAACTTATTAGCGTTCTGTTCAAGCTCTGCTGGATACCAAGGGACAATTCTTTCTCCACGTTCAAAGATTTCAGTAGCTTTTGTTTCTGAATTATAGAAATCAATATCCACTTTCATTTTATTACGCACCAAATACTCTAGTCCTACTCCACCATTTGCAAAAAACGAAAAACGGTTATAGTTTTTAATATACTCTAGTTTAACGGGTATACCAATAAAGGATAACTGGTAATTTACATCAGCAAGCCCAATAAATGAAACCCCAGATAAATCTGACCAAAAAGCCTCTTTCCTTAGAAAACCCCTTTCTCTAAAATGTATTCCAGAAATTAGATTAAAACGTGTGCCTAATGGTTTCGAAATTGTGACTTCTATACCCAGTCCAAATTTTCTAATTTCGCCAAACTGTCGTCGATTAATATAAAAATCCGCAGTTGTAAATTCATTTGCATTTGTTGTTAAAGAACGGTAGCAATAATCTCCGCCCAAGGCAAAACCAAACTCAGTCTTTCTTTTAAGTGAATCATCTTCAATACAATAAACAACCGATTGGATGCAAAAGATGGCAAGTAATGTAAATCCTATTTTGTTTAACATAGATTTGGGTTTAGTTGATTCATAAGTGAAACAAAGTAAATCACGCAAAAGTTACAGACAGCATAAAATGATTTTGTAAATTGTGTCATGCGTGCGAATCTTGTAACTTCGAAACGAAAAAGGATTAGCGCAGCAGCGCGTTGGAAAATAAAAAATTAAAATGGCAATTGAAGCATTCGAACCTGTAGTCACGGCAGCAGCATTTAAAAAGGCTTACTATGCATATGAAGAATTAGAAGGAAACCCTTTCGCTTTATCCAACCTTGCTAGGATTGATATTGATTTCAAAAATTGTACAAATGATGCGTTTTACGAGAAATTCATTGAATTATGTAGAAAAAACAAAATCACGTACCGCGGCTTCAAATTTAAAAATGAAGTTGATGAATATCGTTATAAAGTTGTCGTTTATAAAGATGGTTACGATTCTCATAATAGAGAGTATTCTGATCCAAAAAAGAATATATCGCGTGAGTTAGCCCTCTTATTTAAGGACCTTTTAGATGTTCAATTAGGAAATAAAAAGGTAATTGAAGATACTAAAAAGGATCGCATTTAGGTACTAATTAGAATCCTCTTCAAATTTCAATAAACCGCAAACTTTAAGCTGATAACGTTGACTTAATTAAAATGGAATACGCCGCAATGCAACCCTATCTTCATTTTGCGCATCAAATAAATAAGGCCGAATTAAAACGGACGCTTGATTATTCCTAATTCGTATGAAAAACTTAAAAACTATCCTTTGTCTTTTATTACTATCTAGTTTGACTTTCAGTTGTAATAAGAAAATTGACAATATTAAAACGTTAAAAGACTTACACAAAATTTACGAAAGCGGTCAAATGCTAGAATGCACTCATAATGGCGAAACAGTATACAGTTGTGGACCAAACGTATATGATAGTGGTGGTGTGATTTACGATAAGGATGGAGAAGTTATAGGTTCATGCAATTTTGCCTGGGGAACTTCAGATCCAATTTGCGGTGAACTTGAGGAATGTGAAGTTATTTACTTATCGGCTGACAATATTTGGGGCCAACCACACATTGACAAATATAATTTAGGTGACTAAATTAGATAGCGTATTTAAAATTATGCACTTCACTTGTTTTATGCATCCATAGCGTATGAAAGTGTTATTACTTATACTTTGTTTTTCTACCATTGGCTTTGGGCAAGATTCTGATTCAACAATTCTAAATTTAATAAGGCGAGGACCTCAACTCAACACAATCACGCATTATTCTGGCTATTTTGGGAAATTAAGAATGTCGGGACATATAGTTGAAGATAGCCTGGGTAATACAATTTCTCTTTCAAAATTTTGCCAATTGGAAAACAACACAAATATTTGGTTTTACCAGCTTATTGAATACCATAAAAACGGTAACATCAAATACGATTCGATTGTTGATTTTAGGAACCATAAAAAGTTGAAAATACGTGTTTATTCCTTTCAACTAAATGGTTCCAAAAAACGAATATTGCGCTTAAAATCGAAAATTGAAATCAATCCAAACGAAGAAATAAATCGAGATATGGTTTTTTGGAATGGATTTGAGAAAGTGTATCATCCTGCAAAAGCTAAAAAGCAATATTGCAAAGCTACACTGAAAGATTTATTGAACTGAACTATACGCCGCTCGGCAAATTGGCTTGAAACCACTCTTCTTGTGAATTCGCGCGCAATTCATTTGTATTATTTTTATCAATCTTTTTTTGTGCTCTTGAGATGGACTTAGTTATCATAGCGTGTTGAATAACTTCCCCCTCCTTATACCCCAATCTGTCCATAATTGCTACTATTCCTTCTGATCCAAAAACGCGCATTAAGGGTTCATCCATTGCAACGTAAAAACAACATTCAATTACTGAATCATGCAGATGGATTAATTCTTCCAAGATTTCTGCTTCGAAATAATATTTAGGATAATGATTAGCAAACAAGAATTGAGAGGAATTAGGATCTGATAATTTTCTAAGCGTATCGACTATTCGAGCTGACGATTTTATTTCTGCAGCCGAGACAAGTATTAATTTAGTACCGCGGTTTGCACGTTCTAATTCATCAAAATTAATTCCTTTTTGATTTAGTAATTCAACTAAAGTCTTTTTTGTGTCTTCAAAATAATAGAAAAGGAAAACATTTTGACTTGCTGCCAAAAATGCCTCAATGTCAAACTCAAGACCACGTACTTTTTCTTCGGATGAACGCCAAATTTTATCGGTTGATTTGATACTTTTTTTCTTCTTCTTAAAAAAACTAAACATAGACTTCAATTACTGATTGCATTAAAATAGCACATTTCTGTCAAGAATTGGATAAAATCAATAACCTATCATTCAACTCCGACAAATTTTTATTGTTTTTCTTACATCTCAATCCATTTTGAATATTCCACTTAGAATCGTAAATTTGCACTCTGTAATTAAAGGCTTGTATTTTCGTCCATTAAAACGAAAGCAAATCAAAATCGATAATTAAAAACCTCCCTCCTTTGCTCTGGCTTTTGAGGATAAAAAATTAAAAAAATGAAAGACGTCTATATTATTTCAGCTGTTAGAACACCGATTGGTAGTTTTGGCGGAGCATTATCAACAGTTCCTGCAACGCAATTAGGAGCAACAGCAATAAAAGGAGCATTAGCAAAAGGTAATGTTGCTGCTGAGAATGTAAACGAAGTGTTTATGGGTAATGTAATGTCTGCCAACTTAGGTCAGGCACCTGCTCGCCAAGCTGCAATTTTCGCTGGAATTGGACAAAACGTACCTTGTACAACTGTAAATAAAGTATGTGCTTCAGGAATGAAGGCGCTAAGTTTAGCTGCACAAACTATTATTGCTGGAGACAACGAAATTGTTATTGCTGGTGGAATGGAAAACATGAGCATGGTTCCTCATTATTATAATGCGCGTAACGCTACTAAGTTAGGTGATGTTAAGATGATAGATGGAATGGTGAAAGATGGTTTAACAGATGTTTACAACCGTGTTCACATGGGAGTTTGTGCTGAAAAATGTGCTTCTGAAAAAGGATTTTCTCGCGAAGAGCAAGATGCATTTACAATAGAATCGTACAATCGTTCTACAGCGGCTTGGGCTGCTGGTAAATTTAATGATGAAGTTGTTCCTGTGGAAGTTCCACAAAGAAGAGGTGATGCTATAATCGTTTCAGAAGATGAAGAGTATAAGAATGTGAAAATGGAAAAAATTCCAACTTTACGTCCTGTATTTGATAAAGAAGGAACTATTACTGCTGCCAACGCATCTACTTTAAATGATGGTGCATCTGCATTAATTTTAGCAAGTGCAGAAGCTGTTGAAAAATACGGATTAACTCCAATTGCAAAAATTGCTGGTTATGGTGATGCAGCGCACGAACCTGAATGGTTTACTACGGCACCTTCAAAAGCAGTTCCGGTTGCTTTGGCTAAGGCTGGTTTAGCAATTGCTGATATTGACTATTGGGAATTAAATCAAGCTTTTGCAGTTGTTGGATTAGCCAATACAAAAGAGTTAGGATTAGATCCTGCTAAGGTTGATGTAAATGGCGGAGCTGTTTCATTAGGACATCCACTTGGAAATTCTGGATCAAGAATTATAGTTACACTAATTAACGTTTTAAAACAAAACGGAGGAAAATATGGTGCTGCTGGAATTTGTAATGGCGGCGGCGGTGCTTCTGCTATGGTGATTGAGAATGTTTAATAAAGACTGAAGAGTAATGACTCAGAAGTAAAGAACAAAGACAATAGATAAAAGACTTCACTTATACAGTGAGGTCTTTTTTTGTGCTTAATTATGACTAAAACCAACATTCAATCTTGTTTTAACAATAAGCTAAATCACTAATGAACAAATAATTACCACCGCTATTTTTCCTTTTCAAAAATGTTTTAAGACCTTTTTCTGGTTTTTGTAGGTATTGACTTGCCCCTACATTTGCTCTAAACTTAAAAACAATTAATTATGAAGAATTTAGCGAAAACAGTAACCGTATTAGCACTTATAGCTGGTGTATTTATTGCATGTGAAAAAGAAGAGGTGACGACTAATGAACTGGATGAAACTGCAGAAACTAGAGGCCCAATATTCGACGCAGATGCTGTAGCATATGGCCCTGATTTAATCGTGACTCGTGTTACTAGTACCTTGCCTATTGTATCTCCTTCTGCTTGTGGTGGAACTATGCCACAAACAGCATGCGGCGTAAATTATACGCTAATTGTAGATGTAACTAACGTTGGTAATGCAACTGCATCAGGTTATTATGAATTGGAGTTAGACAAAACAACGGGAAATATGACAACTCAAACGTTTACGAGTCCTACAGGTTCATTAGCAGCTGGAGCAACTCATACATTTAACATTGGACCTGCTCCGTTTGGAGGATGCGAAGGTGTGCCATTTACTACGCAAGATTTAATTATGACTGCGGATATCTTCAATGATATTAGAGAAACAAATGAGAGTAACAATACTGCTCGTGCTTACAGATATTGCGGAGATTAATCCTTTTGAGGATTGACAAACATAGTTTTAGGATAGGATGGCTTTACTTCGGTGAGGTCATTTTTTTTAGTCAATAGTATTGATTCGTTAGTCTTTAGTAAAAAATCGGATGACATTTCGGTAGACTCAATACACCGCGCTGATAGGCTAACTTAAATAATTAAGAAAATATTACGTTCTTTGAATCATTGCTATACGCTACTAATCATTCCTTAATCATGTCAAATAAGTCCTTAATCACCACTCTTATAATATTAAGTCTTCCATTTGGTTCCTGTAAAAAGGGAGATGGAGATCCATTTTTCAGTTTGCTCTCAAGAAAAGCGCGCGTTTCAGGTGAATGGAAATTGTCTTCAATTGAGGGAGAAAAACACTCCAAATATTCCACTGAAACTTGGACGAAGTGGGTTAAAACTGGAGATGAAAATGCGATAATAACAATTGCAAGTAATGTCGATACTGATGTAGCATCTACTAAGACATACAATATCCGGGATTATTCAATGACAATAAATAAAGATGGCACTTGGTCAAAGATTATTCAACTTGATTGTGAGGACATTAGAGAAACCTCAAATCGCATTGTTACCAAAACCTACGCTATCAATCGGAGTTATTCTGGCACATGGGCGTTTATTGGAAAAACTAAGAATGAATTTAAAAACAAAGAGCGTATTATTCTCTCCCTTAGTCATTACGTAACACTACCTGCCAAATGGATCAACATCACTGAATATAAAGACGGCAGCCCGACATTCAGCGATAGCAATGTTTTTGCTGGTTATAACTTTGACTATAGCGCTGGCGAATTTGAAAATGTTTATGAAATTGAAATGCTTAAATCAAAAGAAATGAAATGGTTATTACAATCAGGTAGCTTTGTGGAGGAAACTACATTGCCAAGTGAACCTGATGCGGAGTATACTGCTGAATATAGCGAATTCGAAACTGTAGTTTGGAAGCTCAAATAAGAATGTTAAACGTATTCACACCTAATCATTCGATCTTTACCTTGCATGTCTTTCCGAATTTCAATGTTTTGATAGCCTAAATCTTCAAGCATTTCGATTGTCTCTTTCCCAAAATCTTCATGAATTTCGAAAAAGAGAAGTCCCTTAGGCTTCAGTTTCTCTAATCCAATTTTGGCAATTGCGGTGTAAAAAAGTAAGGGTTCATGATCCGCTACAAATAGCGCTAAATGCGGCTCATAACTGAGCACATTTTCATTCATCTTTTTCTTATCCGACTCTAAAACATAGGGCGGATTACTTACAATTACATCATACTTTTTCAATTGAGACAAATCTGGATTGAGAATATCCATTTGAATAAAGTCTACAATAACGGCATTGAGTGCCGCAGATTCTTTTGCCAATTCAATTGCTTTGGCTGAAATGTCTAAACCTGAAACATGTAGTGAATTCACTGCTTTTTTCAATGCAATTGGAATACACCCACTTCCGGTACCAATATCCAATACTGTGTTTTCTTTCGAGACGTTATCTAAAACCCAATCCACCAATTCTTCTGTTTCTGGCCGAGGAATTAATGTATTAATATCTACCCTAATTTTACAATTATAAAATTCTGTACTTCCTAATATGTATTGGATCGGCTCGTGTTTTTCTAATCGTTTTACAATAGCACGCATTGACAGTAATTCAGATTCTGACAAGCGTTTATCTTCCATTCTCACTTGAAATTTGGGCAAATCGAATCGATCCTCACAAACCCAGTAAAATAAATTTTCTACTTCACGGTCGGGATAGTGTGCGCCTAATTTCTTTTTGAAATAAGGTAATAAATCAAACAGTTTGTTGGTTGACGTGAACATTGAAATTGATTAGAGCCTAAAAGTATTAAAATTGCACTAGTAATTGGTAATCAAGAAATCAGTACGTCTGTTTTTCGCGCGATTTTCGGCTGTGCTATTTTGAAACTTGGGTTTAGATTCTCCAAATCCTTCAGAATTTAAACGTGATTTATCTATGCCTTTAGAAGCGATATATTGCATTGCACCTTTAGCACGGTTAGCGCTCAGCACTTTATTACCTCCATCATTCCCAACATCATCTGTGTGACCTTGAATGGTTACGTTAACTGTAGGATGTGCTAATAAAAATTTGACAAACTGATCTAGGATAAATTTAGAATCAGTTGAAAGGGTATAAGAATCTGTATCATATAAAATATCATCAATTGTAAAGGCTCTGCCCACTTCAAGGGTATCAATTTGCATTGCAATTGGTTCTTCAGAAAAAACATCATCTGATTTTAGTTCCTCGGATTTAATCAATTTCGTATCGAATGAATGACCTTGCTTTTTGATCGAAATCATTACATCTTGCTCTATCTCCTCATCCACATTAATAATAGTAGCAAATTTACCATCATCTCCATTCACTTTTACTTCAACACTTTCGCCGCTTAGTTTATATGAAACTTCAACAACTGCATCTTTAACAGGATCTCCCAATTCATCTTTAACAACGCCTTTCACAAACTTCACTTTTTGCGGCCTTGCTTCTTCATAAAGTTCAAAATAATAAATATCGTACCCTTTTGTATTAGGTCCACGAGTAGTATAATAGGCCAAATGTCCGTCAGTTGAAACGACAAATGCTACCTCATTACCAGCACCATTAATTGGGTGTCCAATATTTGTAGGTTCCATCCAATTTCCATTTTCATCTTTTCTTGAATAAAAAATATCAGTTCCGCCTGCACCTAAACGATCATCTGAACATTCAGAAACGAAATACATGGTTTCACTGTCTTGGTGAATAAATGGAGCTTTATCGTGCCCTAATGAGTTAATTGGTCCTGGTACAGCTTTAGCCCGTGACCATGATCCATCTTCCTGTCGTGTAGAAAAATAAATATCTGTTAATTCAGAACCGTCTCGCCAAGTTGCAAAGTAAAGTGTATTCCCATCAGGAGATAAAGTAGGTTGTGCTTCCCAACCATCAGGTGTATTCACTTTGGATCCTAAATTTTCTAATGCCGTCCATGTAAAATCATTCCCTCCTTGTCCTCCACGTTCAAATGTTGTGCGATAAATATCACAATTGGCATGCGCCTGATAATCGACATCTTGACAAGCACAAATAAACATCTCCTTATTATCTAAAGACAAAGAAACGCCGCCATAATTAGTGTATTGAGGTGTATTAAAAGGTCTTCTTAATGGCTCTCCACTATCAAAATCACTATTTACATCTGTACGTTGACTCATAGTAAACGACTCAATTACACCATTCACGATTCCACTAGGATCATCACCTTTTCCTTTACGTGAGTATAAAATCAACTCATTATCAGGCGAAATTATTGGAAGATACTCATCCTTTTCTGAGGAAACATTTCGTACCTCATAGGGATCAAATTGAACTACATTAGCATAGAATTCTTCTAAAAACTCATTACTGGGTTCACTTTCTTGAATTGCAGCTTTATTCTTTGCGTAATCGTCATTATACTTTTCCGGATCTTTCGAATCAAAATCAACATAGGTTTTAAAATACTGCGTCGTTTGTTCTTGATCACCTAATAAACCGTAGATATATCCTAATTTATAATAAGCATCTGAATGAAAGTCGGGACAGTTTTCTATCACTTTTTTGTAGGTGTTAGCTGCGCCTCTATACGCCGAAGATAATTGTGCGAAATTTGCACGGCCTTGGTTAAATTTTGCCTCCACCTCTTCAGCCTTTTTAAAATTAAACAACGCAAATGAATAATAAATAAAGGCATTATCTGGCGCCAATTCAACTGCCTGTGTATAGGCCATTGAACGCTCTCTACTATCGTTTTTAGTGCTCTCTGCTTCTTTCAGCAGCTTTAAAACTTTTTTATCCTCTGGTTCAGCGCAGGACTCATCTTCAATGTCTTGCGAAAATGCAGTTGTTTGTATAAAAAGTAAGGCAATTAATAGATAAGGTAATTTTTTAATCAAAATCATTCTTTTAAACGTTTAATCTGGAAGTCATTTCAAATCAAACAACTTCAACTATAAGGTTTGTTACAGAAAGGATTAGGCAATAACTATACCATTACAATCTGTATCTATAATATATTACTTAAAAATACTGTATTGGTTACAGATTTTCTAGAGTTTTTCTGAATAAAAATAATTGAATTAAAAATAGTATCGTAAGATAAGATCTAACGCAGCCAAGTGCGAATTAGAATCTTCGTATTTTTCATAACTACTTTTCCAAATATCAAGCACTTGATATCGCCCCTGTACCCCAACTTCAAAATATCCGAAATCCTTTTCAATTAAAGAGTTCAACCCAAATCCTAAATAAGGCTGTACATTATTGGTGACTCCAGTCAAATCAGTCCCTTGTGCAACATTTAAATCGCGTACTGCAAAATTATAAACCACTCCAGTTCCTACCATAGCATAAAGCGAACCACTCAAGTGAAAATTGAACATGACGGGTAAATGCAATGAGCTGAATCGAAAACTTGACACTAAAAAGCCGTTTTGCACATAATCAAAGGCAGTAAATTCAAAATCAAGACCAGTGTTTAGCGATCTAAATTCATTCAACCAATACTTAATAGGAACGCCAGCATTGAAACCATAACCGCTCTGATTATTACGGATACCTGTCCCCTTTTGCTTAGACATATTTATTTTCCATGAAGGAGAAACGTTTAATCCAAATTGTACCCCGTCCTGACTCATTGCATTGCTTGCAAAAAAGAGTGTTATTATTAAAATGATTTTTTTCATACTGCTAAAATTTGATTCATGCTTAAACGCATGTACGTGTCTTAAGTCGTTTTATCGTTCGCCATTCCACTCTCCATAGAATTGTGTTAAAAAATCTTCCATGTAATCATGTCTGTCTTTCGCCATAGCTTTTCCAGTTACGGTATTCATTCCGTCCTTTAAAAGTAGTAATTTTTCGTAAAAATGATTGATCGTATGCGTTCGTTTCTTTCGATATTCTTCGGCAGATTTAAAAGAACTTGGCGCAATCTCAGGATCATAGAGCAGATTTCCGAATTTACCACCGAAAGCAAAGGTACGCGCAACACCAATTGCTCCAATAGCATCTAATCGATCTGCATCTTGCACAATTAATCCTTCGATAGATTTCATCTTATTGTCACCAATCCCCCCTTTAAACGAACAATTTAAAACAATATGCAATACTTTATTTATTACTTCTTCCGCAACACCCAATCCACTTAATAAATCAACTGTTCTTTTCCGCGATTCATTATCAGCGTCTTCGACAAATTTATGGTCGGCAATATCATGCAGCAAGGCGCCCAATTCAACTACATAACCATTTCCCCCTTCTTGTGCATTTATGGTTTTGGCATTTTTCCATACGCGCTCTATATGATACCAATCATGTCCTGTAGATTCGTGCGCAAATTCTTTTTTAAAATGTGCGACTACTGCGTCAATTACTTCCTGATTTGTCATAAAAAATGCTTACCAAAGGTCAAAATAATCCATTGCGGATACGCTTGCAGCAATTAAACCCAATCCTAATAAAAACAGAAACATTACTGCTAACATTTCTTGTTTGGGCGCATACATTGTTGGTTTCTCTGGATTATCATCTTTGAAAGAAACGTTTAGCGAATCACCGCTTTGCATGTGGCGCCTGAGTAAAAGTATTTTAGCGGTATAATCTACACTTCTAAAGTTGTATGCAATAAGCCCATGCGGATGCTTTTTCAATTGCCGCTTATCTTTTTCATGATACTCCATGGTTATTTCTTGAATAATGGCCTCAGCTTTAGGGCGGCGCATTTTTCGGAGCAACACAATTAATAGAAATAATCCTCCGATACAAAATCCTATTCCAAAATAAAAAATCATTCCGTGTAATTTTTTAGTGCCTTTTGTAATTTCTTTTTATCCATGTAGATAAGCGCTTCACCACTTCCACACATTTCACTTGTAATTGTTGCCGTATAAAAATCAGGCATGCATGCAGAAAGTGTAACCGTCATTTTATCACCTAAACTTAAACAACCACCAGGCGTATTAGTTGATACGAGGCGTAGTTCGTATGAATCTTCTCCAATCCAAGTCAATTTACTTTCCGTTTTTGTATTTGCATACTTTTCAAATTGATGGGTAGCAGTTCTTTTAACCTCAACAATTTCCGATCCATTATAATAATAGAAAGTCCCTTCCTTAACTTCTTGCAAGCAAGCATCTGGTCCTTGCTCTATTCCGAAAAAACTTACTAAGAAAAGGGCTGTTACCAATACACCTATTATTTTCATCTTTTATATTTTATACATGCGAACCGTTACAATTTTTGTATCGATTTTAAAATCTTCAGCGTTCAAAATCACCATGTCAAGTACATCTTCAACTTCCCCTTGAAAACCAGTCTCATCTAATAAAAATTGTACATCCAAAACTTCGGTTTCAATTACGTACATGCCGCTTACGTATGTGTACCATATTTTAAAATCAGGATAGGCTGTCATAAATTCAGTAATCGTACTCCCCACGCCAATTCCTTCAGCCGTTTGAAATCGGTCAGAATAGATATTTATTTCGCCTATTGCATCAATATACTCTCCCGTTTCGTAATTATATTCACAGGAAATTTGAATGAGTTCTCCATTATCGTCAAAAACATTATGAACTGCTTCAGTATTCGGCCCTTCTTCTGTTTCAGAAGTAATATTCTCTTCAGCAACCGAATAATCCTCGGTTGAAACGGGTATGGCATCACCTAGTTTAAAATCGCCAGCGCTTTCTGATGTGATGGGGAAAATTTCTTGAATGCCTTCAATTTCCGAAAGTTCATCATTTAAGTTTTCTAATATTTCAGCCAGTGGATTCTCAGGCGCTACTGGTTCTACTGGTTTTTGATCTCCACCGCAGGAAATTAGAAATGAAAGTGCAGCAATAGGAATTAGGTGTATCGTTTTCATATTAGTTCTATTTGATTAGAGCATATAAAAATAAGAATAAAATCGATTCGAAAGCAGGATGCTTAAATGCAGGTCAATTATAAATTAACCGCATTTTCTGTAAGAATATCCCTATGAACTTCACCAGGAAGAATGCGATAAATAGGCGTTTTTAGGTTGTAATATTTACTCAATCGTCTTATTTCAGTGTCAATTTCTTCTTGCTCGTAACGCGGAGAAAAATGACTTAAAATGACCTTGTTTACGTTGATATTTGCTAGCATTTCCATAACCTCTGAAAGATTACTATGTTTATTCTTATTTGGAGCATGCTTAAGTTCCGCGTCATTCCCTAAAAATGTAGCCTCATGAATTAAGATATTAGAATTATTCCAACGCTCATAGTCCTCTACAGGTGTATCTCCAGAATAACTCAAAACGTTTTCTCTCACCTCATTCGTCACAAAATCGTTCCCTTTATTAGCGATTAAATCTCTAATTTCATTTCCAGCTAAGCCAAGGTATTCGGGTTTAAGTTTACGTTTCGTTTTAAAAATCTTATAACTTAAGCTTTTACTCACCTCATCTGGAGCACTCACATGGCTGTTACGAATGGCTTCCACAACAATGTCTTTCGCAACTAAATGTTCAGTACCAAATTCAATTGGTCGCCAATCCGCTCCATTTACGTGCGGATCAAACTTAGCAGAAAATGCTTGAATTGCAGGAAAAGATCCGCATGCTTTAGGATAATAAATAATTGGTGAGCCTTTACGACTATTGAGTTGATTGAATTGTAATAAACCAGTCAAGTGGTCTCGATCAGCATGTGAAACAAAGATATGCCTAACCTTACCGCCTTTTTGTAATAATCCAGCAGCGAGTCCATCACCAGCATCTAAAACTATTCCCAATTCTTCTATAAAAAACCAAGTAGCGAATAGGGCGGTCGAATATCCCGTCAATGTTAAATTCATATTATAAAATAGTTGCCCTAATATAGTTAACTAAAACATTCGAATTAACCATTTCAATGGGATGCGGTTGTTCTTCGAGCGATATGAAAGTTCCATGCGGTAGTAGTTGGGCTACATTTTTTGATTCTAATTCTGTCACCATTTTATCTGCACTCCCCCTACCTATTGTTATCTGATGGTTTAAGTTTTTAAAATCATTTTCAGCTAAACCACTTCCATCACCTAATCCGATCATTAATTGGGCTGTTTTCTGCATCATAACTTTCCAGTCATTTGGCACATGCAAACTCTTTAAATTCTGAGCAAATTTGGGAACCTTTTCTTCAATCACATCAGGGTTCAGCATTTTAACTTCTTTAGCCGCAATTTCTGGTGACCAATTAAATTTGGTGCCATATGTGACAATTCCTCCGAATAGTTCAGGTGATTTCAACGCTGCAGAAATGGCTACATAACCACCCATACTATAACCAAAGACATGTGTATTATCAATCTTGTTTTCAATTAAAAAATCAATTAAATTTTGGGCAAATCGTTCAATAGAAAATTCACCTTGGCATTGGCGATCCCCGTGTCCTTCAAAATCCAAATCAAACACATTAAAGTCTGCTTCTAATTCTGTTTTGAGCGTTTGTAAATGCCTTTTACTACCTAGTGCGCCATGCAATAGAATTAAATTAGATTTCATTATTCTGCAATGTTTTCTTCTGTTCCGTCAGCATGCAAGGCAAACCTTCCTTTATCTGCAGCATGTGTTTTCTCGCGTTCTTTCCAAGGCCATCCGCCAAATTGTGTGCGTTGATAATCTGCAATGGCTTGCTGAATTTCTTCAAATGTATTCATGACAAATGGGCCGTGTTGTGCTACAGGTTCTCCAATTGGTTTTCCTTCTAGCACCAATAAATAAGCCGTTTCCTCACTCTTATTTTCCAAGGGGATGTCCACATCTGATTTCAAAGTAATTTGGTGATCTTTTTCAAGTAATAATGTATCAACAATCAATTTATCACCTGTATAAAAATAGATATTTCTATTTGCTACTGCATCTGTCGCAGGCAATGTCCATTTTGTGTTGGCCTCCAACTTTACGGTTAATACACGCACAAAATTACCGGCACTAGCTGCCCAAGAATTTGGAGTTGGTTTCGCTGCCTTTTTCTCACTCAAATCTCCAGCAATCAGATCTACTGTGACAGAGTTGCCATTGGCAAAGGTTTCTTTTATAACAGGAATTGCTTCTTTCCAGAGCATTTTAAAATGTGGATCAACGAATTTACTGACTTTGGGTAAATTCAACCAAACTTGAAATATTTCTAAATCATTTGACTTATCGGCATTCAAGAGTGGAAACATTTCCGAATGTTGAATGCCTTTCCCAGCAGTCATCCATTGGACATCTCCGCCCTTAAATCGACCTGCAGCTCCCAAAGAGTCACAATGATCCACCGCACCCTGTTTATTAATAGTTATAGTTTCAAACCCTCTGTGCGGATGATATGGAAAACCTGGCACTTCTTTACCATGATACATTCTAAATCCATCTTTTACCACAAAATCTTGTCCTATTCTTCTTCCCTGCAAGTCTGCAGTTTTAACCCCCATATCACCGTTTCCAGCGGGATAAGCATCTTTGTGATAGGCACAAAACAAAAAAGGATCTTGTGTTTCCCAAGGAAAACCCAATGGGGTAATTTGTATAATATTCTTTTCCATCCTTAAACTTCTTTAATCTCTTCATTCATATAATAACTCAAAGCACCTGAGGGACACTTTGCAATTTGCGCTTTAAATTCTTCAGTCGTTGCATTATCAGTATTAATCCAAGGTTTTTCCTTTGGTTGATATGCTTTAGGAAGCGCTTTAACACATTCGGCGGCATGAATACATGACTTTGGTTTCCATACAATTGTTAATTCTCCGTTCGAATATTCTTTTACGATTTCTCTTTCCATTATCTTCTTGTTTTAATGTTCTGTTAATACTAGCGTTTAAGCTTCACTTTATTCATTAAATCATACAATTCTCCGCTTTCAGATTCGGTTAAAAAATCACCGAAGAAATTCCCTGTAGCTTTCTTACCAGCTAAATGGGCCTGTTCAAAAACAAGTCTCCCCTCCGCTGTTAGTGCAAGATCGACCATTCTTCTATTTTCCAGACATGTTTCACGCAAAACCAACCCTTTATTCACTAACCTATCTATTAACCGTGTAATGTCTGGTTGATTGACAATCATTTTACTTTTTAACGCTTTTACACTCATAGCTTTTGGGTGTTGCTCATTTAAAATATAGAGCACATTCAATTGCGGGTGAGTAATGTCGCAGGTTTTTAATGCATTTTTGATACAGTCTTCTACTTGATGAGATAGGCCGATAAATTTAAAATAGGTTAACTCAGATTTAGAGATCATCAATTACTTGTTTTAAACAATATATGTTTACAACAACAAATATAGTAAAAAATTTTAACTTTAATTGGTGCAACGTTATAAGTTAACGTTGCACCAATACAAAGGATTCTGAATTAAATCAAAACCTATTCTATAATTAACTTCTTATGTTCCTTATCTCCTGAAAGCGTTGTTTTCTCTATAAAATATACTCCGCTAGAGAAATTTGAAAGATCAATAATTTCAGTTCTACCAAACTTTCCAGTCAACATAATTTCTCCAGAAATACCGTAGATAGTTATTTGCTGTGTATCAGCCGTTAATTGAAGTTGCAGTTGATCTTTTGCGGGATTAGGATAAAACCAGATATCATTGCTAACAGAACCATCTTGCCCTGTGTTGATTGCCGTTCTCACTTTATCGTCGTTTGGTGGAGCTACAAAGAAAGTTGGATTTCCATTACAATCCAAAACGTCATCAATATATACGTCCTGAGCATCAATATTATAATTAGTAGCTGTTCCCACAGGGTTTGCCACGATTGAAATTAGATTTGTAGTAATATCTAAAAAGTCTCTAGGCCAATTATATTCTATCATACAATCAGTAGGAGCAATAATGTCGTCATGATCGGTAACACGCAGTTCATTAGAACCGAACCTTTGACCATTAAAAACTTCATATCCTAAATTACAACTCTCTGCCATACCTCCGGTGAGCGTAACAATTCCATTGTACGAGCGAACGGATGCAAAATCGCCTTGATCATTCATTTGCATAACATGTGGCCATAAGTGAATTTCGGTTAAAAGAGAAAAACGACCATTACTTAACTTAATGAGATCACTATTGTTGACGGTATATAATTGTTGTGGTAAATAATAATAGTTCCAAAACAAATTATTATGATAATGTCCATGGATACGCATTGCTCCTAGCTCTTGAAAAGGTAAGAAACCAGCTCCATTGGATTTTGAAAATGTTACGATTAACTCTTGAATATTCCCAGCCATATCTGGATCCACTTCTGCTACTTGTGGATCTTTTATACCTAAATCAGTGGAGTATGAATATGCTTGTTGGAATAAAGTTCCAGTTCCAGTAAAAACCGACATTGTAAAAAGATCAACCTCTACTCCATCATAATAATTACCTACAATAGTAACAATTCGATCGTTATGCGAATGTTGCACAACAGCATCAGTTACTTCCATTGAATAATTTGAACTGTATTCGTATTTCCACAATACATTTCCGAAATCATCAAATTTAACTGCAGCAATATGATCATCACAATTTCCAATCGCTATATATCCTTGATTAAATGGATTATTGTTTGATGGAAGAATCATAATGGCTTCTGAAAGCCCGCCTGGAAAAGCTACCTCTTTACTCCAATAAACGGTTCCTGTTAAGTCAACTTTTGTGATCAACATATTGTTAGACATACTTTCTCCACACAAAAAGAAAATATCGCTTGCAAATTGACTTTGGCATACCCCATGACAAAATTCATCACCGCCTGGAGCACCAAATCTAAAGGACACATCTGCCATTCCGCCTGGTAGTAATCTTGTTAATTGAAAATCATTTGTTGTTCCTGTTCCTCTTGCCGAATTTGCAGTATAAACATTGCAAACGTCATTGACAATAATAGAGTTCCCTCTCGCTTTGACAATTGGTCTTCCGTTCGCCTCGTAAAAGGTGTTGTCATAGTTTTGACCGTTTGCCCCAAATAGGCTAAAGGCAAGCAAAAACAGTAATCCATTGAGATACTTGTTTGTTTTTGTATTGTTCGCTTTCATAAGTTAATTTATTATTGAATTATTAATTTTTCACGGATTGCGATACCATTTCCGCCGCGTTTTTCTATGAAGTAGACTCCATTTGAAAAGGAAGACAAATCAATTGTTGCAGTTCTATTGAACTGACCAGATAAAAGAATTTCTCCGGAAATACTATAAATAGAGATTTGCTGTAGATCTTCAGTTAATCGTAATTGCACATGACTATTTGTTGGATTTGGATAAAACCAATTGTCGTTATTTTGATTTTCTGAAACTCCTGCGGTTATATCACCGTCGATATGATCCAAGGCTGATTCAAACTCATTATGAATTGGCATCATTGGATTTCCGAAACAATTAAAACGATCGTCGTATTGATTTAATGAAGCAACATTATAATTACTAATAGTTCCAACAAAAAGTGCAGTCATATTGATTGGAGTAGATAAGACATCCTCATCAACAGTATCCCAAGTTAATTGATCTTCACATTCTATACTACCTGGCATATCTTGCTTTACAACTCTCAAGTCCCACTGAACACCATAGTCCAAATTAAACGAATTAAAAGCCTCATAACCTGAATTACAAGATTCAATTATTGAACCTGAAAATTCATATTCACCAACATTAAAATCACGCGCGAGACCTAAGTCTCCGTTATAATTAATATTTAAGATATAAGGATTTATTATCGTTAAGGGATTTCCTCCAGTGTATGTATTGACACCACCTATCAAAGACACTCTATCGTTACTTAAGGTAATTAAATCCGAATTCACATAACCGTGCTGTCCAACTTGTTCATAATGCTTTGCCCAGTTGACTGTAAAATCGTCATATCCATTTGTTCTAAGTGCATAGATTCCAACCGAATTAGCAGAGAAAGCATCCCTTCCAAAAGTAATAATAGTTGCTTTATCACCGTTATCATCAATCTCTGTCAATTGCGGGCCATAAAGGCTGGTCGGAATTGCCAAATCATAATTTGCGCCGGGATAATAAAAAATTGCTCCATTGAAAGCGTAAAGATTTAGATAAAAAATTCCTCCGAATTGACTATACCCTGTAATACTTATAACGCGGTCATTAAAATTGGAGCGTGCTATCGCATCTGTCATTTGCAATTTAACTCCCATATTGTATTCTGCCGACCAAATTAAATTTCCAGTTTCATCAACTTTTGCAACCGCAACGGAATTGGTTCCGCCAAGCGAATTTGAATTTCCGACAATAATATAACCTTTATTATAGGGATTATTATTGACAGGGAAAACAGTGATTCCCTCTGAATCAGCAAAAGAAAAAGCAATCTCTTTTGACCAAATTAAATTTCCTGCAAGATCTACTTTCATGACTAACATTTGATTGTTGCTGCTTTTTCCGCACATCAAATATTGATCATCATAATCCAAACTTTTACAAACGCCGTGGCAAATATCATTTCCATCAGGATATCCAAAACTATAAGAAGCATAAAAATCACCCGTAGCTTTTAGAAAGGTGATATTAAAATCCAGAAAACCATTATCATTAGGAATCGAGTTAACAGTTGCAACGCCACATTGATCGTCCATTTCAATAATAGACTTACCTAAGGGTTGAACATGATTTACTCCGTTTGTATTTCTGTATTCGAAATTGAAGTTTTGGCCATTCGCCCATGAACAACATAATAATGCGAATATCGCACATGCTTTTTTGAAAAAGGAAAAAGAAGTTTTCTTTTTGTATAATCGGTTTGTTTTCATAAGATTACGTTTTAGATTTATCTAAATCTAACCATAACTAAACAAAAGATCAATGCTAAAGGTTAGAGACTCTATAAGTGGTGCTTATCAATTCATAACTGGTCATTTCTTACAAAATCGCCGTTTATTCTAACATAATTATACATGAGAGTTTACGAATCAAAAACCATCCATACGCTCATCTCTATCGTACACTTTTTGGTAATTTAATTCAATAATATGATCTGCCTGAAGGGGATGGTATTTTGGGGAAAATTAGCTATTAGTTCTAACGCTATTCAAATCTAATTTTGCTTAGAAAATAGACTTTTCGTTTTCTTTTACTACCTTCTTGTTTATTTTTGATGGTTTGTGAACCATAAGCCAAGAAGTACTTATCATACCAGTATGTAATGTTTGAAAAGGATCTTTTTGTTTGATCACCCTCGACATTTGTCTCGATTAGCTCAGAAGTTTCATCAGAAAGCACATTTCCATCAAAATCAAATGATTTACTAGTTATCTGTCCACGACTTGCAAAAACAACGTTCAGCGCATCCTGTTTTCCATCAGCTATTGAAATAAATCGTTTCACTCTAAAGGGTTTATAAGATGGCCACATTTCAAAGATCTCATCCCAAACCATTTCACCGAATTTATTAAATTTAGCTAAAACAGCGTGTGTATATTGAAACCCATCAAAAACCTGTTTTGTCTTTGTTACAGGAGAACCGTTTACATAAGTGGTATAGAACTCTGTTCGATATGTTGGATAATACGCTTCTCCAAGAAATAGATATCCATCATTTAACTGAATAATCGGATGTTCAGCAATCAGGTAATTAATTTTCAACTCTTTTCCAGCGTCTTCTTTACGTTGCTTTTTCTTTTCAATTTTTTCTTGCTTGCGCTCCGGCAAATACTTCAAAAAATTTTCCAAATCAGTGAAGTTATAATATTCTACATAACTCATCTTATCGTCTTCCGCCTCGCAAAAGAATAAACCTTCAGATAGGCTTGAACGTTTACTGGAATAGGTTCCCGTAAACACATAGTGATTCTCGCCTAATGGAGACGCTGAAATACTACTAAAATTATTTTCTACATTCTCTGTTAACTTAAATTTTCCTTTTCTTTCACCGTTTCCATCATAGCGTAAAACGTATACTTCGCTTTCCTTTTTATTTTTAGAAGCTCTAATGAATAATAACACTTCATTATTTGCTTCTAGCACTTGAAAACGTATGAGTTTAAGACTGATTGTCGAATAGTCAGGAATATCTACTACACCTTTCTGTACATCACCCGTTCTCCAATTGATAACATAAAGAAATCTCAACTTCTTTTGGCGTGCGTAGAAATAGGCAAAGTCCCCCATTATTACCATATCCTTGATAGTTGTGGATTTAGGTAATTCTCCCTCAATTTTTGTTTCGGTTAGACTACCAGCCTGAATAGAGTGCAAAATATACTCACCTTTTTTCGTCTTATAAAGGGTGTGCAAGCGATTATCTATTACCGCTATTTCATCAATAGCATATTTTCTATCAATTAATAAGGTTGCTGATTTATTCAATTTCAGCTCTGTATCGTACATGTCAAATTTCCACTCACGTTGTCCTTCAGTTATATCTTCCTTTTTGGAGTTCAAAATAAATCCAAGTTCGTCGAATTGAGTAATGCGCTCATTTCCATAACCATTGCGCAGCTCTATTTCGAGACGTTCTTCATAAGTAACTTGGCAAAAAACGTTTCCACTTACAACTAAAAAAAATAAAATTAAAATGTTGTTTATCATTGTTTTATAGGTTAATCAAATAAGTCTGTAGCTCATTGACTATGAAGATACGAAAGAGCGATAAAACAAGTATGAAAAATTCAGCTAATTGAAAAAAGAAAAAATTTGGAATGGGGAAATTTGTTTTGTAGAACTCACTTACTCTCCCAAAGTTAAACCTGCTTGGATAAAGAGATAATACTAAAGGAGTGAAACTCTGCACCTATTAAGAACCGTTTCTTAACGCGTCGTTTTTATAAAACCGAAATACAGATTAAAAGATGATTACAAAGGAAGTTTAGGCACTAAAAATCATCCATTTGCTCACTTCTCTCAAAGGCCTTTTGGTAATTATTCAACTTAATTGATACCGAAAGCGTAATTTGAGGAGCAAGGGGTTTAGAGATTGAATAAAACTCTACATTTTCTGTAGTTGTGATTGAACCTCGGCGTTGCGTACCGAATAAATTACGCCCCGAAAGCGAAACAGAAAATCGTTTTTTCATAAAACTTTTTCTAACCGAAAGATCCTGAGTAAAGGAATCAAAACTTTCACCTTGTGCTATTACAGAACCACTGTTATAACGCGAAACTAACTGAATCATAAACCCTTTTAATGTGAAAGTGTTCGTCAACCTTCCAGTATAATTGAATGATTCTCTACTATAATCAACATCATTCAATGATCCTTTTAGATTAAACATATATGCATTACCACTCGCATTTATTTTCCACCATCTCTTTAGCTTATAAGTCAAAGTTGCTTCTAATCCATAAGATTCAGAAGAACCAATATTATAAGGCTGACTAATTAAAATGCCTTGCTCATAAACCGTTGAAATTCGATTAATTATCCCATTACTTTTTCTAAAATAACCTTCAAGACTGAAGTAACCTTTTTGCTTAATCGGTTTTATATAACTCACTTCAAAAGCGTTGATATATTCTGGCAGTAAATTGGGATTTCCAGTTCTAACATTGAATGGACTTTCCCATGTTATAAAAGGTTCAAAGTAATAACTGCGGGGACGTTCAATACGGCGAGAATAGCTTAATAAAATTTGACTTTTATTTTTTAAGCTATAAGAAAAGTGTGCTGAAGGAAACAAATCTAATCGATTAATTTCGGTAAAGTTAACCGCAGTTGATGATGAAATATTTCTTAAGGTATACTCAGCCCTTAATCCCAATTGATACCCTAGTCTTTTATATTTACCACTAAACATTGAATATGCTGCATGAATGTCGCGCGCATATTCCACGTCTGAACTCAACAATGGATCAAAATCAAAAACCGTTGTGGATGTATTATACACATAATTTCTACCCACATCTCCACTAGATCCAATCTGTGATTGCAAACCTGCTTCAAATTTCTTATCTTTTTTTAAGGGTAATCTATAGTCTATATTAAAACGAACCGAATTTGACGGTCCTGTTTCTGTATAAAGATTACCTGACCGAATAGTCCCGTCGTTGTTATAAGACAAAGTTGTGTCAAACTGAACCACATCTTTTATATTTAGAACAGCCTTGACACTTATATTGTGGTCTTTATTTCTTTTAATATTGTATTGGTAATACAAACTGGTTGAACTGTTTGTAAAATCTATATTATTGTTTTGCTCGTTATAGAAATCGGAAATTAAAGAATCATCATCATAATTGAGGTAGGCAAAATTAGAATATGGTATCATCACATTTGAGCGGTAATTTGAACGCAATACAAGAACATGACTATTATTTGGAGCCCATTGAACTCCTCCATTAACACCCCAGCCTTGACGTCTCCAATTATTTTCGCCCTCACTTCGTAAAACATTTACAACACTATCATAAGTTGTTGTTCGTGTTTCAATCGTTTCATTCGGACGCCCACGATCACTTATATT
Source organism: Crocinitomix sp. (assembly GCA_047623705.1). Lineage (GTDB taxonomy): Bacteria > Bacteroidota > Bacteroidia > Flavobacteriales_D > Crocinitomicaceae > Crocinitomix. The sequence continues at coordinate 31,522 of JBLHOW010000025.1, forward strand.
TGCACCTAAATCAAATGTAAAAGCATTCTTTTTTAAATTGAGCGCTATATCTCCTGAGTAATTATTAAAACGGCCTGCACTAAGGTTAACCAGACAACTTACCCCTTGGAGTTTATTCTTCTTTGTAATGATATTAATTACACCACTTGTTCCTTCGGCGTCATATCTCGCTGATGGATTGGTGATGATTTCAATATCCTTTATAGTGTTTGCGGGGATTGTTGCTAAGGCATCATTCGCATCTAAAATTGTTGGAATTCCGTCAATTAATAAAGTAAAACTTGAACTCCCTCTTAAACTTACTGTGCCATCAGCACTAACGGTAATTGAAGGAATGTTTTCTAGGATTTCAATGGCCGTTTGTCCATCTGTATTCAATTGATCTTCTACATTAATTATTTTTTTATCAATTTCATACCTAATTTCAGGCATATCTCCACTCACTTCTACAACATCCAAAATTGAAGGAGCCAATTGCAAATCTTTTAAATTATAGGTGATTTGATCTTCTGTTAATTTCACAGCTTTGATGAGTTTAACATCATAACCAACAAAGCTTATTTTTAGCGTATAAGTGCCAACAGGCAAGTCAGGAATAGAAAAATTACCATTATCCGAGGTAACTGCTCCCCCAACTGTTTTGTTTTCGGGTAGTTTTAATGCTAATATGGTTACATAAGCTAATGCTTCGTTTGAAATAGAATCAATTATATTCCCGAAAATTTCGCCTTTATTATCTCCTGGTTTATCTCCACCACCACGCATTCCGCCTCCACCTTGAGGTGGTTGAGCTGCCAATATCATTGTAAAGAACAAGGTGGTGATTAAAAGAAAATAGCGCATTCAATTTATTTTTTTACAAAAGTACGTGTTTTTAAAAGAGTACTTTGAATATTATATATGGTTGGTTGTTCTTTAAGACAAGCGGCTTAGAACTGACATGTTAAGAACAATGAACCATAAAACTTCAACATATGACTTCGCTAATTGTTCAAGGTTTAATCTTGATTGAACATTTTTTTGTGAAATAATAGCCTGTTAGATTGAAATCTCTTCCAAATGGTTTCACTATGGTCGCTGATTAAGCAGACAAGTCTTTCATTTTGAATCAATAACAGGAAGCAATTCAACATAAATCATTTAAAAAAAAGATTTGTCTATCGGCAACCAATTAACCCATCAAAACGTATATTTATCATTCAGTTATGCTATTAAGAAAGATCCGTTTTATATTCCTTTTCCCCCTAATACTTGTCACTAATTTGACAACAGCTCAAAGTTTCGTCAATGGTGATTTGGAAGGCGTAGTCGCTCTTTTAGAGTTTACTGTTGTACCAGATGACTGGTTCGTTGTTCCATTTACAGATCCTGCTTGTTCTTCTCCTGATTGGATTGGTGCAACGCCAGATCTTTGTAATCCCATTGCACCTTTACCGTTATCTGGTATGGCAGGTATTGCGCAATCGGGCGAACACTTTGTGGCTGGTTTATATTCCCCACCTGGATTTTTCCATGAAGGAATAATGCAAGAAGTTAGTGGATTTACGATTGGTGAATACTACGCGGTTGGTTTCTACCAAACGCCTATAATAACATTTATGGGAGCAGACACAATGGGATCGTGGGCTGTCTACTTTGATTTTGTTGAAATAGGTATTAGTGAACCAAGCTCTACTAATATTGGATTGATAGACTTGGGAATGGATTGGGAATATCGAGTTATGATTTTTCAAGCAACCGCAACTACGCATACAATAAAGTTCCTACCCCAGTCTGACGGTCTAGATGCATGTGAAGGTACTTTAGATTTTTCACTCTGTTATGTTCGAATGGCGCTTGATAATGTGGCTCTTACTTTTATTGACCCTGGACCTGATTTCCTATTTGAAAATGTGTGTCTAGGAGACGAAATGTTTTTCGAAAATACAACTGCTTCTACCGATTTTATAGATTCATGGCTTTGGGATTTCGGAGATGGAACGACGTCAGATTTGGAGAACCCAACTCATTTATATGATAGCCCAGGAACATATAATGTAAAACTTAACGCTAGTTATTTCGATTCTATTACCTATGTGGTAACAGTCTTTCCTCCTCCAATTGCCGATTTTGAATATATTCAAGAAATCGGTTTTTTCACAAAAGAAGGGATAGATTACTGTGCAAATAATATGGTGCAATTCACTGATTTATCGGTAACGGATGATCCCGATTTTGTAGCAGAATGGTACTGGGATTTTGGTGATGGAAGTAATGCTACTGTGCAACATCCCGAACATATTTACAATGAAGAAGGTGCCTTTTTTGTCAATTTGGAGGTTACAACCGACGCAGGTTGTATAGCAGACACAACAAAGAACTTAACTGTCGAATCCCATATTGTTCCAACAGCCAACTTTGACTTCATATTAGAGGATAATTATTATTCCGAATTACCAATTCAGTTTCATGACCAATCTCTAAATACGGAAAGCTGGCAATGGAATTTTGGTGATGGAGCAGAAACCTCTGAACAACATCCATCCCATTATTATAGCGCGGCAGGTAATCATACAATTACCTTGATTGCAACAAATACTTTTTGTCATGACACCATTCGCAAAATAATTTCTACAGAGGAAGAATTGTTACTTTACGTCCCCAATACTTTCACACCTAATGGAGATGGTTTTAACACGGCGTTCAAACCTGTTTTTACCTCTGGTTTTGATCCGTATGATTACCATTTAACGATATTCAATAGATGGGGCGAGATTATTTTTGAATCATATAATGCAGCTGAAGGTTGGGACGGAACCTATGGCGGAGAAATCGTAAATGATGGTGTTTATTTATGGATTATTGAATTTGGTTCGATCAATTCGGATGAAAAGCTGGTAAGACAAGGACATGTTACTTCTCTGAAGTAAGAACCATTTCTCCTGGAGAAGGATTACTTGATACTAATCTAATCACCACCAAAGTAACATGATTTCTAGAATTATTTACTATTCCAAAGAATCCCCAGATTTATGCTTTTATCGTTGCTGAAAGGAAAAAGGTTTATTTGCGAATTGATTCCACTATAAAAGAAGATTTATAGCCTGTCTAGTTTCCGCCAATCAAAAGGGTGACTGTTCCGCGATACTCATAATCATTGCCTTCACGATCTTTAAATTGAAGGAAATAGACATAAACGCCTTCTTCATGGTAACCTCCAAAGGTTGTATTCTCACCATTCCAACCTTCGTAACGATCTAGCGTATTAAAGACTTGTTCGCCCCAACGGTTATAGATTGACAGATTATATGAATCAAAATCGTATAAAGAAACGACTGGTAAAAACACATTGTTTTCGCCATGAATCATAAAAGCATTTGGAATATAAACCAATGGATCAATTGTAGCGCAAACGGCATTTGAAAAGGACGTTTCACTAAAGCCATAGGCATTTAAACCTTCTACAGCTTCCACTCTATAACAGAATTGGCCTTGCGATTCATAATACAATGAAACATCATCTACAAAAGAACGAACACCTGGCAATGTTGACGCAAAAGGGGCATTATCGAATACTCCATTTTCACCACGATAAATATTATACTTTACAATTGGCCCGTCAAAACCGTAATAAGGACTCCAACTTAGCGTATGCAACATTCTAGTATGATCTGTAGTCACTTCTAAAAAGGAAGTTGTTCCAATATTTGAAACAGTTCCAATCCTTCCGCAGGTGTCAATTAAATTAATGCGGTATTTATAAACCCCACGTTCTGGAAACACATTGTCATCTATAAAACTGAAATAAGAACCTGTGATCGCAGGAATTTCACCAATTACTTCAAATTCGGTATCATATGGACCTTGAACTTCAATTTCATATTTTTCTACGGCGGCAGTTTCGTCTGTAAAGCAAATTACTTCAATATCGTCGCCCAATTGATGCGAGGCGGTTGTTAAATAATGGAAGGCTGGTTGACTTGGCCTTTCGGCTGTTTGACAAACTTTATTGGAAAGTGAAATAGTGTCATTCACAGTTACGGCACGCACATAGTAGCAGTAATCAACATCATAAATGACGTTGGTGTGACTATAAGTGAAACTTGCAGAAGTTACTGTGCCAACAACCTCATAAGGCGATCCTCCAATACTTGTTAAGACTTCGTATTTCTCAATATCATCAATCCATCCTTCATAAGGCGTCCATGATAAGTTTATGGCACGCGAACACAAATCATATTCTTGTTCTAAGAAGATTGTATAATGCGGATCACTTTTTGCAGAAGTTTGAAAGGTTGGGTCTATCACATCCGTATAGCAAGAATCAAATGCAGAAACCATAAATCCCTCTGGTTTAATTTCAGACCATGTTGGTACAAAGGTATAAGTTGTATTAAACCTACCCCATACAGTATCTACTTCTGGCCAGAATGGAAATTCTTCTCTATAAATTATATAACCGTATGTATCAGGAGATGGATTTACATTCCAACTTAAATCTACATATTCGGATATTGGATTAACCGTTACCCAATCTAAAACAGGAATATATGGATTAATTTGATCTTCAAAATCACCGCCAACTGTATTAGACGTTGACGTACATCCTGCTTCATTATCCACACGGATTTCATAACTCATAAAAGCCTCACAAATATCAACCGTATCAATAAACATATTTGTGCCATAAGGAACTTCTCCTCTTATGGTCCATGTACCAAGTGGAAATTCGCGATAAACTTGTTGCATTGGTGCGTCTCCATTATTAATCGGGACGTGTGTATCATTCCATTGTAAGTTAACGCGGCCATCCAATAAATCATTCAAGTCCAAATACATGGTTTCTAATGTATCAGATGAAATTTTATTTGCTCCACCGCAACCATATTTCGTGACGATAAAATAATTTTTAGAAGCTAAGTCTGCCCCAGCCCCGAGAGCGGTATAACTTGTTGTTCCGATTAAAGGAATGGTTGTAACCAAACCTGTTTCTAAGGAATGAATTTCATATTGATCAAATGAAGAACCAGGATCAACAGCAGGTGCCCAAGTTAAAATCACACTACCATCATCTTGCACATCTACACAACTCATATCAGCAGGTGCAACTGGCAATTTATTCTTCAATGTTATTCGAATAGTTTCGTAAGTTCGGCCAGGTACAGAGCAATAATCATCTTGTGCATTTAGCACAAAGGTATACACTTGCTCGGCTTGTTGCACACCACATGCATCCAATAAATGATCGCAAGATGTTTGCCAATTAAAATTGGTTGTTACCCCTTGAACGCCTTGAATTAAAGGTGGCGTATCGACAGTTGCACAGGGCAAATAATCACAACCTGAGCCATCATCTGTTAAACCTGTTCCGAAATAATTACCTGTTGGAGTTAATGTTACAATTTGCGGCGTTCCGTCTTGTAAAAACTCAATATCAATCACTTCAATATCGAAGTTAATTAAATCACCTGCATAAAAAGTTGCTTCAAAAGAAGTACCTCCTGCAAATGGTGCAGTTATTTCGGGAGCCGTATTCACATATCCTACACAAGGAATGACAATTAATTGCGATTCTCTGTTGATTGTTGCTATCAAAATTCCGTCACGGTAACAATCAATTTTTTGAACAAATCCAAAATTACCCGGTGTATTTGAGGTAAAAGTTATTTGTCCTGAATTAGGATCCATGCTTGCGGGAATATTTCCAGGATCAAAACTAGCGTCTGGCGTAGGATTATCAAACGCATATCCTGCTACAAAAGGAACGGGCCCTGGATTTGTAGGCGGATCGAACACACCACCTGGGAAATGATCTAATGGAATTCCCCAAGAAAACACAAGTGAATCATTGTCTTCATCAAAAGCGTTTGAATCAAATTGAAAATCACTTCCTTCACATAATAACATGTAAGGGTCTTGCGCAAATGATGGTGAAGAATCTAAACAATCACCTGGTCGATCATACATGATTGACGAAAGTGTAAAACCATAAGCATAGGGTTCATCAATATTGTCTACATCCCAATTTCTTGAAAAAGAATCATACGTAAATGCCCAACCGTCAGCCGGTGGTATTCCTATAAGCGTAATAGCGCCAGATCGATACACATATTTTTGAACTGCCCCTGGTCCAGTTCCACCGCCTGTTCCAGTACCGCAATCAATTTCAGTAGGGCTACCAGCAACTTCTGTACAAGCAGGTGATAAGTCATCCGCAGAAACAAAATCACAGGTAATGGAAGTCACAAAAGGATGTCCCCAAACACGTAAATCTAAACTTGGGTCAATAATATCTAAACCGTTACAATCGCGATAAATCACTAATGTAAACTGATAATCATCCCCACCTAAAGCTTGCCAAGTTATCTCTCCGCCCATTAAATGCGCAGCATAATTTACCTTTCCAAAGAAAAGTGTGCAAAGCATTATGAAAAGAAGTTTAATTCGCATTTATTTGTTAACGTAGTTAATGTGCTTTTATTGAATACGGATCAAAGTCTTTTTAGTTGCCTTGAAACTCAAGTATTTTATGGGGTTTTCACTTGTTCTTGATACAGTTTTGATTAATCTTGCTTTGCCCGATTAATTAAAACCACTCGAACTGACGCTTTTCTTATGAAAATTTTCACATTGCATTTCGAATTCCCCAATAACGATCAGGGTAAACTGAGGTCTTTATGGACAAAAAGGAATGCTTAAAATTGGTTTTTTTGATAAAGACGCGCTAACGCAAAATTTGAAATGAATCAAAAAAGGCCTTGATTCGTTCATCTTCGGGTGAATTATACAAAGACAACGTGCTAATGACGTAAAAATTTCCATTTTTGAGTACATACCTTAAATTATGGAAACATTTTTCTTCAGACAGCACCCTTGTCGCACGATAACTTGCATTATTTTTTCCAACATCTTCTGAAAGAATTACAAAAGAAGGATCTAATTGACGAAGTGAATTCAGCGAGTTTTCCATATAAAATTCAAATCCTAAATCTTCATAATCATCAGGGAAAATCATGAGAGAAACTGATAGGAATATTAAACCTGAGCCATCTTCGTTATTTACTTCATTCGCTTCGGTTATAACTGTAGCCATTTTTCCATCATCCATTTCTGCTATTTCTACTACGGTTTTGGTTGGGCCAAAGAAACTAACGCTAAAAGGTGAATCGACCAGTTCTTCGTCTGTTGGAATGTTTAAATAAGGAATTGGATTTTTAGGCATATTCACAAGTGTGAAGGAATTGAAAAAATCTTCTAATTCTATCGTGTAAATTTCGGAACTGGAACCTTTGTATCCTATTTCGTAGAGCCGATTATGTACCAAATAAACCCTTCTCATTGTTATTTCATCACTATTGTCATAAGTAAATTGATATTCTCGTCCAGGATATCCCTCAATGCTTTTTGGTAATGTTTGGATTAATGTGACATAATTTGTTTGTGCAAATTCTCTTTGGGAATAATCTAAATTAAAGACAATTAAATCTAAAGAATCGGAATGATAATAGTTGTATTTATCCTCTAAACATCTTACCCAACAACGCCCCTCTTTAAAGTCTGCATTTATTGTAACTTCATCAGCCACTGAGGTTGAATCAATTTGGATACTCAATCTGTTTAGAAAGTTAATTCTAAAATTCCAAGTTTCAAAAATACTTTCTGTCGCCGTTTTATTCTCTTCAAATAAGGCTTCTTCTTCTTCGGTCATTGAATTATTTGCACAGCTAAACATAGCCAAACAAATAAAAGTAAATTGAAGAATTTGTTTCATTTTTCGCATCAACTTACTCGGTACCATATTCAATTAAATCAAAATAAATCTCACTGCCCTTTTGAATGTCAGTGCTATCTGAATTATCAATTTCTAAGTTTTTAAAAACGGATTTTATTCGACCGACATTACGCGCATAAACCGTGTAATTGCGCTTAAAATCAATGAATGAGGTAAAGTTTTCTTTTTCAACAATTACAGTTGAATCATAAGTCACTCCGCTAACCGTATAAGGTTCGTAAATGTTTTCATAATAACATTCTAACGAAGGTTCATTATTTAGTGCATTACAATCCCAAGTGCGGTTATAGGCTATTGCAAAAACCATTTTAATTTGCCGATCATTTTCATCTACAACTTCGCCTGTTGATGCCGTCCGTTTTTGTGTCCAAATATCTTGAATAGTCCACGGCTCAGTTTCATCAGCACGAATGTAGCGTTTCAGTTTTTGTATAGTGTCTCCTTCTCCATCTACTAAAACTTCTGCAATTAACTCTTTAATTTGAAATCGATTAGTATCATGTGCTGTCTCAATTTCTAAATCATGAAAAATATCAACAACATCATAAACTGTATAATGTCCTATTTCAATAGGGAAATATTCATACCCATAATTAATCGAGTTATCGACAGGATCTTTTTTACAAGCAAAAAGACTTGTTAAAACAAAACATATAATAATTCCTTTTTTCATGTATTAGATAGACGCTATAATGTGAGCAATAGTTAGGCCATTTTTTTTGTTTGCGTGCTGTAGAGAATGATAAATAGCACTGCAAACACTGCAGTAAAACCAATTAAAAACAGCCCTATTGATAAATCATGGAAATAAAACGTCCAATAGCTTATGGATAATATGCTGTAACCAATATATAAATGGAAACCAATTTTTCTAAGTTGGAACATTAAAAATACTCCCACAAGTCCAATTATAATCGTAACAAAATCTATGATGGACATTGTTAGATAGTTGTCCCTTGATATGTATAAGAATTCGATTGATTCTTCAACAATCCAAGGCATCATTTCAATTGACTCTGGTGTTTGACTGTCTAGTATTGCAATTTTTTGAAGTCGAATATCGGCATCTGTTAAACGTCCAGTATTGACTGTTGCAAAGGCGCTCAATAATACCACACCCATCCACACCCAAGAAAGAATGCACAATGCCGTTAATCCATTTGGTCTTGCTTTTTTCATACTATTTTAATTCAATGGTTTTAATAAACTGAATTGATTTTTCAATTTCTGGTTGCATGAATATGTCATTCTCAATGAATGGTACAATTTCTCTATACTTCCCTACTAAAGTCTCTATTAAGTCGCTTGATTTTGACGGACGTCTAAAATGTAAAGCTTGTGCAGCATTAAACAGTTCAATCCCTAATATTTTCCCTAAATTCTCAGTAATTCGATAGCATTTTGTAGCAGAATTGGCTCCCATACTCACATGATCTTCTTGCCCATTTGATGATTCGATTGAATCAACCGAAGCAGGAGTTGCCAATTGTTTGTTTTGACTGACTACTGAAGCCGCAGCATATTGTGGAATCATAAAGCCAGAATTGATTCCAGGGTTTGCTACTAAAAACGCAGGTAAACCTCTGGTACCACCAATCATTTGATAGGTTCGTCGTTCTGAAATATTTCCTAGTTCCGCCAAAGCAATCCCCATTAAATCTAATGTAATGGCTAAAGGTTGACCGTGGAAATTACCAGCAGAAATAATCTCATCTGTATCCGGGAAAATGGTTGGATTATCTGTTACGGCATTAATCTCTCTTTCAAAAATTGTTGTTGCATAGTCAATTGCATCTTTTGTAGCGCCATGTACTTGTGGGATACATCTGAATGAATAAGGATCTTGAACATGCTTTTTTTCTTGCTCCATTAATTGGCTACCAGCCAATATTTCGCGCATTTGTTTTGCCGTATCAATCTGTCCTTTTTGGTTTCGAACTACATTTACATTATGGTAAAATGGATTCGGTCTAACATCAAATGCATCAGCAGAAGTGGCCGCTATTACATTTGCCGCAATTGATAATTGATGTGCATTAATTAATATCCAAACCCCGTATGAACTCATGAACTGCGTGCCATTCAATAAAGCCAAACCTTCTTTTGATTTTAAGGCCAAAGGTTCCCAATTCATTTTTTTGAGCATTTCAGCTGCGGTCATTAATTCGTCTTTATAATAGACATTCCCTTCACCTAATAAGGGTAATGACATGTGCGCCAAAGGAGCTAAATCGCCTGATGCACCAAGTGAACCTTGTTGATATACAACTGGTGTAATGTCATTATTGTAAAAATCCAAAAGGCGTTGTGCAGTTTCTAATTGGATACCTGAATGTCCGTAAGACAAGCCTTGAACTTTCAAGAATAGCATTAGTTTAACAATTGCTTGCGGAACCTCTTCTCCAATACCGCAGGCATGTGAAATCACTAAGTTACGTTGCAGTGTTCCTAAATCTTCTTTGGAAATAACGGTATCACAAAGCGATCCAAATCCTGTATTGATGCCGTAAAAAACATCCGTTCCAGTGGACATTTTATCATCCAAATATTGTCGACATTTCGTAATTCTAGCTGTGGCAGCGTCAGAAAGTTTTAATGTTGCTTTGGTGTTTATAATTTCTTTGACTTTATCAATTGATAAATGCTCAACGTCAATATGGTGTTCTGTCATCTTAAATGCGATTTAAAAATACTTCTGTTGTTATCGTTTCTTGATCACCTGTTTCCATATTTTTAATGGTTAAGGTGTTGTTTTCAATTTCTTGCGAGCCTAAGATAATGACAAAAGGAATACCACGGTCATTTGCGTATTTCATTTGTTTTTTCATTCCTTTTGCGCTCGGGTAAACTTCGCATGAAAGGTCTTTATCACGGATGTTTTTTGCAAGGCGCATACAGTGCGACTGCTCTTCTTCACCAAAATTGATGAATAAATATTCTGTTGTTGTTAAGACTGATTTTGGAAACAAATCCAACTCTGTCATCACATCATAAATTCGATCCGCTCCAAATGAGATTCCTACACCAGACATTCCTTTCAAACCAAACAAGGCTGTTAAGTCGTCATAACGACCTCCACCGCAGATGCTTCCCATGTTTACATTGTTGGCTGTAACTTCAAATATGGCGCCTGTATAATAGTTTAATCCCCGTGCTAATGTAACTTCAAACTCTATTTTGGCTTTGTTTAATCCCAAAGCTTTTACATTGTCTAATACATATTTTAACTCTTCAATGCCTTTCATTCCTGTTTCAGAATCTGCTAAATAAGTGCTTAACATTTCTAAGTTGGCATCATTGTCTCCCGAAAGATCAAATAAGGGATCAATTTTAGTGATGGCGGCTTCACTTACTTCACGCTGGCGTAATTCTTTTATAACACCTTCTTTGCCAATTTTGTCTAATTTATCAATGGCCACTGTGATTGGAATCAATTTTTCAGATTCGCCACAAACCTCTGCTATTCCAGATAGAATTTTGCGATTATTAATCTTGATCGAAAAATCTGGCAATCCTAATTTTGAAAGTACTTCATCAAATATTTGAACTAATTCAATTTCATATAATAATGAATCGCTTCCTACCACATCCGCATCACATTGGTGAAATTCGCGGTAACGTCCTCTAGCTGGACGGTCTCCTCTCCAAACAGGCTGAATTTGAAAACGTTTAAAAGGAAATGATAATTCATTCTGATTTTGCACGACAAATCGTGCAAAAGGAACGGTTAAATCATAGCGTAGGGCTTTATCCGAAATTGAATTTGCGAATCGACTAAGTTTACCTTCATCAAAAGCTGTTGTATCTGCTTTTTTCAAACTGTCTCCTTGATTTAATAAACGAAAAATCAAACGATCTCCTTCTTCGCCATATTTCCCCATCAATGTTTCGGTCTTTTCAAAACTAGGTGTCTCAATAGGTGAAAACCCATATTTCTCAAAAACAGTTTTAATCGTTGAAAAAATATAATTCCGCTTTACCATTGTTGCTGGTAAAAAATCGCGTGTTCCTTTTAAGATGGAAGGTTTGGTACTCATAATTTGTAATAATTTGTAGCTGTAAATTTAATTCGAATTATTGTTGTAGACACGCTTTTGCGATTGATATTTATATAGAAATTCCAAATTTCATTAAAAATCCAAAAGTCAAATCCTAAATGAATGAGATAAACTGCTGTAAAATCGTTCATTAAGCTTATCTGATTGATCAGTAAATTAACTGACAATTATCAGAGAAATCAAGACAATACGAAGCTAATATTGCCTTATATTTGTGACATATAGTTTTAATCAATGGCCCATAAGCACGAGCATAGTCATGCGACTAAAAACATTAAGGTTGCATTTTTCATCAATCTCATTTTTACTGTTATTGAGATTATCGGAGGTATCTATACAAATAGTATTGCGATAATTTCTGACGCCGTGCATGATTTGGGCGATAGTTTATCATTAGGAACGGCTTGGTATCTTCAAAACAAATCTGAACAAAAACCTGACAAAAAATACTCGTTTGGTTATCGCCGTTTCTCTTTATTAGGTGCGTTAATTAATAGTCTTGTGCTTTTGGCTGGATCGATCTATGTGATTTACGAAGCTGTAGGTCGATTTATTGAACCCGAACACGCTGATCCAACCGGAATGCTAATATTTGCGATAGTAGGAATCACTGTAAATGGATTTGCGGCTTGGAAATTAAGCAAGGGGAAATCCATGAATGAAAAGGTAATTTCATGGCATTTATTGGAAGATGTTTTGGGATGGGTAGCCATACTAATTGTTGCTATTGTACTACAGTTTAAAGAAATCTTGTATTTAGATCCTGCCTTGTCGATATTGATTACGCTTTATATTTTATGGAATTCTTTAAAACGTCTAAAAGAAACACTTTTTCTTTTTCTGCAAGGATCGCCAACAGAAATAGACAATGAAAAAATTGAAGCGGAAATTTCAGCCATTAATGGTGTTGCATCATTACATCACACACATATTTGGTCCTTAGATGGCGAACACCATGTTTTTACGTCACATGTGAAACTCGAAAAAATTGCGCATATTGATCGCATTATTGAAATTAAAGAACAAATTAAAGCCGTGCTAAACAATTACCCTTTTGAACATTATACAATAGAAACTGAAATGGAAAATGAGGATTGCGGTTTAATCAAAAAAAGAATTGAGAATAAAGATTAATATGAAAAGTATAACTGTTTTTTGCGCTTCAAGCTCAGGTAAGGATGCGCTTTACGAATTAAACGCATTTGCTGTAGGCAAACATTTAGCAACGGAAAAGATTACCTTAATATATGGCGGTGCCGAAATTGGTTTAATGGGACAAGTTGCTGAAGGTGCTTTACAAAACAATGGAAAGGTCATTGGTGTAATTCCTCATTTTTTAAGTGGAAAAGAAATTTTGCATGACAACTTAACAGAGTTGATTCAAGTAGAAACTATGCACGAGCGTAAAACAATTATGGCTGAAAAAAGTGATGGTTTTATCGCTTTACCTGGTGGTTTTGGAACTTTTGAAGAATTGTTTGAAATCTTAACTTGGGCGCAATTGGGCTTACACCAAAAACCAATCGGGGTTTTAAATATTGATGGATTTTATGACGATTTGCTTGAAATGATTCAAAAAATGGTAAATAAGGGCTTTTTAAAAAAAATCAATCAAGATATGCTCTTAAAAAGTGACTCAATTGTCGATTTATTGGCCCAAATGCGAAACTATAAAGCGCCAGATGTTCCTAAATGGATAAAATCGGATGAAACTTAACCCTTGTTCTATTGACTTATTCTTAAATTTGCAGAAATTTCTTTGAGATGGATAAATTGAAAAATCGTATAAAATACTTTGCTATAGGTTTAACTATTGGTGGATTCTTAGTGTATTTTATGTTTGGGAGTCGCGGTTGTGCATGGCTTCCAGAAAATCGTGTTAAAAACATGATTGGCGAAAAAGAGATTGTAGTTGGAGATAGTGTTTTGGCAGTGATGACCTGCCTAGAACTAAACAATGATGACATTTACGACTTATTGAAAGATGGTGGTGAAGTTGAATTCTCGGAAAGTGAAACAAAAATTCTACCGAAGACCTACTATATTGAAGGATATAAGGATGAAGTTTTATATTGGGCAAAATTCGCTTTATATGAAGAAAAAGATTTGGCAGAAGTTACTGAGGTCTTTTTGACAGACGGCGCGTCTTGCGAAATAACGGTTAGCAATGAGTTTTATTCAACCATGCCCCTACCCCATAAAGATGTTATTTCGATCATTGAATCTCATGAGTTTAGAATTTTATCGGATGCGGAATGCCAAATGGAGGAATATGGCATAGCAAAGGAAGATCTTTTTGAATTTCACAAAACTGCGGTAATTAATATTGAAAGATCTGAACCGCGAAAATTGCCAAATCCTTTCTATATTATGAGTGGAACACTTAATAATAAACCATTTAGTGTGAAATATATTATTGGTGAAAACCGAACAAGAATACATTCAATTGTTGGTGAAGAGCCAACGGATTGTTAAAAAATGTTTGTCTATAAAATCCGATTTCTGCGTTACGCTTGCCTAAAATTTGCTCATTTACAAAAGTAAACGCACAATTTTTAAGCTCCATAAGCCTTGAACTCGAACTTTCTAGTTCAAACAACTGATTGTAATACGGTCAGAAATAATTTAAAAGAGAATCAGATGGGAATATTATCAAAGTTATTTGGAGGAGGAAAGAAAGCACGCGTTGCCGAACTTCTTGCAAAAGGTGCGCTCATCATTGACGTGCGAAATCCTGGAGAATTTTCCGCAAGAAATCATAAAGGTTCAATCAATATTCCATTGCAACAAATTGCACAAAAAATGGATAAAATAAAAGCTCATAAAAAACCAATCGTGGTTTGTTGTGCAAGTGGAGTGCGAAGTGCACAAGCGAAAAATATGATCGCAAAAGCCGGAATGGAAGTTGAGAACGCTGGTGGATGGCGCGCTTTGGAAAAATAAAATATGCAAGCATTAATTAAAAACTGGTCTCTTATTCGCATCATTAAAGTTGGTGTTGGGTTGGCATGTCTCATAAGTTTTCCAAAACATGAAGAATACATTATTGTATTTGTTGGTTTATACTTTCTATTATATGGCTTATTCTATCCAGGATGCAATAATAACAATTGCGCAACCTAATGGATGATTTAAAAGATACGCTCGACTCAAGTTCAATCACAGATTCTGTGGTTGATGTACAGTATCACAATGGTTATACCTTTAGTTTCGGATTGCGTATTGCCATTAGTTTTTTAGGATTATTTGGCTTATTCGCCGTTTTTAGTGGTGGCCCAGGATATCTTCTCGGTCCTCCAATTTTACTTTTCACCTTTTACGCACATACCTCTACTTTTGGAACTGATGTTTCGTTTAGTAATAATTACATCCGCGAATATTCTAAATCGTTTTGGATTAAAAGAGGAAAATGGAAACCAACGGTCTTGCTGCCCGATATTACTATTCTAAAAATGGGGAAATCGATTGGCGTCAATCACGTTTATAGCGAAAAAACAACCCAGATTACAAAAACCGTTTATTCTGTTTCGGTTTTAAGCGCTAATCACCGTAAACGTGTTTTAATTCGAGAAACTGAATCTGCAGCTGATTGTTATGAAGTGGCTGTTTTCTTATCAGAAAAAATGTCGAAGAATTTAGTGGATTTCAATCCTGTTATTTCTCAAGCTACGAGAGATAAACGCTATGAGAGGCATTGATTTTTGTAGAGATTGGATGTTAGGTGTTGGATGTTAGAGGTTGCTGTTGAAAAAAATGGATTTTCACAAAAGCGCTATCTCGTCTATTAAACTATCTAGTCTTTCAGCAGACAAACTCATGGCTTTAGTTGTATAGTTCGCTCTTTTATAATAGACCTCACGGTCTTTCAATTTTTCCTCGATAAAAGTCAAGAGCGCTTCTTTATCATCCTTTATAGGTTCTATTAAAGGACGAATACCTTTTGCATTTTGCAAACGGTCTAGTAAAACCTTAGGAGCCAATTCTAAATAAACGGCTTTTCCTTTTTCAAGAATGAGGGACATATTATCATTAAAGCAAGGTGTTCCTCCGCCCAATGACACAATTGTATTTTCGACATTCAAATCTTGCAACCACTTTGTTTCAAGGCTTCGAAAACCACGCTCTCCTAATCTTGTAAAAAGTTCATCAATGCTTGCATCATTTTCTTTTTCAATTTCTTGATCTGCATCTAAAAACGAATAGTTCATTCGCTTTGCAAGGCGTTTTCCTAAGCGGGATTTCCCCGCGCCCATAAAACCAATCAAAAAAACACAATTCTTCATCTGTGGCAAAGATAATGAATTGGTGAGAATCTCACTGATCAAGAATTAAGGCAGTAGCTTAAGTATTTATTCCGAAATGAATTTTTAATTTTGCCACATGACAAAGCTTAATTCAGATGTGATTGGAACATTAGTTAAAAACCAAGAAATTGCAGATTGGTGGCATAGCGAACCAATGCAAATTCCATTATTGGAAATAGAACTAGCTATCACCTATGTTGATTTTGACCCATCCGCAGACGAACAGTTTCTGCTTGAAGCGGATTCGGCACTAAAAAACTTCTTTGAACTGCAAGCCTTTGATAAATTAAAATTGGCGCCGCACGTCTTTGCCAATTTTGTAGAAATATGTTCTTATTTAGATGAGGAAGCCATTCCAGAAAAAATGCGCGGTGCGCAACCTTTAAGTATTTGGAATTTTGTTCATCCAAGCGTCATTTATGTTAGCAGGCGCCAACAAAATGACAAGGACATTTATATCGTACTCGCTTGCGAATGTGATTGGGAAACGGAGCACGGCTTACAATTGGTTTTTAGGCAAGGCAAAAAACTCACACGCGTAAGTGATCAAGATGGTCATTTAACCGAAGCAGATGCTTTTGGATTACCAGATGATCAGGATGTGTTATTGTCTGCTTTTTAAACAATAAGTGCAATTGCTACTTGACAATTTTTAGCGTCTGCACCACTCCCTCATTTTCGCATTTCAAAATATAGAAGCCAGTTTCCAAACTTTCCATATTAATTTGGATGTTTGATTCAGATACAGCATCATTGGAATAAACCATTTGCCCTAAGGAATTGTAAAGCTGAATTGATGCTTGTTCTTGGCCATCAATTAAGTTTACGTTTAAAATGTGGTTAATTGGATCTAAAAAGGCATTCATCAAATCGCTTTCTATTTTATTTTCATTGATTGAAGAAGTACTTATGAATAATTCAACACTAATATCATCAACGAAATAATAAGCGCCATAAGTTCCTGGTTCCCCAGAAGCAGTCTCATTCGCCATCAATGTTGTTGAAGCATCATCATTAAAATGCCCGATTGTAATATAAGCCATTGCTTCATCCGCAATAATGGTATCGCTTACAAGCACCCATTCTTCCGTTTCCATAATAACTTCTGTTGAAACAACTTGTGCATCAAAATCAAGCACACCATCTGAAGCTAATGAAGGCGCATCTGTCGATAAATAGGCTCCAAGTCCTGTTGCGCCATACTCCATATTATGTGCTAAAGAAGTATAAAATGAAACAATATATTGTTCTCCGATAACTAAATTTTCACTCAATTCTACTTGAACATACTGCCGTTGATTGAAGTCTGGTATTGTATAAATCCATAATCCAACCATCACCTCTCCAGAATGTGGCGCTTGATTGCCTTTAATTCCTATTGGACCAGGATATGTACTTAAGGGTTGATAATTATAACAAGTCTCATCAACTGTAGTATAATAAACTAGAGGTGTTGCTGTATTGGGATTATTCCAATCTTCTAAACTTGATTCTAAATCGCCGTCTATTCCGCAGGTTGTTGAAATTACGGCCTCAAAATCTGGATTAGGTACTAAGTTTTGCGCTGTTGCATTAATTGAAAAGGCCAAGAGGCTATAAAAGATAATCTTCATAAAAATTTTGTTATTGTTTTTTGCTACTTGATGCTTTGAAACAAGAAAGGGTTGGTTTAGATTTTATTTTTATTCAATTTTTTATTCAATCGTTTTCATTAAAACAGTTCAAAACTTAAATTGTTGCCCAAACTAATATCAAAGTTTTATTGAATCAAACTAAACTTTCGTACAATTAATCTCTGTATTGACGATAATCCCTCACTAATTACAAATTATTTTTATTTTTTTTTTTGCCCTTAAATTTTTGACTTTCAATTGGTTATTTTTGACTTCTGAGTGATTCGAAAAAAGAATTTAAAAAATATTCCATTTTATTTTGGGAAATAAAATAAACCCTGTATATTTGCACCCGCAATAAGGACGATTTGTTAGCTCAGCTGGTAGAGCATCTCCCTTTTAAGGAGAGGGTCCAGGGTTCGAGCCCCTGACAGATCACCAAAGCAAAAACGACAAAAGCCGCTCTATGAGCGGCTTTTGTTATTCTCACTAGTTTAGCCCTGTATTTACTTCACATCTGTTCATAATGCAATGCATTGTTGAAATGAACAAAAAAGAATAAAATTCATGAAATGTTAGTACAAAATCTGTACATTCAAAAAACCAATGTACTAACACATGATTACAACGTCACCCATATATAATAGGCGCAATAGCCTCAACGCAGACGGAACCGCTCCAGTGGTGATCAGAATAACCCTCAACCGCGTACCCAACTATTATAGTACCGGAATTAAGATCATTCCATCACATTGGGACCAGAACAAAGAGCGCGTAAAAAAGAACTGTCCTTATTGGTGGGAATATAACACAAGAATTGAGGAACTCCTTGAGAAAGTTGACGCATACAACGCGCATTGTCTAGCGAAACAATTAACACCGTCAATCAAAAAATTAAAAGAATATTTAAACGGTAATGACAAGCGAAAAGGTCTAATCAACTTTATAGCTGAAGAAATTAGTCTTAGAACCACACTTGCCTCAGGAACACTCAGGCATCATAATTCAAAACTGGCATTACTCAAAGAATTCACTGAAGATAATCCAAACATGACCTTAAAAGACGTCGATTATTCTTTTTTGCAGGCATTCGAAAATCATTTGGTCACCAATAATAAGGCCGTCAATACTCGCTGGGCCTACCATAAATTTTTAAAGGCGTATTTGAACATTGCTATAAAAAAAGAATTACTGCAGGTAAATCCATATAACAACTTTAAGGTTGCAACCCAGGAAAGCAAACGTGATTATTTGACGCTGGAGGAAATCGAGCTATTGGAAAATCTAAAACTAGAGCCAAAATTCAAAAGCCATCAAATTGTGCTGGACAAATTCTTGTTTAGTTGTTATACCGGTTTAAGAATTTCGGATCTCTCGGAATTAACAATTGAAAAATTTACTGAAGAAAAAAAAGCTGTTTATCTTTCACTCAGAATGGTAAAGACCGTTAAGATCATTGATCTGCCATTACATGAATTATTTGATGGTAAAAGCATCCCTATTTATAAAAAATATAAAGTATTACCTGGACCATTTTTATTTCCTGCACAAGCGGATCAAAAAGTAAATGATATGCTTAAAGACATTGCAACACTTGCAGGAATTAAGAAAAATGTAACTTTTCACATGTCCAGGCATAGTTTTGGAAGCGCCATTGCCCGGATTTATGGAGACGTGCTTTTAATAAAAAAGCTTATGGGTCATACAAAAGTTGATACTTCAATGATATATATTCATCTCAGTCCGTCAGATATTGAAGAAAAGCTTAAAAGGGGTAAACTCAAGTAGAATAAGCCCTAATTACGGCTTTAAAATTTGTTTCTTGTACATTGAATACTTACTGCTAATCGTCTCAGAATTCCCTCGATTCTTTAATATCTCAGCGTAATTATTTACAAAGGCAACGTCTCCAACCTTATGCACCTTCAAAATTATTGGGGTATCAAAATCAGCTGAGACACCACCACGTGTTCCACCTTCTGCATTTTGTTGAAAAATTGTGATAAACATGGTATGTGGAAATTTGATACGAAGCTCGTCCATGCGGGTATTAGGAACGTTTAGTTTTTGAAAAGAATCAATGATCATTACATCCGCCATTTCAGCATATTCAAAAATGGTTTCAATTCCATTTGGCGCGGTTCCCGCCATGGCCAATTTATCTCTGTTTTTTATTGGAATATTTCGATCCATGGCTTCTCGAGTATCAGCTGACTCCATTCCTCCCTGTTCTAAGTCAAAATATGCAATGGTAAATCCAGTTTCAATAAAAGCATTGGCTAGCTGCATTACCATTTCAGACTTACCTGCATGGGTATCTCCTTTGAGTAAAATAAGAAGTCGAAATCGTTGAATCATTCCTAAGTACTCGCCAAGAACACCTTTGAGCTGGAAACGCTCTACTGCGTCTTTTTCTTTTTTATCTGAGGCAATGGTAAAAAGCGGATCATTCTCAACAAACCCAAGTCCAAGTTTTTCTTTGAGTCTCTTGCCGATCGATTTTTTTGTTTTGCCTTTGCTCTCTAATTTTTTAATATCATTCTCAAGATCTTTTTTCAAAGCTTGATCAGATATTTTTGGTTTGGTATTGACAGGCTTTGCCTTTGGCTTGGGCGCTTGAGCAATTTTTCCAGTCTCCAGTTCTTTTTGAAACTCTTCTGGAGTCAATTTTTTCACGCGTTGAACATAACTAATTTCACCTTTAAGTTTAGCTGATTCACTTGCTGTATACTCTTTTTTATATCTACGTTCGAGAAAATAGAATAGTAATGCGTTTTGCTGATTAATATCAGATAGGGGGAATTTTTCCTCAATATCTTCCTGGTAGATTGGCTCAAATCCGATTTCCTTTTCAAATAAATTAATCTTGGTTCTATAGGCTTTTAAGAAACGGTCCAAAATTACCTGGTATTTCAGTTTGTAGTTATCATGGTTACTCCAACTGTATTCTTGAAAACTAAACCCAAACAGCGCCATTTGCCCTGTTTTATTATTAATCTTTTTCTTTGTTGATTTTAAGCTCGGCTTATTAGTTCTAGCAGCAATTTTTGGCTTGCTAGTTTTGATCTTCTTATGATATGCCGGAATCCCTTTTGCATTTCTGTCCAAAATAAAATCTGCTGCAGCTTGCGCTTTGCTTGAAGCTCGAAAAAAGAATTTGTTATCCTTTTTCATTTCTGCAGTTAAACTTTGGATCCAACCTTTTAAATATGATGCTGAGTTTTCGAAAGTATAATATAGAGTTCCACTTTCGGCGTTTAAAAATGTTGCGCCGAGCTCAGCAATTAATTCTTCAAAGGCGTAGGAGGGTGAGCCAAATTTACCGGTAAGTGGTCTTCCTATCCTTTTTTCTGACCCTGTTGAATGAACCAGCTCATGGAATAAAACGCCGTAATAGCGTTCAGAATTTTCAAAATTTGCAATAGCCGGTACTGTAATGGAATCAGTTGACGGTTTATAGTAAGCTTCATTCCCATTTTCTTTGGGAGTTATTTTCGGCTTTTTTGGCATTGCCTGAACTATTGCCTCAGCTGTCTCAATTTTTTCGTTGGCCTTTTTTGGAGCTAACTTTTTCAACTTCCAATCAATCCCTTCAACATCATCAGCACTAAAAACTTTATAGTACTTCAGAATAGGACGGGTCGCATTATTAATAAAGCTGCTCAAATATTTTGATCCGTTATTTTTAAAAATGCTAATCTTTGATTTATTGGCATTGATCCAGCTCTTGAACTTCTTTAGATCATAGGTTCCAAAGCTCAACTTACCATCTGCATTATCCTGGTCATATTTATAGAGAATCGTAAAGTAAACTACCTCTCGGCCAGTGGATCCTTTTTTAAGCTTGCCTTTATGTTTTTTGATTTGATTGAACGTTAGAAAATACGGGTTATCAAATTCTTCCAATGCATTCAATAAAACGGCATTAATGCCACGGTAAGCATTTTTTGAATCAAAATTGGTGGCCAACATGCCATATTTGACTATAGATCCCCAAGGTTTTCTCCAGGGTAATTCTTTACCTGAAGAAATGGCGTCCAAAACCTTTTTTGTCACCATGTCATAAATTTGGTCCGGTGAAATAGCCTTACCAAGGCCATCCTCTTCTAGGTCTTCCTGGATCTGATCGAGACCATTCAATAGATCACTAGGAACCAGATCCACTTTTGTTACTGAAGTAAAAGTGAATTGGGCCTGATTTGAATTTTGAAAAAGCATTCTCTCTAAGCGAAATATCACTTCATGTACACCATCTTTTTTTGCCTGATCAATTAATTGATTGACCTGTTTGATATCTAAAGTTCTCCCTTTGAGGTTGTTGTATGTGTCGAGTGATTTCATTTCTTGTGACGGTTCTGGATGATTGCGAAATATTTTGGATCCGAAATGTAGCCGTTTTTAATAGCGACCTTAGTAATTTTCACCTGGTTAGAAACATTGCCACCAATGGTAATTAAATAGTCTTTCTGAACTTCGACAACAATATCTCCATGTGTAGGATCCCCAACTTTTACCGAGTCATAATTTACCCTGGCACCAGACCTTCCCTTTAACACAATATCTCCCACTTTTGGCCTAATCTCATGTGGCCGGTAGAGCCAAAAATTGCTCTCACCTTTAGCTCTGTTTTTTCTGGAAGCAACCGCATAGTAAGCATGAGAGGCCGATTTTGGAAAATCCTCATAATCTCGCATATTATAGCTGATCATTGCCGCGGACCAAGGGATTTCGTTTCGAATATAGCGTTCAGCTTTTTCCTTTGAATAACCTAAGTGCATCCACATGGTCATAAGTATCTTGTGAAAGCGCGAATCATCTTCTTTGATTCCTTTGTATCGTTTTAATTGCGCTAGAGCATTAGAAGCTCCTTTTTTGGCTCCTGATTTCTTTCCAGAGATTGCCTTGGCTAAAATTAAAAGTGCAGCGGTGCCTCCTCCTATTTTGATTGCGTTTTTCACAGCGCTCGTCTGTTTTTAACCAGGGTTCCACTAACACCTGCGGAAGCTAGAAACTGAACTGCATACTTTTTAGCATCATTAGATAATTTGGACGCTAAAACAAACTGATAAAGGGATTGTCTTCCTTTACTATATTCTAAAAAATCATTGTGAATTTGCCGCGTCCTGTCGATATTTAAGCTGCCAGCTATCTTGCGAATATTGACGAGGTTAGCTGTTCTAACCGCTTCATAAAACGATTTCATTATACCGGCGCTGTTAAAATTGCCAATTTTCGTTTTGTCAACTTGAACCGTATATGAATATTTCCCTCTGAATTCTTTCGCCGCAGATTTAACCGGAACTTTAACCGGTGGTGCAATAGGTGGTTTTGGAACAACTGGTGTAATTATCTGGTTTGGAATTTTTGGTACATCTATAACGGTGGGAATTGTTAATGGTTCCTCTGTCCAGCGGTCATCATCCGACTTATCTTTTTTCGGCCGTGTTCCTAAATATATTCCAGCAGCTGCGCCTCCAGTAATTAATAATGTTATAAAACTCATATCTACTTATTTTTATTTACAAAGCGACCGACGCCACTTGAACTTAATTTTGCTAATAGTTCTGCTTTTGTCTCTGAGCTCGACCATTCTCCGTCTACCCAATCATAAAAAGAATCTCCTTCAGCACTGTTTTCAATCCAGTAATTATGTAAAAACCTTAATTGATCCTGATTCAATTTCAAAAGTTCCTTCCACACTCTTACACGTGGATCTGTCTCACCGCCTGTTGCAACCATAGAAAAAATAGCGGCGACTGGTGCTAGGGCTATATCAGTAATGGCTGTTGTAAAATTGGCTCCCTTCATGGTTCTATAAAGATCTTCAACTAAGCGTGCTGGATGCCAGTATATAGCCTTCATTCTATTCTCAACCATATGATTGTAAACCTCAATTGGCAGATGTTGACTTCCACCCCAGCGATATAGTTCACCTCTCTGAGATTTGCCAGCATATTCTTTGACCTTGGCCAAGGTGTAATGTGGAATCTTATTTTTGTCAAATTTGACTTTTTGCTTTTGCAACTGGCGCTGAGCTCTCGCATCACCATTTAGTAAATAACTGACACCGAATATTGCACCTCCAACGACAACAGCTGCAACTGCAACCTTTCCGCCAATATTCGAGACAATATCAACCCCTTCTAAACTCTCTACATTCTCAGTGCCATCCATAACTTACATACTTTCTAACATTCCTCTAAAATTTTTCACTTTTTGATTCGCCTCAGGACGAGCTGAGGCAACCTGCAAAATTTGAAGGGATTCCAAATCAAGTGCATTAGCAATTTTGGCTGCTAAATCGGCTTTTTTCTGCGCTTCGGCCTTGGTCATTGCTTTGACCTCTATTTCAACTTTTTGTGCAAACATTATTTATTTGGTTTAGAATTGTATTGGTTATAACTATCATTAAAATCAACGGTTAGAGATCTTAGTAATTCAAGTACTTGATCGCTCTGAGCCTGTTCCGTTTGTCCAAAGCGCACTATCACCTCCCAGTAACGTTTGAAATCCGCATCACCTAAACCATTAAGCATGGCGATAATAATTGCAAACTTTGATTCGGAATTGATTCCATTTAGTTGACCTTCATTCTGCGCTGGAGGATTGTGTTTAGATGTGATCACCCCAATTAACCCTTGGATCTCAGGCTTTAGTTCTTTAACAATTCCTGAAAAGGTGTTTTCTGAAGCAACTCGGTCTTTTTCCCTGGTAAGCTCATTTCGTTCGTTAACCGTGTCGAGTAGCCTTTTATTATCACTAAATTTTTCCTTTAGCTCATCATGTTTAGTTAGTAATGTGTCATGAGTATTTTCAAGCCTAGTAAGTTGACGAGTTAGATCTGCGTTTTTAGCCTGGTAAAATGCCCCCATTGGATCGCTCGTAGATCCTAAACCGCCAAATGATGGCTCTTGCTGAACTGACATATGATAAGTTCGAGGCTTATATAACGAATTTCCATTTTGGTCCTTGGTTGTTGCGATTAAAAGATCTGGAGAAAAGGTACTCACCACTTTTGAGATATACTCAAATAAACTCTCGTTCATGGTGAGCCGTTCAATTGGGGTGAATTTATCAATAATAGGAATTGGCATGCCTGCTTTTTCACCCACTAATTTAAGTGCATATCCCTGGCTAATTTGGCCGACAAACTTTTGTATCTTTTGATTTTGATCCATTTTTCAATATTGGTATTGCATATATACCATTTTTTTATATTCGTCTGGTAGGCTATGGTAGGCTTGGGCATTTAGCGCTAAATAAAGCACGTTAGCAGTTCAATTTTCAAGTTGATTCTTCCAATGTTGCGTAAAATTTATCGAGCAATGCTTTCAGATCCTTAAGCATTTCAATTTTATCTGGTTGATCCTTTAAGTCCCTCATTTGTTGATTGAATACCAAATTGAATCCAACTGAGAAAACATTCATTAAGACCCGAATTTCTTGGCTCTTTTGTTTTTCTAAATCCAATTCCAGATGGAGATCTTCCATATCTTTTTCGATCTTTTCAAGCGCCATTTTCAGCTGAACAACATCTTCTTTTTTCGAAGTAATCTCAGCAATTTTGATGTCTCGATCGCCTAAGGTTTTTTTACTTTTAACCTCTTTAATCCAAGAAACTATTACAGTGACCAATGCAGTTATTAGTCCGCCACAAAATGCCCAGATAGGACCTGAATTTTCCATTAATAAATAGTTTTAAATAATTTCAATTTCCGATTCAAAGCTCACATGAGTTTTGGCCTCGTATGGAGCCAGGGAATTTGTAATTGAATATTTTATGTTTGCTTTAAAATGTTTCCCATCATGTGGTCCAAATGTTTTTGATTCACCTGGTTCCAATGGAAAAGAGTCATTAATAAAAATCTGACTTTTACCTCTGTTTACGACTTCTAGCTTAAGACATTTATCAGGCACTGGATAAGTTCCATCACCATCAAAGTATTCGATTAATGTTGTGAATCCTCCCATTATTTACCATAGTCAAATGGAGTCAATGCATCTTGACTATTATTAATTACTTCAGCACCATCCGGTCCACTATGTGGGTGTTCAATTTTTGTATTTACGGTGTAAGAAGCCCGGTCCAAAAGCGTTAATTCTAAATAAAGCGTTAGATCTGAAGTCAGCGTATTATTTAAATCAATCATAAGATTGAACTGTTCATTTTTTTGTACGGTAAAGTTGATTGGTAATAGCCGGTCTTTTGAAGCAACGCTATCAGAAATCGCATGGCGCTTATTATGGACTGGTTCAAAAATAGTCTTTTGTCCTACTTTTAATCCGACAGCATAATTTGGATCACCTCCATCTGTTACGGGAATAGTGCCAAATGCAATTACTTCCATAAAATTAGCTGGAAGGGAGATAGGAATTTTTTTGGATCCGAGCGTTGTAGCTGAAGGAATTACAACTTTCAGATTGAATAAGTGGTGAAATTTTAAACTATTGCGCATTTTTTTAGAGTTTAAATGAATGAATTTTCAAATGACAAAAAAGGCGAAACACTCCGGCTTCGCCTCTTTAAGAAAAATGAAATCGAATCTTATCCAGCTGAAGTGCTAATTACTGGCAATAATCTATAGCCAATAAATTCGATTGATAAAAATTGATTTCCAGCAGCTGGTGTTACTCCATCAGGTCGAATCAATTCAATACCTAAACCGAAATCTTTAGAGATTACTAAAGGAGCCTTCAAATCTAAAATAGTACTTGTTAGATCTTGTGGACTATCTCCCTTGAAAATGAAATTACTCAGTCTCACATTTCTTAACGGATCAGATCCGCGAGTAAATGCAATTTCCGCATGACACATATCAAAAGGCCAAGAAGTATAATGAAAAGAAAGTTGAGCGGGATCAGTAACCGTAGCATGTGTACTCCAAGAAGCGCGAATCCCTGTTGAAACAAACGAACCTCCCAAACCATGCTGTAATAGTCTTCCGTCTTGAAAATCACAAATACCTTGTCGGAAATCTTTGTTTTTTTGAGAAGTTATTAATTTTTGATTTTCAGCATCAGCGATCATGGTTTTAAGCACTATACTTGCGGGGATAAGTTCCAATCTGCCAGCGGCAAATTCTTTCTTCTCCTCTGTAGAAAGTGCCTTGTTATTTTGAGACAATGCCTGCATTGCATTGTACAAGTTTACATCTTTGTATTTTATATTATTCATTTTATGCTTTTTAGATAAATATTTGATTTTTTAATTGTGTTGAATTGCAGCGGTCTTACGCCACCATTGCGAAAGGATCCTCTTCCAAATCAAAGTCACCATTTAATGCAAACGGATCATTTAAATCATCAAATCCAGACAAATCGGTCACATCTGTCATGTCGATATCTTCAACCATATGCGCCTCAAAATCTGGATTGTAAGCATCATTATAGTCCAATTCAACCATTCCTAAGCCGTTTACCCCTCCATTGAAATTTGGAAATAATGCATCCACGACTTTTCGCATAGTCTCGTTTTCTCCAATCCCCATGACTCCTTCTGTTTGACCTTCTTCATTGCCTCCCGGCATTGCATCTGAAGTAAGTAAGGTTCTAATGGCAGCCATTGCGCCATAAACAACCATCCCTTTACCGGCAGATCGCAATAGATTTCCTCCTTTTGGAATCATTTGACCACCAATGAGTAATCCTGCTCCAACTCCTAATGGAATTACATTTCTGACCAATTGATTTTCAATTGGAATCATTTGTGCTGCGTGAGCTGCCATAAAGCCCCCCATCATCAGCGCCGTATCGATACCATCAGCCTTCAAGGCTTTCATATCGATTTTCTTTTTTTTACCTGTATCGGCCATTTTGTATCGATTTTAATTAATAAACTTATTTATACTTCAACTTCAATTCCGTTCACTCCTTTTCCTTTGGGTTTCATCATTTTTGAAGCGGCAAACAGAACGCCTCCAGCTGCAACAGCTCCCAATATGATTTTACCTGTATTGCCGCCTCCAGAACCTGAAGCGTCACCTTTGACTTCTCCCGGCTGATCCACTAATCCATCCGCAGCCGTATCTTCAGCTGGTGGTTGGGTGTCTATCACTGGCAATTGTCCAGTTGGATCAATGTTATTATTGGGGATAGGTGGTAGAACTGGCATATCACCATCAAAACTCGTTGGAATTCTATCTGGTTCCATTTGAGGCAATTTTGGAATATCCAATTCATGCGGAATATCTGAGTTGCTCGCAATTTTTGACTTAATATTCGCAGCCACATTTTTAACGCGGGAAAACAGTTTTTTAAAGTTGATTTTTTTTAAGAATCCAGTGATTTTAGCTACCAATCCAATAGACGGACCAGCTGCAGCGGCTGCAGCTGCAATCGCAACAGATCCTAAACCATTCATAGCAAAGGATTGTTGTAATTTTGGACGAGCGCTCGCATACTTGCTTGCGGATTGGTTACTTGGTTGCTTAGTGGGATATTTATTGTCAAATCTACTTTTTCCAGCTTGAATTGCTTTATGAAGCTCTACTCTGGACCCTCCAATTTTTTCAAACATTCGCTCAACAGTAGTCAACACTTTTTTAAGCGCTCTGAACTCTAACGTTTCATAACCAGCAGATCTGGCAGAACTATCACTAAGCAATGCTGGAGCTACCCGAGAAGACATTTTAAAAAGGTTGTTTTTCAATGCGGCAATCATCCCTTTACGGATCCCCCAGCTAACTGGATTGTTTTTAATGATATTTCCTCCGACCTCCTTTACTTTGTCAACCACATTTTTCACTTTGTCCTTTACATTAGAGACAGTATTCTTAACCTTATCCTTTACATTGGACACCGTATTCTTAACCTTATCTTTAACCTTGTTGATCCCGTTTTTCACTTTGGACCAAAAACCACCGAGTCCAGTTCCATATAATCCGGCAAGTGTTGGATTACAGATACAAGTCATTTGATTAGACTTTTTAGGATTGCGTTGAATTTGTCTTGAGGTGCTCGCAATTGCTGCAGAAGTTCCTGACCGTGCAATTTTTTGCTTGATAGCCGCCGTTTGAGGTTCTATTTTTTGTTGAATTGCTTTGAGTGCTGGAATTTTTTGGATGATACCACGCGCTTTTGTTCCAGGTACAACTTTGGGTTGTACCTTTCTTCGGTTTCTCAACGCTTGCACTTTAGATCTAGCATTTGAAGTAACACTAATTGTTTTAGATCTTCCGCTGGTTTTAAATCGATCCCAAAATCCGTCAACACCATTTACTCCTTCACTCGAAATTGGTGCCATTTCACCGGCCATTTCCATTTCTTCCAATTCTTCAAGCACATATTGTCTTGCATAAGGGTCATCCCAATTCTCCAGGACATAGGCTATTTGTTCCATATAAACCGGAACATTGAAATACTGCGCATACATTTCCGGATTGATACTCAGTAAATTGAATGTGTTCTGAAGATGCACTCGTGTGCTTTCTTCCATTTCTGATGCTACAGATCCTAGACCGTTAACACCTGAAACATTTGAAAACTCACTCCCAAATGGAAACGCTGAATAGGCCGTTCCAAAGCCATTTAATTCTTGGTGTATCATAATTTTGTCGAATTTTTTTGTAAAACCTTTTTCTGAATTGAATTGATCCAGAACAGGATCAATCACGATATAATTTTCTCTTTTGTCTACTGATTTTTTGCCATCAATTGGAACCACAACATAGACATGCTGAAAATTGGGTTGATGATCATAAGCGGTGATTCTTAAAGAGTGCTTGATGTTCAGCTGTGTAAGCACACATGAAATAAAAATGCTATAACAATCGCAGTCAACACCTGTCACCCTGTCTGCCCAAAGTCTATTTGGAGTGCGCAACTGTTCCACGCCCGGCGTATCAATTTTATATTGAACATGATGAAATAAAAATTCCCAAATGTGTTTTGAAGCTGCTTTGATATGGGATTCAGAAATCATTGGTCCAACTTGTTTGGTCCAGTTGCCAATCATTTTTTCCTTCAAATGATATGCAAAGTCATCTACTTGATGCTTGTATCTGCCTACCATACTTGCCATTTGGTCAAGCGTTCCGTATACATCTACGTCAACCGTATAAGGGTCTGTTTTACCAGGGCGCTTAAATAAATGATTGAACTCATTACCTGGTTTAATATTTCTTCTGCCCGCTCTCATTAATACCAAATTTCAGTTGAGAACGGAACCAGGTTCGCTGAACCAGAAACCATTATTTTAAACTTTTCTCCTTCTGGGTTATTGAAATATGCTGGAATGGCACCTAGGGCGTTCCATGCACTAATTTTTACGCGAATATTCTTAATTTTTGTAGTGATTTTTGAACCTATGACCCACTTGGATCTGTTGGGAGGTGTTACTGCAAATTGCACCAGGTCACCTTTTTTGTTTTTGTAATAAACGGTAGTATGAAGATCTCTTAAAGTGACACCGAGATCGTGATTATTTTCAATGACTAATGAGGTATCAATAATAAAATTGGTACCACCCAAATATTCAACTTTTAGATCTTCAGGTGGAACAGAATAACTTAGATTATGCCAAAAATCTTTGACAAAATCGCTAGATAGCCTTTTCCCCAATGTATATAAGGCACCTCCTGTTAATAGTAATTTCACTAAACTCATTGAAGCAAATATTAGAACAAATAAAAAAGGGTTGGTAGGCTATGGTAGGCACGCGCATTTAACGCTAAATAAAGCACGTTAGCGCGAAATAATGCAGGATAGATTCTAGTTTAAGATTGACAATTTTCTGGATTTTTCTTAACTTAGCCTTGCGTCGAAAATTCATTTATGGAAAATAAAAACAACTCAAATATTGAGTTTGGCCGGTTCTATGGTAAAACAGAATTGGCTATTGCCTATGGTCTCACAACTTGGAGATCTTTAAAAAAACATTTATCTGGAGAACTCAGGGAAGAAATTAAGGAACTGGGTGCGATCCGGCAGCTAAAACCGAACATTGTCAAGAAGATCTATGATGAATTTTCTGTGAAGGAATTTGACGATTAATTCAACCTATCAATTCGTTCCACATCAATCAAATCATTGTATTTAATATCCTGAAGGTTCATTTTTTGAAATAATGGTAGAACAGCCAGCTGCTGTTTCGCATCATAATTGATATAATGACAATAACACGTCTTATTCCTGATAGTATAAATAGCGGCATTCTTATGAAAAAGTGCCATAAGAGCCATTTTCAGGCGGCGCTTTAATTTCCAAAATCGATTTCTATTTGTTGAATCAAGCACTGGTTGAAATTCTTCCAACATCAACGTGTCCTTTTTATAAATCTTGATAGACCTTCCACCTAAGGAATCTTGGTGAAGCATCATAATAGATCTATTGGATATTATTTTATAGCTCATATCAATGAAATTCAGGTATTGCTTGATCGACCTTTGTCACTAAACGGACCATTTGAGGAAATTCAACCCGAATTTCAATTATAGCATTGTCATGATAAAAGGCTTTGATTATGGCCAGCTCGTAATAATTAAACCGAATTGATTTGACGCCATTTAACCCAGACAGCTTTTTTTGAATCTTCAGCTCTATTTCATGGATCATTTTCGCCTGCAGTAAATCACTGTTGGAAATTTGTTTACCAGGACAAAGTACCGGATGCCTTCTTAAAAAAGTGGCCAGTTCATACAATTCATGGGGACAGGTTTCAATTTTGATGTTGAATGTGTTAATCTTATCAATTAACTGTGGACTATTATTTACTGTATTACAGTTCATTAGTGGCTTTTTTTTAATGTTTTAAATCAATCATACACTCGCTGGCCATCTACCCATCTTCTGAGTTCTGGACCGCGCAACTGTTGATTATCATAAATTATTGCTGACTTCCAAAGTCCTTTGTATCCGTTTGGAAAGTTCTTCATTGGTTTATTGGAGAACAGCAGTCGCTCGAGCTGATCAATTCCAGTATTGCGTGACTTCCTGTCTAATGCTAAAAATGAAAAGTTAGTTGTAGCGGAACCATCCAGGAACCAAACAATCATTTTGGATTTTGAGCGAATTGTACACCAATTGCCAGGTGCTTTTTTCTTAATTATTGCTGTCATGCTAAATAAGATTTAATGACCTCATTGACTCTTGAATCAAATAGATCCTGGATGAATTCAATTTGTGTATTTGTGACCAATCTGTTTTTACGATTGCGTTCTTGAGCAAGCATTGCCTTTAGTCGGCGATAGGTTTCAACTCGCAGTGTGTTGAGCTCGTCAAATGACTTATTGAAAGTATAGTATTGCTGTATTTTTCGGATCCAATGATTGACCTGATTAACCAGTGAATTGTAATGTGATCGTTTATCGTTTTTACGCTGCCAATCGAGAGTGGCCTTGTAGCCTTGTTGAAAGAGTGGATCCAAGAACTTGCTGGGTAATGGGGTGAATCCGTCCACTTTATCTTTGCGGATCCAATTGCGCCATTGTTTCAGCCGGTAAAGATGGCCGTGCATTTGCTGGTTCAGCTCTCGGTCCGGGAATTGATCAAGTTGGTCTTTGAAGAATTTCACGGCGAGATCTTCTTGTGATATCGCCAAAAAGTCAAGTTGTTTGCCCAGCTGTGGAGCATAAAGCTCTTTGTAGGCAAAGCCCCAAATACGCATGGCGCACTTTTCTAGCTTTTTTCGGCGCCGGGCGGCCTGTTTTTCTGACGCAATTTTTGCTCGTGACTTTGCATTTGTCAGGAATTTTTCTGTGATTTCTCTTTGTTCTTGATAATTCGGTTTAGTCTCTGAGTCTGTTACAAGTCTAGGGGCAGTATTATTCTTATTAACAACAGTATTTAATATATTAATAATGTTTCCAGATATATACATTATACGACAAGTTGTCGTTTTAAAATTGGTAACAGGCTGATTTTGTGCAGTTTTCAATTCTAAGGTTTCGGTCTCTTTTTCAAGGAAAATTGTTGATAGTTTTGAGCTGATTTTAGCGTACTTTTTGGGTTCAAACCAACCCAGGACAATGGGGTTAAAATAGAGTCTTACACGGGCGTATTTTCGCTTTCGAATCACTAGGCCAGCATCTTCTAATCTGTCCAGGTGTCTTTCGAGCTGTCTTTTGGAGATCCGGCAACATTTAGCAAAATAGCAAAGTTGCTCGGCAACCATCAGCGCCTCTGGATGATCAATAGGGTTATTGTAACGGTTGGATGATTTGAAGAAACTGTCCAATTTTTCACCATACTTTTTAACCAGGACCTTGAGGGTCTTCTCATGTGTAGCCCTTATTTGTTGTCTAAGTGAGGGGAATTGATTAACTTCGTTATAGAAGGTGGAAACCTTTTCAATACGAAAATTGCAGGTAGCACTTTGCAACAAGTGTTTCCTTGGATTTGATAGGATATTCATAAACGATATAGTATTAAGAAGCATCATGACCTGTTTTCGACGCAGAATACCTGGTCATGATGCTCGCCTCCTCAACGCAAGTTGAGGGGGTTCCTTTTTATGGGTTTCACGGTGGACGGCCGAACCGTCCACGCTAGAAACCTCCTTTTTAAGCATTTCTGCTTTCTCTTTGCTTTAATAACCGGCAGCAACTTTAATATTGCTACCGGCTTCGTGGTTGTCTTTGGACTTTAGTCCTTCTCTTCAGCTTGGTCATCACTTTCCAATTCTTTCCATTTAGGTATTGGCACCTCAATGCCAGCCTTAATCAGTGCTTTGGATAATCGGGTGTTGTGGGTCTTTAATCCGCGCACTTCAGTTGTGAGGTCTTCAATTTTCTCATTGATTTCTGCTGTTGTCATTGTATATGTATTAGTTAATATTTACAATTGTAGCGCTTTAAAAAATGCGCTTGGTGGGCTAGGGTAGGCTTGGTCATTTAGCGCTAAATAAAGCACGTTAATGCATGATAAATTCATTCTTTAGCCTTCCCCCTCTTCTTTTCCAATTTTAATCTAAACGCCTTATTCTTTTCTCTTGTCTTTGCAACAATCTTTATACATGATGGACATTGAAAAGGGCATCTTTTGCCGCTTGCTCTCATTAGCTCCATTCTTTCTTTATCATTAGTGGCATTCGCTTCATTCCAAGCATCAATTGAAAAATTTTCAAAACCTGAAACCTCTTGACAGTAAAATTGTTTATCCATAGTATCAATTTTATTATTGTTCATTGAAACTTCAATACTGCTCCATCCAACATTCAGGACAAATACCGTCCACTATTTCATCTGAAATTTCACCGCAATCAGTACATTCGTTTTCATCTATTTCGTATTCAATTATTGTTGTCATGTCTCACGTTTTGTCAATTAATCCAGCCATATTCATTTTTTTTATTTGTCTTTTCTGCATTGGTAAAATAACTGAAGGCACCCTCTATTTGTGATAACCCAAAACCTCAATTTGAAGAGGGCACCTCCAGTAAATTAATCGCCAAATTGCAAACATGGCCTATCGCCAGGTCCCTATCCTGTCTTATGCCTAACAGATAGTCGATCATATCCCTTTTTTATCGACCTAACGGGAGAACACATTTAAGCTCAATCCACCTCTAAATAGAGCTCTTTGTATTGAAGATATTGACCTAAAACAGAACGTAATTCTTGATCCATTCGCTCAAATCGACATATATTATCTTCTTTCTTCACAGGGATCCTATCTTCAATGAAGTGATCACAATAATCCTTTAGTCTTTTTAATTGTTTCTCAATTGACTTTTGATTATGAATTTCTCCACTGTCAGTAATAAAACTTTTGAAGTCTTTTTTTTCCTTATAAAAATCAATCGAAATACCCCAACCCGTTTCTCCGTTTCCAATTTTTGTCTCAATCTGATCCATTTCTACATTAAAAATTGTAGCTTGATTATCACTTCTTCTAACTTCGTAACTCATAATTTCCAACTTATAAATTGTTAGTGCGGGAGGCAGGAGTCGAACCTGCCCAGTCATTAGTAACCCATAAACAAATGACTGAAACTAACTCCATTAGTAATCCCGCTGTTTTGAAGGTTCCAGTGGCCCCAATAACCACCTCCAAAACATATTTTTAAAATAACCGGGGACGCGCTCTTCTGATTAACCCAAAACCTATGAAATTTTGCGCCCCCGGACCATTTAGGTATCTTGATCTCTTTCAGGCCATTACTCAATATTATTTTTAGGAGCTTCTTCTCTTGTCCAGGTTTCAATCTGATTTGTCAAGTGATCAATAAAATCATTGATTTCCTTTTTCCTGATAGCGATATAGTCATGCATACCTAAATCTGAATTATCACCACCAAATAGCTTGTATGGCCCCGGAACTTTTACATATTGTAATTTATCCAAATAACTATTTTTGGTATTGTGAAGCAAAGCTTTAAATAAGATCAAATCGTTGCCAACCTTTTTAATTGAAATGATTTCCTTTTCAGGTTTCAAGCTGCCGTGGATGATTGCTTCACTGAGAAAATGACCAGCGTTCTCAAAATGAGTTGAAGCTAATGAAAGCCATCTTTTAGTATCTGGTTGATCACTGATTGTTTTTTGATGTTCGCAATAGTTAATTTGGTTGGCCACATTTTCTTCAACTATCTCCAGCAATATTTTAGTTTGATTTGATTGTTGCTTATTTCTATTTTGAACACGTTTTTCTCCTATATTTTTTTCCATAGTCATTCAATTTTAATATTTAGTAGCGAGTGGAGGATTCGAACCCCCGAACTGTCAGTTATGAATTGACCGAGCGGCCTCTGCTCTTACTCGCTTGCCTGTGTCTGCACTGTTTTACTCAATGGCATTCGAATTTAAATAGGTGCGGACTTCAGGTAATTATCTCTCTATTTAGCATCCATGCTTTAATTTGATTCTCCAGCTCCTCTGGAGAAACTGCTCTCAATGCTTGTATTGATCCATATCCCTGTGGTGAAACACCAACATAGTCCTCATAAAACCAAATTTGGATATGGAACATCTTGCCGATTTTTTCTAGTTCCGGAACGATCATGTATCCGCTTTTATCTTTCCATGGCTGGAGTGGAAAAGGATTGAACTTTTTCATTACGGCGACAAAGTCCGCCAGGCTGTATTGGCCAAGTGTATATTCAAACTCCCCCATCACGCAACAATTTCAATTACTTTATCCCAATCCTCTTTTGGCGTTTTAATGATTGGTGTCACCATCATTTCGGGGTATTTTTGTTTTACCGCCAGATCTGACTTTGCGGCCACATCAAAATTCTCTGAGCTGCCAAAAACATGAAATATTTTGTATTCTAATTGGATGGCCTGGAATATGGTGGTTTCACTATTCACTCGCTTGATTTCCTTTTCAGCATCTAGCACCAACTCTTGCATTTCGCGGTATTCTAGAATAGTGTCTTTATCTTGACTGATTAGGTAATTACTTAGCAATTTCAAATCCTTATGGCACATGTCTAAAACAACTTGTATGATTGCTGAAGATTTTTCGGTACCAGCTTCAAACTTTAGTCTTAATTGGTTCCAGTGATAATCCCACCCTAAATGAGATTTGGCAAATGCTTTTTTAAAATCATCTTGTGTATATCCATAAGTCCATAGCACTATGCTTCTCATGGCCTCCATTATTGAGGGCTTAAACTCTGTTATTTCTTTACTTTCTTGTGACATCTGTTTTTATTTTTGGTTAATAATGATTCTATAATAGGCCGGCATCAAGTGCCCCTTGAATGTTATCTCTGTAGTAAGTATTGCGGCCCAATATTTTCATTGATTTGATTTTGCCTTCATTGGCCAAATTGTATACATGCCTTGTGGAAACGCCCAACATTTTTGCAGCTTGCTTGGTGCTAAGCTCATTTGAAAGCTCCTTTTCAATTTTGATATTGAGATCAATTTTAAACCCGCCAGAATCCAGCTCTACTAAAAAAGCCGCCAATTGCTTGGGTGTATAGTTGCTTATGACATTATTTATATTCATTTTTGTGTGTTTGGCTCAATGTTTGAGTATACAACTCGAACTATTGTGAGTAAAAAAAGGGATGCGCCCGATAAGCACACCCCTTAACCAAATTTACCAGGTTGTCACTCTAGTATTTGTTCGACGCAATGCCGAATAAATTAAAGTTTTGAATATTTTTTGTAAGTGTGACATGCTGTAATTTTTGGTTGACACAAAGTTAATACAGAATTTCTGATATTTCCAAATAAATATCAGGTTTTCTGAATTTATAATATTGCAAAAATGACAAAAGAATCTGTAAACCAACGATTTATCGAAGCGATAAATCACTTAAAAAACTCTCCTGAGAAGTTTAAAAAAGGTGATATAGCTGCCAAAATCGGAATTTCCCAAAACAAATTATCAGAAATCATGGGGAAACGAATGAATGTAGGTACCGATTCATTATCCGCACTTTCTTCCATTTATAATATAGACTCTAAATGGCTATTAACAGGAGAAGGAGACATGATAATCAATGAAATTCAAGTTGTAAATGAGCCCAAACCAGCTTTCGATCAACATTCTGTTCCACTTGTTTCAAAATACAGTTATGAAAAGTTCAAAGATTATTATGATCAACCGAACTTTATAGAAATGCTCAATACAATCAGCTGGGGCAATCACCATGAAATCAATCCGAAAATTGACAGAGCTTTTGAAATTAGGGGTGATTATATGGATGATGATTCTGCCTTTAGTTTTTTAGATGGGGACCTGGTATTAACTAAAGGGCTTGAAGATCCTGATTGGTCCAAATTGTCAAGCTCAAAAAGTTACTATATACTGTTGCACCGTGAAAAAGGTGTTTTAACTTGTCAAGTTGCGGATTATAATGCGGAAAATAAAAGTATCACCTGTCATTATCTGAATGCAAGTTATGATGACTTTGATTTGAAAATTGATGACGTATTGACTACATTTAAAATTATTGAGGTGAGAAGGGAACCTCGGTTTTAACCCCTATATTGGCATAGTGAACTTTTAATTAACCCAAAACTTATATGATTCTAGGAGATGACAATCTATTTCGTTTTAGTGACGACGAGCAAGAAACTTACACTAACTACATTCTCCGCTCGCGGGAGCGAAGAAGTAAACGTAAACGGCTACTAAGGACATTGTCAACTCTACTGATCATCATTGGAAGTGGTCTTTTGGTTATGCTAATAGCCTTTCAACCCAGCTCAGACAAACCTATTGAGGTTTATACAATTGTTATCATAATAATTCCAATGATATTAGGCTTAGGTATCTATATGTATAATTATTTACAAAAAGACACTGACGTAATATTAAATAGAGGTGACAGCACCGTAGAAGATATTCGCGCCGAAATACAAGATTTAAAAATAGAATTTCTTTCGTTTAGGAAAAAAAGCGGAAGTAGCACAGAAAATCAAGATATAAGTTTTATAATAAATGATACAATTGCTAATACAATAACAGAGGATTTTATCAATAATAAAATTAGTTCTCATTACCAAGAAAAAGCAATAGCGGAAAGCAATTATAAATCAATATTAAAAGATTTTTCAAATTTAAGCTACAGAATTAACACTGAACTGCTTAGGCTTAGAAAAAGCGCTAATTTAAACCTTGTTTTAGGTACATTTGTTGCTACAAGCGCAATGATTGCGCTTGGGTATGAAGTTTTTAATAATGAACTTGATTTAGAAAATATACCAAAACTACTGTCACATTATCTACCTCGCATATCAGTTGTGATTTTTATTGAAGTTTTTGCCTTCTTTTTCTTGAAGTTATACAAGAGAACACTGGAAGACATTAAGTATTTCAGTAATGAAAAAACGAATATTGATTTTAAACTAATTTCATTAAAAACAGCATTGCAGCGTGATGATAAAGACCTTATTGATAAAATCATTGAAGAGTTTATGAAGACCGAGAGAAATTTCAAATTAGGGAATGGAGAGTCGACTGTAGAATTAGAAAAAATTAGAAATAGTACGGCTAACAATGATATTATTGCGCAGTTGCTGGCGCAGTTGGGAAAGAAGTCGTGAATGGTTCATTCCAATGCATAACAAGGTGTGCTTTTTTACAATGCAATTTATTATTTGTGAATAATTTAAATACCCGAAAAAATGTCAGTAAAATTCCAAGACGCAATAAATAATAATATTAGAAAAATAGAGAATGAGAATTTTGATTCTATAGAACATTACGCTGAACCAAGAGCCCCTCGTGTCGTAAAAACTTTCAAAGATTGTACATTCACTAATACAACTGAGATATTCTTATATAATGGGGTTTACACATTCGAAAACTGTACCTTTTCGTCAACTATGGAAATTGCTGGAATAACTGCACCAAAATCTAGTACACTTATTTTCCATAACTGTACATTCAACAGCTCATTTGAAATTTCCGGTATTTTGCATGAGTTAAAATTGAATAATTGTTCAGTCCCAACTGGAAATCATCTTTTTCTTCATTCTTCGAAATTTTCCAATTTGACTATCAGTAATGTGGATAGATTTATTGACCAACTTAAAATTGGCTCCATACCGTCGACCAGTACAATTAAGTTATGTGATTTGAATTGTAATGAATTAATATTCGAGAAACGGATTAAAAGTAGTTTATCAATATCTGGGGGTAACTACGGTACGATAAACTTCTCGAATCCATTAGCTAGCTCTGCACATATTTACGGTAGTATTGAAAATGATTCACCAATAATCATTCAAAAATTAACAGTTCCTAAAACCATATCTGCTGGTCTATCGTTGACTTTTGCAAAAATAAATGACTTAGATTTTAGTTATGTGAAAAACTCTGGAGGACAAATTAAATTTGAAAGATGTGAATTTATTGGTGAAGTTGATTTTCAAAACACCGATCTGACTGGAGCTCATTTCAATGGTGTTAATTTCGAATGCTGTAAATTATATTTAAACTGGGCGTATTTAACTGCAGCAACATTCACCAATGTGCTTTGGCCATCAAAAAAGATTATCTATCCAAATTTAGCATTTGACAATCGGAAAAATGCTAGAAAAACAAAAAACAAAGGCTATTCCTCCCAAGAAAACCCCTACAACACCCAAAGAGAGGCATATAGACAATTAAAAAGTATTAGTATAAAAAACCACAATCAATTAGACGCCATTGAGTTTTATCGAAACGAAATGAGAGTATATTGGAGGTTTATTAAAACTACCAAATCCGGCAGCATATGGGATAGATTTCTTATTCGTGTCAACAGGTCTGTTTCTAATTTTGGTCAAAGCTATGCGCGACCTTTGATTTGGCTTAATATTGTTCACGCTATTTTTTGCCTGCTAGCCTTTGGTTGGACAGCAGATGCTTCCTGGGACTCTTTCGAATACAGTATCGGAAGGTTTTTTTACACCCTTAACCCAGTTCACAAGCTACCAGAAGGTATACATGGCTACGCAGTC
>JBLHOW010000026.1:0-71162 GCA_047623705.1 Crocinitomix sp.
TTCACCTTTTGCATTTCTTATTTTAAAAAACATCAAACCAATATCAAATATCTCTCCTTCTAAATCAAAATCCTTATCCATAATCTGGATATTATCTCCAATTTTACTAGACGTATTTAAGAAAATAATAACGCCAGAAGTAATATTAGACAAGTGAGACCATTGTGCGAAAAAAGCGACACCCAAAACTGTTACAATTGAAGAGATTAATAAAAGAATGTCCTCTTTTGCAACACTCCAAGTTGTTACCAATGCAGAAATAACTAACACATTCAAGACAATATTAAAACTCTTGACCGCCATGCGTTTTCTTGCATCATTAAATTCATTTGTTCGTGATCGCCTGCGTACAATAAAACCGACTAACAATCTTAATACGATCCAGCTTCCAATGATAATAGCAGTTACGATTAATTCTGAACTATGTGCTTTAAAAAATTCTTCCATGACGGGGCAAAGCTAGGTATTTTTTTATTGAAACGAATCACGTTTTAAATTGATAAGTTGCCCTAAAAGTTAATGCAACCTGCTTCCTGAACCAAAAGCGTTGAACCTTTCACGTCATTCCTTGTTACTAAAGAAAACAGGTTTATGATCGCTATTATTTTAACGCTTGCTATAATGCAGTTACCTTATGTACTATCCGATTTCTCTAAATCGACTGATTTTAAAAGTTGGACGATCGTGAACGACGGTGTAATGGGAGGCAAATCAGTAAGTGAATTCTCGCAAACGAAGGACGGTACTGCCTTGTTTAAAGGTGAGGTTTCGATTGAAAATAATGGCGGATTTACGTCCATCCGTCAAAGCTTTAAGCGCAAAGACATAACTGGCGCATCAAAAGTTATGATTCAACTCAAAGGAGATCAAAAGAACTATCAATTTAGAGTGAAAAATGAGCAAAGCGATCGCCATGTCTATAAGTATGAATTTGAAACAAGTGGGGAATGGGAAACGATTGAAGTACCACTCAATGAAATGGCTCCTAGCTTTAGAGGCATGCGTCCGAATTTGCCTAACTATACAGCGGAAAACCTCAGCCAAATTGGGTTTTTAATTTCGAATAAGAAGAATGAAGCGTTTGAATTATTGATTGAGAAGATTTGGTTGGAGTAAATATTTGAAAGATCTATTTTTATTACTCACAGCATCTATTGGGCGTCTTTTTATGCCCTATTTAGTCCATTATTGAGGATAGTCATTAAATTGATTTCAACCACGGCACAATTACCCTACACTAAATTTATTTGGCAAGCTAAATCGTGGATAGCCTTCAGAATTATTGAAGTAGATGGAATTATTTTCTAAATTTGAATACACCTAACCTAAACCTTAGCTATGTTCAGATTCTCTCTATTAAATCGCATAAATGGATTTCGGGCTTTCTCTAAAGTCTTTAGAATAGTATTTGTCACTCTTTTTTGTTTAACGGCTAAGGCCCAACAAGCTCCTAATGTAAAACAACTCATTCAAATG
This sequence comes from Crocinitomix sp., assembly GCA_047623705.1. Lineage (GTDB taxonomy): Bacteria > Bacteroidota > Bacteroidia > Flavobacteriales_D > Crocinitomicaceae > Crocinitomix. Next base: position 1,477 of record JBLHOW010000026.1, read on the forward strand.
GTTAATACCATTGAACAGGACACGTTTAAATTGAATTATAATCGTTATGATCGGTATCAACGCGCTTACAGAAAACAACAAATTATTGACAGTCTAGAAAACATTAATCTAGTTGATCCTCCAATCAAAAACCGAAAAATTGAGAAGGTAAAGGAGCACAAAGAATTCTTGGTTGAGGAAGAAGAATCCTTAAATAATCTTCAAACTTCCAAAACGATAAGTGACGCCTTGTTTAGATTAGAGCTTAATAATTTTTCTGAGACTAAATTGACACCGCAAACATTGCAAGTATTACAAAGTTATTCCAATTTAAAAGCGCTTTCAATACTCCTAGAATTTGTAACAAGACACCGCTACGGAGGTGATGCGCATTATTCGTTAGTCAGAGAAAAATTAATCCTATCCATATCAAAGCAGATGAAGATTATTGCTGATAATACATTGCCTTGGTATAATTATGAAACACAGGACAAGCAGATTTTAAAAGGAGTTCAATTGGAGCATGGAAATGATCTTTTACGAATCCCGCTTTTGCAAAAAAACAGTGATATGGATTATACAGGTGCATTAAAACTGTCATTAATCACTGATTTATTTAAAATGAGAATTGGAAAGGTGAATAAAAGTTACCAAGTATTTTCCTATGGCGGTGAAGTGTATACCCCCTATTTTAAGGATGCCAATATATTTTCGAAGAACGACACTTTTAACATTTTAGACAGACCACATGCCAGCTATCAATATGTTGGTTTTGAAAATCACGGTATTAACGATAAAGGAACTGTAAGATGGGTGACAGATATAAAAGTAGGCGTTATGGGTGGGCGATTTGGATACAATTTTCAGAATATTTTGCACCGCGATATTTCTCTTAGTCCAGCACCTGTAGGTTGGGACGCTCAAATTGCGTATCCGGGTAGATTAGCACTTCAAGCAAGCTATAAACACGAACGGATGCTTCCTAAAGCAGCCAGCTATTCGGGCAGTGATATAAAATTCGTTCCTTCCATTTCAGGAGAATTGGCTGTCGGCTTTTTCATGACCTATGCGCAAGTAGGCTTAAATGTTTCATCCCATAATTTTAATTATAAAAACAGTCATAACACGCTTTCCAAAACCCGTTACTCCAATCAAATTGACCGAATGAAACGGATTCGTTTTTTTTATGATTACGATATTTCATTACGCGCCGTTATCCATAATTCCACATTAGAAGGCTTTGGGCATTTTGTAACGAATGAAGACAGCGAAAAATCTTTTGCCGATAAAAGTAAATACAAACTCGACAAGAAAAATGTTAGACGCGCAGTCCTTTACAATAATTTAACGTTGGGTCTTCAGTTTCCAAGTTTTAATTTCTTTTATCGTTACAGCATGAAGTCGCCAGAGTTCAGAAGTAGCAACTCTTTTCTTGACATTGATGGAGATGTGATTAATCCGAGTACACGGTGGCATAAATGGGGCACGATTGGGGTGACGTTTATTTTTTAGGTTTGGGGATGATGTGAGAATGCCCCAGATTCTATAAATCAAAGAAATGAAATAATTTGGACAAATTTTTATGAAATTTTAATTCAATCCTCCCAACCACACAACTTCCTTTCATACTTCCCCTTCGCCTCATCTAAGGTTACTTTCCTCTTCTCCCCTTTACATTGTTTTAACCCACGGCAATAATAGTCGTAATGATATGCGTAAGAGTTTTTAGTCACGCAGATATAAACGTAAGTCGTATTCGATTTAGCTGGAACTGGAGAGTCATGATAAACAAACCCTGACAAGAAGAAAAATAAAAAACCAATTGCGGTTAGTTTTGAAATATGGGCGAACATAATTACGTTTTGGTTAATTAATAAGTAAATATAATAAATCCAAAGCTATACTAATCTGACATTTGTCATAACCTTCCCAGCTTCCCAATACCAATCCCCAAAGCAGTAAAAATCTATCCCAAAAAGAATCCTATAAAAAAAATAGACGATCTCCTAACACCTACCCAAACTTCACCAAATCCCGAATCAGATACTCCACCTTTTCCGAAAAATCAATCTTCAATGAATCCTGTTCATCATCTTGCACCAAACGATATCCTTCAATCGCATCAGCCTCAACTATAGACTTTCCCTTGTACTTTTTCCAGAATTTCTTGATAATTTTTTGATCTGATTTATCAATAGCTATGAGGAAACCAAGTACAGTATTGTCATAAATCAAATGTTCTGTTCCTAATGTTTTGCTCAATTCCATGCCATGAAGTTAGTAAAAACGAATAAACGAAAATTTTGTACTTAAGATTGATTTCCGTCCATAATAAAATTGTCTTTCAGATCGCTTCTAGTCATAAACAATAAAACTGCTTCACTCAAAACTCGTAACTTTGTGAAAATAACAAAGCAATAATGCAAGCCTTTCCAATTCAATATCACGAACCTCTTTTCAGACCCCCATCTGAAGCGCGTTCTTTAATCCTGCAAATAACACTTGGTTGTAGCTGGAATAAATGCTCGTTTTGTGAAATGTATACTTCAAAGCAGTTTACTGCGCGTAAGGAGGAAGAAGTTTTTGCAGATATTGATTCATTTTTGCCTTATGCGGAGCAAATTAAACGCGTGTTTTTGGCAGATGGTGATCCACTTGTTTTATCCACCGCAAGATTGCTTCGTATTCTGGGTAAAGTAAAGGCGACCTTCCCTAATTTGCAACGCGTATCAACTTATGCTTCTCCAAGCAACTTGGCGCGCAAGTCGAATGCAGAATTGAAGGAGCTTTATGAAGCAGGATTAACATTATTATATGTTGGGATTGAATCTGGCGACAGTCAAGTTTTAGAATGCATTCAGAAAGGAGAAACCTTTGAAACAACAATTGAAGGGTTGAATAAGTCAAAAGCCGTTGGAATGCATAGTTCCGTTATGATAATTAACGGAGTTGGTGGAACAGCCTTGTCTCACCAACATGCGATTAATTCGGCGAAGGTATTGAATGAAACGCAACCGAAATACGCTTCTACATTAGTTTTAACTGCGCATAAAGGATTGGCACATTATAAGGATCGTTTTTTAGGGGAATTTGAAGAATTGAATCAGATAGAATTGTTTACCGAACTGCAATTATTCATGCAACATTTAGAATTAGAGGAAACCATTTTTCGCTCTGACCATGCCTCGAATAACCTCGTACTCAAAGGTGTTTTAGGAAAGGATAAGCAACGCTTTTTAGCGCAAATTCAATTGGCATTAGACAATCCGAGTTTAGCCAACTTGAGGAGTGATTCTATGCGTGGGTTTTAGACAAACATCTCGCTATTTTATAAAAAAAATTGAAAGGATAAGGCTTTTGGTCGCAGAGACCTTATTATTTCTGAGCGTTCTTAAATTGCGTTAATGACCTTCCTTTACCCGTAAACAAATACATCCAAACGACACGAGAAAATGAATAATTAAACCCAGACATTACAAGAATAACACCCAGCATAATTGGCACCATTCGCGCATCTAAAAATGCTTCAAAAAAGAATTGTATCAGGACATAGACAGTGAGACATTCTGCCACCACTAAACCGTAGCTTGCATACATGGCTCCCAAGAAAAACCCAGGTTCCTTGTCAAATTTATGGCCACAAGAAGAACAATTGTTGTGAATTTTCCCAAACCAAAACAAGCGTTTCTTTTGATAGATTTCACCTTCGTAACAATTAGGACATTTACTTTTGATTATTGCTGTAAATCGATTCATGTCTTTTTTTCTTCAAAGGTCGCTATATTTTTAATTTGAGTAGCAATCTTTATTTCGCAAGTATTAGGACAAAAGACGCTTTTTTCCTACTTTTAGACTATGTCGATATTACCCGTACTAAATATAGAGCAGTTCGATTTTAAAAATCAAAAAGGCCATTTTTATGCCAACGAATTTGCGATACACTTAGAAAAACATCACTCGTCGATAACTAAACCACATAAGCATGATTTTTATCTGATCGTTCTATTCACACAAGGCCACGGTGTGCACGAAATTGATTTTAATGCGCATCCAATAAAGCCTGGCTCCTTATTTTTATTGCGTCCCGGACAAACGCACCACTGGGAAATGTCAGCTGACATTGATGGATACATTTTTTTTCATACACCTGAATTTTATAATTTATTATTCCCTAATCGAGACATTGCCGATTACCCTGTATTTAATTCAAATTATAATTCACCATTGATTGAACTAGACAATGATCAAATAGATGGATATGCGCAACGTTTTAAGCAAATTCTGGTAGAATACGAGGCACGTTTCTGGCTTAAAGATCAACGAATCTCATTATTGGTAGATTTAATTTATGTTGATTTGGCTAGGATTTATCGCGCCAAACATCCAACAACTAATGATGATAGTATAAAGAAAATAAACCGCCTATTACTATTGGAAAAACACATTGACCGTTATTATAAAGAAAGAAAAAATGCGAAAGATTATGCCGACGCACTAAATGTGAGTGTAAAGCATTTAAATAAAAATGTAATGGCTGCTCTTGGCAAAACCACCAGTGATTTAATTCATGATCGAATTTTACTTGAAGCAAAGCGAATGTTGATTCATGGGAAAGTTAGCGTTCAAGAAATCGCCTACGATTTGGGTTATGAAGATGCTTCTTATTTCTCTCGCTTTTTCAAGAAAAAGACTGGGTTGTCTCCTTCTGATTTTGCTCAAAAATATGAGTCATAACAACACTTTAAACAATTTTATTGCGTGTCGCAATATGCAATAATTGAAAATATAATTATTCCAACAGTCTCTAAAATAGATTAATTGTTAAGTCCAAAACCACAATAATACGCCCCTTTTATTTCCCACCCAAACCCCTATCTTTACCGTCAACATGCCAAGCAAAGTAAATGCCACTCTAAAAATCACCAACGCTTCAACTCACAACCTAAAAAATGTGTCCTTGGAAATTCCGCATCACCAATTCATTGTGGTGACGGGTATTTCTGGCTCTGGCAAGTCGAGTTTGGCCTTTGATATTATTGCGAAAGAAGGGCAACGCCGATACTTTGAAACATTGCCTTCGTTTGCCCGACAGTTTATGGGTAAAATTAGTCCCGCCAATGTTGATCAAATTGAAGGGCTTTCACCCGTTATTACCGTGAGTCAAAAAACTACGGGAATGAACACCCGATCAACCGTTGGAACATTGACGGATATTTATTCATGGCTGCGCCTATTGTATGCGCGAACCGGTGTTGTGCGACGTGAAACCCCATTAACCCGTTCACTATTTTCATTTAATGCGGATGAAGGGAAATGTTTGCGCTGTAATGGACTTGGAAAGGAAGAGGAAATAGACTTGGAGAAGTTAATTGTGCATCCCGAAAAATCGATTCGAGAAGGAGCTTTAGCGCCGACTTTACCAACGGGTTATATTATGTATTCGCAGGTGACAATTGACGTGTTGAATGAAGTTTGCAAGGCAGAAGGTTTTCATGTGGACATTCCATGGAATGAGCTGACGGAAGCGCAGCAAAAGGTAATTCTTTACGGCAGCGAAAAAATAAAAGTACCTTTTGGAAAGCATAGTATAGAATCGCGATTAAAGTGGACAGGCATTAAGGCAAAACCACGTGAGGATGGTTATTATAAAGGTATGATTCCGATCATGTCAGACATTTTACGCCGCGACAGAAATGCCAATATCTTGAAGTATGTTTCCGCAATTACTTGTAAGGAATGTGAGGGTAAACGGCTCAATAAATTGGCCTTATCCATATTAATTCACACCCGTTCAATTGCCGATTTACTGGAATTATCCTTGGTGGAGTTATTAGATTGGTTGCATGCGCAAAAATGGAATCCAATCTCCAATACAATTATAGAAAAAATCAAGAAACAAATTCATTTATTAGCGCATATTGGTGTGGGCTATTTACAACTTAATCAACCTGCAAAATCACTTTCTGGAAGCGAAATTCAACGGATTCGTGTCATTAACCAAATTGGGACAGAGTTAAGCAATGTATTGTATGTTTTTGATGAACCCAGCATTGGTTTACATCCAGATGAGAATAAAACCATGCTAACTATTCTCAAAACGTTAGTAGCACGCGGCAACACAGTTATTGTCGTTGAACATGATTTGGATACGATAAAAAGTGCAGATTGGATTATTGATATTGGTCCAAAAGCGGGAACCGAAGGTGGAAATATATTATTTAATGGAAGCTATGTTGATTTCATAAATCAGCAAAAAGACAAAATAATTAGCCCAACATTTGCAGCACTAAAAAAACCAAGGCAAAATCAAACTAAAATCAATGCAACCGCCAAACATCCTGCTAATTCGATCATTCTAGAAGGTTGCAATGAAGGACGATTAGCAAATAGCGATCACTTGTTTGAATTGGGATTCTTGAATATTGTTACGGGTAAATCTGGAAGTGGTAAAAAAGCATTGGTGAAACAGACCTTGCTTCCGCTTATTCAAAATGAATTAAAAGGAGAGAAAACAGAAGTTTCAATTTCTTCTTTTAAGAATATAGATGCGATTGACCGATTGGTCTATGCAGATCAAGCTCCGATTGGACGAACACCACGAAGCAATCCAGCTACTTATTTAGGTTTGTCTGATCATATCCGAGATTTATTTGCAAAACTGCCAGAATCTAAGACGCATAAATTGACGAAATCTAGTTTTTCATTCAATACCAAAGGCGGGAGATGCGAAACTTGTTTGGGTGCCGGAAAAACACAAATTGGAATGCATTTCTTAGGTCAAGTAGACTTAATTTGTGGGACTTGTCAAGGGAAAAGATTTAATGCAGCATCTCTTGCGGTTCAATATAAAGACAAAACTATTTCAGAAGTTTATACGCTGACCGTTAATGATGCTTGTGTCTTTTTTCAAGGAAATCCTAAAATTTTAAAGAGCTTAAAGACCTTGCAAAAAATTGGTTTGGGTTATTTGACCTTAGGGCAATCCTCCACCACCCTGTCTGGCGGAGAAGCACAACGTATAAAATTAGCCAATGAACTGCAGAAAAAATCGTCAGGAAAAACACTTTATATTTTAGATGAACCGAGCATAGGTTTACACCCTTTTGATTTGGATAATTTGTTGGAATTATTTGCAGACATTACTTCTGATGGGAATACCATTGTTTGTATTGAGCAAGATGAACTTATCTTAATGCAGGCCGCAAACATAATTGAATTGAAACCATTGCTGCAGCCTCAACCTCATCTCCCAAAATCAATTAACAAAAAGGTATTGGAAAAGGCTGCAGTTGATGCTCAGAATTATATTCGATTGAATGGTGTAACAACCCACCAACTTAAAAATGTTAACGCTGTTTTTCCAAAAAACAAACTCACCGCCGTAACTGGTATTTCGGGTAGTGGTAAATCTTCATTGGTTTATGATAGTTTGTATGCCGAAGCAAATGCACGGTTTTCAGAATCATTATCGACTTATAATCGCAGTTTAATCCAATCGCAAAATCGTGCTGAAATTGAACATGCAAGCGGATTGACACCAACTATAGCAATTCAGCGTAAAAGAGGTAATAATTCTAACCGATCAACAGTCGCCACGGTCACAGGAATTCACGATCATTTGCGTTTATTATATTCGCGCATTGCACAATTGGAAGGTCATGAATATACGGCTCAGCACTTTTCATTTAATCATAAATTGGGAGCTTGTCCAAAATGTAAAGGGCACGGAATTGAGAAAAAATGTGATCCTGACACCCTCATTATTGATCCAGAAAAGACAATTTTTGATGGCGCTTTAAACGCAAATAAAACAGCACAATATTTCACCAATCCGCAAGGGCAATTTATAGCGATATTGAAAACAATCGGAACGCAAAAAAATTGGAGCCTACAACAGTCATGGCAAGAACTCTCTGCTGAAATTCAAACCATTATTTTGTATGGAACGGGCGAAAAAGAATGGCAAGTCAATTGGGAATTTAAAACAAAAACCAGAAGTGGCACGCAAGAATTATCTGCAAAATGGCTGGGATTTTATCATTATATCAATGATGAATATGAACGCCGCCGTGACAATAAAAATATCCAATCCGTTTTAGATTTATTGCATGACGTACCTTGTGAAATCTGCAATGGAAATAGACTGAAAACTAATTTATTAGAAATAAAATTTGCTGAAAAAAATATCGCAGAATTATGCCAAATGAGCATAAAAGAAGGCCTTGATTTCCTTCAAAAAAAACAATCAAGTAAAGCAATTAATGCGATTCTCAGCTTGGTTTTGCCACCCGTTTGCCAACAATTAGAAACCATAATCGCACTTGGTTTGGATTATTTAACTTTAAATAGAATGTCTGGTAGTTTATCCGGTGGAGAGATTCAACGGATAAGATTAGCGGGGCAACTTTCTGCCAATCTATTTGGCATCACTTACGTTTTAGATGAACCTACAATTGGCTTGGATCAGACGCAGGTAAATGTGTTAATTCAACTCTTGCGCCAACTCATAACAAAAGGAAATACGGTGGTGGTAATTGAACATGATAAATCCTTTATTTCTGCATCCGACTATTTGATTGAAATGGGGCCAAGTTCTGGAAAAAACGGCAGTGAAATCATTTATCAAGGCGCAACAAATGCCATTAAAGACCACCCCAAAACGATTACAAATAAACTACTCTTCACCGACATTTCTTTCAGCCAAAAAGAAAGTACGAATCCTTCCGCATTATTCGGAGTAAAGGGCGCGCATAAAAATAATTTAAAAGGAATTGATGTCGCTTTTCCATCAAATCGAATAACTGCTGTAATAGGTGTTTCGGGTAGTGGAAAATCGTCTTTAGTTAAGGATGTTATTGGTGCGTCAATCATGAAAAAAAGACCTGTAGGCTGTTCAGCAATTTTCGGATTCGACATTTTTGATGAAGTTCTACTAATAGATCAAAATCCAATTGCAATGAATGCGCTGAGTTGTCCAGCAACAATTGTTGGAATTTTAGATTTATTGCAAGTTGAATTTGCACATGCAGCAAAAAGTAAAGTTCTGCCATTTAAAAAAGCCGATTTTTCTTATCAATCGAAAAAAGGGAAATGTGAAGCCTGCAAGGGTTATGGCGAGATTAAAACCAGCATGGATTTTATGAGCGATATTTGGATCCAATGTGAAACTTGCAGTGGCACACGTTATGATGCTGAAATTAATGCCTGTAAAATTGAAGCTGAAGATGGCATTCAATTTTCGATTGGCAAACTCTTACAATTAACTGCATATGAAGTAATTAACTGCTTCCAAAATGAAAAACTAAATTTAAGATTACAGCAATTAATTGATTTAGGAATAGGCCATTTACACTTAGGTCAAGGTGGAAATAGTTTGTCGGGTGGTGAAGCACAACGACTAAAACTTGCCACAGCTTTAATCAAATCCAAAGGGAAGAATCTTTACCTATTTGATGAACCGAGTAATGGCTTACATCAATTGGATTTAATGCGACTTATTAACGTTTTTAACAAGCTGATTGAACAAGGACATACCGTTGTTTTTATTGAACACCACCCTACCTTAATCGAAATTGCTCACAAGCAAATTCGACTTGGGCCAGGAAGTGGCGAAAATGGTGGTAGAATCGTATAAATTAATATGAAACGAATTGACCAATATTAAGTCCATATTTGCTTGAAATTGACTATTTTTAAGTTTCATTTTATCCTGATTTCATCTTGAAAAATAGACCACATGTTTCTGCCCGAATTAGAAAATGAAGCCATTCATATTATGCGTGAAGTGGCTGCCCAATTTAAGCGCCCATTAATTCTCTTTTCGGGAGGAAAGGATTCGTTAACCTTAGTTCATTTGGCAAATAAAGCCTTTTGGCCAGCACCAATCCCTTTTAAAGTATTACACATTGATACGGGGCATAATTTCCCCGAGACAATAGCATTTCGTGATAAAATCGTTCAAAAATATCAATTGGATTTAGTGGTAGGTTCGGTACAAAAAAGCATTGATAAAGGAGAATCAATAGAGGAACAAGGGAAAAACGCAAGTAGGAACGCTTTGCAAACGACAACGCTCCTTAGTTCAATTGCAGATTTAAAAACGGATGCCTGTATTGGAGGAGCGCGAAGGGATGAAGAAAAAGCAAGAGCAAAAGAACGCATATTTTCGGTTCGTAATACTGATGGAGGTTGGGATGTGGAATCTCAGCGGCCCGAGTTATGGAATCTGTATAATGGTCATATTCAAGCCAATCAAAATGTGCGTATTTTCCCTTTAAGTAACTGGACAGAGTTGGATGTTTGGAATTATATTTTGACGGAACAATTGGAAGTCCCTTCGATTTACTATGCACATCAACGTCAAGTTTTTAAGCGAAATAATATATTGATGCCCCATTCAGAATTTATACCAATGGACGGAGAAACTATTTTTGAAGCAGAAGTTCGTTTTCGAACTGTTGGAGATATGTCATGCACCGCAGCCATTAAATCTGAAGCTAAAACTATAACAGAAATTATTGCTGAAATCACCCATTCGGATGAATCTGAACGCGGCGCACGATTAGATGATAAACGCTCGGCGTCCGCAATGGAAGATCGAAAAAGTAAAGGATATTTTTAGGTTATGGAACTCTTTCGATTTTTAACAGCAGGTAGTGTTGATGATGGTAAAAGTACCTTGATTGGACATCTACTGCATTTGGTTCAAGCTTTAAAAGCGGATCAAATTAGTAAAGTAACCGAATTAAATGAGGGTATTGAAACGGTCAATTATGCTTGGTTTACAGATGGCTTAAAAAGCGAGCGTGAATTAGGAATTACAATTGATGTAAGTTATCAGTACTTTTCTACAACAGCGCGGCGATTCATAATTGCTGACTGCCCTGGACATAAGGAGTATACACGAAATATGTTTACAGGTGCCTCTACTGCGGATTTGTTGGTACTGATGGTGAATGTACAAAATGGCATTACTGAACAAACAAAACGACATTTGAAAATTGGGCAGTTATTAAGGCTTCCAAATATTCTGATTTGTATTAATAAAATGGATTTAGTGGATTATGATGAGAAGGCATTTAATCAATTGAAGTCTGATTTTTCTGAAATTATAAATCCAGCGGAGGCAAAACATTTTTTCATTCCTGTTTCAGCAACAAAGGGCGATAATCTAGCAGAAAAGTCTGACCGCATGAAATGGTACCAAGGAGAAACATTATTGGAACTTTTAAATAATGCCAAGAAAATTGACCCAACAGATGACGCCCCTTGTTTTCCGATTCAAAACGTCCTGAATCATGCAAATGACACGCATATTTTAGGCAATGTTTTTGATGGCGAATTGAAAACAGGAGACACCGTGTTTATCTCCTCATCAGAAAAATTCACGACGATTTCAAAAATATATCAAGCGGATAAACAAGTCAATACTATCAAATCTGGTGATTATGGTAGCCTTGTGCTAGCTTCAAATTATGCGCTTAAGCGTGGTGATATTTTAACTGTTAAAAAGGCAGATTTACAAGCAACAAAAACAATAAAAGCAAAATGTTGCTGGATGGATGAGGCTCCGCTGCAATTAGAGAGAAACTATCTTTTAAAATCGACAACGCAAGAAGTCCTTTGTATTCTTAAAAGTGTAGTTGAATCTGACAGACCAAATGACTGTGTAGAATTGAACACAATATTCACCGCCCAATTAGAAACTAAAGCCGCAATAATTGCCAAACCGTATCTTCAAAGTAAAACCTTGGGTGCATTTATATTAATCGATACTAGCACAAATCAAACTGTTGCAGCAGGCACGATTTTATAAACTATAAGCCCCAGTTAATCTGAAAATATTATCGCTACTCTTTAATAAATTTGAGCAACATTTGCTGATCAGCTTTATTTATTACTTCTAATAAATAGATTCCTGTTTCAAGGTTCGAAACGTTGATGTTATTTACAAGTTGTTCACTTTTATAAACTTCACGTCCATCAATTGTAATAATGCGTATGGATTGAATGTCTTCATTTACCAAAGCAGTTTGAATCGTGATATTATCGATAGCAGGATTAGGGAAAATGACAATTTCATCATTCCATTCTATTGCGTCAGGAATACTCACAACTACGGTTCTATTTTCGTAGAAAAAAGTTCCCTCGCTAGAATACTCAGATATAAATAAATCGAAATCACCATCCGCGTCAATATCAGCTAATGATAATGCAAAAAAGTATTGATCTGCCGCAGTAAGAGCGTCAATATCGAATGGGGAAATTAATCCACTTCCCGCATCAAAATCTGGCGCATCAGCTTCTCCTACATTTTCGTGATAATAAACAATTTTACCATACATATCTGTCCGCATAAAATCGTAATCGCCATCATCATCAAAATCGGCAAAATCTACAAACGTAAAATAATCGGCCCCAGAAAAGGTCATTCCGAAAGGATCTATAACTCCGCTCGCAAAAGCTGCGGCTTCTGGAGTTCCTGTATTTTCTAAAAAGAAAACTTTTCCTTCAGAAGTAATATCATCATACTTAGAAACGAATAGATCCAAATCACCATCATCATCAATATCAACTAAATCGTCCATTATGATATAACTAGCCGTAATTCCAAATGGTATAGCTACTTCTGAATCAAAAACTGGATCGGTCGCAGTTCCTGTATTTTCGTAATAAAGTGCGCCGCCTTCGTCGTAAGTACTTGCTATAATGTCAAAGTCTCCATCATTGTCTAAATCACCAAAAACTGGCATTAATAGACCTCCTGCCGGAGATAAACCGAAAGGATTTATTTCCAATGCGGAAAAATCTGGTTCCTCTGCAGTTCCAATATTTTCTTGAAAAAGAAAGCCATCTGCGTCATAATTAGTTTGGAAAAAATCTAAATCTCCGTCACCATCTATGTCAACAAATTCTGGTTTTGTTAAATAGCTCAAGCCTGCCAGTCCAAATGCACCTTCAACCGGATCTGCAAAAGATTGTGCACTTACATTCGCAGAAACCAACATGACAGCTGCTCCAAGAACTCTTGTTAATTTTCGTTTTGCAATAAATTTTTGTACCCTCGTTGCTAATTTATTGAGCGCCTTTCTTAATGAGTTTTGTCGATTCTCACCCAAAACAGTCCATTTTCCAGTTTCAATCAATTGATTAATGTACTTGGCTAAACCTTTTAATTTGTTGTAGTCCTGATTTTGCATAGCTATGGTTTATATGTCTTTATTCATTTGTGCCCAATAAGTTTGATCTGGAATACTAATTCCTAGCTTGCTCTCAGGCATTTGATTATTAATAATATTTGGTCGTGTCATATTTGGTAACACTTCAATGTCGTAAATTTCATCAACAGAAGAGTGATATTTAATTTCTCCACAATGACTTCCTGTTGGCAAATGCACAATTGCTATTCCGCAATAGTTGGCTGAATCAGCAATCTCTAAATGTGCAAATGTGCTTGAGTTTTTTCTGAGTTTTGAAAGTCCTATAAAAAGATAATCGCCAATTTGTCCCATTCCTCTTACAAACCCCTTTAAATTAATGACCTCTTCTTGCGTTCCTTTTGCAGGATCAAGTCGCATTAACTGACCAGTGGCAGAGAGTAAAACGTAAAGTTCACCATTTATAATGGTGGGTGAATGAGGCATGGCTAAATTATCAAATAAAACTTCATTCGTCTGAACATCAATTATCGTGCCTGTTTTAGTAATGTTTTCTCTCCAACTTTTGGGTGTATCCCCTTGGTTAAACATGCTGGCATATTTTGGTTTCCCATCCAACATAGCCATTCCATTTAGATGGCAACGGTCTTCTGAAGTGGTTTTAGTAATGAAATCTGGTGACCAATAGGGAGTAAAATTATACTGATCATCTAACTGAATAATGCAGGAGAAAAGTGTGTTCACACCAAATATTTCGCCGTTTTCACCAAACCTCAAGTCATGAATGTCAATCGCTGCTGTATTATAGCTTACTCTCGGCATAAAAAGCGCATCATACTTACCTGGCCCTTTCGGATAAAAATCTGCTAAATCTTTCGAGTTTTGAAAAATCTCAACACTAGTTTTACAGGCTAAACCTAATTTACCACGTTCAGCATCCAAGGCAATTCCCATTGGTTTATTAAATGTTCGCGGCAATTGGACTAAATGCTCTTCATTTTTTGGAGAAATAAAGATGATTTTGCCTGCTTGATAAGTAGAAATTGCCAATGAACAATTCAATCGTGTCAGCAGTTCCGCTACATTTGAACTGTAGGAGCATGAAAACGGATGTGTAATATCTTTAGGCTGCATTTATTGAATTTTATGTGTAATAAAGTCCATTAACTCTTTAACGCTTTTGGACAAGGAATGGTTGTAACAATCTAAAATCAAATCTGGCTTTTCTGGAATTTCATAGGCCGAACTAATCCCCGTAAAGTTGGGTATTTCTCCCTTTCGAACTTTTTTATACAGTCCTTTTGGATCACGAGATTCGCAAATTGCCAAGGGCGTATTGATGTAAATTTCATGGAAAAAATCGGTTCCAATAAGCTTAGCAGCCATATTTCGAATCCCATTGGTGGGACTAATAAAAGTGCAAATGCACGACTGCCCATTTTGAATAAATAATTTGCTTACCTCAGCTACCCGTCTAATATTTTCTAGGCGGTCCTCAATACTAAATCCCAAATCTTTGCACAAGCCATTTCTAACAACGTCTCCGTCTAATAAAACAAAATCATGACCAGAATCTTTAAGCTGCTCTATAGCTTGCAAAGCAACACTTGTCTTGCCTGCACCTGATAGTCCTGTTATCCAAAAAACTTGACTCGAATTCATAGATTGGATTAAAATTAAAAGAAAGAACGGTATTGCGCCGCGTTTCGTATAATTTGATGCATGGAATTTTACTTTTTTAACAAATTACACAAGCGGACTAGGCAATTTTAAACCTGTTTTTGAGATTTATTTTTTATTGAGTAGCAACTTATGCCAATCGTATATTCAGTTGAGTCAGGCATAGCCAAAATCATTAGACTATTTTTTTTAAAGAAATTCGGAGGATATTAATTTCACTCCTAGTACATGTTTACACAGCCCTCTACTCGTTCTATTTTGAGTGAACCAAGTGCAGGTGCAAAAGTCGGTCTCATTGGTAATTATTACTTTATGTATAATCCCTGAGGTTCCCTTTACTTCCGCCTCTAACCTACCATTTGCATTGCTTAAAACGTTAATATTATTTTGATCGATTAATTTTTGAGCGTTTTTATAGCGGGGATTTAAACTCCTAAGTCTGTTTAACTTAAAAGGAAGTCTTCTATAAAAATGATTTTGAGCAGCCAAATCAAACCCTAATAAACCGATAGATGAAAGGTAGGCATGTGAATGATTCATGAGACTTAAGTCGATATCGCTTTCAATGGCAAGCAAAGTTGGATTAAATACATCATTCGCTTTAAAAACATTGTTAATACCTACTAAATATTCATCCGGAATATTTAAAGAAAATTTTTCTAAGTTTTTCCCCTCTCCAGAGAGTCCTCTATAAGCTCCTGCAGAAAACAGGAATAACATTTGCACGTTCTTAAAATGTAATATTAATGCAATACTCTGCTCATCTTTGTCTTTATAAAAACTTAGAGCGTCCATATGTGTTAGTAAATGTGTAATCAAATGCAGCCTATGAATTGCACCTATTTTAAAAAGACTATTCCTAGCTGATGGCGAAAACTTAAAGCGATTCGCTTCTTTTGTAAGAAAGAAGTCGTCCTTTACATTTGTTTTAGGCACTGACTTCATGAGCATTATGGCCTCAACTTTAGAAAGCTCACAAACAAGTTCCATTTCAGACAAGTATACCTGTACATTTCCAAGCCCTTTAATCCACTTATCCGGAAGACTTACTTTTTTTTCTTTTGTCGTTTTAAAATCAGTTATCACATCTAAACTTTTAGCGCCTACACCTAAGATTAATTTTTCGTCTTTATTTATCGTGTTAAAAGCCCTAACCGTATCATTATTAAAATCTACATTTGTGCTGCCGGAAAATAAAAATTCTCCGTCAATTGCTCTCGGCTTAATATCTACTCTAGCATATACGCCATTACAAGATGAAAACCCTTCAAATTTTAGCTGTTCATTTCCAACAGAAACGATCGGATCCCGTAATTTTAAGTGAAGTCCCCGTGCGATAGCAAAATGAGAACGCACCGTTTTTGCAAGTGCACTTAAGCATTTAGAAACGATAAAAGAGTCAATAATATTACCATAGAAAAAACAATTTTCATTGGAGTTATCTTGAATCTCGGAACAATGAGAGAGTAAAAATTCTTTCCCTAACTTTTCATCAGAAACGCTTGATGGTTTATTATAGGCATATTCAAAATCAGTCGAAATCATTTTTTAAAACTATTTACTTTAGCCATTAGGGCATCATTCGATTGAACATTAAGGTCTTTTTGCAATTCTTTAAACAGCGTTATTATTTTAGGAAAACTCCTAGGCTTATCATCTGAATCAACCAATTCAATACACTTACAAAGAATTGTAAAATGTAGTTCATTTAATTCATTAACTTCCGTTACTTGTTCAACATAGTCTGTTAAGCGTTTAACGGGAGCATATTTTGTCACAATTATTTTCGCAATTATCGCCGATAAAACATCCTGTTTCATTGTTTTATTCGCTATGGCTTGCAAGAGATATTCTTGCCCCATAGCTCTTGTTTCCTTGTCTTTTGTTAAGACACAGTTTGCAACATAAATCCAACCACTATGATGTACGGCAATGTTATTATCTAACATATATTTAAGAGGAGCACTGTGAATTCCATCATCACTAGAATAGATCGAAACATAAGAGCAAAGTAAGGGGTCTATATAATTGATAACTAAGCTTGCTTGGTAGCAAATATCAGCAGAGGTTTCAGCTAAGTGAAACGGACTCGAGTAGGCATAATTATTTAATTGCTTGTATTCGAGCGCACTTGTATTCCATTTTTCTTCCATGATTAAGGAATACCAAGTAAAATTGTCGCTTTTATTGGTTATAATTTCAAAATCAATATTGAGCGGATTTATAACGGTTTCTGAGCTTTCAAGAGCAGTGTTTTTAAATTCAATATAAACACCATCCACATTTTTTGTTCTTGTTACTTGGGCCCATAAATTCAACTGTTCTTCAGTTACAAATTCGCCTTCATTTTCTTGACTGTTCTTTTTAGCACTGAATAAAGATTTTAAAGACCTTTTTTTCGGTTTTTCAGTTTTAATTTTCAGCTCAATTTCATTAGAATTCCCGATTAAATAATTGATGGCACTGGCATATTTACCTTGAAGGGAATTCGCTTTATCAGCAAAGTCATTGCACGGTATATTTTTTAGAATCCGGTTACATGCAACAGTTAAATCTATCCAATCTATCTCTGAATCAGACTTTTCATATGTTAGGAGTCTATCAATTAAAATTTCTGGATGAATGTAGCAAGGCGTATGTGTGGGGGTAGATAAAAAAGGTAGTTTATCGTTTGCCTTCAATTTATTAAAAAGCGTTAGAAATTTACTGTTTAAGAATGGAAGTCTTGTTGGGTTAGAATTATAATTCTGAAATTGGTAAACTGCTGAATTATTGACCCAATTTTGAAAGAAATCAGAAAAGTCTCTCATCAAAGAATCCCACCACTCCCGCGACAATTGTTTTTTATAAGAACTTAACAGTTTTTGATAATTAGGAGGCAATTGATCATTCAACTGATTTATACTTTCTAATAACACATCTATGTCGGTCGCATTTCTAGTCCGTATCGTAGTAGAAATATGCTGCAGTAGTTCTTCCCAATTTTTGGGATAGGATATCTCCAAAATTTCTATTTTATTTGCAGTCAATTGAGGTGCTTTTGTCTCACTCTTTTTTTTAGCCCCTAATATCTCTTTAGACTTTGACTTTAAATATGAAACGTAAGGAGTGATTAATTCGTCCAATTTTTCAGGTGGGCAAAATTCAGCAATACGACTGGCAAATTCAAACTGTATTTCGGTGTTTGATGCAGTCAATCCTAGACAAAGTTGTTCTGCAACATTGTCCTTCGCGGCTTCATTTTTAGATACGCCAAAGTCTATAATTTTCAAAGATGCTAAAAGTGATTTATTCACTTTATCATTCACAAATAGAACCGACACGCTTTCATAATAAGTTTCAAAATCAAACTCTTTTAATTTATGAATTGACTTAATTACACTTACTGCATAGTTAACGATTGTATTGTTTTCTGAATTCAGCGCAGAAAAAATTAAATTCTGATTTATAATTAATTCCTTAGGCGTAGGCTCCAGCAACTTAATTATTTGAATATGCCAATTTAAATGTGGTTTTTTCCAATGATTCAATAAGGATTCTAGCAAATTTGTAATCAACACTCTGGGTATTTCAATTCCTTTTTCAATGAGGATTGTAAATACTTCAGTCCAAAATTTATGGATTTTTGTACATTGAAAACCTTCCCTGGATTCCCATTTTGAAATGTCAAGAATATCAATTTCATATTTGTGAAATTGCAATAATACTTTTTCAATTGCCTTCGGATTTTCAATCAAAAAGTTAGCATCTTTTTCAGTGTCACGCGTAAACATTTGGACATAAAAAAGCGAATTGACAAAAAATTCTTCGTTGAATTTAAGCCAACCATTTTTATAGTACACCCACAGTAAATCAAAGTCAATCGTGGTCACATTACTTGCCTTAATTACCTTATCTAAATAATTTGGAGGGTATTTCTTAAAAAACTGAATTTTCGGTTCTTGACTAAAATTGCTTTTACGGAATGCTGAGCCAAACAACATATGTGCCATCTCATTCGGAAATGCCTCCTTCAATTCATCAAAACTTCTAATCGAAATTAATTTGGCATATTCAAGTGCAGAAAGGTTTTCTTGTCTATTATCAAAAAACGCCTCCCGTGCCTTTCCTTTCATCTCAAACCCATCATCATTATCCAACTTTTGAAAATCAACACTTGCCAATTCCTTTTGCAATTCAATGCGTTGTTTATCATCCAAAGGTTCGACATAGTTGAATATCTCATCCCAATCATGCTTCTTAATTAGTTCAATTATTTGCTTCATTAATCCTTCATTTTTAGTCAATTACTAAATATAACATTTTACTGTTATTCAATGAACGATTAGAGGCAAGGTTATTTTAGGAGTTCTTGTACAGAACTAATGCTGGTAAAGTTGGAAAACATTGCTAATTGTAAACTCAATTAACGCATCCGATTTATTTCAACTGCCATTTGATCCTTAAAGTCGTGTTTTTCTGCCGCCAATTGGTTCAACAACTGCTCTCTTTCTTGCTTTAACTGATCATAACGCATATATAAGTCAGATACGTGATCATGTTTTTCAGAAATAGCCGCTAATTCTGGAACGATCTTTTGTTGTTTATTCACTAATTTTTCAGCCAATTCATTTAGAACGCTTGCAGAAATATTTTTGAAAATCGGATTATCATTCAACTGAAACAATTTTTCTTTTCGAGCAATCAAACTTTCATTGAGTGATAAATTAATTACTGAAAGTCCCATTAACCATGCAATTACATTCTCTTCGCTAAGGTGTTTAATTAAATTCTCTTTGATTTCTACCATGTTTTAAAATTTAATAGAGATTATTTTTTTTGTTTTGCTTTTACTCAAATAAGAAGCGCTTTGTTGGTTGAATTTTTGAAGGCTTAAATACTCCATTTCAAGTTTTGCATCCAGTTCAACTTTAATCATTCCCCTGTAATGTTCAACGGCAACATGCGCCCATTTCCCCGCTTTATTTGCATAGCCTTTCTTTGGATTAAGGGCATCCGTAATTTTAGAAAATGAAATATTTAATTTTGCTTCTATTTTAACTATTTCAGCCTTTGCATGTTTCGTTGCCGTATCATCAATCAACCCTATTTTTCTATTTGCTTCAGCATCAAAATATTTGAATTTCTGATTCTTGTAAGTACTTAAATGACTTTCCCAAACGGAGCGTACCTTGTTTTCTAAAGCGTGGCTTTCATCTTTTAAATGGAGAATTTCTAATTCGATAATACCAATCTCTTTATCGAATTTCTCTTCTCCTTTCAAAATTAATTCTTCATGTCCATTCTCAATTACATCAAATAATGCCTCCATGTCTGCCAATTCAGCTTTGGTTTGTTCCACGGCCTTACTGATTAACTTTTTTAACCGTTTTGAGGGGCCTCCGGATTTTAAAAGCAATGGTGCCTTTTGTTGCACTGAATTCAGCGCATCATCCATCCATGTTAATTTTGAAGGGACTAACGTTTGTGGAGCAATTGATTTTCGCATCCGTCTTTTAGCTGGACGTGGACCAACAGCTTTTATTCCCTGACCACCACCTGCTTTATATTCTTTATTGTGCACAATAATGTCGAATAAGTTCTTGAAAATATTTTTTCGGAAATCACCCCAAATCGCTTCAACTATATGCTTAAAGTCGTTTGGCGCATACGATAAATTTATGCTAGGCCCATCTATTGTTTTATCTAAAAAATGGAACCTACAATTTGAACGGAAAAAGAATGCTCCGTTTTTCCCGAGCTCCATTCTATATGAACCTTTAATTCCGATAGAAATATTTTTATTTCCCCAATAAGGCCATTTTAAACCAAAACCTAAATCAAAATTTAACCCGGCAGAGAAATACCCTGAAGATGCGAACGTTTTATCTGAATTTATTTCAATCGTTTGATTTAAATTAAACAGATGAGGAACATTAACAAGTATGTCAAACTTCATCCCTTGATCTGTTACTGCAATATCCGCTTTGGCACGGAAAACTCCTAAAGCTTTAATGTCAAAATTGGCTAAAAAGTAAGGCGATTTATAGGTAGAAAATTGAATTAATGCACCACCACCTTTTAACATTACCCTAGGCTTAGTTTGCACGCCTGGCAATAATCTGTTGGCATTTGAAACTGGCAACCATTTTTTTCCTTGTTTATAATGCAATCGCTTGATATCTGGAGTTTTCGCTTTAACACTAAATCCTTTGACATCTATTTCTTCTAATTGTCCTTTTCCAGAAATACCGATTGTTGGATTGGCTTGAAATTCGAACCAAGCATTCCAATTGTTTATAGTCAACAATCCGTGAAACGCAACTCCTGCATTCACTCTTGATCCATCTGGTAATAAAGTTCTATCATTGAGTGCCCAAACAAAGGAAAAAGCTTTTAATTCCGCCATTTTATCTGGTAAAAATGACTTTTTCCCTTTATTAGCTTCCAAATTCTCAATCAACTCATTCAATGAAATTAATGCAATATCCATTCCTACATATTGTGGTGTAGGAATTGGACCTGTGAATCCGAGTATCAATCCAAAGTAATCTTTCACCCCTTGTTTCTCTCTAAAGGTCATTTCAACTTCAGCTCCAAGTCTTACAGAAGGCGCTGGTAAAAAGTCGACTCCTAAAGAAAAGCCAACACTATGCAACTTCACATTTCTTAGTCCAAATAATGGCAAGCCCTTGTCGAACTCTGTACTTAAATCCAATTGGATTCCTGATGTTGATAATGTAAAACTTATACGCGACTCAATTGCTAATTGATCAACATAGAATTTTAAGACACCACTTGCACCAATACTTGCTTTACTTGCGCCAATTTCAATGTCAATCGCACACTTCTTTAAAGTCAATGGATGATCGCCGTTTGTTTTAAAATTAATTTCTCCATCATACGCCAATTTTAACTTAGTTAAGAAAGGTGAAAATTGCAATTGACCCGTAATTTGGAATGAACTAGGGCTATTTGGAACCGAATCATTTAAAAGTTTGAAAGCTCCAGTTGCACTATCCCTAATTTCCATTTTTGCAGACAGCAATATCCCTTTGCCCATCTTATCAATGGCTATTGGCCAACCTTTGGCAAAACCACCTTTTTTCGGCGCTTTAAATCCATCAGGAATCCAGCTTAAGACAAGCCACGCTTCTTTAAAAGCAATGTCCTTTTCAAATATTTCTAATGATTTCCCAACTTCAGATTCATTGAGTTTATGATCATACTTCAACCCTAGAACTGCACCAACTTTGCCAGATTTAACCAAACTAAACTTCAACGTTATTCCAAGTTCATTGGTTGCGCCTAAGACCAATGCTTTCGATTCATTATGATAACTGAATGCCATTTTTTGCAACGTCAATCCTTTTTCAATTGCTTCTGGCACATTACTTAAATCCAAATTTTTATCTGGATCAACCTCACGTACAAAATCTAATAAGGCTAATCCTTTTTCGTCCTTATCTTTTTCCCAATTGGCATCAATAAACCAGTTTTTATTTCCAAAATTGGTTTTGAATTGAATGAGGGATGTTTCCAATTTGAGTTTGCCGTCAATTTTAATTGACAATGGCAACTCTTTATCCTTCTTATCAACCTTTATGTGCAAGTCAATGGCTATTGTTTCAAAAGGTCCTAATTTGTCTTTAATTTTAGCGCTTGCTTTTAATTCAAAAGTTTCTTTGAGTGTATTTAAATCAATAGTGATATTACTCAATTCAGTTTCAGGCAACCAATCGGCCTTTGCTAATCCAAATTCTGTGGTGAGTTCATCAATTATTGTTTTAAGTTTTATGGGATTGGACTGTGCTATTCGCGTTTGAAAATGCCATCCTGTTTTTTTGCCTTCAGCAATGCGCTCTCCTAATAGTCCAAAATCAACCTCACCCAGTGTTAGTCTTGTGGCAAAACTGCCAGTAATAGGTTTATCTTTCGCAATTCGGATTCCAATATCCAATTGATTAAACTCCACCTTCATTGCGCCAATATTTGTCTTCCATAAATCAGCAATTCTTATATCAAATCTAAAATCAAGCGGGACAAGTACTAATTGCGCACGCGCCCGACTTAATTTTAAATCAGTAGGTAAATCATTCAATTCTGGATAAGTATCCTTTATCATTCCCCCTAAAAGAATAGGAGTTTCTGGATCAAGACTTAACGACAAAACAACTCTCGGAAAAGTTGCACTAAATCGAACTTGGTGATTTGAAATTTCTAAATGCCCGTAGATACTTCCTGACAAAAATTTCTTTGTTTTTAGATTAAAACGAATCGATACAAAATCAATGTATGGTGCGCTTAAAAATTTATTCGCTTGAATCGCTTTTTCCAAAGCCAAACCTTGTTCTTTAAAACCAATTGATTTCAGCAAATCTGATGGCCCCGGAAGTCCCTCATCAGCAACACCCGAGATTTCTAACGTGGCAATATTACCACCTGACAATATTATTCTAGCATTGACTGTTTTGCCTAATTCTAAAGTGACTCCAATCGCACCAGCAATAGAATTCGCTGTCTTCTTTGCGTCTTGATTGTAAAAGTGTGTTAGCGATAAATAGGGATCTTTTACACAGATAGATGTTCCAGTTATGCAAATTTCGTTTTCAATTTCGATTCGGAGATTATTGTTAATTTGAATTCCAGAATCAACTGCAACAATATCAAACCTTAATCGGTTATTCAATTCCAAGGGCAGTAAATCCATCCACTGGATGAAATCAGCAGGTAGTTTTTTGCTTGGAACAAACATTTCAGACAGTTCACTACTATTTTTTTCAGCGATAAATCGAATGAATTCATCTTCATATAGCTGCCCAATAAAAATAATATTTTCATTGCCAACTTTCATAGTTCCTTTTAATCTAATACTGTTTTGAATCTTAGAATCTTCCGGAAAATCAACAAAAATGAACACATTCTTGAGTGGCTGTTCAAAACCTCGAATATCCCATGGTTCAGAGAATTTTGCTTGCATTGTTTTCGTATAAAATACCGATTCGGTATTTATAGCTTCAAATTCCGAAAGTTCTTGCCAAGCTTCAGGAATTTTCTTAAAAAACGCTACTATTTTGGATGTTGTAATATCTTTTAACTTCATAATTTTCTGCGTTTTTTAATCGTTTGCCTAACTTCTTCTCCATTAGCGTCTTGCTTTCTCTTTTTCCCTTTACTACTTACGTTTTGTTCTCGATATCTGACTTCAAATAAATGTTCCTTATTTACAGCTTCAGAAGAATCAACATATAGGATAATTTCAGAGGAAGCCTTTAGGTCTGTTCCAGCGACTTGAAATTTTCTATTTGCATCATAAGGTGTGGTCGGGCCGGGTAAAAAACTTGGCTTAATTTTCTTTGGGATAGGCATGCCCGTCATGAATACAGCTTGTATGGACGGGCAGCTCTCAAATCTGCCCAACGTGCTAACATGAGGCAATTTAACTCTTTCATTCCATTCAGATGCTGTAGATATTATCACAGCTTTTGGCATAGTTTCAGCCAAAAATCGAATGGAAGAAGAATGATGACTACCGTGATGTCCCGCTTTTAAAACGGATAATTGACCAATTGCATCTGTAAGCGCATCTTCTTGATTTGAAGTGAGGTCACCACCGAACCAATATCTAAAATTTTCAAATTTTAATAAATACCCCATTCCAAGGTCGTTTTCATCATTGCTTTGTGTGATAGATAGTCTGCGACCACCCGCTTCATTAAGAATTCTATCTCTCCAAGCCTTCTCAACGTTTTGATCTATTGACATGGCAATTAACGGGTCTTTCTCCTCTTCATTCTTCACGCCAGTCCCATTGCCAATAAGAATATCTATACTAAATGGTAAGGGTACTTGTTCAGGAAAATCTGTCGTTTGATCATCAATTAAAGCCAGACCGCGTCCATAGTTCACAACATCCATTGAGATGGGCCAATGTTTATTTTTGAACAATTGACGGTAGGCAGTTATTCTGTTATATTTCCCTGCAGTAATAGACCTAAATGGAACAAACCATTCTGGTTGAATTTTGTCTTTAACCACATAACTATCATTTAACCACCCGTCAAATTCTCTCAGTGTAAAATCATTAAAACTTCCAATAGAATTGGTCGTTCTGCCATTCATATTACCCGTCACACGGTGCACTAGTCCTACACCTTTAGCCCTTTGTTTTTTAATGAGGTTTTCTAAAGCGATTATATAATTATTAAAAAAATTCTTTTCTAGAATATCACCAGGAATTCCTGGATCCCAAATCTGGGTTCCGGCAAGGAGATTAAAAATAAAATCATCTCTTGTTTTAACTCCCCGTTCTATTAGCTTAATTACCCCGCTAAAATGATCAGAATCATAATGTGTTAATAAAATCGTATTTAGAAATTGAAACCGATTTTCGAAAAGGATATCAATTACTCGAAGATAAGCAGCATTTTCACCACAATCAATCAAGACAGAATAAGTAGGTTTATCATTATCATCATAGTACAAAATGAGCGTGCTATCTCCCTGACCAACATCTAAATGATGGATTTGTAATCTTGACATATTTGTTGTTTTTAATTAATAAATTCCCAATACAGCAACAATAAATGTTAATCAATTTTGGGTGACTTCACAATAATTATCTCCACTCCTTTTTGTATATAAAGGAGAGAATGGGGGTACGTTTAGCGCCTACTAAATGTGAACGCAACACGTCTATTCTTCCTTCGGTTTGCATCAGAAATATTGGGCACGCGCGGCTGAGCTTCTCCTTTAAATTGAATGCGAATTCGATTCGGGTCAATACCTTTTTTCAATAATTGCGCACGAATATCCATAGCACGTTTTTTCGAAATTTCCTGATTCTTTTCAGTTGATCCTAGGTCGCACGTATGTCCAATAACCAATACATCAATATCTGGGTTATCGGCTAAAATAGCATACACTTCATTTACCACTTTTGATTCATTATTAGAGTTAACCTCAGAAGTAGAATTCAATTCATATGTTAAGATCTTTCCAGCCACTTGAAAGGCTTGATTCAAAGAGTCAACATCCAATTGCTTTTTGATCGGCTCAATGATTTCTACCACCACTGTATCGATAACCTCTTCCTTTATTGGCGCTTCAATAACCTCAACAATTGTATCTTGAATTACTTCTTCAACTATATCATCTTCAACAATTGGTTTTGCTTTGCAACAGAGTTTAATACCCAACATAATTTCATGCGAACCACTTGACAAACCTGTTAAATTACTACCTCCAAAACCATAACCATACGCTAACTTAAACTTTTCTTTTAAATTCAAATCTACCATCCCAATTACACCATATGCCGTGCGATACATAGCTCCTAATCCAATGGTGTTTTTCCATGACCCACGGACAGCAATATCCATTTGATGCCCAATAAAAGCTGCATTTTTGTACAAAAGCGAAGGCGTAACTGTCCATTTATCTTTCTGCACGACATCATAAGCACCATAAACTATCATATGCTGTACTAGTTTATATTGAGATGGCTCTCCACTTACGTTGGTATTTAAACCACGTGCAAAAACTTGTGGAATGCTAATCCCAAATTTAAGTTTCTGCGTCGAAAGTAAAAGTCCTGCATCAGATGAGAAGCCAATGTCTGACTGATTTCCAGTGCCAAGTGTATTATCTGTATAATCGGTTACAATAGCATTAGAAAAAGCAAAGCTTTGCTGAATCATGCCAAATGAAAGACCAAAGCTAAGTTTCGCTTTTTCTGCTATTTGCAGGTGGTAGGCATAAGTCAATTTAATATTAAAATTGCGTAATAGCCCTGCTTGGTTCATGCGGGTATCCAATCCAATGCCATGTGCGCCAAATAAACGACCATCAACTGTTAAGACATTTCTCACAGGACTATCGTTAATGCCCACCCATTGGTTACGGTGATTTAAATAAGCCGAAAAACAATTATCTAATCCTGCTGCTGCAGGATTAATTAAATAGACATTTTGATTGTACAATGTGTTTAAACTAGTTTGTTGGGCGTTTCCATAAAATGAAACCATTAAGCCTAACAATAGAATGATTTTTTCTGTTCTAATTCTCATAGCGTTCATTTTATCGGTTTAAAGTAATGCTACCAGTTAATGAATCATCACCATCACAAGCAATGACGTAGTAATAGACGCCCGGCGGTAATGGGTCACCTTCATGCGTTCCATCCCAATCACTTTCATATCCCGTGCTTTCGTAAATCTTATTACCCCAACTGTCATAGATTTGAATTTCACACTCCTCTAAAATATAGGCGCCTTTAATAATCCAAGTATCATTTTTACCATCTCCGTTAGGACTCATATAGTTATTTATCAAAATCTCTAAATTGATAGTAACTGTGAGTTCTTTTGAATTTTGACAACCTTCAGGAGTTGTTACGGTTAAAACATAAGTTGTTGTTTCCATAGGCGAAGCCATTGGATTCTGAATAAAAGGATTGCTTAATCCATCTACAGGAGACCATTCAAAAACTGACGCCAATGGCGCTAATGGATCAAGCTCTGTGCTATCCCCAGCGTTTATAGTCACATCAATTCCACCAACAATTGCAGGAATAGGGTTGCGCGTTACAACAAAAGAGCAAGTTGCTTCATTTCCAAATGCATCCGTCACAATATAAACATTGGTAGTAGTTCCATGCGGAAACTCACTTCCAGAAGGTAATCCTGCATTTAAAGTTAAGACCAAGTCACCGCAATTGTCCGTAAATGTTGGCTCTTCAAAATCCGTCGTTGCATCACACGTTGCTATATCATCCGGACAAACGATTGTTGGAGCCTCATTATCTTCTACAATCACGTCAAACGAACAAGTGACTGAATTGCCAGATTCGTCTGTAATAACAAAACTGTTTGTTGTCGTTCCAATTGGATAAGCAACACCACTCGCTAAACCATCCGTTTGAACTAATCCTGTTGTACCACAATTATCGCTAAATGTGGGATCGGTATAAGTAACTGTTGCACCACATTCACCTGGATCATTATCCACCGTAATATTTGCACCACAAGTTAAGATTGGATTTTCATTATCAAATACTGTTACATCAAACGAACAAGTTGCAGATAAACCTACATCATCTATCACTTCATAGGTGTTAGTTGTCGTTCCAACAGAAAAAAGACTGCCACTTATTAAACCGGCCGTTAAAGCCGTTGTGGGTGAACAATTATCATCCCCGATTGGTGTTCCATAAATCACCGTTGCACCACATACACCAAGGTCTGTATTAACTGTAATATCTGGAGGACATGTAATTGTTGGAGCGGTATCATCTATTGGAATAACATCAAAACTACAGGTCATAATATTACCAGCAGTATCTGTTGCTGTTAATGTAATGGTTTCAGTTGCCGTAATTACAGTTCCTAAACTTGGAGCTTGAGTTATGAATGGTGCCAAACAATTATCAGTCGCAATTGCCATTCCTGTATAGTCTAGTAAGGTATAGGCACAATCAGCATCAAAACTTACATTTTGATCTGGTGGACAAGTAATTGTTGGATTTATATTGTCAAATAAGAGAACAGTAAATGTGCACGTAGTAATACTATCTTGCTCGTCCATAGTTTGCAGTGTAATCAATTGATCCGCCGTAACAACTGTTCCTGGGACAGGTGTTTGGGTAATCACTAAGGGATCTGTGCAGTTATCGCTTACAGTTGCAAGTGGTGTATAATCAGGTAAAGAAAAATCACAATCAGCAGATAAAGACTCAACTTGATCTGTTGGACAAGTATCAAAAACAGGCGGTATAGTATCGCGAATAATGATATAATCTTCAAACACTAGCGTCCTTGAACATCCATCAATATCAGATACGGTTAAGGAAATATCATAGTCACCAAAGTCAGTAAATATATGTACAGGGTTTTGCAACGTTGAAGAGCCTCCATCACCAAAACCCCAATTCCAGGAAACAATTGGAGCTCCAAAAATTGTACTATCCGTAAAATTCACAGTCAAGTCAGGACATTCAGCGAAGAAAATATCCGCTCCAAAATTCACATCTGGTCCAATGGTTTGCACGTAGAATGGAATCTCATCTGTATTTGAACAACCCAAATCATTTGTTACTGTGAGTGAAACCGTAAATATTCCTGGCGAATCATAAACATAACTAGGTGTTTCTTCAATTGATGTTGTACCATCACCAAAATCCCACAAATAATCGGTAATAGTTCCTGGGCCAAGGTTAGTTGAACTATTCACAAAATCAACACTATGCGGTGCACAACCAAATTCACTTGTTGGCCCACCAATTTCAGCAATCGGCAAACTAACTTCAACCACTGCCGTTGCGTCATCTGAACACCCAAAAATAGTATCTGTGGTTGTTAATGTCACAGTAAATGTTCCACCTGAAGTATAGTTATGTATGGGATTCTGTAATGTAGAAGTTGCGCCATCTCCAAAATCCCAAAACCATGTATCGGGTAAAGTTGACAAGTCTGTAAAAAATACCGTACGTGGAGTTGCACAGCCCGTGGAAGGAGAGGTAGAAAAATCAGCAAGAGGAGGATGAACCGTATATGTTTCTGAATAAGAATCAGTCAAACCATCCGCATCAGTTACCGTTAAAGTAATTGTAAAAGTTCCGACATTACTATACGTATGTGATGGATTAATCTCGTCAATAGTTGTACCATCTCCAAAATCCCAAAACCATTCTTCTGGGCCGCCATAAGCTAAGCTAATACAATCAACTTCATCATTTATACAGCCATCAGATGTTAATATTATAAACTCTGATATTGGTTGTGCAAAAGCTGTTACATTTATTAGTCCTAAGAGTACAGTAAAGAATAATTTTCTAAAATCCATTTTTGTATTGATTTAGTAGCAATACAAAACTAAAAGGTTGATCATTATTAGGGGGCGTGCGTATGTTGCAATTGTTTGTACTTATGTTGCAAAACGTCAATAAACTGTCTATTCTCTTGCCTCTGATGGTGTTTTTGAAAATTCTTTTTTAAATAATTTGGTAAAATGAGCAGGGTCATTATAACCATAATTATAAGCAATTTCAGACACTGAAAAATCTGTTTTCTGAAGGTCAATTAAGGCTAAATCTAAGCGCATTTTAGTGAGTAAAGCGGATGTGGAAAGCCCAGTAATAAATTTAACTTTTCGGTGCAATTGTGAACGACTCAAAGCACATTTCCCTGCTAATACTTCAACACTCAACTGAGTGGTCAAATCAACTTTTGTTATCGCTTCAATTTTCTCAATTAAGACGTGTTTAGTAATTGGAATTTCTGAATGAGTCGCTTGCAAATATTTCTCTTGTAGTTTTTCTTGACGCCTAATTTGATTATTAATACGCAATACTAATTCTTGCGACTTGAATGGTTTGGATACATAATCATCCGCCCCTGCTCCAAGCCCTTCAATCATACTATCAAAAGAAGCCTTGGCGGTTAATATTATAATTGGAATATGTTCGGTAACAAAATTGCTTTTTAATTGCTGAACGACCTGGTAACCATCCATTTTTGGCATCATCACATCAGAAATAACCAAATCTGGTACAATTTCAAGGGCCATTTCAACACCTTGTTCGCCATCCATAGCATTGTGGATTTCATATCCTCGTTCACTCAAAATTTGAGATAAAAAATCTTGTAAATCTCTGTTATCCTCAATGATTAATAGTTTTCGCTTGTTCTCGAATAATTCATCTCCAACAATTTGAACGATTTGCTGCGAATCATTCTCAATTGTTTGCTTGTTGCTCTCTTCTGTCTGAATTAAGGCTATTTCAATCGGTAATTTCACCGTAACATTTGTTCCTTGATCAACATTGCTCGAAAGCGAAATTTCACCTTCCATTAGTTGCACCAGTTCTTTTACAAATGTCAAACCAAGTCCTGTCCCTTCACCTTTTCGCGTAATTGTAGCATCTACTTGGTAAAACTTATTGAATACTTTTTCTTGATCTTCGGCCGATATACCTATTCCCGTATCTGATACAATAAGTTCTAACCAGTCTTCCGAAACGGTTGCTTTTAAAGTGACTTGTGCCCCTTCATTCGAATATTTGATAGCATTACTTAGGAGATTAGAAACAATTTTGAATAGCTTATCACTATCCACCATAACAATAGCACCTTTACCGATTAGCAGGCTTTGCAATGTCACCTGCTTTTCTTTTGCAATAGGCTGGAATAATGCAATTGTATCTTCAGCAAAAACATTCAAGTTTGTTATTTCATTGTTAACTTCTAAACGCCCCGCTTTAATCTTAGCAAAATCAAGTACCTGATTTACTAAGCTCAACATTTGGTCACTATTTTTATCTACCAAGCGCAACAACTTATTTTCGCTATCGGTTTTGAGCAATTCTTCAGTTGGCCCCTTAATTAACGTTAATGGCGTTCTAAAT
The DNA here is from genome assembly GCA_047623705.1 of Crocinitomix sp. Lineage (GTDB taxonomy): Bacteria > Bacteroidota > Bacteroidia > Flavobacteriales_D > Crocinitomicaceae > Crocinitomix. The sequence continues at coordinate 32,674 of JBLHOW010000026.1, forward strand.
TCATGTACTAAATTGTGCAGTAGATTATCGAGATATTCTTTTTCTCTTTCTATTTTTTTATTTAAGTTTTTCTTTTGATTATAGGCAAAGAAGACAAAGAGAAAGATAAGAGCCAAAATTACAAATCCTAAAATCCAATAGTTTTTTAAACTTATTTGATCATTAATTTCTTCATTTGAATCAGAAATAAGCAAGTTTTTTTCTTTGTTATAATCCGATTCTAATTCGTTTTTTAATAGCGATTTTTGAATCTCAGTATTATTGGCGTTATCTTTTAAAAGTTGCATTGATTCAAAGTAATATAATGCACTATCATACTGATTATCTCCTTTAAAATTGAGATATAGCCCCTCTGTAGCTTGAAGCTGCACCTCTAGAAAACCGATTGTTTCTTTAGGAATTTGCAGTGCTTCTCTAGAAACTTCAATACCCTTCTTATATTCCTTTAGTCCAGATAATACGCAGCTATAATTTGCTAAAGCGTGAGATAAGTCCAGTATATTTTCAGTTTTCCGCAAAATTTCAATCGTTTTTAGAAATAAAACTTCTGATTTCTCAGGTTGTCTCATCTTCGAATAACAAGAACCTAAATCAGCATATATATTGGTCAATATTCTTACATTATAATTTTTCTCAAAATAATTTTTTGATTTTTCTAAAAACCAAACCGCCGAATCTAGTTTGTTAAGATCAAGATATAATCCACCAAGACTTGATTCGCAAAAATGAATATTAAATTCTGCTTTAGCCTCTAAAGCATACTCATATGCTTTTTTATCAAGTGATAATGCTTTCGGTATGTCACCTAATATGTTATAAGTACGCGACATGTTAGAATGTATGGCAGACAGTTTCTGATTATTATTAAGTTCTTCAAAAATTTCAATGCCTTTTAAGTAACATTTTATTGATAATTCATAATCTTCTTTACCACCAAATACTGCTGCTAAAAGATTATAGGTACCACCTAAATCCTCACTAACAGGATCTTTTTTATAAAATAGCCAACACTTTTCTAAGCCATTTAATGCTTCATCCAATTCCCCTATGTTAACATGAGCCATTGATTTTTGAAACAAAACGGAATAGGAAGTATCTGAATTTTTGGGTAGAAATTCAAGTTCTTTATCCCAAAAATAAATTTCTGACTTAATGTCTCCAATTGAATGATAAAAATTAGCCGCTTGATGATGAAATGCATGCTGCTCTTTTTTTGAAAGAGATGTTATTCTAGTGTTAAAATCTTGCACTTCTTGCACAGCAGAATCAATGCTAAGATCTAATAAATTAATCGCCCTTTTGAATACAGAATCAACTTTACTCGCTTGAGCAAATGAGGTAAAAACTATGAGAATTAGCGTTAAGCAACTATTTTTTAGCATCATTCAAAAGTAAAGTCGGGCGGGCTAAATATAGTAATTGTTGAATTAATCTCTCAATTTGTAAAATATCAGTATGATTCATTTAGAAAAGATTAATAGAAACCAATTTCAGGATTCAAAACAAACATAACACCATTCTATTGCTCGAACTAGGTGTTTAAACCTATTAAAGACAGTGTTTAGACTTATCTTAATAGAGTTTCAGCGAATACTCAATCTTAATTATGGTCAATAAGTTTCATTGTTCTAGTTTTACAGTAGACTCCCACAAATTAACCTATCACTAAAAACTTATACTTTGGTTAATCTAGTAATAAAAATGTAGACCCTAAGACAAAATGAACAACGAAGAGCAAGATATTTTACAAGACCTAAAATTTCAAAAGGAACGCTTAGATGCGCAAAAAGAATTGCTGATTCAGGCTCATGGAAAAATTCAACGCACATTAAAGGAACTAAAAGGAACTCAGGAAAAACTAATTGAATCTGAAAAAATGGCCGCGCTGGGGCAGCTAGTGGCCGGAGTCGCGCATGAAATCAATACGCCATTAGGAGCTATCAACTCTTCAAGAGATAGTATTTCTTATAGTATTAAGAATATTCAAATGGAGTTGTTCAAAGTTTTTCCAAAATTGGATAAGGTCCAACAGGAATTATTTCAAAAACTTATTTCTCCAGATGACACAAAGATGTTCAGGTTTAACTCGCGTCAAGAGCGAAAAAAGAGAAAAGAATTTCAAGACCAACTCGAAAAAAGAGGACTCAATATAAGAGATAGCGAAACATTATCAGAGCTACTGATAGACATAGGTTTTAATGCTGAATTTGATCAATATGCACCGTTAATTCTGAGTCCATTTGCTAAGGAATTTTTCGGATTAATAAATGACTTTCACCGAATTCACTCATCCTGTGATGTTATTGATATTTCAGTGAAAAAATCTGACAAAATAGTGTTTGCACTTAGGAGTTATACACATTTGCAAACTGAAGAGGCAACGTCTTTTTCCTTAAAAGATTCATTGGAAATTGTGTTAGCGATTTACCACTCCAACATGAGACAAATAGACCTTGTTAAAAACTTCGAGAATGTTCCAAATATCACTGCAATTCCAGATCAAATCTCTCAAATATGGACAAACCTTATTTTTAATGCTTTGCAAGCAAGCCAGTTTAAAGGCAAATTAGAGATGGGAATACGCAATAAAAAGAATACGATTGAAGTGTATATAAAGGACTTCATTGGTAGTATAACCAGTGAAGTACAAAAAAAAATGTTTGACCCGTTTTTCACAACAAAGGCTGTTGGCGAAGGAACCGGTCTTGGTCTATCGCTTGTTAAACGAATCGCTGATGAACATAATGCACGCATAGAAGTCGACGTTGATGAAGGTCACTCAACGACTATTACAGTAATTTTTAAACAATAAGGTATGAAACAATTATTTGAAAATCAATTCCAAACCATTTATTTGCACGAAAATTTAGATGTCTTTGAACAGCGTTTTAAATCTGACTCACAAAATATTTTTGGAGAAGCCTATATTAAAGAAATGCGAATTTTTGGCGACTATATGAACACGCATCAAACGCCAGATAAAAAAATATCTAAAATTATCATAAACACCTTGGACGGTGGACCAACAATGGAACCTAGCGTTCAAAAATGGATGCACGATATTTTTTATCCGCAAATTTCAGAAAATGGAATAAAATCTAAGGCCTACTGCATGGGCGAAGAGATTGTAGCAAAACTATCTATTGAATTAACCGCTGAAGATGACCCAAACGCCATGTTCAAATTTCAATTTTTTAGTTCGTTAGAAGACGGTATTAACTGGCTTAGTGCTATATAAAATATGCAGTTATGAAACCAACAGTATTATTTGTAGATGATGAGGACATCATTCTTCAAGGGCTTAAAAATCAATTAAAACCCATTTTATCAGAATCCTGTAACCTAGAATTTACAACTGAGGTAGTTGACGCGATAGAAATTTTGGAGGAATGCGATTTACTAGACATTCCATCTATTGTATTTAGCGACTGGCTCATGCCTGGTGCAGATGGAGCTATATTTCTTAGGGAGGTACATTATAGTTTTCCTAAATCGAAAAAAGTTATACTCACCGGGCAAGCCTCTGAGAAAGAAATGCAAGAGTTAATGATGGAAGTAGATGTTGAAAGGGCCATTCGTAAACCATGGGATAAAGAAGATATCGTTTCACTTATCAATGAATTGGTCGTAAAAAATGACTTTAAGAAAAAAATTTATATCCTATGTGTGGATGATGAAGAGAGTATTCTAATCAGTTTAAAAAATCAACTCAAACAGTTTTTTGGAATAAACTTCATAATAGAAACAGCCCAAAGCGGTGAGGAAGCCTTGGAACTATTGAAAGAGTTAGAAGAGGAAAATAATTTACCCCATTTAATTCTTTCAGACCAAATCATGCCTGGTATTGCTGGAGATGAACTTTTAGCAAAAGTAAAGACTTTATATCCGCATATTGTTCGAATTTTGCTAACAGGACAAGCTAGTCAAAAGGATATTATAAACGCCATAAATCACGCTGGACTGTATCGTTTTATTGAAAAACCATGGAATATAGATGACTTAAATTTAACGATTAAATCAGGCTTAGAATCGTATGATGCCGAGGAAAGATTAAAAGTAGAAAGGAAAAGAGTCTTAAATCTCTATTTATCTCTTGAGGAGAAAGTAAAACAGCGTACGGAAAAAATAATGCGGCAAAATACACTGATTGAAAATCAACATTTAAGCATTACTCAAAGTATTAATTATGCTAAAAAAATTCAAGACGCTATTTTATCACCGAAAAGTAATTTGACCGATTTTTTTTCAGATTCATTCATCCTGTTTCAACCGAAAGATATCGTAAGCGGCGATTTTTATCTTTTTTGGAATACGGGACCTCAAGAAGCCATTATTGCCACTATTGATTGCACAGGCCATGGAGTTCCAGGAGCTTTTTTGACAATAATTTGCAAATTTGTTATGGAACTTGCAGCTAAAAATGAGGATTCGTCCAGTCTTACACCTGACAAGTTGTTGTATGAGGTAAACCGAATGATGATTACCTATTTATCAAATCATGAAAACAGCAAATATCAAATCATGGATGGAATGGATATCGCACTGTGTAAAATCGATTACAAAAATAAACTCTTGTCTTTTTCAGGAGCCTACCATTCTCTTATTTTGGTTCATGAAGAAGATATTTTAGAAATACGAGGAGACAGACGATCAATTGGATTTACACCAAAAGGAATTGAGAGCCATACCGGGGAATTTAAATTACATATTCACGAATTTAACATTGGTGATCGTATTTACATGATGTCAGATGGATTTGTAGATCAGTTTGGAGGACTTTATAATAAAAAATATACAAAGCGTCGACTTATTAATCTACTCTCGAATATACAACATAAAAACTTTGAGACACAAAGCAAATTGCTCAAAATGGATCTTGACAAATGGAAAGGAAACGAAGAACAAACAGATGATATTGTAATGATTGGATTAGAGTTTTGACCTTGCAATTATTTACCGCTCAAAATTCCCTAACTTTAAGGATTGATTCTAAGTCAAACTCATATGAAAAACATACTTTTAATACTTTCGCTCACATTCGCAATCTCATTATCGGCTCAAGTCCGAGTATCAAACAATTGCCGTGCAGATATTGACCAGATCAAAAAAGCTGTAAACGAATCCAATAATCGCTTATCTGAGGAGTTTTTAACTAAATACCCCATCAACACGATAAGTCACGTTGATTATCTCTCGTTATTGGTAAAAGTAAATTCAGATTTTGACGCGGTTGATTTAGAAGCCAGCGGAATCATGGTTGGATCAAGAGTTGCAAACATTGTTAGCCTTAAATTTCCTTTATCGCAGCTAGAAGCCATTTATGAACTACATGGCGTAATTGAACTACAAGTGGCTGGTAAAATTAAACCAGAACTCAACAAGGTTTTATTTGACACAAAAGTGGACAGCGTTCACCGTGGACTCGGTTTGCCAAGTGCTTTTACTGGAAAAGATGTTTTTATAGGCATTACCGATTGGGGATTTGACTATTCTCACCCTATGTTTTTCGATACTTTATTAGCAGATACGCGAATTTTTGCCGCTTGGGATCAATTTAAAAATTCGGGACCAACGCCTGCTGACTATGCTTATGGAACTGAATATAATTCGCCTGCAACATTAGACGCTGCACAAGCAGATACTGCCAATATTTATTCATTTGCTACACATGGTAGTCATGTAGCTGGTATCGCTGGCGGAAGTGGTGCCGGAACAATTTACAGAGGCGTAGCATTTGAATCTCAATTTTTATTTACCACGTTTTTAGTGGACGAAGGCGCCATTTTGGATGCGTGGGAATGGATGTATACAAAATCTCAAGACGAAGGCAAACGCCTCGTTATAAATATGAGTTGGGGATTATATCATACAGGGGCATTGGACGGAACTTCTATTCTTTCTCAAGCTTTAGACAACTATTCGGATTTGGGTGTTGTTTTTGTAACTTCTGGTGGAAATAATGGTAATGTTGATTTTCACATTAAAAAAGAATTTACGGGTGATACTTTACTTTCACGTATCATGTTTTACACGGGGGCCACACCGAACCTTTGGGGACAAAGTATTCATGCATGGGGTGAAGAAGACGAATCATTTTTGGGTGGTTTTAGAGTTTTAAATGGAGGCAACGTTTTACAAATTGAAACACCTTGGTACAATACTTTAACGACCGATACTTATGTTGATTCGTTTTTAGTCGTCCCAGCAACAACCGACACTATTTACTATAATTTATCAATGGACGCAGCTTATCCGAGTAATGATCGACCACAAATGAGATTACGTGTTAAAAAGAGTGCTCCGGGTTATAAAATTGTATTAAAATCGGCTGCCGCCTCAGGCATTGTTCACTATTGGAATGTAACGGAATTATCAACAGATGTAGGGAATTGGGGAATGCCATTTAGTAGTATTAGTGCCGATTATACTGCAGGTGATAATCTATACGGAATTGGCGCTCCCGCTTGTTCGAATACGGCCATTTCAGTTGCAGCTTTTTCAGCCAGTTTTTTAACCGGTGGTGGAACATTAGTAGGAGGTGGCCCTGCTTCTTTTTCAAGCGTTGGACCAATGATGAATGAAAATTTAAAACCAGACATTGCTGCACCAGGAGTTTCTGTTGGATCGTCCATCTCATCTTATACTGATGGAAGTTATACCGAAATCACCTCGGTTTCTTTTGACGGAAGAGATTATCCGTTTGCAAGGTTTAGTGGCACTTCAATGTCTGCCCCGGCAGTTGCAGGAATTGCAGCTTTAATGCTAGAGGCAAATCCTTACCTCTCTCCTTGGCAAGTAAAATTGATTATTATAGCAACGGCTCGTGAAGACGTTTATACTGGAGAAATTCCCGCAGAAGGTGATACGAAATGGGGCTGGGGGAAAATAAATGCCTATGCTGCTATTAAAACAGCATTAGCAACAACAGGCTGGACAGAAATAAACCGCACAATTGATTGGAGTGTCTACCCTAACCCAACAACTGATATCTTAAATATTGTTGGGGCAGATCTTCAAGACGCAGAAATACAAGTTTTTGATCTGTCTGGAAAATTGTGCTGTGAATTTAAAAACACAACAGTACTTAATACTGCTAGTCTTACCGCAGGAACTTATTTATTGCGCATTGTTAAGAATTCTAAAGTAGAACAACTCAAGTTTGTTGTACAGTAGGTTCTTTGATCTAACTCAGGTTATTAATTCAATATTGCCCTGCCCTAATTTAGTTTAGGACAAGGCTGTTAAAATCAGCATGAATCTATCACAATCTGGATACCAATGCCTCCATCTTCCTCATGAACTCTTCCACTAAGATTATCAATAATGCAGAGACCTCCGTCATCAGTCTGCCCACCTATAATCTTTGAAGATTGAACCGGTAATAATTTCTCTTCTAATTGGAAATTTGCAATTTTTCTTTTCTTTTTCATACGTTTAGATTTTAGTCTTTTATTAAAGAAACTTTAGGCGTCTCCTAGCAGTTTCTTCTAGTAATATTAATCCATTATTGAATGACGACTCCTACTAAAGTGGTAAGTGTCAACGAAAAGCTTCTAACTGATCGGATACTTCTGATAACTGATTTTTCGATCACACATCTTTTAGGGATTAATTTATTGCAAGAACTTATTTATTGCGAATTGTTAAGAATTCCCAAGTCGAACAACTCAATTTTATTGAGCAATGAGCTTTTTCTGAATAGAGGAAATAAGTTTTTTCTGGACAGACAATGTTTGCAAATGCAAGACAATGGCCTACTATTTAGGTAGTTTATTATGAAATTGTTAAATTTACGTACACAACTATTGACTATGAAACAACTATTTACTTTAACAATCCTTCTTTTAAGTTCATTCTATTCAACAGCTCAAAGCGTCTTTAATATAGATGTAGTGCATAAAGTTGAAATCACATTTTTTGATGATAACTGGGATAATTTGCTGGATGACTTAGCAAGTGACGGCGGCGGTACCGGCAGTGGAACTGGAAGAATTTTGGCACATGTCACTATCAACGGAACAGAGTTTGACAGCTGCGGAGTGCGTTATAAAGGGAATAGTTCAATGGACACTACAAGTAATAAAAACCCTTTTAATATTGACCTCAATTACGTTATTTCTGGACAGGAATATCAAGGAAAAGATAAAATCAAATTGGCGAATTGTTATACAGATCCAAGCATGGTTCGGGAAGCTTTAACATATGAGTTGGCCAATTTATATATGGATGGACCGCGTGCAAGTTTCGTGGAACTTTATATCAATGATGAATATCGCGGAATCTATACCAATACAGAATCTGTAGATAATGAGTTTTTAAATAAACATTATGGATCTAGCAATAATCCCTTTTTTAAATGCGATCCGGAGACATTTGATCTATTTGGAGACAATTCGAACTTAGCTTATCACTCCGATTCAACAGATTATGAATTACTGTATGACATGAAGTCGGACTTTGGATACGGCGCATTGCAAGATCTCACTTATGAACTAGAGCTCGAACCAGAAACCGTTGGTGATTATTTAGATGTGGACAGAGCACTTTGGTTTTTAGCTGTGAGTAGCGCATACGTTCACAATGATGGATACACGGCATTTGGTCACAATTTTTATGTCTATCAAATGGCTAATGGTAAATGGAGTATTGTAATTTGGGATGTAAATATGTCATTTGGAGGATTGGTTTTTAACGGCACAGGATTTTTACCACTTGGTTTTGATGCTTTGGCAGAACAAGATCCTTTTTTGCATGATGATGCAGTTGATTTTAGACCTTTAATCGCTCAGTTATTGTCAAATCCCAAATACAGAAGAATGTATGTAGCGCATTACAGAACAATTGTTGAAGAAACAATAAGTAATAATTATTATTTAGACCGCGCAGAAACTATGCATGAACTCATTTCTCCATATGTTGAAACGGAGCCATATTCGCATTATTCATTTGATGATTTTAATGAAAATGTATATGACAATGTTGGACTTTGGTTTGATTTTCGACCGGGATTAGAAGAATTAATGGATGCACGCGAACCTTATTTAACTGGACTTCCTGAGTTTGGATATACCGAACCAACTATTAATCCAATTGCTATTTCACCAATTGATCCAGCACCTTATACATTAGCAACATTTACAACTGAAGTCGAAGATGCCAATGTCGTAGAATTCAATTATCGTTATAATGAATTTGATTACTTTTTAACACAAACCATGTTTGATGATGGCGCCCATGGTGACGGTGGCGCAGGAGATGGTGTTTATGGTGTTGATATTCCAATTTTAGCAACAGATTTGGACTATTATATTTATGCTGAGAATTCACAAGCTGGAAAATTTTCACCCGTTCGTGCTGCTTATGAATATTACACCCTTGTTCCAAGAAAAGGATTGGTTATTAACGAACTTTCGGCAAACAATGCAACCATTGCTATGGATGAGGATGGTGAATATGATGATTGGATAGAATTGTACAATAATTCGGATGAAGCAATTGCCTTAAATGGTTATCACTTATCAGATGAGGCTGGTGATTTGATGAAATGGACATTCCCAAATATTTCAATAGGGTCAGGTGAATATCTTATTTTGTGGGCAGATCGTGATACGGTAGATGCAACAGATTTACACACCAACTTTAGATTATCTGCTGGCGGTGAAGTTCTTTCTTTGAGTGATGCGGATGGACAATTACTCGATCAGATTGATTTTCCAGATCAATATGAGGACATTACTTATGCGCGATTTGAAAATGGAATTGGTGCTTTTGACTATCTCTATCCTACATTTAATTCAGAAAATACAACACCAGTTGGATTAGAAGAAGAAATTGTAGCAATAGAAGTTCCTATTTTATCAGCCTATCCAAATCCAGCACAAAACCAAGTGACAGTTAATTATAGCTCAGCGCAAACTACTGTTCTACACTTATACAGTGTAACTGGCCGTTTAATGCTTGAGCAAAAAATTACCGATCAAACCAGTGTTCAATTAGATCTTTCTAATTTCATACCGGGACTTTATATTATTACTGATACGGAAGGTCGATTTTTCAAGTTAATCGTTGATTAAGCTTTATTGTCCAAAAAATCGCCCAAGTTTTTGAGTTTATCATCCCAAAACTTGTCGTAAACGGCCAACCAATCTTTGATTTCATTTAAGGGGGTTGGATTCACTTCGCAAAATCGTTCACGACCTTTATTATTGGTTTGAATTAATCCTGCATCCTCCATTAGCTTAATGTGTTTTGTAATCCCTTGACGGCTAATGTCAAATTCGGCGGTAATTTGTGTTAAAGACAAGGCAGATGTCGCCAGGACTAAAAGATGAAAAATCTCACGTCGATTCGAATCTGCCAAGGCCTTAAATATTTTATCAATGCTATATTTTTTAGACATTAACTGCTTTTAAATGTTTCTCTAAACCATTAATACAATTATCCCATCCACCGCTAAAGCTATTAAACATTTCTACGGCTGATTCACCAGGGAAATTACGAATTCCAGTATGTTCTAAAGTTAGAAACGTACCTGTTTCATTCTCCTCTAATTTCCAACTTACGGTTGTAATTATATCTGTTCCTTTTACCACCCAAGTTTATACTAATTCGCTTGTTGGATTCACCTTTAAAGTTTCACCATTTATAGTTGTACACTGATCTTCGGATTCGTGTTTAAAGGTATAGTTATATCCTTGCTCAGCTTTAAAATCTGCTGGAATAAACCAACTAGAAATTTCGGCCTCTAATGTAATTGCATTCCAAATTTTTGAGATCGGATGTGCAAATTGATGCTCTTTTACAATTTTATCGTTCATGTTTTTAAATTTTATTTTTACGCAACTATTCGGTTGCAAATATAAATCAAATTTTCCATTAAGCAACTTTTTGGTTGCGTTATTTTAGAATTCACAAAAAAACCTTCCTAAATTAATGGAAAGGTTTTTATGAATGAGATATGATTAGGCGTTAAGAAAAGTTCCAAACTTGTCTTTGTAGCCAAATACTAATACTAATCCCAAAACTAATCCGATAATGGCTCCCATAACAGTTGCAGGATCATGCAATACATGAAAAATTACGGCATTAACCATAATTGCAATAATGACTGTTAAGGCAATTGGTATGAACTTACCGGCCAATAATGCTAGGCCAGCAATAATCTCTAAGACCCCAATAAGACTGAAAAATCCTGAAGTGACATAAACCCCCATCAAAACTCCTCCATCACCAGGAACTGGAGGAAAAGACATGAAATGGGCAAATTTATTAATCCCAAAAAGAAGCACAAATGCAGCTAAAAGGATGCGAATAACTAAACTAACTTTTGAATTCATAAGACTAATTTTTAAATATTACAACAAGTAATATAGAGAAACTTTTGATGATACCGTCTCATTTACACTGAAATAGCAAAAAAGAGAGTCTTTTTCAAAACCCTCTTTCAATTGAAACTACTACTCATTCAATCAAACCAAACTTATAACCTCACAAATAAATGTATTTTCAATTTTGACACAAACTATGAAATGCGCCATGCCTAAAAAGTACTTGGAATACCATCCTACTAAAAATTAAATTTTCGTCTTGGACTTCGATCGTTGTGATTTATCTTCCACACTAATCCAACTGATAATTCTCCTATAAAGTATGATCGCGCTGCGCGACGATTGACATCATTAACGTTTGAAAGTCGCATTTTTGCGGCCGCCCTAAAATCTAAACTTAGTTGATCAGAGAAATTATATTTAAGGTATCCTGTTTCTTTTAAATAAATGTACCTTAATAAGCTTCTTTGTCCATTCGTAGTAATTCCAAAATTATTATACATCCTATAATTGATAGAAGTTGTTGCGCCTAACTTCCATTTTTCACGCGTATAATTCAGGTCCACGTTTAATTCAACTTGATTATACCCCAATTTTTCTTGAATCAAATCTTTCCTCAACGTATAATTTAAGCGTGAAACTATTTTTAATTTTTGATTAATCGGAGTTCGCAAACCAATACCCGCACTATAATATCTCCAAACTCTCCGATTCGATTCCAGATCTAAATCATCCTCTTCGTCTTCCTCCATTTCTATGGTTTCGTTGCCCGATTTATGAATGCTATAATTTCGCTGATGCGTTGATGCGTATATAGCAAAGCCCACTTTTCTCTTCAAATTAAAGTTATGTGTAGCAGCTAGATTTAAACCATTGTCAAAATACATGAATTGATCAAAATTTGACATTTGATAGAACTTGACCGTACTATAAGGGTGTATGGTAAATTCAATATTTTTACGCGGTCGAAGTTTTAACCTATTTGCCAAATCAAAACGCCGATAAGACAATGGAGTGCCCAATAAATTATCTTGATCTTCTCCCGTTTTAACGTAATCTCTAAATCCAACTTTAAGGCTATTCTTTATGCGTTTCGACGGATGATTAAATTTATAATATACCGCCAAGTTTAAATCTTGCGCCTTAAGGTTATCCTTAGCAGTGAAAAGTGCACGCCGATAATTGGTATTGAACTCAAGCGTTCGTTTTTTATCTTTGCTGTAAATTGCCCATTTCAATTTCGTCCCTGCAAAAGGTGCGTTCACCCATAAGTCTTTAATTCCAGTTTTTTGTCCATCTGGCGATAGATAAGTTGCTGGTGCTTTTAAGAGATTTAATTCAAATCCAGCGTATGGATTTACAGTTATTTGGTATCTCCGTTGTTGGGCGTTAACCTGCGCGGTTAAACACAAAGCAAAAAGCCCTAAAAATAATTTATTCATGATTTTCGATATTAAGCATACTTAACTTTTCAATCTGCTCTAGTCTCCCCTCTTCTAATTCATTTTTTGCAACATTGCCCATTGGTGATGACAATTTGCTTTCTCCTTTTTTTGGTATTCCAACGAATGAGATGGAAAAAATAAGTACCAAAAATGCGATATATGGTCCTGACGGTTTGATACAATTCATAATTTAGTTTTTTTCGGACGGCGCCAAGGCTTTGACGAAGACACTGATTCACGTATAAAACAGGATGAGTCAAAATTACCCTACCCCCTAAGTTGATTTTTTTCAATATTTTCTAAAATCGGCTTCAATCCAGCTTTGTTAACCATTTGAATACCCAGCCCTGGTCGTACATTCACTTCCATTACTAGTGGCCCTTTTACTTTATCAATTACAATATCTACACCTAAATATTTAAGCGGAAAATGTTTAGCAGTAAGCAATGACAATTCAAGAATTTCTTCCCAAAAAGGAATCGTAACACCTCTTATCGGAGATCCACTATCAGGATGTGACGAATAATAACCTGTTCCATCATAGCCATCCGTCATTTTGCCGGTTTCCAAATTAATTCCAATGCCCATTCCTCCTTGATGTAGATTTGCTTTTCCATCCGATTTATCTGTTGGCACACGCAGCATCCCCATCACAATTTCATTCCGATATAAAATCACTCTTAAATCGGCAACTCCCTCGGGATAAACCGTATGAAAACAATCGTGTGGAATGATACACTCTTCAATTAAAACACAATCACTGGTTCCTAAAGAAAAGAAACCCATTATTATGTTTGCCAAAAAGAGAAATATTTCATTTTCTTCAATTGGTTTCCCGCTTGAAATCCACTCACCCTCTTCGTCCTTAGTTAATATTTTAATTCCCTGCCCACCGCTTCCATTAGCGGGTTTAATTGCCAATTTATCGTATTGATCCATTTTTTTCCAGATCAAAGGAATTTCTCCAATTTTATCAATCGTTGCATAGGTTATTGCGCATGGAATTCCATTTTTTTCTAGAATATTTTTAGCCAAGACTTTATCATCTGCCAGCTTATAGAATTTTCTTGGATTTGAAGGGAAAATAAATCCCACATTTCGACTATTCAGCCCAAGAAATTCGGCCTTTATTCTTCTTACTTTCTTAAACATGATATTTTATTTTTTGAGGTGGAAAGCGCCCGAGTTTCAATCGTATGTCGCCTAAAACAATTATTGAAAACCCAGGCGCGGCACTTTGAATATTTTCAACTTACAATCCATCCGAATCGCTTGTATTCTGAAACTCTTAAACCAATCCATTTGCCTAGCATAAGAGAAAGAATAGCAACTAAGATTAACAATTCAGGAAAATTCATCACCAATAAATAGATGGTATCAGAACCAACAACTGCGTAGCAAAAGAGTGTTACCAAAATGGTTTGAAACAAAATTTTTGATGCTTTTACAAACCCTTCTTCAACAACAATTCTTGCATATTTTTCAGCACTAATAGTTAGAATTACAATTGGGAAAAACGTAACACCGCCCACAGCAACCAATTCCCATCTTACGCCAACAAAAAGAATGATGACCATAAAAAACACCACTGCCGAGAGCATTACCACTAATTTGGGCACATGTAAAATCCCCATTTTAAGCATTGGGTAATTTAAAAGACTAATCACTAGCAATACGCCAACAAAAGAAACCACGCCAAACAATAATCCTGTTGCTGTGAATGATATTGCAATCAGTACTGGAAGAAAAACTCCAAATGTTTTTAATCCGATTACATTTCTGAAAATAGCCACAATTAATGCTCCAATTGGCAACAATAAAAGCAAGGATAATAAGTTAGTTGACAAGCCTGTTTTTTCTGCGATAGAAAACATATTAAAACCCTCTAGTAAAGTTACTTCAGATTCAATTAAAGTAATTTCATAATTATAGTCAAAAAGCATATCAGAAGAACGTTTTACTAAAAACTCATCACCTTTATACACTTCTAGATAGTTAGAAGGTAAATAGGCGTAATAGCCGTTTAACGGATCGAATGGAATCCATTCATCCTTCACTTTTACTTCTGCCCATAAATGAGAAGTTTTTTTACGTTCAGTGTTTAAAATAATCCCACCTGAAACACGAGCAGGCAGACCCAAATTACGACAGAGCGCCACGAACAAACGACTTTTACCATTACAAGAAGCCGCATTCCGTTCCAAGGCCTCACTAGCAGTCATCAAATGTTTAATCGGTTGAACCGGAATGTCATAAACATGATCAAATATCTTTGTCAAAACGGCATCCAACCTTTTTTCTTCGCCCAACAATTCTAATGCCAATGCTTCTATTTCAGGATCATTAGATGCAATAAAATCTGATGGTTGCACATAGAATGATTTCAAATCAACTGCATCTGAATAATTAACATCATTTGCTATTTCAAACTTTGTTGGAAATAAGTCCAACTCAAATGAACATCTAATTTGTTCTTTCTCCTCCGACAAGTCACCTTCCCATAGAGCGGTTTTATTGGCCCCGGAAATTTGCGTTGTAAAAGGTTCAGATTCTTCTTTTTTAAACGCAACGAATTGCCGAGAATTGCTTTGCGGAATGAATGCTTTAATATAGTAGGTTGAATCCTGTTCGCCCTTTTTGCATTCAAATTCATAATTCAACTGAAATGACAGACCATCTTCGAAAGTTTCACTCTGAAAAAATCCGCTAGTGACTTTTACCAAAATTGAATAGCCCAATATTCCAATTATTACCGCAACCACGAGTTGCGGTAATTTTAAGATTTCTTTTTTTGCACGTCCCATAGTTTTTGATGTTTGATTTATTATAAAACAGCTTCAATTAAATTCACCCTACCCCCTTAGCTTGAAATATTTTTTTTAGTTCTTATTAATCTTTACTTTTACCCGAATAGACAATGCAAATTTCTGAAGAACAAAATGTTTGTGATGAACAGACCTACGGGACACTGTTCAAATCCTTGGCGAAACCGCTAAGAAATTTCCTGATCTATAAAGGGAGCGATCATGAACAAGCCAATGACATTGTGCAAAACACTTTTATTAAGCTTTGGGAAAATTGCAAAAAAGTAATGCCTGAAAAGGCTAAAAGCTATATGTATACCTTGGCGTCAAATGCGTTTAAAAATGAAATGGCGCATTTAAAAGTAAAGTTGAAATACATGCAAAGTAATGCAGATTCTACCATTGTTATTGAAACGCCCGAGTTCAAAATGGAAGAGCAAGAATTCAAAATAAAATTAGAAAATGCAATCGCAACTTTACCTGTAACACAACGCGAAGTGTTTTTAATGAACCGAATTGAAAAAAAGAAATATGCGGAGATTGCCGCAGATTTAGGCGTAAGTGTTAAAGCAATTGAAAAACGAATGGGTAAAGCACTCAAACATTTACGAAAGAATATTACAAATTTTAAATAAGGGGGGTAGGGTATTTCTTAACGAGGATGTTTTAGGAATATGAACAGAAATTATGAGTAGATCTGAAAACGACATAGAAGACGAAACATTAGGTCGTTGGCTTGCAGGTGACTTAACGCCTGAGGAGTTAGAAGCGTTTGAAAAATCAGATGCCTATGCTACTTATAAATCCATTGCCAACTATTCAGCCCAACTCGAAGCCCCGGAATATAATACCGAAGCCGAATACGAAAGACTCCAAAACAAACTTAATACTCCGGTTATTAAAATGAATCGGACTAAGTTCTTTGGTATTATTGCAGGTGTCGCTGCTTTGTTAATTATTGGTTTATTCTTTTTAATCCCAGAAAGCAATGTGAAATATGCCACTGTTCAAGGTGAAACGGAAGCGATATTTTTACCAGACAGTTCTCAAATAAACTTGAATGTTTCATCCTCCATTGAATACAATAAATCGGATTGGGAAGATGAAAGAACGATCAATTTAGAAGGAGAAGGTTATTTTAAAGTAACTAAAGGAAATCGCTTCACAGTTATAACCAATCATGGAACCGTCGAAGTTTTGGGAACAGAATTTAATATTAGAAATAGAAATTCTATAACCGAAATAGTTTGTTACGAAGGTAAAGTGAATGTAAAAGATTTACACGGTACACAGAAAATTTTAAGCATTGGAGATGTTGCAAGAATTGAAAACGGAACATTAGAAAATGATTGGTCTCCAACTGTTACAGAAAACGCTGAATGGATCAATGGCTTTAGTTCATTTCATGACGTGCCTTTCGAAAATGTTATAAAAGAACTGGAAAACCAATACAAATTGACGGTAGATTGCAAGGTGGATATTTCAAATAGAACCTACGTTGGCGCTTTCCCGCATGACAATTTGGAACAAGCCTTGCGCCTAATTTTTGAGCCTATGCAGCTAGCCTATAAGGCCACAAATAATGAACTAATTCTAGTTGAATAGAATGAAGACATTAACCTTAACATTTTTATTATTAGTCACGTCCAATTTGTTTGCGCAACAAAGGGTTAATGAAAATTTTGAAGATATTGCTTTAGCAACGGTCTTCGATTTAATGGAGAAAAATTACCAGATCAAAATCGCTTACGACCCTGCCTTAATTGTTTCTATCCGAATAACGAAGAGGTTAGAAAACATACCTTTAGAGGATGCGTTTACTCAAATTTTATCAGGCACTGAACTTTCGTTTGACCGCGTAAAAGCTGACTATTATTCAATCAGACCATCCAACATTATTTGGGAACTCTCCAATAAAATTCTAAACGAGGATGGAGAGCCCGTTTCTTTTGCCAAAATTCGCATTATTGGATCTTATAAAGGCACTTATGCAGATGAGGTAGGTAATTTTGAGTTGACACACAGAAGTGACCAATCACCTCAGCTAGAAATAACGAGTTTAGGATATAAAAAATTGATAATATCTGCCGATAAATTGAAAAATACCACATCCATTAAATTGTCGCTAGATGTTTTTGAATTTCCTGAAATTGAAGTTGAATACTTAACAGAAGGAATTACTATTTCGGAAGATATATCTTCCATTTCTATTCGGCTTAAAAAGATAGGTTCGGTTCCAGGAACAACTGAACCAGATGTTTTTCAATTGGTACAAAATGTACCTGGAATTAATTCTGCAAGTGCAACCGTTTCAGAGATTCAAATTAGAGGAGGCACATCTGACCAAAATCATTTGCTTTGGGACGGCATTCCAATTTATCACCCCGGACATTTCAACGGAATGATTTCTTCTATTAATCCAAATATTATTGATCGAACAGAATTGCATACTGGAATTTATGATCCTTATTTTGGCGGAAAAGCATCCGGTTTAATCCAGTTAAATTCGATTAATTATGTCCCTTATAAAATAGAAACGGGTGCCGGAATTAATATGATGCAAGGAGATGCCTATGTCAAAATGCCTCTTGCACCCAAAGTCGGACTTTTAATTTCGGGCAGAAGATCATATATGGACCTATGGAAATCGCCAACCTATAAACGCTATTCCGAACGTGTGTATCAAGAAACCGAAATTCAAAACACAGGTTTATACGGAGACGAACCTACTTTTGGAGGTCAAAACGTGGAACAAACGGAAGTATTTAATGATTTCATTTATTACGATATCAATGGGAAATTAATATTTAAGCCCAATAAAAACCAACTGATCACTGTAAGCGGAATTTACACCGCTAATCAATTGAATTACTCTTCCGAATTATTGGATGAGACTGAAACAAATGCAAATTATATTAGTTCAACAAACCTAGGGTTCAGTGTTAATTATGATCAAATTTGGTCCGAAAAATTTAAAACTTCATTCGTAGGTGCTTTAGCACAATATCGCTATGCTTTTTCAAATGACTTTATGTTAACCGAACCAGACGAAGAGCTTTTTACAGAAAGCATTGAGAAATCAAACGCGGTTAATCATTACGCTTTAAAACTGAATAATCGGTATACTTTTAATGAGAACCATAGCATTAGTGGTGGGTATCAATTTCTATATAATGAAGTAGATTATAGATTAACTTCCAGTGAAGAAGAAGACTCAGTCTCAGAAAGTGGAGAGGTGACCAGCTCAACTCAATCTATCCACGCCAATTACATTTTCAAAAACGCAAAATTTATAACAAAAATTGGTGGACGCTTATCTTACTTTGGGGCAACAGAATCCATTTATATAGAACCCCGACTTTATGGACAATATAGAGCAAATGATTGGCTTAGAATTAAAGTTGGTGCAGGCATTCAAAATCAATTTATCAGTCAAGTAGACGAGTTTGAAGGTTCAGAATTGGGCCTTTCAAACAGAATTTGGGTCATGACAGATGATGAAGAAGTACCTGAGGTTAGAAGTTATATTGCAAATATTGGTGCTGTGGCAGAATTAAATGGTTGGTTCTTTTCTGTAGATGGGTACATAAAAGAACTTCAAGGAATTGTTAATTTTTCTGATAACGCCGCACTTTCCTCTGGCTTTGTTCGAGGTGAGGCTTCGGTAAAAGGAATTGATTTACTCATTAAGAAAAGGTGGAAAAATTATCGAACCTGGATCTCTTACTCTTTCAATGAAATTACTTATCATTTTGATGATTTAGATTTCGGAAGTTTCCCTGCTCCATTCAGCCAACCGCATTCAATTAATTGGGTTAATACATTTAGTTGGCGACAATTTGATTTTTCAAGTTCGTTCAAATTAGCATCTGGTAAATCTTATTCTCCAATTGCAGGAGTAGAAACAATTGAACCTACAGATCCTGATGAGGATGCTGAATTTGCAATTAATTATGGGACACGTAACAGCAAAAGACTCCCTTTATTTCACCAATTAGACTTAACTGTTTATTATAATTTTCCCAAGAATCCAGAAAAAAACTGGAGAGGTAAAGTTGGCATTTCTTGTTTCAATGTTTACAATAACACAAATCTACTGAGTCGCACCTATGATCTTGATATCATTGAAGATGAGGCAACCGGATTGGACAAATTCGAGACATATGCAGTAGATAAATACTATCTTTTTATTACTCCAAATGCTGTAATTCGTTTTGAATTTTAATTTATTTCAAGCAAGGGGGTAGGGTAATTCTTTTGCATCCTGTTTTATACGTGAATCAGTGTCTTCGTCAAAGCCTTGGCGACGTCCGAAAAAAACATAGATATGAAATTGAACTTAATTATTAGCGCACTTGCCGTAATTACATTAGCAAGCTGTAAGACAGAATGTATTCTGCCAATAGAGGAGACCAATAGTAAACTATTTCCTGATAATGCTAAAATTTTATTGTTAGGTGACTCAAGGGTCGAAGGTAATCGACCTGACTTTGAATCCTACCGTTATGAGCTGTGGAAAAATTTAGTTGACACTGATTGGACTTTTGATTTAATCGGCTATGAAACGGACCCCGCATCATATGACACGTATAAGGGGCTTACTTTTGACCCAGATCATATGGGGTTTGGGGGATACATGACAGGTGATATTCACTCAATTGTAAAAAGGGACATAGGGAATGATTTTGTGCCCAATATTGTTCTTTTAGGTATCGGTGGGAATGACCTTCTTGGTGAAGTATCCGCTAATAAGGCCATAAAGAACATCAAAAAAACAATTGAAATATTACAGTGTAACAATCCGAATGTCATTATTTTCATTGAGCAAATTGCCCCAGCAAGATCAGATATTATGACGGAAGATAAAATGAGGCTGCTAGAAGATTTTACAGGACAAATAATAAGCCTAGCAACTGAACAATCCAACGTGAATTCATTTATCATTCCAGTGGATATGCAAACAGGTTGGACAGATGATTATATGGTTGATGAATCGCATTATAATACCGAGGGAGCAGCGTTTATTGCCGATCGTTACTCTACCGCCATGGATGCTTTTTTTGAAAATTAACAAAACATTAACGAATCAATTAGATGTTTAAACATCTAATTGATTATATTTGTTCTAGAATCTGGTACGATTCATGCTATTAATAAATTACTATTAAACTAAAACAAGTATAAAATGAAAATCAAATCACTAATAATTTTGGCTCTTTTTATCATGCCAATGATGACATTTGCGCAAGAATTATCGCTTAAAATGGATGCCGTTAAAATTTCTTTTGTGGCAGATATGCAAAATACAACAGGAACAATTTCTGGGCTGCAGGCTAAGATCAAATTCAATATGGGTGATTTAGCTCAATCCTCTATTGAAGGAACGGTTGACGTTAGCACTTTAGATACAGGAACACCAAAAAGAGATGAGCATTTAAAAAGTGCAGATTATTTCGATATGGCAACCTATCCAACAATGTCTTTTAAAAGTATATCATTTATAAAAGATGGTAACAGCTATGTAATGACAGGAATGATGAAGATTAGAGATGTTGAGCGGGAAGAAAAAATCGTTTTCACTTATACTGATAAAGTATTTAAAGGAGAAACAACAATTCAGGCGGCACTTTATAAAATCGGCAATTACGCAGATAAAAAACCAGAAAAAACTAATGTGGTAATCTCATTTGAATTGCCAGTGATGTAAGCTTAAATTACAATTGATATAATTAAATCCCAGTCCATCCGCCTAAGGCAGACAGACTGGGATTTTTTTATGCTCTACCATGACATAGATCAACTCATAACGTACTAATAATTAGCTTCAATCTTTCGGTCCATTGTAATTGATGTGGTTAGTGCCGAACCTCCTATTACTGGAAAAGAACAAGAAATTGCACGCGAATTCATATCCTACATTAATGAACGTGAGCAGAACCTAAAATAATTTTTGTGAATAGGGGTAAATTAAAATTGATGTGTCACCCAAGTGTAACAATCAAAAAAACAAGAAAATGAAAAGAGCAAACATATTAAATCAGAGCAAAAAATACTTTTTTATAACATTAGGAATTTTTGCAATAATCGCCTGTAAAAAAGTAGATGCATCTAAGGGAACTCCAGAAGATCATATTATTAGTGAAACAGGTTTCACAGCAATTGAATTTGGAGTTGGTGGTAATTTAACTTTTACAGAATCCGCAACTACCTCCATTATTGTGAATACATCCGATAAAGTATTGAATGCAATGGATATTTACGTTGAAAATTCCACATTATATATTGAATCAAAAAACAGGTATACTATTAAACATAGTGAGGATATTACTGTAACCATTATGGCGCCAAATGTTAACTCTCTTGCCTGTTCCGGAAGCGGAAATTTGGATGCGAATATTGATAATGCAACAGAGTATTCATCCTTTAATTTGGCAGTATCGGGTTCAGGATCACTTCAAGCTACTGCAATCAATTCAGTTAATCAAACCATGACTGTATCAGGATCTGGCAGTCTAACAATGGACGAAATAACTAGCGAAAACGTGACAGCTAAAATTAGTGGCTCTGGCGGAATTACTGTAAAAACTGGAACAACAATTAATAATGACGCAACAGTTAGTGGAAGTGGAAATTACGCTGCTTTTAATCTTGACGCTGAAAATGTAGAAGCAACCGTTTCTGGAAGTGGTAAAGTTGAAGTAACTGCCATTAATACACTAAATGCAGTAATTAGTGGTTCGGGAAATGTATACTATAAAGGAATTCCAATTATCAATGTTAGCAGTTCGGGCAGTGGCAATTTAATTAATGCAAACTAGTCAAACTAAACATAAATTATCTCAAAACTGAGTCTTTGAAAAGACTCAGTTTTTTTATGCGTAAAAAAGACTGGTGTATTAAAAGGATTCGTCTTTCAAATTTGACGTTTTTTTGTTTCAACAAGCGAAGTTTCTTATGCTTTAAAGAGATCTTATACTTTCCATTAAAAATCTTAATTTTAATCGAAAATTGAAGCAATCGTATTTATGCAAAAACATGTCCTCCTCTATTTTTTAACATTAATTCTTATTTCATGTGGTCAAAATCATGAAACACCCGCAACGATTGCAGAAGATTTAGGAGAACCTAAAGAGGTTTCAATCATTCCAATGCCTTTAGATATTTCGGAATTAGGAAAAAACTATAAAATTGACTTAACCAGCACTATTTATTTTCATGGTCGCCAAGACGAATTGCAAAGCACCGCACAATATCTAGAGGAACGAATCGAACAAGCAACGTCGAATTCAACGCTTCAAAGATCGAACGAAAAATCGGATGAAAAAGGGATTCATTTTATTTTGAACCAAACGCCTGATCCAACTCTTGGTAAGGAAGGGTATACACTTATTGCTGACGAGAACTTAAAAATTACAGCAAACGAACCTGCTGGAATCTTTTACGGGGTCCAAACGCTACTCCAATTATTGCCTGCAGACATTTATGGCGGTAAAGGTGAATTAACAGAACTGATTATACCCGCAGTAGAAATAACAGATGTACCAAGATATGAATACCGTGGCATGCATCTCGATCCCTGTCGTCATTTTTTCTCTGTAGCATTTACCAAACGCTATTTGGATTATATGGCCTATCACAAACTGAATAAATTTCATTGGCACTTAACGGAAGATCAAGGTTGGCGAATTGAAATAAAGAAATATCCAAAATTAGTTGAACTCGGTTCAAAACGTAGTGGAACTTTAATTTTAGATCATGATACACCTTGGTCAGCGCAGCAATATGACACCATTCCTGTAGAAGGTTATTATACACAAGAAGACATAAAAGAAATTGTAGCTTATGCAGCCAATAGACATATAGAAGTAATTCCAGAAATTGAAATGCCTGGTCATTCGACTGCTGCATTAGTTGGCTATCCACAACTAAGTTGCACTGGTGGGCCTTTTGAAGTTTTACAGCGCCCAGGTGTGATTCCTGATGTCTATTGTGCTGGAAATGATTCTGTTTTCACCTTTTTGAAAGACATCATTGACGAAGTAGTTGAATTATTTCCTTCGCAATACATCCACATAGGTGGAGATGAATGCCCAAAAGAAAGATGGGAAGCTTGTGACAAATGTCAAAAGAGAATGCACGATAATAACTTGTCAAACGAGCAAGAATTACAAAGTTGGTTTATTTCTGAAATGGAGAAATACATTAACGAAAAAGGAAAAACCATTATCGGGTGGAGTGAAATTATGGAGGGAGGAATTGCTCCAAATGCTGTATTACAATCATGGTTGGGAACAACTGCAGGAGTTGAAGCAGCAAAAGAAGAACATAAGGCGATTATGTCTCCCTATCAATTCCTTTATTTTGATGGAATTTATGTAGATAAAGCACATAAAAAAATGGAACCTTTTGGGCAAACTTATTGTTGGACAAATACAGAAAAAGTATATTCATTCGACCCAACACCAGACACAATTCCTGCAGAATATAAATCCTATTTTATTGGAGCAGAAGCAACCATGTGGACAGAATTTATAACAACAGAGGAACATTTAGAATATTTATTGATGCCAAGAATTAGTGCCTTGTCTGAAATTTGCTGGACTATGAAAGATCGTAAAGATTTAGAAGGTTTCTTAAATCGATTAGATCAACAATATATCCGTTTCGACCAAATGGGTGCTAATTATCGCGTGCCTCATCCTATTGTTCCTGACACGATTTCGATAAGTATAACTGATTCTATAAAAATTGAGCATTCTTCAGAATTAGTAGAGATTAGATATACAATGGATGGAAGTGATCCAGATGAAAATGCCAATCTCTATTCAAGCCCTTTTAAAGTAGCAGAAGGTGGCCTATTAAAAACACGTGCGTTTATGGCAAATGGCAAAATAAGTAGTATTGCAACGGCGTTAGTGTTGATTGATACAACGGACCTTTAAATGTTTGACTTACTGTACGATTAATTTTTTCGTTTTCACCATTCCTTCAACTTCAAATTGAACGTAATATATGCCTGACGCGAAAGCTGAAAGATCCATTTCAACTAATTGTATACCTGGCTTTAATTGATAACCCACTATTGACTGCCCTTCAATGCTCACAATTCGAATATTAACATCCACATCAATCGGGCTTTCAATATAAAAAGAAGTAGGTCCATTAGAAGGATTTGGATAAATGCTCGCTTTTAAATTTCCAAATTCGAAAGCCATTAATTCTGAAACATCCCCTGTACTAATTCTAGCCTCATAAGAATAGTAATTCTCTACCCCCTCATAAACATCCGGCATGGATGCAACAATAAAATAAGCCTCCACATCACTACTGGCCATATCAATCGAAATCCAGCCTGTTTGACTAGTCATCATTATTAGCGGATAAGTTGTTGTTTCGCCAGCATCATTTTTAATCACAACAAGTCCTTCAAAATGTGTTGCATCACCTTCACTACTTAATGCATCACCATTTATTTGAAACGTATATGTTTCAGCCATATCATTCGAAATTTTGTAGGTATTGAAGGACCAACCCGTCGTTACTTTAATTTCTTCAGGACGCACCCAACCGTCAGTTCCAGTATTAGTATAAGTTCCAATGAATTGATTATCATCTGCAGGTGCAGCATAAGTAAGCCATTCATCCTCTGCTGCTTCAACCTGATCAAGACTGGCAGCTTCAAAGCGTTTAATCACATCAGCTGTCCAATCTAGAAAGTAACTGCGAAATACAGATACGCCTAATTCATTGGCAATATATTCTTGTGGAATGAGATCCGTTCCATTATAAAAACCTTCCGTTATTAGAGTGCGCGGCATACCTTTAACCTCTGTTAAGTAATACAAAAAGTAACCCAACGCATATTGATGGTTTTCGCGTTGCCAGTTTTCAGGATGTTCTTCGGGACGATTATTCCAGCCATACCAAAGCGGCACTTGTGGTAATTTTGCCAAAATTTCCAGAGTCACAAATGCACTAACCTCATCAGGATAATTCAATGCTTTAAACCAATTGGCCGAAGCTTCAGTAAACCACTGCCCATCATCTGTATAATCATAACCTGGAGATGTGCGCGCATATTGAAAAACATGAAACGTTTCATGTGCTGCATTACTAAAGTTCCAATGCAACCACTTTGGTATAGTTACATAAGCATTTCCATAAGTGTCTCCTCCAACATAGTTACCAAAATAGTCTGGAAAAACATCTCCACTTTCATGAAAGTAATAGTTAATATAATTCCCATCTTCAACCGCTGGAGGATCTTGCAAGTTGTAATCATCTAAACATTGTGTTCTAAACTCAACAATACGATCCAAAAAATCAGAAACAAATTCTGGAGCAGGATAACTGTTATCCCACCAAACGATAAAGGGACCTTTCGTCATTGTATCGCATGTCTCAAGATCACCAAATTCGGTCAAAATTGTATACTGAGCACGCGCGTTAGAAAATGAACATGTAAGGAGAATTGCGGAAATTATAGTAAAAAAGTATTTCATAAGCTTCTTTAATCGTATTGAGTCTCTAAGTTAAGCATTTACATAGAGCTATTTTAGCGTATTTTTTAAGATCGGAGGTTAAGTAAACACGCCTTAAAAAGAATAAGAAACCCCAAGATCTATATTAAAGGAAAATGGTCGCTGATTCAAATCAGTTTTTCTTTTGTAAACTGAATTTAAAAAAGCATCAATAGATGGCATAGCATGTAAACTAATATGCTCAGATATTTGATAATTATAATCTAAACCAAGACTAATTGCTCCTGTAATCGAACGAAAAGGAGTATTAACTGAGGCGTTGTTATGCGCAACCGGAACCAAGGCACTGACATCTATCCATGAAGATTGTGCAGAAGTTAAAAGGTTTGCCTTCAATCCACCTAATAGATAAAAATTTGATTTTGGTCTTGGCATTAAGTTATACCCAAAAATTAAAGGCACTTGGAAATATTGATAGTCATTTCTGGTTGTGTGTGTAATTAAGTCGTGCTGAAAATCATATTTATCACTGTAAAACTTATAACCAACACCAGTTCTTGCAATGAAACGGATTCCTAACGTAAATTGGGCGTCTAAACCAATTTCAAAACATCCGCCAAAAGACTCATGATCGTTCTTATGCTGAATTAAATCGTGATGCGTTCCACTACTTAAACTGCGAAATGACTCACCTACTCCGCCATGCAATAAAAGCGTAAATTTGCGCTCATTTTCTTCCACTTTAGTTGGAATCATATTTGGTGGTTGCTCATCATTATTCTCAGCACTATCTATTCTACTCCCGCTTTTCTCTAGTGTATCCGAATTGAAAATTAGAGGGTCATCAGTACTTAAATTTAAACTATCAAACTGGCTGTTGGTACTTACCTTATCTTCAATGCTATTGCCCTTTTCCAAAGTGCCTGAAATTAAATTTAGAGGATCATCTATCTTTACTTTTAAACTGTCAAATTGACTATTAGTTAAAGGATTAGTATTAATAATACCAATGGATGAAATGCCATCTGAATCTGCATCATCCACATTATCCTTAACTTTTCCAATGGGAGCCGTTTCAAGATTATTCTTGCTAATTTGTGAAGTCACCAGCTCTACTTTGGAAAAATTTTCTCGCTTTCGCAATCCGTTTCTTGCCACATTTGCATTTTGTAGACTGTCAACATCCAGTATATCTTCGAGCACCTCCGTGTTAGAATTTGAAGGCCCAAGCGTTGTTGGTTCATCTAGCACAAAATTATGTGATGAGTCAGCAATTAATCCCCTTGTAGATCTGGATAATTTTTCTTTTGATACTGAAGGTCCAGTTAAGGCAACTTCGTTGCTTTGGGCCAAATCGTTTTCATCATGCGTTGCATACCATCCAAAAGTCAATGCAGTTGCAAATAATACAGCAGCAGTAACAAATATCCACCAAAAAACAAATCTTCGTTTTGTCTTTTCGGGTTGGACTTCGCTTAGAATTGCGTCCCATACAAAGTCATCCACAGGCATCTCAAACTGGTCTGCTTTCTGATTTAGATTATTCAATATTTCTTCTTCACTTTTATTCATCTATGCTCTTGACGAAAATATATTAATATTTTTTAATTCTTCTTTCAATTTACTTTTAGCTTTTGTCAACTGACTGCGCGAGGCGCTTTCAGAAATCCCTAGTAATTCACCAATCTCTTTGTGAGCATAACCTTCAAACACACTTAAGTTAAAAACAGTCTTATAACCAATGGGTAGTTTATTAACTAGTACTAGGATTTCATCAAAAGACAGTGCATCTATTGCTTCGTCCCATTCTGATGACGGTCGGTCTAGCAGGACATCACTGATTTCAAAAGTGTATTTTTTTTCCTTCTTTATGTTATTAAGACAATTGTTAATTAGAATTCGCTTCATCCATCCTTCAAAATTTCCATCTCCTTTATAAGAATTAATGTTTTTATAAATTTTTATAAAACTTTCTTGCACCATGTCATTAGCCACGCTTGAGTCGTTAGTATAACGATACGCAATCCCTTTAAATTTAGAAGAATAGGCATCATACAGCAACTTGAAAGATTTTGCGTTCCCATCCCTTATTTCTGATATGATTTTAATAAAATCCATTTTTTTTTAAAGTTCGAAGAAGCGTTTTCTTGTTTTGTTTTGTCTTTCCTTCAAATGATTAAACAAAAAACTTTACATTATGTTCAAACTAAACTTTAAAAAAACAATTATAGCCTCAGTATTCGTTGGCCTGTCAATGAGTGCCGTAGCTCAAACAGCTCGTGTTCAAATTATTCACAACTCAGCAGATGATGCTGCTACAGTAGTTGATGTCTATCTGAATGGAGATCTTTTAGTAGATAATTTTACTTTTAGAACAGCAACACCTTTTATAGATGCACCTGCAGGTGAAGAAATTGACATTGACATTGCTCCTGGAGACAGTGAAGATGTCGGTGAATCTATTGCCAACTTTCCCTTAACCTTAATGGATGGTTCAACTTATGTTGTAGTTGCTGACGGAATTACAGGATTAAGTGGAACGGAATATACCCCTGCTCCTGGTTTCGGTCTTGAAATTTATGACATGGGTAGAGAAGAAGCAGCTACAGGAACAAATACAGACGTATTAGTTCACCATGGCTCTACAGATGCACCCACAGTAGATGTATTTGAAAGCTTCGTTCCAGCTGGAACAATTGTTAATAATGCTAGTTATCCTCAGTTTGCTGGATATTTAGAATTGGCAACGGCAGATTATACACTAGAAGTTCAAGATGTAACAGGATCAGTTGTGGTAGCTAGCTATGAAGCACCGTTAGCAACATTAGGATTAGAAGGAGCTGCATTAACGGTTGTAGCATCAGGATTTTTAGATCCTTCTGTAAATGGAGACGGACCAGCATTTGGACTTTGGGTTGCTTTACCAGCAGGTGGAGAATTAATTGAATTACCAACATCAACTGCTCGTTTACAAGTAATTCACAATTCAGCAGATGATATTGCTGGTGAAGTTGATATTTACTTAAATGGTGGTTTATTATTAGATAATTTTGCATACAGAACTGCAACGCCATTCATTGACGCACCCGCAGGAGTTGATATTGAAATCGCTGTTGCACCAGGAACTTCAACTGATGTTGGAGATGCCATTGCAACTTTCCCATTAACTTTAGCTTCGCGTTCTAAGTATATTGCTGTGGCTGACGGCATCACTGGATTAAGCCCTACTGACTATTCACCTGCTCCTGCATTTGGATTAGAGATTTATGACATGGCAAGAGAAGAAGCTGCTACATCAGGAAATACAGATGTATTAGTACACCATGGTTCAACAGACGCACCAACAGTAGACGTTTTTGAAACATCTGTTCCAGCAGGAACACTTGTTGACAATGCTAGTTATCCTCAATTTGCTGGATATTTAGAATTAGGAACAGCAGATTACTTATTAGAAGTGAGAAACGAAGCAGGAGATGTAACTGTTGCAGGTTATGCTGCTCCACTATCAACATTAGAATTGGATGATGCTGCAATTACAGTACTTGCTTCTGGATTCTTAGACCCTTCAATGAACGGTGACGGCCCAGCATTTGGACTATGGGTAGCATTATCATCTGGCGGAGACTTAATTCCTTTACCAACAGCATTCGTAAGTGTAATTGAAATGACAGAATTGGAATTCAATATTTTCCCGAATCCAACAACTGAATTCATTACAATAAATGTTGAAAACAATGAAATTATTAACGAAATAATCATTACTGATGTAAATGGAAGAATTGTTCAAAGAACAAGTTTTTCTAAACAAATTTCAGTTACTGATTTAGAAGAGGGAATGTATTTTTTAAATATCAATACAGTTGAAGGTATCAGTACAAGAAGCTTCATAAAACGCTAGTACAATTTTTTTTCATACTTTATCGTTAATGTAGTGTTTTCATGAAGTAAAGAGCCGTTCTCAATTTGGGGGCGGCTCTTATTTTTGGTCTTTAAACCCTCCGGTCAATACAACCAATTTATCTAAATTGTCAATCACATTTGCAATGCCCAATCGCACCATTGCTTTTTGACGGTCACCACAGAACCTTAAATGGTTTGCAATCGTAATTAGTTTTAATACGTTGCGCAATTCTGACATCACCACCAAAAAATCTTCGTTCTGTTCTTCTTTATCAGACTTGACTGTCCCATGTGTCAAGAAAGAGGAAATTCCCAAAGCCTTTTTTCGAAGTAAAGGACCTAATGCATCTGGATCATCCTTTGGAAAATCTTCCGTCACGATAAAAATGACTTTAATTAATTCGCGCGAGTGATAGCGCACATCAATTTTAGCTTGTAATATTTTTTTGTTTTGACCGAACATGTTGTAATTTGGTGAAGATACGAAATGATTTATAAGCGTAAAAAGGGGATTCCACTGCACAATTCGTTTTATATTAGAATCTACTTTGAAAAATGACGTTTTCAAATTAACCAATTGACAAGCATTTATTTTAAATGCTGTAACCATACGACCTATGAAGCACCTGGCCTTTTTATTTATATTATTCGCTCCATTTATTCTCTCCGCTCAATTTTGCGAAAGTTTTGAATTAACGCTTGAAGATGAATTAGAGTTGGGTTGTATAAAGAACAGTGTTACAACATTGCATGATCAACTGGATCGCGACTTTTTATTTGTGGCAAATACTTCTGGAGGTTTATCAATAATTGATCTTTCTGATCCTGAAAACATGTCGACCGCCGTGTACCTACTAGGAGATAATTTTGGAAACATACATGTGAACCGTATTACACAAGAAGGCAACTATTTATACATTGCATTGGGCACCCCTTTTGGCGCGCATGACGAGCCATCTGGGCTAGCAATTGTTAATGTTGAAAACCCGCTTTCACCGGTCGTTTTAGATCGTTGGACTTCGGAAGAAAATGCAGGCTGCGCCTATGTTACTGTAAGGGGTCACCTTGCTTATTTATGTCGGATTAATTTGTATTCCGCCAGGTCCATTTGTCCCATTTGAAGGGATTTGGTCTGGAGTGAAAGCCTTGGTCTATGACTCAGATTGCGCATTAGGAATTATTGAGGAAAAACCAACTGAAACATTCAGTATTTTTCCAAACCCTGCTAAAAAAGAACTAAACATTTCTAATATTAAGGGAGGAAGCATTGACCAAGTATCGATATTTGATTTAACCGGAAAATTGATCCTACAAGATAATACAGGAGCAAATAACCTTCAAATTGAAACGCTATCCTCAGGCATTTACATCATCCAAATTGAGGTAAACGGAAATACCTTAGAACAAAAATTAATTGTTGAATAAATTAATTTTATAAAATCAGTTTCAGTCAATGTCCTAATTGGAAGTGGTGACTAGGCGTAATTTAATATTGGCCTGTGCTCCCATTATGGTTTCATGGCTATCATATCGATTTTGAACCGTAAGTATATTTTTAGGATGATGCAATTTAATTCTATCCCGAACCAATTGTGTTCCTTTGGAAACATGTCCATTTAAGGGTGATTTTTTTTTAGATAATCCTACCCCATTATCAATAATACAAATCTCTAATAAATCAGCCGTATCGGTAATTTCAATCCGAATTTCTCCATCTTCCATTAAGGGCATAATTCCATGCCAAATGGCATTTTCGACAAGTGGCTGCATTATCATTGGTGGAAGCCAAATTTCATTTGTCGAATGTTTCAAATTGAGAACTATTTTGAAATCTAATGTCTTATCGTAGCGCTCTTTTTCGAGTTGAATGTATAATTCAATTCGCTCTAACTCCCCTTTAAGCGTTACTCTTTTCTTACCCAACACTTGCATATTTAAGCGTATTAGCTTGGATAAATTTGCAATAAAATTTATCGCATTTTCATTCTTAAAGGGCATTAAATAATGTTGAATAGAGTTTAGCGAATTAAATATAAAATGTGGATTCATTTGTGCGCTAAGTGCCTGCAATTCAAGTTTGTTTATTTTTTTCAAAACGCTTCTTTTTTCAATTTCTTGTTTTCGAATTTTTCTTATCCTTAAAAAGTATACAAAGGAAAAACAAACCAATAAAATGAATGAAAGACCTGCATAAAACAATCCCTTTTCCCAAAATGGACGATCAATAATTATTTGAAATTTTTCGGAATCAGACCAATAAAAACCTGCAGATCTTGCTTCAATTTCTAGTGTGTAATTACCTGGAGAAAGCGCTAAAAAATCAATCTCAGTTTCAGTGGTATGGATCCAATCATCTCCTAACTCCAATATTCGATAACGATATTCTGGAATACTGAAACCAAAGTAATTGACTAATGAAAAAGATAGCCTAAAGTTATTTTCATAATAATTGATTTCGACTGTTTGCGGGATGACATTTTTTTTTGAACCACTTTGACTTCCAAAATTATAGGACGCTCCATTAAATACATCAATCGAACTAAAAAAGGGAGTAAATTCAAACTTTTTAAATAGTTTAGGGTTTTTCAAATTTATTTGAGACAAGCCTCTATTTGTTCCTACCCAAATTGAGCTATCTCTAGGATTTAATTCCAAGTCATTAATCTTATTCGACCTCAATCCGTTTTCAGTCGTGAAACGGGCAATTTGATTCTCTGACACCACTAATAGTCCATTTTCTGTCCCTAACCATAACCGATCAAATGGATCCACAATAAAATCTGTCAACATCTTCGATCCAAGTATCACAGCCGTACCAATTTGATCTTTTTCAATGCGATATTGAAGATGGAAAATGGCACCATCCCATTTATAAATTCCGTTTCCAGAAGCCGACCATAACGTAGAATCGGATGTTTTTCCAAGACCAATAAAATGACTGTTAGGTTGGGTCAAGAAAGGCGATTTCGTTATCTCCTCTGTCTTTTGGTCAAAAAAGAAAATGCCCTCAAAAGTGGAAAAAAAATATCCCGAATCCACTTTTTCAATCCCCGTAGTGCGGCCAAAATCATGCAATTTACCGTTATCAGTAGCTACCTTAATCTCTTTTTTATTTAGCAATTCAGATCGGTGTATTCGATCAAAATAACTCCAACCACCGCACAAAAGCCAATCACCATCCCATTTTAGTTTTGATGCTCGAATCGCCTTGCCATAAGAAGTAAGGGCAACCATAGCATTGTCTTTTCTAAACGTTCCAAAAACATAAGAGAACTCATCAAACGGAACAATACTCGTTATTCTAGACACTGGAAAAGGATCGTTATCCAATTTCATATTAAGCATCAAAATAGCATTTTTATCAAAAATTTTATGCACCCCTGTTTTTGTAACAGCAATAACCGATTCATCAATTAAGTTAATCATACGGACATTGTTATCCTTTAAGCCATCTGCAGTGCCAATATTTTTAACATCCTCATGCAAAGGAATTACAAATATTCCGTCACCGTTGGTTCCACACCACATGTTTTTTTTACTATCCAAAAATATGCAGGTGAACTGGTCGTGCGGCACGGCAAGTTGCTCCGAAACATCAATTATCTTATCCTTTTCAGCCTTAAACAAACCGTTATATTCTCCCAAAAACCAAATTGATCCATCATAACTTTCCACGGCATTTGTGGGGTTCTCTATCTTCTTATCCTTTAGCCCTATTTTTTTCGTAACAAGGCCGTCTTTCATAAATAACAAGTGCCTTTCAGAGAATATTGCTAATTCTCCTCCCTTCAATTCTAAGCTCAAAAAAGCCTTTTCATTGAATACGTTTTTCCTTTGTCCATTTTCCAATAAAAAAACACCTTTATTTCCGTTAAATATTGGTATTCCCTTTTTTGTTGTTGATATGGTTGTAGCTCCCATTTTTTTGGCATTACCCATTCTCTCACCACCTGTATCGTTTGCATAAAAAAGAGACAACCAATCAGAATAATAAATGGTCTGCGTTTTTTTGCAATACGTAGTCATTGATCCTGAAAACCTGCCAATTGGACAATGATCCAATTCAGTAAAATTGCCAGATGGATACAGCTTGTAAATTCCAGTAGGATTATTACCAACAATGTAAACACCGCTATCGTCTGCAGCATACACCCTAAGCGTCATACCAGGAAGTCCTGCTCCTTCATACCTTTTCCAATATCCATCTTGCAAATAAGCAGTTCCGTTATCTGTTCCGATCCAAATTCGCCCTTCAGCATCTTCACAAATCCCATAAACAGAATTACTAGGCAAATTACTCTCTAATCCCATGTGCAAACTTCCTATCTGCCCATATCCAAATGAGCAAACAAAAAGGCATATGAAAAGTACATTTTTCATTATTTTGGTGTCTTATATTTTCCTTTAACTGCGGTTTTGAACTCTTTTATTTTTCTTCTGGAAACAGGCAATTGCGTATGGTCAATTAATGTGACTATGCCACCGTCAATAAGACTAAAAGATTCTAAGAATTTCATATTAATTAAATACCTATTATGAATTCGAAAAAAGCCCTTATTACTCAACATCCGCTCAAATTCCTTAATGCTACAACTCACCACTAATTTTCCTTCTCCTCCAATATGCAAATCACAATACGAATTATCCGACTCGATATACATAACATTATCTAGGTCAACGACCTTAAACCCGCTGCCGTGCGGAACACTAATCTTATTGGAATCAAGCGATTTAGTTTCATACTCGTTGACATCAAAAAGTCGGGTGACAAGTGCTCTAATATCACTTATACCAATTGGTTTAAGTAAATAATCAAATGCCCCTGCTTTGACTGCTTCAATACCATAGTTTTCATGGGCGCTAACTATGATCGTTTTAGGTCTTTTTTGGATAAAATTTTCGAGTAGTTCAAATCCAGTCATTTCTGGCATTCGAATATCTAAAAAGAGAAGATCTACAGATTCTCGAAGAAGGAAAGAAAGCCCTTCTTTTGGATTAGAAAAACTATTAACAAGTTCAATTTCAGGACAGTAATCCTCAATTAGAATTTTAATGTTTTCGCGAGCTTTTGCCTCATCATCCACGATTACCGCAGTAAAGATTGGGTTGTCCATACATAAGTTTTGGGATCAAATTTGATCAATCTAAGCTACATTAATTTTTCCTTAAAATTGGTAAAACCTTAAATTCTGCCTAAATAATATATTCAGAGAGAATTTTCAGCTACCTCCATTAATTTGAGCTCCATGCAAATCAACAACCATTTCGTATTTAATACTAGTCGCTAATTGATTTCGGTATGTATCACTTTGATTTTGGTCGAATTGAGAGTGAGATCGGTAGTGGCGTACTTATTTTCTTGAATATTGTCTTAGCTTTGCCGCGTACATTTAAATAATGTTAATACTTGACAACCTTATGAGTATCGAAAAAACAATCCAAGAACGCGCAGGTTCAAAATGCGAAATTTGCACCTCAGAAAATAATCTAAGTTTATACGAAGTCCCACCTTATCCCGTGGGAACTGTGGACGATACTATTCTTGCCTGCGATACTTGCCTGGGTCAAATTGAAAATCCAGACACAGTAGATGCGAATCATTGGCGTTGTTTAAACGATAGCATGTGGAGCGAAGTTGACGCTGTTAAAGTTGTAGCGTGGCGCATGTTAAATCGACTAAAATCTGAAGGATGGACGCAAGATTTACTAGACATGATGTATTTGGAAGAGGATACGCTTAAATGGGCTTCATCAACAGGAGAAGGAAATGATGAGGAAGAAGCAATTATTCATAAAGACGCGAATGGTGTAATACTTGAAAATGGAGACACCGTTGTACTAACAAAAGACTTAAACGTAAGAGGCGGCGCAAGCTTTACAGCTAAGCGCGGAACAGCCGTGCGACGAATTTCACTTGTTTGGGATAATGCCGAACATATTGAAGGAAAAGTTGAAGGGCAGCAGATTGTAATTTTGACCCAGTTTGTTAAGAAGATGTAACTTGACAAAAAGGACAAATAAGGTTAAATTTTAGAGATTGCTTTTTTATGTAAGCCCAATTGACTTTAAGCGTCAAACGTAAATGCGCCCAGTTTTATTACTTCTACCATTAATGGTAATTATTTCTTGTCAAAAGGATGACCCAATAGAACCTGAACCTTGTGAACCTGATAATTATCTCTATTATAGCGACTATTTCGTTTTTGTTTCGGATGACGGTGGTGAGCCACTGATAGTGCCAATGGATATTAATTGGACACCAACTGAAACTGGATATAACAGTGAGTTTAAAGGTTGGTATGGTACCAATGAAGAATGGCCAATTGGTTATTATTTAAATGATTCAATTGTCGATTTATGCGAAGTACCTCAAGAATCATGGGGACATGCTGACGGCCCTTATTTTCAATTTGATGCTTCAAATAGACAGGTGATTTCTACAATCTGGGAGGCGCCCGAAATTCAATTAACCATTCCAGAATCCAATAATTGGATTCAAACCCCAGCAGCAACATCTAAGGCAATTTATGGTTGTCAAACTACAGCAACTGTTGATGGGGAGCTTAGATCAGGATGGTTGATTTATGAACGAATCAGGAGAGAAGAATTAGGCGGTTCGTTTGGCGATTTTGAAGCATTTTTCTGGATACCAGTAGTTGTGGATGGCGTTTTTTATCATTTTGAACAACACAGAGGTGAACAATTGGTAAGTAAATGGGAAGATGTAGGCGGAGAAATAACCGTGAGTACGCTGCCAAATTTTGACTTAACCATTTTAGGAGAAAGTGAAGATGCCACAAGTGGACGAACGAACATTCCTGACACAATTAATGTTATTGCTGCAGATTGGGGTTTAAATTTAAAAATGGCGAGCACTGGAAGTCAGGTTGGACATGGACCGTCATTTCCAAATGGTTTGGCCTATTACCGACAAAGTTTACTAGTTTCTACGGATGATTCGGAAGATACAGGTCACGGCTTATTAGAACTAATTCTAGAAGACGACTAAAGAAAAGTAGATTTCGGATTGCTAATTAATGTTAAAATCACTTAGCAATCAATGTTCAATACTCACATTATCAGGCTTTTCAACTATATTGTTTGAAAACCTCTACCTATGTATCGAATCCTGTCGAAAAAAGCCAAACGCATTTATTTTATTCTGTTCATTACTTTTGCCCTACTCTTTGTGTTTAGGCTTGGCTATGGCTACACTTTAGATGTTGACTCCGTAATTGAAAGTGAGATCTATTTTGATAGTTTCTCAAGTGACAATAAGAAAAATTATGCCTCAGACGGTTATAAATCTGGCAAGTTTGACATGGACATGGACCAGGGTCTTACAGCATCCAGCGGCGCTGACCAGAAATATGAAAAAATTGCGGAAGTAAACACCTCTTCACATCAATTTAATGAGCACGAAGCCCATGTTAGAAGTCAGGTCGAAAGTAATTTCGGAATTGTGCAATATGAGCGTAAAACTGGTAATGATGGTCACCGAAAGTTACAATTACAAATTGGTGTGCCACCGGCAAATTTTGATACACTTTATAGTATTCTAATCAAAATTGGGAAAACACATTCAAAAGAGATCATCAAAAATGACAAAACGAACGATTATTTAGAATTAAACGCAAGAAAAGCTTCCTTAGAAAAAACACTAGCCTCACTAATTATTTTCAAAGAAAAAAGTGGCCGCATTGATGAATATATTAACCTTGAAAATAGAATTTTAGAAATTGAAGAAAACTTGCAACAATTGGGCGTTAATTTGGGAGATTTTGATGAATCAAATGCCTTTTGCACGATTCAATTTTCTTTGGCAGAAACAAAAGCAGCAAAAGTTGTAAGCGTTTCTTTTTATCACCGTGTGAAAGTGGCCTTAGAATGGTCCATTGCCTGGTATTTGCGTGTAATTTCTATTCTTTTCTTTATCACAATTGGCGTATATTGTTTGGTGTATGTTTTTGACAAACGAAAAAATATAATTGACTTCCTTAAGTCCTTCAAAAAAGGGAATAAGCAGAAATAATATTAGACTTTCCCTAAGCACTTTATCTCCTAATTATTTCTTAATTTTCAATTTCAGAATTAGACTATTATGAAATTATTAGCGGCATTCCTTTTCTTATGCATTTCAACCGCTGGATTCAGCCAATTAAAAGTTGATAAAACAAGTCATGATTTTGGAGACGTTACATCCTCGTCAAATCGAACAGTGGATTTTCAAATTGTAAACCAATATCAATTCTCCATCATTCTTTCCACTTTTGCGTTTGATTTTGAATTAAATACCGCCTTTATGCCAATCAGTGTTGAACCTGGAGACACCTTACTTTATAGGGTTCGCATAAAACCAAATAAAAAAGGCGCCTTTGATAAAACTATCCCTCTCTCATTTTATCATTTTGTCTAGTCCTGAAATAGCGTTACACAAAAAGAACGTTATGGAAGAAGAAGAAAAAAAGAATTACGTTAAACGAAGTCAAAAAGACTATTCAATGTCTTTTAAACTGTCGGTTGTAGAGGAAA
>JBLHOW010000027.1:0-69189 GCA_047623705.1 Crocinitomix sp.
TTTAAAAGACATTGAATAGTCTTTTTGACTTCGTTTAACGTAATTCTTTTTTTCTTCTTCTTCCATAACGTTCTTTTTGTGTAACGCTATTTCAGGACTAGACAACATTAAGAAACAAAAAAGGCCCGCTAATCACGGACCTTTAATTTTAATTTATTCGAAGTTTACAAAAACTTAAAGTTTTTTCCTGGATAATAAGCCATTGCGCCCAATTCCTCTTCAATACGTATTAATTGATTGTACTTTGCAATTCTGTCTGATCGTGAAGCAGAACCTGTTTTAATTTGGCCTGTATTTAATGCTACCGCCAAATCTGCAATTGTACTATCAGCCGTTTCACCACTTCGGTGACTCATTACTGATGTATAACTATTTCTTGTGGCCATGTTCACCGC
Source organism: Crocinitomix sp. (assembly GCA_047623705.1). GTDB lineage: Bacteria > Bacteroidota > Bacteroidia > Flavobacteriales_D > Crocinitomicaceae > Crocinitomix. The sequence goes on from JBLHOW010000027.1 coordinate 396, forward strand.
ATCAATTGTTTCAGATAAAGTTCCAATTTGGTTCACTTTAATCAAAATTGAATTGGCAATCCCGTTTTCAATTCCTTTTGCTAGTCTTTGTGTGTTGGTAACAAATAAATCATCTCCAACGATTTGTACTTTATCACCCACTGCTTCAGTAAGCAATTTCCAGCCATCCCAATCATCTTCTGCTAAACCATCTTCAATAGAAACAATTGGATATTTCGCTGTCCAATCTTTCCAAAAATCAACCATTTCGCTTGATGTACGAATATCTCCAGTAGAATCAAAGACGTATTTACCTTCTTTATAAAATTCAGATGAAGCTGCATCCAAAGCGATATGTACATCTTCACCGGGGCGAAAACCTGCTTTTGTTATTGCTTCTAACACCACTTCAATTGCTTCTTCGTTTGAACCTAAATTCGGTGCAAAACCTCCTTCATCACCAACATTAGTGCTATGTCCTTTTGCCTTTAGCACGCCTTTAAGTGTATGGAAAATCTCAGTTCCCATTTGCAAACCTTGACTAAATGTCTCGGCACCAAAAGGCATAACCATAAATTCTTGAATGTCAATTTTATTATCGGCATGTGAACCACCGTTCAAAATATTCATCATTGGAACAGGCAATGTATTGGATCCTATTCCACCAACGTAACGATACAATGGAAGACCTGTTTCTTGCGCAGCAGCTTTTGCTATTGCCAAAGAAACGCCCAATATTGCATTGGCACCCAATTTGCTTTTGTTCGCCGTTCCATCTAATGAACGCATATAGTTGTCCAATGCAGCTTGATCCATCACATATTGTCCTTCTAATGCTTCGTTCAGCACTGTATTGACATTATTAACCGCTTTTTGAACTCCTTTGCCTAAATAATATCCTTCATCTCCATCTCTTAACTCTACAGCTTCATGAATACCTGTGGATGCACCTGAAGGTACTGCCGCACGTCCCATTATTCCATTAGAAGTAATTACATCCACTTCAACAGTCGGATTTCCTCTTGAATCTAAAATTTGTCTGGCACTTACTTTAGCTATGTAACTCATTTTTTTTAGTCGTTAATCCTTAGTATTGTTTTTTAGTCTCTAGTATTTATTTGATAATTGCCAATTGTACTTAATTCATGTTTTCTATAAACTGATCAAATAAATATCTTGAATCGTGTGGCCCAGCAGAGGCTTCAGGATGATACTGTACTGAAAAGACTTTTTTATCTTTCAAACGAATACCTGCAACTGAATCATCATTCAAATGAATATGTGTAAGCTCAACATTATTTGAACTTTCAATTGAATCTTTTGAAACTACAAATCCGTGATTTTGAGAAGTTACTTCTCCTTTACCCGTGATTAAATTCAAAATTGGATGGTTGATACCACGGTGACCGTTGTGCATTTTCTCAGTTGTTAAACCTTGACTTAATGCCAACACTTGGTGTCCTAAGCAAATTCCAAAAATTGGAAGATTACTGTCTACCATTTCTTTCACATTGTCTACAACGTTTGCCATTGCTGATGGATCTCCGGGGCCATTTGATAACATAATACCATCTGGACTAAAGGATTTCAAATCTGCCAAACTAGAATTAACAGGGAAAACTTTTACTTGACATCCCCTATCAACTAGGCAACGAACAATATTATTTTTCACTCCTAAGTCTAATAATGCCACTTTCTTTGCTGCATTATCTTCCCCAACTACATATGCTTCTCTTGTACTTACCTTAGAAGAAAGTTCCAGTCCTTCCATTGAAGGTACATCTTTTAATCTTTCAGTTAATACTGCTATATCCAGTATGTCTGAAGAAATGATTGCGTTCATTGCTCCTTTATCGCGCACATGGCGAACTAAAGCCCTTGTGTCCACATCTGCAATTCCAACGACACCGTCGTCTTGCATAAAGTTTTGTAATGAATCACTTCCAGAATCGCGTGAATACATGGATGAAAACTTTTTTGTAACTAAACCTGAGATTTTAACCGAATCAGATTCGATTTCATCCTCATGTACGCCATAGTTACCTATATGCGCCGTGGTCATAATTAAAATTTGTTTACAATAAGAGGGGTCGGTGAATACTTCTTGATACCCAGTCATGCCTGTATTAAAGGCAATTTCTCCGGTAGTTGTTCCGGTTTTCCCGATTCCGCATCCGTGAAAAACTGTTCCGTCTTCTAATAATAGTACTGCAGGTTGATGCTCCATTCTTTGTCTATTTTCTACAAGCATTTTTGGCTTGATGTTTATCGGAAAGCAAATTTAAGATTAATAAAATCACCAAACTAAGATTGTTTATAATTTGTTATTAACCTTAACAAATATTGATAGAAATCTGGAGCGATTTGTTGTGCATTGATAAAGGCGACTCCAATTGCTAAATAGGTCCTGCCTACTATGCTTTTTCACCATGTTACTTGCGGAAAATAAAATAATAGCCCTATTAACATTTATTAAGGGCAATTGAAATTATCTTTATGATGTGACTTTTATTAAAAATAAGAACGCTATAAATCCTACTTGAATCAAATCCATGAAGCATTTAATTGCACTAACATTATTGTTCCTGTCTGCTACGTTAAACGCCCAATATGTATTAAAAGGTGAGATTACGGATCAAAACAATGTTCCAATTCCTGGCGTAAAAGTCTATGTCGACAGTACTACTTACGGTGTTATCACAGATTATAATGGAGCCTATTTTTTAGAATTAAAGACTTTAGGGAATTATGCCATTCAGTATAAAATGATTGGCATGGAAGATACAACTGTTTTGGTTGCTTTGCAGGAAAAAATTACTTCTGTAAATGTTCAATTAAAAGAAAAAACGGTTGAACTAGGTTCTGTTGAAGTGGTGACTAAAAAGATTAAAGTTGCCAATTCTATCATTAAAAAAGTTCAAAAAAATAAGAAAAACATGGCTTTACAGGTAAACAATTACGTTTGCCGCACTTATTTAAAAACGGGGTTAGAGCGTGAGCAACGTAAACCGGATTCAACCGCTGAAGGACCGTCAAAGATGAGTTTAATCGAATCCTTATCAATTACAACTTTTATAGCTCCGGGAACTTATCATGAAAAAGTGATTGCGCATCATGACTATTCTGATAAGGTTCCTTCTAGAACTGGGTCACCAATTGATTATTTCCAAGATGATATTATTACACCAATTCAAGCGGTAGAAGTTGATCCCTACATTTTTTATGAAAAAGTGGAAGATGGCGATTTTAATTTGTATCAGAACATGATTAATCTCCCAAAAATCGCTGAACACCCAATAACTTCTCCTCTTGGTGTACAGGCATTTACGAATTATAAGTTTCAATTAACGAACATTCTTTTTGAGGCTGGGCAAAAAATTTATGAAATTGAAGTAACGCCGCGTTTTAAGAGTGCAGCTTTAGTGTCTGGTCAACTTTATATCATTAATGAGCTTTGGGTGGTTAAATCGTTTAATTTATCGGTTAATTCGGATGCCATGCCCTTTTTCAAGACTTTTAATGTGATCCAAGATTATGAAAAAATAGATGAGCAGTGGATGCCTGTGCGACGAGAGTTCACATATACGATTAAAGAGGAAGAGCATTATATTAGAGCCAACACGCGTGTTAATCACTCGGGTTTTGAATTTAACCTTGCGATTTCTGCCAAAGATTTTAAAAACGAGATATCGAGCTATTCAGATGATGCGTTTAATAGGGACTCGGCGTTTTGGAATAATAACCGCCCGCTTCAGTTAAAACAAAGTGAACTCCGTTTTATTGTCGAACAAGAACGGATTGATTCGGTAAGATTAAGCGAGCACTATTTGGATAGCGTAGATTCTGAATTCAACAAGATTAAATTTTTGGATATTGCCTTAAATGGAGTTGGATTCCGCAATCGATTCAAAAAACAGGAGATTTTCCTTGCTCCTATTCTCGGTAGTTTTGAACTTTTTGGAATTGGTGGTTTTCGCTATAACTTCAAAGGCAGCTATACCAAACAATTTGAAAATGCGCATAAAATAAAAATTGCTCCTTCATTAAATTATGGGTTTCGAAATAATGATTTGAAACCACAACTCTCTGTTGATTATACATTTCAACCTTTGAAATTTGGAAGTGTAGAATTTGAAATTGGTGACATTTACCAAAGAGTAACGAATCAAACCACCGCAGCAAATTTCATTTTAGGTGGTGGGAATATGGTTGAAAATACATTTATAAGTTTAGCACATAGACGAGAACTTGTTAATGGATTATATGGACGTGTAAAATTCTCTTATGCAGATATGCGCCCATTGGGTGAGGTTGACTTAGGACCGATCATTGACTATTTTAAATCACTAGATACAATGGAACTTCAATTGTTTCCAGAGCCTCCTCCTTTTGAACCTTATCGTATTTCCTTGCTTGAAATCAAATTGCAATATCGCTTCAAACAGAAATACATCATCAAGAACAACGAAAAGTTAATTATTGGAAGCGAATATCCTGAAATTGAAATGACGTTTAAACAAGGGATTCCAAATTTATTTGGCAGTGATATCAGTTTTAATTCCCTTGAGTTTAAAGTCTCTGATGAAATAAACTTTGGGAATTATGGCGATTCGAGATGGAAAGTTATTGCTGGTTCATTTTTATATAAGAATGACTTGCGTGTGATTGAACACCGTTTCTTTAAAGAATCAGACCAGGTCTTGTTTTCCAATCCGTTAAACACACATCAAAGCCTAGACACCAATTATAATACTAGTGGCGCGTATTTGCAAGCTTTTTATCTGCATCATTTTAACGGCTTTTTTCTCAATAAAATCCCTTTGATTCGGAAGTTGAAATTTGAATCGATTGCTGGGGCGAGTATTATGCTCTTAGACGAATTTGATTATTCACATTCTGAATTCTTTGTTGGGATTGAGAAGAAGGTTAAGATTTTGAATCAGTATTTTAAATACGGTTTTTATTATGTTGGGCGATTCAATGATGTGACCAATCCGCAACTGCGATTTAAGATTGGGATTGATTTTTTGAATACGTTTACGAATAAGTGGAGTTGGTAAGCAATTTGGGATGGTTTCTGAACATTGCAATTATAATCTTGAGCACAAAATTGCCGGAAATTTGATTTTAAAAATAGAACTGCATAAAAACAAAATACTAATCGGTAATAAAGAAAAAGTATAGATATTTCAAGACTAAAAATGTGAATTTAATCCGGCAACTAATAAGACGAGTTAACAAGATTATAACTGGATCTTGAATTTGCCTAGACTAATTAATAAATTCCCTATTCAATTCGGCAGGCTTAAAGTTTAACCCACAAAAAAAGGGAACCAAATTGGTTCCCTTTAATATTATAAACGTTATAAGAATTACTCTTCTTCTTTCTTCGCGTCAGCTGCAACAGCTTTTACTTCTTCAGTTTTACCACCTCTTCTAGATCTTCTAGTAGTTTTCTTAGTAGTTTCAGTTCCGTAGATTTCGTTGAAGTCAACTAATTCTATCATACACATTTCGGCATTATCACCTAAACGTTTTCCAATTCTGATGATTCTTGTATAACCACCTGGACGATCACCTACTTTTGGCGCTACTTCTCTGAACAATTCAGTTACAGCATATTTATTACCAAGTACTTTAAAAGCTAATCTTCTATGGTGTGTAGAATCAGTTTTTGCTTTTGATATTAAAGGTTCAATAACGCTTCTTAATGCTTTCGCCTTAGCAAGTGTAGTATTGATTCTTTTGTGTTCGATTAGTGAAGCTGACATGTTAGAAAGCATTGCTTTTCTATGTGCAGTTTTTCTCCCTAAATGGTTGAATGATTTACCGTGTCTCATAATTTATAGCTGTTAGATGTTAGATCACTCTCCGACTGAGTCGGATAATTTTTAGATGTCAGGCTCAAATTTTATTGAATCCTTCTTCTATTTCTTTCATCTTCATCTGGACCTGTTTTAGTACCCAGACGTTATTAATACTAACCTTAATCTTTATTTTTACTTCCCTCACAAGGATTTTGGGAAGATCACCAGGCGACTTTTACTTTGCTTCCACTCTGAAGCGGGGGGCAAAGATAATTATTTTTTGGTAATTAAGAATCCCAATCAAAAATTTGATCGGGATTCTTATTATTTTTTCATTTACACCGTGATCTGCCTAAGGCAGAGAAAGGTGTTTTACTCTTTGTCTAATTTGTATTTAGAAACATTCATTCCGAAAGCTAAACCTTTAGCTTCTACTAAATCTTCTAACTCAGTTAAAGATTTCTTTCCGAAGTTTCTAAATTTCAATAAGTCATTTTTGTTATAAGAAACTAAATCACCTAATGTTTCAACATCTGCAGCTTTTAAGCAGTTCAATGCTCTAACTGAAAGATCTAGATCTACCAATTTAGATTTAAGCAATTGACGCATGTGTAATGAAGTCTCATCAAATTCTTCTGTTTCAGACTTAATCTCAGTATCCAATGTAATTCTCTCATCCGAGAATAACATGAAGTGGTGAATTAAAATCTTAGCAGCTTCTTGTAACGCATCCTTTGGAGTAATTGATCCATCAGATTGAATATCGAAAACTAATTTTTCGTAATCCGTTTTTTGTTCAACACGGTAATTTTCAACTGTGTATTTTACATTTTTGATCGGAGTAAAGATTGAATCTACTGAAATAGTTCCAAAAGACGCGCTAGCGCTTTTGTTTTCCTCAGCAGGCATATAACCTCTACCTTTAACGATCTCAATTTCCATGTTAAACTTAACACTTGGCTCCATTTGGCAAATTACCATATTTGGATTTAACACTTGGAATGCTGTTGTAAACTTCCCTATGTCACCAGCTGTTAACGTTTCTTGTCCAGAAACTGATACGATTACTTTTTCAGAATCAGTACCTTCGATTTGTTGTTTGAAACGTACTTGTTTCAAGTTCAAAATAATCTCAGTTACGTCATCTACTACACCTTTGATTGTTGAAAATTCATGATCAACACTTTCAATCTTTACGGATGCAATAGCGAAACCTTCTAAAGAAGAAAGTAAAATTCTTCTTAATGCGTTTCCAATTGTTACACCATAACCTGGTTCCAAAGGTCTGAATTCGAACTGACCGTGAAAGTCATCCGATTCAATCATTATTACTTTATCCGGTTTCTGAAAATCTAGAATAGCCATGTTTTATCTTCTGTTTTAATTGAATTGAGGTTGCGCGGTTAACTTACTCGAAGATGCGTTAAGCGAACCCTTTGGCCACAATCCAATGTGTTTGTTTTTAAATTACTAATAGAGCCGAACCCTAATTTAATGCTTACTTAGAGTAAAGTTCAACGATCAATTGTTCCTTGATAGTCTCAGGAATCATTTCTCTTGTTGGTTTATTCACAAAGCGTCCTTCCATTGCAGATGGATTCCAATCTAACCAATCAAAGCTATTTGCATTTGCAGCAACAGATGAACTAATTGCCTCTATAGATTTAGATTTTTCTCTTACAGCAACAACATCACCTTCTTTTAATGTATAAGATGGGATATTTACGATTTCACCGTTAACTGTAATATGTCTGTGACCAACTAATTGTCTAGCACCACTTCTTGTTGGAGAAATCCCCAAACGGTGTACAGTGTTATCTAATCTTGACTCACAAAGGATCAACAAGTTTTCACCTGTAATACCTTTCATACGAGATGCTTTTTTGAATAGGTTAGAGAATTGCTTTTCCAAAATACCATAAGTATATTTTGCTTTTTGCTTTTCCATCAACTGAACTGAATATTCAGATTGTTTACCTCTTCTTTTGTTCGGTCCGTGTTGTCCTGGTCCGTAATTTTTTCTTTCCAATGCTTTATCAGCTCCAAAAATTGGGTCTCTAAACCTTCTTGCAATTTTTGATTTTGGTCCTGTATATCTTGCCATTTCTGTTTGTTTTAGATCTGTGACTATAGGATTGTGCCTTCATTCGAAGGTTGCCTTATGCCAATGGTCTTATTGTTTATTAAACTCTTCTTCTTTTTGGTGGTCTACAACCGTTGTGCGGCATAGGTGTAACATCAATTATTTCAGTTACTTCAACTCCACTATTGTGAATTGCTCTTATTGCAGATTCTCTTCCTGAACCAGGTCCTTTTACGTATACCTTAACTTTTCTTAAGCCAAGATCATGCGCTTCTCTAGAACAATCTTCAGCAGCAACTTGTGCTGCATAAGGAGTATTCTTTTTAGATCCTCTGAATCCCATTTTCCCTGCAGATGACCAAGAAATAACTTGTCCTGCATTGTTAGTCAATGAAATGATGATGTTGTTAAACGAAGCTTGTACGTGCGCTTGGCCTACTGCTTCAACTTTAACACTTTTCTTTTTTGCTTTACCTGTTTTTGCCATATTATTTAGCTTTTGACTTTGTCGTCTTGATGGTTTTCAGAATGATGCCTTCGGGAGAACTCTAAATGAGTGTCAAGGTTTCCCTTGCCTTTGGTCATTTATCAAACCAGACTTACAGCCTGATCAATTATTTAGTTGCTTTCTTTTTGTTTGCAACAGTTTTTCTTCGCCCTTTACGAGTTCTAGAGTTGTTTTTAGTACGTTGACCTCTTAATGGAAGACCAGCTCTATGTCTGATTCCTCTATTGCAACCAATGTCCATCAAACGTTTAATGTTCAATTGTACTTCAGAACGCAGTGCTCCTTCGACTTTCATCTCAGTTACAGCAGCACGGATCTTACCCGTTTGCTCATCTGTCCAATCTTGAACTTTAATGTTTCCGTCCACAGCACAATCTTCTAAGACTTTTGCAGCAGTACTATTCCCTATTCCGTAGATATAGGTTAAACTGATTACACCTCTTTTGTTTTTAGGTATATCTATTCCAGCGATTCTAGCCATAATTCTTTGTTTCAGATTAAAGATAAAAGAGCAAAGATAAAAGAGTCTGCGTAAACATTATCTTTTTCTTTTGTCTAAAACCTTTGATCAAGTTTTTTAACCTTGTCTTTGTTTAAATTTCGGGTTCTTTTTGTTTATAACATAAACCTTCCCGTGTCTCTTAACGATCTTACAATCTACAGATCGTTTTTTTACAGATGCTCTTACTTTCATTTTTCAATTTATTTATATCTGTAAGTAATGCGGCCTTTTGATAAGTCATAAGGCGACATTTCTAACTTAACTTTATCTCCAGGTAAAATTTTAATGTAGTGCATTCTCATTTTCCCTGAAATGTGAGCCGTAATGGTGTGTCCATTTTCTAACTCAACTCTAAACATTGCATTTGACAATGCTTCTTTTATTGTTCCGTCTTGTTCTATTGAAGCTTGTTTAGCCATACTCTATATAACGTTTCCAATTGGTTTTTCTCCACCTCTTCTTCCTCGGATACTTCCACCTTCCATTAAACCGTCGTAATGTCTGTTTAATAGATAAGTTTCTATCTGTTGCAAAGTATCTAGTACAACACCTACCATAATTAGCATTGATGTTCCACCCATAAACATTGCAAATCCATCTCCCACACCGAACATCATTGCAAAGGCAGGAATAATAGCAATTGCTGCTAACATTAATGAACCTGGGAATGTAATTCTAGAAAGAATATTATCTAAGAAGTCTGCTGTTTCTGATCCTGGCTTAACACCTGGAACAAATCCACCATTTCTTTTCAAATCATCTGCAATTTGCTTTGGATTAATCGTGATTGCCGTATAGAAATACGTAAAGATGATAATCATTAAAGCAAACACAAAGTTGTACCAAAAGCTTTTGAAGTCAGCCAACGCTCCTAAAAAAGAATCTTGACCTAACATAGAAGGAACAGTCATAATTGCTTGCGCAAAGATAATTGGCATTACACCTGAAGCATTTACCTTTAAAGGAATATAACTTCTTGATGATTGCTCCATTCCTTGACCACCTTGACCGATTACTTTTTTAGCATAGTTAATTGGCACACGACGTACACCTTGGACAATGAGGACCGTAACCATTATGATTGCGAAGAAGACCAGCATTTCCACGATAAACATGAAGATTGAACCAGCTCCATCCATTCTCATTGTAAATTCAGATAATAATGAACCTGGGAAACGTGCTAAGATACCAACCGTAATCAATAATGAAATACCATTACCAATTCCTTTGTCAGTGATTCTTTCACCTAACCACATAGCGAACATTGTACCTGCAATTAACAATGCAATAGAAGTTACCCACCACATGATATTAGGATCTACAGCTCCACCTCTTTCAATAACATACATGTTAAGGTAGGAAGGTGCTTGGAAGGCACAAATAGCAATAGTCAAAAAACGGGTATACCCGTTAATTTTTCTTCTACCACTTTCGCCTTCTTTCTGCATCTTTTGTACCACTGGAACTGCCATCCCCAATAACTGCATAATAATTGATGCAGAGATATAAGGCATAATTCCGAGTGCCATAATAGATGCTTGCGAGAACGCTCCACCAGCAAATAAATCTAGTAAACCAACTAGGCCAGCCGCACCATCTGCACTACCTGCAATTGCTAAAGCTTTTTGATCCACCCCTGGAAGTACAATGAATGAACCAATTCGATAGATTAAGATTAGCCCTAAAGCTATTCCTATCCTATTTCGAAGTTCTTCAACCTTCCAAATGTTTTTTATGTTTTGTATAAATTTTTTCATTAGAGGTGTTAATTAGGATTAAACAGTTTCTACACTTCCACCTGCAGCTTCAATAGCGGCTTTCGCTGATGCAGAAAAGCCATTTGCTGATACTTTAAGTGTTGCTTTTAATTCTCCTCTTCCTAATACTTTTACCAAATCGTTTTTAGAAGCTAAACCGTTTTCACGAATTACATCTAAAGTAATCTCAGAGATATTCAATTTGTCAGCAAGTGATTGAAGTGTATCTATGTTGATTCCTTTATACTCAACACGATTCATGTTGGTAAAACCAAATTTAGGCACACGTCTTTGAAGCGGCATTTGTCCCCCCTCGAATCCAACCTTACGGCTATATCCAGAACGTGACTTTTGACCTTTATGTCCTCTTGTTGCAGTACCACCGTGACCAGAACCTTGACCTCTACCGATTCGCTTAACGCTTTTCGTAGATCCTTCTGCCGGTGTAATATTATTTAAATTCATTTTGCTAATGATTATAAAATTCTTACTCAATAATTTCTAACATGTGAGAAACCTTGCTTACCATACCCATAACTTGAGGAGTAGCTTCTTTCTCAATGATTTGGTTCAATTTACTGAACCCTAATGCTTCAATCGTTCTTTTTTGTCTTTTCGGACGATTAATCGCACTTTTTATTTGCTTTATTTTAATAGTAGCCATAATTGCAATTTATTAACCGTTAAAAACTTTATCCAATGAAACACCTCTGTCGTGGGCAACTTGAACCGCATCTCTCATTTGCACTAATGCATCAATTGTTGCTTTCACAACATTGTGAGGATTTGAAGATCCTTGTGATTTCGCTAGGATATCTTTAATACCTGCGCTTTCAAGAACCGCACGCATTGCACCACCTGCAATAACACCTGTACCATTTGAAGCCGGTCTTAAGAAAACACGAGCTCCTGAATATTTTCCTTTTTGGATATGAGGAACAGTACCGTTAATGATAGGTACACGAATCAAGTTCTTTTTAGCATCATCAACACCTTTAGAAATTGCTTCCACAACTTCTTTAGCTTTTCCAAGCCCGTGTCCAACAACACCTTCTTCGTTACCAACTACAACCACAGCTGAGAAAGTAAAAGTACGTCCACCTTTAGTAACTTTCGTTACACGGTTTAACGCTACTAACTTATCTTTTAATTCTAGATCAGTAGATCTAACTATCTTTGCTTTCATCTTATTAAAATTTTAGTCCACCTTCTCTAGCGCCGTCAGCTAATGACTTCACTCTTCCGTGATATTGGTAACCATTTCTATCAAATACAACTGTTGACACACCAGCTTTCACAGCTTTTGCAGCAACATCTTTACCAACAATAGCAGCAACTTCGGATTTTGATTTTCCTTCTGCTGTTTTGTTTTTGTAAGAAGATGCTGAAGCCAAAGTTATTCCTTGGTTATCATCAATTACTTGCGCATAGATTTGCTTGTTTGATCTAAACACGCTCAATCTAGGTTGTTCTGAAGTTCCGAAAACATTTTTTCGAATTCTTCTTTTTATTTTTGCTCTTTTTGCAACTTTATCTAAAGCCATAATATCAATTATTTTGCAGCTGATTTACCAGCTTTTCTTCTAATAAACTCATCAGAGTATCTAATTCCTTTTCCTTTATAAGGCTCTGGCTTTCTCAAAGATCTAATCTTTGCTGCCGCTTGACCAAGCAATTGCTTGTCATGAGACTCTAATGTTACAACTGGCGGTTTACCTTTAGCGGTTTCCGCAGTTAATTTAATATCGGTAGGTAATTCGATAACTACTGGGTGAGAATAACCAATAACCATTTCTAGTTTTTGACCATTAGCCACCGCTCTATAACCGACACCATGGAATTCTAATTTCTTAGACCAACCTTTTGAAACACCATCAATCATATTCGCTACAAGTGCGCGGTATAAACCGTGCTTAGCTCTTGTATCTTTGTGATCAGATGAACGCTCAAAAGTTAGCGTATTTCCATCTTGTTTAATTGTAACACTCGGGTCTACATCTTGTGTCAATTCCCCCTTTGATCCCTTTACAGTGATAGAGTTTGCTTCAATTTTGATTTCAACTCCGTCTGCTACAGTAACCGGTGCATTTCCAATTCTAGACATAACTTAAATTTCTTTACTTTTTTAATAAACGTAACAAAGGACTTCTCCACCTACATTTTCTTTTCTTGCTTCTTTATCAGAAATAACTCCGATTGAAGTAGAAAGAATTGCGATTCCTAATCCATTTAATACACGTGGTAATTCATTTGCACCAGCATATTTTCTCAAACCTGGAGAACTAATTCTTTCGATTTTCTTAATTGCTGGAGAACTGTTCACATATTTCAAAGCGATTTTGATGATACCTTGTTTACCATCTTCTTCGAATTTGTGACTAAGGATGTATCCTTTATCTTCTAAAATCTTAGTGATTTCTTTTTTAATTCCTGAAGAAGGAATTTCGACAACCTTGTGTCTTGCTGCTTGCGCATTTCTAACTCTCGTTAAAAAATCTGCTATTGGATCTGTATACATTATTTATGTGTTTAGACTTGAAATCGTACTTAGTGCACAACCTTAGTTTCTAATTAATATTCTTTTTTACCAACTTGCTTTTCTAATACCTGGTATTTTACCAGACAAAGCCATTTCTCTGAACGTTACCCTAGAAATTCCAAATTGTCTCATATAACCTCTTGGACGTCCAGTTAAACCACATCTGTTGTGCACTCTAACTTGCATAGAGTTTTTTGGTAGTTTTTGTAATGCCATCATTGCATCCCAATCACCATCATTTGCAGCTTTTCTAAGTTCAGCTCTTTTATCAGCATATTTAGCAGCCATTTTGATTTTCTTGCGCTGCTTCGCTTTCATTGATTCTTTAGCCATCTTCTTTTAATTTTTAACGAATGGGAAACCGAATTCTTTCAATAACGCTTTTCCTTCTTCATCAGAAGATGTGCTAGTTACGAAAGTGATATCCATACCGAATATTTTGTTCACTTTATCAATATCAATTTCAGGGAAAATGATGTGTTCTTTGATACCCATGTTAAAATTACCGGTACCATCAAAGCCACTTGCTTTCACTCCTCTAAAATCTCTAGTTCTTGGTAAAGCAATATTGATAAGACGATCTAAAAATTCATACATTTTATCTCCTCTCAACGTTACCTTAACTCCTACAGGCATCCCTTTTCTCAATTTGAAATTTGAGATATCCTTTTTAGAGTTTCTAGATATTGCTTTTTGACCAGCGATCAATGACATATCACTCATTGCTGATTCAATCAATTTTTTATCCGAAATTGCATCACCAACTCCCTGGCTCAATACAATCTTTTCGAGTTTAGGTACTCTCATTTTCGATTTAAAACCAAACTGTTCTTTCAAACTGTTTGCAATCTCGTTAGAGTACTTGTCTCTTAGTCTTGGTGTATAGCTCATTATTTAACGACCTCCCCATTCTTTTTTAAAAATCTCACTAATTTTCCGTTTTCGTCGGCTTTTCTTCCAATTTTGGAAGCAACTCCATTAACGACAAGCATTACGTTGGAAATGTGAATTCCAGCTTCTGCTTCTTCAATTCCACCTTGTGGATTTGCTGCGCTAGGCTTAACATGCTTTTTAACCATGTTTGCACCTTCAACAATCACCCGGCTCTTCTTTCTATCGACTAGAAGAATCTTCCCCTCTACTCCTTTAGACGTGCCGCTAATGACTTTTACAATGTCATCTTTTTTGACGTGTAGTTTCTTTTGCATTTTCTTTAATTTTAAAGTACTTCTGGTGCCAATGAAACAACTTTCATATACTGCTTATCTCTTAGCTCACGAGCGACAGGTCCAAAAATACGGGTACCTCTCATCTCACCAGCTTCATTAAGCAATACCACCGCATTGTCATCAAATCTAACATACGAACCGTCCGCACGTCTGATTTCTTTCTTTACTCTGACGATAACTGCTTTAGCTACTTGTCCCTTTTTGACGTTACCCGCCGGGATAGCACTCTTTACAGTTACAACAATTTTGTCTCCAACTGAAGCATATCTACGTTTTGTACCTCCTAAAACTCGGATACACAAAACTTCTTTTGCTCCACTGTTGTCAGCTACTGATAATCTACTTTCTGCCTGAATCATTGTGTCCTATTTAGCTCTTTCAATAATTTCTACTAATCTCCAACACTTATTTTTACTAAGTGGTCGTGTCTCCATGATACGAATTGTATCACCTTCGTTACACTCATTTTTTTCGTCGTGGGCGACAAATTTAGTAGTTTTTTTTACGAACTTACCATATTTCTCGTGTTTTACTTTACGCTCAACAGAAACTACAACGGATTTCTCCATTTTACTGCTGGTAACCACACCAATACGTTCTTTTCTTAAATTTCTTTTTTCTTCCATTATAGAAAGTCTTTATTAAATAAAAAGCATTAAGCGCTAAGCTCTCTACTTTTTAATTCAGTTTTTAAACGAGCAAGCGTTTTACGCCCCTCTCTAATTTGAATTGGATTCTCCAATTGCGAAACGGCGTGCGAAAGTAACAATTTTTCGTGTTGTTCTGACGCGTCTACTAATTTCTCTTTAAGATCTTCCAAAGACAGTTCTCTTATTTCCGTAGCTTTCATCTAATTAAATTATTTGTTAATGACCCAGATGAATAATTATACGTAGTCTTTTCTTACTACGAACTTGCATTTCAACGGAAGTTTTTGAGCTGCTAAACGCATTGCTTCGCGTGCAGTTTCTAACTCAACTCCTTCTGCTTCAAACAAGATTCTTCCTGGTCGAACCACTGCTACCCAGTGACTAGGTGCACCTTTACCTTTCCCCATACGTACCTCTGCTGGCTTAGCAGTAATTGGTTTGTCTGGAAAAACGCGAATCCAAACTTTACCTTCTCTCTTCATGTATCGTGTAACGGCAATACGTGAAGCTTCGATTTGTCTAGATGTAAGCCATCCTGGCTCAAGCGACTTTAATCCAAAAGATCCGAATGCAATCTGGCTTCCTCTTTGAGCAAGGCCAGTGTTTCTTCCTTTTTGAGCTTTTCTAAATTTTGTTCTTTTCGGTTGTAACATTTTATAATGCTTTAACTAATTATTTTCTTCTACTCTGAAACTTAGGGCTTCTCTTTCCACCTTTTTTCTGTTGTAATCCAACATTAGGAGAAAGATCTCTCTTACCATAAACTTCACCTTTACAAATCCATACTTTGATTCCGATACGACCGTATGTTGTGTGAGCCTCAGCTAACGCATAATCGATATCTGCTCTGAAAGTATGCAATGGTGTTCTACCATCTTTGTACATCTCGTTTCTTGCCATCTCAGCGCCATTTAAACGACCACTGATTTTAACTTTGATTCCTTCAGCACCCATTCTCATAGTTGACTGAATTGACATTTTAATTGCACGACGGAAAGAGATTCTTCCTTCAATTTGTCTCGCAATACTGTCAGCAACCAACTTCGCATCCAACTCAGGTCTTTTGATTTCAAAAATGTTAATTTGAACCTCTTTTCCTGTAATCTTCTTCAACTCTTCTTTCAGTTTGTCAACTTCTTGACCACCTTTTCCGATAATTACTCCCGGACGAGCTGTGTTGATAGTTACTGTAACCAATTTAATTGTACGCTCAATAATAATTTTAGAGATACTTGCTTTTGCTAAACGCGCATTTAAGTATTCTCTAATTTTATGATCTTCAACAATCTTAGCAGAATAGTCATTTCCACCAAACCAGTTTGATTCCCATCCTTGGATGAATCCCAATCTATTTCCTATTGGATTAGTCTTTTGTCCCATTCTAATTTGTTTTTACACTATCAACAACGATAGTAGTGTGATTTGATCTTTTTCTAATTCTGTGCGCACGTCCTTGTGGTGCAGGTTGAATTCTCTTCAACATTCCAGCAACATCAACTTTCACTTCCGAAACGACTAACGTTTCATCTTCTAAGTTTTTGTCTTCGTTTTTTTGTTCCCAGTTCGCAATAGCTGAACGTAACAATGTTTCTAAACGACCTGCTGCTTCCTTTGAATTGTGCGAAAGAATATTCAACGCTTTATTCACTTCAACGCCTCTTACGAGGTCTGCTACTAAACGCATCTTACGCGCAGTAATCGGACAGTTATTTAACTTTGCGATAGCAATTTTTGATTTTGCTTCTTTAAGTTTTTCTGCTTTTAATCTTTTTCTAGCTCCCATTATATCCTATGTTAGACTATTATTTTTTCTTCTTTTTGTCCGCATGACCTCTAAAGGTCCTAGTCGGAGCAAATTCACCTAATTTATGACCAACCATATTTTCAGTTACATAAACCGGAATAAACTTGTTTCCGTTGTGAACCGCTATAGTTAATCCAACAAAGTCAGGAGTAATTGTTGAAGGTCTTGACCAAGTCTTGATCACAGCTTTCTTTTGTGACTCTTGTGCCTCTTCTACTCTTTGCATTAACTTGTAATGAACAAAAGGTGGTTTCTTTAATGATCTACTCATGCCTTAATTATTTCTTACGCTTTTCAATTATATACTTCGAAGAGTACTTTTTCTTAGATCTAGTCTTGTATCCTTTAGCCGGCATACCGTTTCTTGATCTAGGATGTCCCCCAGATGATTTTCCTTCACCACCGCCCATTGGGTGATCGACAGGATTCATAACAACACCTCTTACTCTAGGTCTTCTACCTTTCCATCTAGAACGTCCAGCTTTCCCAGATCTAGTCAACATGTGTTCTGCATTTGAAACAGCACCAATAGTTGCTAAACAAGTAGTTAATATCATTCTAGTCTCTCCTGAAGGCAATTTAACTGTAGCGTATTTTCCTTCACGTGCTTGAAGTTGAGCATAACATCCAGCGCCTCTTGCGATTGCTGCACCTCTACCTGGCTTCAATTCAATGTTGTGAACTATTGTACCCAATGGTATATCGCTCAAGTATAATGTATTTCCAATTTCTGGCTCTACATCTTTACCCGATTTGATCACCGCTCCAACAACCAACCCTTCTGGATGAATGATGTAACGTTTTTCTCCATCAGCATAAAACAATAATGCAATTCTTGCAGTTCTATTTGGATCATATTCGACAGACTTTACCGTAGCAGGAATGCCAAATTTTTCTCTTTTAAAATCTACAATTCTATATTTCTTTTTGTGACCACCACCTAAATATCTCATGGTCATTTTTCCAGTGTCATTTCTACCACCAGATCTACTTTTCGTTGCCAATAATGATTTCTCTGGCGTAGACTTTGTGATTTCGCTAAAATCATTAGCGATCTTGTGTCTTTGGCCCGGTGTAATCGGCTTTAATTTTCTAACTCCCATTTTCTTAAATGTTTTCGTACAAGTCAATATGCTCACCTGCTGCCACTGTAACTACCGCCTTTTTCCAGATCGGTTTAGTTTGTTCAGCAACGCCACGAGAAGTATATTTTCTCTTAGGTTTTCCTCCACCATAAGTCATGGTACGAACGTTTTCAACTGTGACACCATATATTTTCTGAATAGCGTCTTTAATTTCCAATTTGTTAGCTCTTCTGTCAACTACGAAAGAATACCTGTTGTTTAGTTCACTATCCAACGTTGCTTTCTCTGTTAGCAAAGGCTTTTTTATCATACTGTTCATCTCTTCTGCTATTAATTTAGTATGGTTTCAATTTTTGCAACAGCACCTTCAACGATAACGACTTTATTGGCATTCAATATTTCGTATGTGTTAAGGCTATCCGCAGTAACAACATTTGCACCTTGAATATTACGAGCTGATAAGTATGCGTTTTTATTGTCTTCCGGCAATACAAACAATACTTTCTCAAATGCAATGTTCATGTCTGACATAATGTTCATGAAATTTTTAGTTTTCACTTCACTAAGGTCAATGTTATTAACAACGATAATGTTGTTTTCTTTTGCTTTATAAGTCAAGGCAGACTTTCTAGCCAAACGCTTCAATTTCACATTTAATTTGAAATCGTAGTTTCTTGGTCTAGGTCCGAATACACGTCCACCACCTCTAAAAATTGGTGATTTAATACTTCCGGCACGTGCAGTACCTGTTCCTTTTTGCTTTTTGATCTTACGCGTACTTCCAGCGATATCAGCTCTTTCTTTTGATTTATGCGTTCCTTGTCTTTGTGCAGCTAAATATTGCTTTACATCCAAGTAGATTGCATGATCATTTGGCTCGATACCATAGATAGAATCAGCAAGCGTAACCTTCGCGGCAGTTTCCTTACCTTTAATGTCTACAACTTTAATATCCATCTTATTTCTTAATTATTACGTAAGAACCTTTAGCACCAGGAACAGATCCTTTTACTATAATCAAATTCTTATCAGTTAACACTTTTAATATTTGCAAGTTAGGTTGTGTAACGCGAACGTTACCCATTTGACCTGCCATTCTCATTCCCTTGAATACTCTCGCAGGATAAGAAGCCGCACCAATTGACCCTGGCGCTCTTAATCTGTTATGTTGACCGTGAGTTGCTTGACCAACACCGGCAAAGCCGTGACGTTTTACAACCCCTTGAAAACCTTTACCTTTTGACGTCCCAACGACATCAACAAAAGTATTCTCTTCAAAAATATCAACATTGACAACATCTCCTAAGTTCAAATCATTAAAACCTTCAAACTCAACCATTTTTGACTTTGGTCCTGTTTTAGCTTTTTTGAAGTGTCCTTGAAGACCGGCTGATGTGTTCTTTTCACGTTTGTCTCCAAATGCTAACTGAACAGCACTATAGCCGTCTTTTTCTTCGGTTTTCACTTGCGTTACAACACAAGGACCAGCTTCTAACACTGTGCATGGCGTTGCCTTGCCCTCGGCACTGTAGATGCTAGTCATTCCGATTTTCTTTCCAATAATCCCTGGCATACTTAATTTATTACTTGTTAAACTTTAATTTCAACGTTAACTCCACTTGGCAATTCTAATTTCATTAAAGCGTCAACTGTTTTAGATGATGAACTGTAAATGTCGATCAATCTTTTATAAGCTGACAATTGAAATTGTTCTCTTGCCTTTTTATTTACGTGTGGTGATTTCAACACCGTGTAAATTCTTTTATGTGTCGGTAAAGGAATTGGCCCGCTTACTACAGCGCCAGTCGCTTTAACCGCCTTTACAATCTTCTCAGCTGACTTGTCAACCAAGTTGTGATCGTATGATTTTAATTTTATTCTAATTTTTTGGCTCATTTTTCTGGCTCTTTATTATGCTTCAACTTTACCTTGTATTTTCTTAATCACTGCATCAGCAATGTTCTTTGGAGTGGTTGCGTAATGCGAAAACTCCATTGTTGATGTTGCTCTACCTGAAGACAATGTTCTCAGTGTAGTTACATATCCAAACATTTCTGAAAGAGGGACATCAGCTTTAATAATCTTAGCTCCAGAACGATCATCCATTCCGTTGATCTGACCTCTACGCTTATTTAAATCCCCAACAATATCACCCATATTTGCTTCAGGTGTTACCACCTCAATCTTCATGATAGGCTCTAATAGTTCAGGAGATGCGTTTTTCAATCCATTTCTGTAAGCCATCTTCGCACAAATCTCGAAAGACAAGGCATCTGAATCTACATCATGGTATGAACCATCTAATAATTCAACTTTAAGTGTATCAATTGGGAAACCAGCTAAAACACCATTTTTCATTGAATCTTTGAATCCTTTTTCAATTGATGGGATAAATTCTCTAGGAATGTTACCACCTTTAATTTTATTTACGAATTCAAGACCGTCTTTCTCAGCGTCGTCTTGTGGAGAGATGATAATACTAATGTCGGCAAATTTACCACGTCCACCAGATTGTTTCTTATAAACTTCTCTGTGATCTACAGTTGCATTAATTTTCTCTTTGTAAGCTACTTGAGGAGCACCTTCATTTACCTCAACTCCAAATTCTCTTTTCAAACGATCAACTAACACCTCAAGGTGAAGCTCTCCCATTCCTGAGATTACAGTTTGACCAGAATCTTCGTTTGTTGTAATTTTAAATGTAGGATCTTCTTCAGATAACTTATTTAATCCCATCCCTAATTTATCAACATCTGCTTGAGTCTTAGGCTCAATAGCAATACCGATAACCGGATCTGGGAAATCCATAGATTCCAAAATGATTTGATTCGCAGGATCACATAACGTGTCACCTGTACGGATATCTTTAAATCCAACACCAGCACCAATATCACCAGCTTCAATCATATCGATTGCTTGCTGTTTGTTAGAGTGCATTTGGAAGATACGTGAAATACGTTCTTTCTTGTCAGTTCTTGTATTGTGGATATATGATCCAGAATCAATCTTACCTGAATACATTCTGAAGAAACAAAGTCTTCCAACAAATGGATCCGTAGCTATTTTAAATGCTAACGCAGCAGTTGGTTCATCAATACTAGGTTCTCTAGAAGTTTCCTTGTCAGTTTTAGGATCAATTCCTGTAACAGCTCCTTTATCATAAGGAGAAGGTAAGAATGCCATAACTGCATCCAACATAGTTTGAACACCTTTATTTTTAAAGGCAGAACCACACATGATTGGTTGAATAGCCATGCTTATTGTCGATTTACGAATCGCAGCAAACATTTCTTCTTTAGTAATTGAATCAGAATCTTCAAAGAATTTCTCCATTAAAGCTTCATCAGATTCAGCTACTGCTTCAATCAATTTATCTCTCCATTCTTGTGCTTCTTCAATAAGGTCTTCAGGAATTTCTACTTCTTTATAAGTACTTCCCATGTTTTCCTCATCCCAGATAATTCCTTTCATAGTGATCAAATCAACTACTCCTTTGAATTCATCTTCAGCTCCGATTGGAATCTGTAATGGTAAAGGGTTACCACCTAAACGCTCACGCACTTCAGTAACACACTTCATAAAGTCTGCTCCAGCACGGTCCATCTTGTTTACAAAACAAATTCTTGGAACACCATACTTATCTGCTTGTCTCCAAACAGTTTCAGACTGTGGCTCAACACCAGAAGCAGCACAAATCAATGCAACAGCTCCATCCAACACACGTAATGAACGCTCTACCTCTACGGTAAAATCAACGTGACCAGGTGTGTCAATAATATTTATTCTATAATCTTTAGTAGCTTCAACTTCTTCACCTTGAATAGTTGGATACTGCCAGAAACAAGTTGTAGCAGCAGAAGTAATTGTAATACCTCTTTCTTGCTCTTGCTCCATCCAATCCATTGTTGCAGCACCATCATGTACTTCACCAATCTTATGGCTTACACCTGTATAATAAAGGATACGCTCAGTTGTTGTTGTTTTACCAGCATCAACATGGGCCATAATTCCAATATTTCTAGTATATGCTAAATCTCTCTTCTTAGCCATGATTAAAATCTGTTAAAATGTGAGAATGCTTTGTTTGCCTCGGCCATTCTGTGCATATCTTCCTTTTTCTTGTAAGCTGCACCTTCTTCCTTAGCGGCTGCCATAACCTCAAAAGCTAACTTTTGAGCCATAGTCTTTTCGTTTCTCTTTCTAGAAAAACCAATTAACCATTTCATAGCCAAAGATTGTTTTCTGTTATCTCGAACTGGAGTAGGGATTTGGAACGTAGCTCCACCAACTCTTCTTGATCTCACCTCTACATTAGGGGTGATGTTTGTTAATGCTTTTTTCCAAACGTCAACGGGGTTTTCTTCTTCATTCTTTTCAGCTATGATATCCATAGCGTCATAAAAAATCTTGAAAGAAACAGATTTCTTCCCGTGAATCATTAGGTTATTAACGAACTTTGTTACTAAAATGTCCTTAAACTTAGGATCAGGTAGTATAACGTGTTTTTTTGCTTGTCTTCTTCTCATGATTCACTTATTTCTTAGGACGTTTAGCACCGTATTTTGATCTTCTTTGTAGTCTTCCTTCGACACCAGCTGTATCTAAAGCTCCACGTACAATGTGGTAACGAACTCCTGGTAAATCTTTAACTCTTCCACCTCTTACTAACACAATAGAGTGTTCTTGTAAGTTATGGCCTTCTCCTCCGATATAGGCATTCACCTCTTTACCGTTGGTAAGTCTTACTCTAGCTACTTTTCTCATAGCTGAGTTTGGTTTCTTTGGCGTGGTTGTGTAAACTCTTACACAAACTCCTCTTCGCTGCGGGCAAGAATCAAGTGCTGCTGACTTGCTTGTCTTTACCTGAGCTACTCTACCTTTTCTAATTAGTTGTTGTATAGTTGGCATAGTACCTTGTTATTGTTTTTAATCTATTTGTTTCACAATATAATGCGCCCAAATTCGTCAAAATTCGGAGTGCAAAGGTATTAAGTTTTTTTTATTAAACAACTTTTGTTAAAGTATTTTTGACATTTTTCACAAAATGATGTTGAAAATCAATTCGCTCCGATTTCATCAATTATTTAACTACCTGATTTTCAGTCTTTTTTTAATTTCTGAAAAATATCCTTTTCAGAGTTTAAACGGTGCTTATATAATCTCTATTTTTGTTCTATGGATTATTTAGAATCATTGAACCCTGAGCAAAAAGCAGCAGTTTTGAGTACCGAGGGTGCAACCATGGTTATTGCGGGAGCAGGATCGGGTAAAACGAGAGTTTTAACCTACCGAATTGCTCATATGATAAAGAATGGGGTTGATCCGTTCAATATCTTGGCTTTAACATTTACGAATAAGGCTGCTAAAGAAATGAAAGAAAGAATTGCGCAAATCATTGGCGGTTCTGAGGCTAAGAATATATCCATGGGGACATTTCACTCTGTATTTGCTCGAATTTTACGACACCATTCGGACAAATTAGGATACCCATCCAATTTTACTATTTACGATACGCAAGATTCGCGCAGCTTAATAAGAGCCATTGTAAGAGAATTGCGTTTAGACGATAAAACCTACAAGGCCAACTTAATATCTAGTCGAATATCTTCCGCAAAAAACAATTTAATATCTGCGGCGGCTTACGAGGCCAATTCGGACGTGGTTGCAGAGGACAGAATGAGTGGGAAACCCCGTTTGTTTGAAATTTATAGGGCTTATGAAAAGCGCTGCTTTATGGCAGGCGCAATGGATTTTGACGACCTCCTATATAAGACAAATGTTTTATTAAGGGATCATGCAGATGTTTTACACTACTATCAACATAAATTCAAATATGTTTTAGTGGATGAGTATCAGGATACGAATTACTCGCAATATCTAATTGTTAAAAAACTAGCTGCAGCGTATACCAATATATGTGTGGTGGGTGATGATGCTCAAAGTATTTACTCGTTTCGTGGAGCAAATATTGAAAACATTCTCAATTTTAAAAATGACTATAAAGATCATAAGGTTTTTAAGCTTGAGCAAAACTATAGAAGTACCAAAACAATTGTTAACGCGGCTAATAGCGTTATTGCTAAAAATAAGGATCAAATTCAGAAAACAGTTTGGACTGACAATGCGGATGGAAATAAAATAAAGGTTTTGCGTTCCTTAACTGATAACGAGGAAGGAAAATCGATTAGTAATATGATTTTTGAAACCAAGAATCATGAAGGTGCTGCAAATTCTGATTTTGCAATATTGTATAGAACGAATGCCCAATCGCGTTCATTTGAGGAGTCATTAAGGAAACTTAATTTGCCTTATAAGATATACGGAGGACAATCTTTCTATCAACGGAAAGAGATTAAAGATTTGCTCGCATATTTTAGATTAACGGCTAACAATTCGGATGAAGAAGCGTTGAAGCGTGTTATTAACTATCCGAAAAGAGGTATTGGAAAAACGACAATAGAAAAAATCATAATTACAGCTTCGCAGCATGAGGTAAGTTTATGGGAGGTCATTTCTCAACCGCAAAAATATCCTGCAGGGATACCTACTGCAGCAATGACAAAGATTAATGCCTTTGTTACCTCTATTAATAGTTACGCCGTACAACTCGAAAAAATTGATGCTTATTCTTTAGCCGAGAGTATAGCAAAAAGCTCGGGAATCTTAAAAGATTTGTATGACGATAAATCACCAGAAGGTGTTTCTCGTCATGAGAATATCCAAGCTTTACTTTCAGGGATTAAAGAGTTTACACAAACGATTAGTGAAGGTGAAACAGCTTTTTTGAGCGATTTTATGGTTGATGTTGCTCTACTAACGGATGTTGATCAAGAAAAAGATGAGGATAAGGACAAGATTACGTTAATGACGATTCACGCTTCAAAAGGACTTGAATTTCCATATGTTTATATTGTAGGATTGGAAGAGAATTTATTCCCATCCCAATTGGCCCTCAATTCAAGATCAGAGTTAGAAGAAGAGCGCCGCTTATTTTACGTGGCATTGACGCGTGCAGAAAAAATGGCCACTTTATCTTATGCCTCGAGCCGATTTAGATGGGGTAATATTGTCACAAGTGAACCAAGCCGATTTATTGAAGAGATTGACCCTGATCATTTAGAAATGATCAATCAACCGCGCTCGAATAGCATGGGTGGTGGACGTTCAATGAATCAGGTAAACATGGAAAGAAAACTAGGCAGCAAACAACCTTTATTCTCTGACCGTAGAAGATTGACGCCTGTTAACGAAGCTAAACCTAAAAAACCCACAAAAGGAACCATTGGACAAGAACTCGATTTAAAAGTGGGGTATAATGTTCTTCATGAACGATTTGGCAAAGGTAAGGTTGTTGGACTGGAAGGAACTCCGCCTACTAAAGCCACTGTGTTTTTTCCGAAGGCAGGTAATAAACAATTGTTATTGAAGTTTGCTAAGTTGGAGGTTGTGGATTAATTTGATTTTTGATGGCTTCTAAATACATCCGTCTGAGCCGGACAGTAGAACGTATTAGATTTTAAGAGTTTGATGATAGATGGCTGATGGGATGGTGACACTAATACCGTTTGCCGTTTGCCTAAAAAAAACTAAACCAAAATTCTAATAATCACTTTAGTACCTGCGGGTTGGTCCTTTTTATCTTTAAGATCAATAATTTCAAAAGGAATAAATGTTGTTTCCTGATTCAGGTTAGCCAGTCTTTCCTGTGCTACTTGCAATGCCGTGGACTTATGATAAGCAGCTTGCTGCGCTTTGATTTCATTTGCTTTTTTACGACCTATACCATTATCGCTAATTGCACATTCTAACACATTATCCCCTATCCATTTGAAAGAAACTCGAATTTCACCTTTGCGATCAACTCCTTTTAAACCATGAACGATTGCGTTTTCAACAAAAGGCTGAATCATTAAGGGCGGCAGGACTTCCTCGGAAGTATCCATGTCATCTGCAAATTCAAAATCTAAATCTATGTTTGCGTTCGCAGTTAACCTTTCGAGTTGAATATAATTCTGCAGTGTTTCAACTTCATCATCAATGGAAATAAATTTCTCCCGGGAGTTCTCTAAGACTTGTCGCATGAGTTTCGAAAACTTCGATAATGCGTAACGGGCTTTGTCCGAATCATTTAAAATAATTAGGTTATGAATTGAGTTTAAAACGTTAAAAATGAAATGCGGATTCATCTGTAAACGCAAAGCCTTTTGCTCTAATTCTAACAAGTTTTTTTCCAGCTTTAACTTCTCATTAAGTGCCTTACTCTTCCGTCTTTGTCGCACGAGAATCAACAAAACAATAATAATTAGCATTAGTATTCCTAAGCTATAATAAGCGAATTTGAACCAAAATTTCTCCCAATAAGGTTGATCAATTGAGAAAGTAATTTGAATTGGTTCTTGTTCCCAATTTTCATCTATTGCCGTTTGAACGTTGAACAAATATTCCCCAGGTAATAAGTTTGGATAAGTAGCCACATTAATTGTTGTGCTTGGTGTCCAATCTGGATCAACGCCTTCTAACTTCCATCTATACCTTATGTTTTTTGCATAGGAATAATGAATAGCATTAAACTGAAAGCTAATGTGGTTTTGATCGTATGGCAATATTAATTCTGAAGTGATTTCACCATCTTGAAACACATTGGCATATTTAGTATTTTCAATTGATTCAAAAACGATTTGGAAATCGTTCAATTTAAGTACAGGCGGTTTTCTTTGTGATTGATTTGGGTCACGGCCTTTGTAAACATATAAACCATCTACCGTTCCAAACCATAAATTGCCGTCATGATCAACATTTCCAGCATTAATATTTGTTTCTACTCCTTCAAATCCTTCTTCATATCCAAAATGTTCAAAACTTGCAAGGCGATTGTTCGAGTCTAAATCTAGTCTATCAAGGCCTTTTTCTGTTCCAATCCATAATTGGTTATTGTGATAAACTAACTGATAAATATTATTGGATTGGAAACCTGAACTTGAGCTAGAATTCATCCATTCTTTATTTCGGATGGAATCTTGCTCAATTTCTAGGCGCATTATCCCGTTATCCTTTGATCCAATCCAGACGGTATTATTATGTACCACAATATTTCGAAAACTTTTGTTCGGTTCATTAAATATTGTGATTTGGTCGTCTTCAATGAAACCGTACTTTCCATTATCGTTTGCGAACCAAAGTTGATTGTTTACATAACGTAATGCCGTTATATGATTCGGCACCAAACCATTCTCAGTTTCAAGCACTCTAAACGAATTAACAGGGTTTGCTCCTCTACCCCGTTTCACGCAATATATTCCTCCATCACTTGTTCCAATGTAAACTTGACTTGTTGCAAGATCCTCCGTAAAACATTTTACCCAATTCCCTTTTAACCCACTTGAATTATAGAATGAATATATTGTATCCTTCGCGTCATAAGGATTATAAACACCTATTCCTTTTCCTTCCGTTCCAAACCAAACATATCCTTTTGAATCTTCATAAATGCATTTTACTTTTTCAGAATAAAAACCTGATTCCTCATCAAACAAGACCTTAGATGTATCGTTAATTCGCATAACCCCCATTCCCTCTGTTCCCAACCAAAGGTTTTCGCGCGAATCATTTAATACTGAGAATACATAATCACCATTTAGGCCAGAAGCACTATTATATTTAATGAAGGGACTATTTTGAAATACCGAAACTCCCCCTCCACTTGTCCCAATCCAAATATTGTCCCAATAATCAGCAACTATGGTTTTAATATGATTGCCAGACAAGCCATTACTTGTTCTAAAGTTTCGCAAGACTTCATCTTTCGTATTATAAACATAAACACCATTATTCATGGTGCCTATCCATAATTCATTTTCTCCGGAAACAAAAAGGCTCAAAATAATTTTATTATCTAGTGCAGCGAATTGCTCTTTTCGGTAGATGCTTGTTTTATTATAAAAATTCAACCCACCTTCATAGGTTCCAATTACCCATTCATCTTTAAACTCTACAGCGCATTCAACATGAGGAGTACTTAAGCCTTTGGCTTTTGACAATTTGCCGAAAACATCTTCAAAACTTAATAAACCGACATCTGTACAAAGCCAAAGATCGTCCTGATCTGTGAGAAAAAAATTATGAATATTAGTTCCTGAAATTGACGGATTATCTGTAGTAATTTCCAATTTGCTATTTAACAATTGATAAACGCCGTTATTAGATGCGAAAAGGTACCTCCCTTTATAATAAATGATGTCTCGAATAATAATTGAATTACTATTTAATCTATAATTTTTTTGAAATTCGCCGTCTATATTTAATTGAGTCACGCCACCTTTCTGTCCAACCCAAATGCTACCGTCTAACTCTTTGGTTTTATAAATTCGATTTGAAATGAGGGAATCATTTTTTGTATAATATGTATAATTCTCCCCATCATAACGGCACAAACCTCCACCTTGCGTGCCGATCCATGCATATTGATCTGAATCAAACATGATGCAAAATGCCTGTGATTGTGGCAAACCTTTTTGAATAGATAAATAATCAAAGTTATAGGCCTGACCGAACGCAACCCCACTAAGAATAGCGGAAATGCTAAAAAGAACACAAAGCAAACTGATTTTAAGAGTAATTTGTCGCATAAATGCTAAGGCAAAGCGTATAATAAAAGTCGTTTTATTATTGAAATAAATTTAATTAGTTTAGCTATTCCATTTGGAATTGAAAAAGAACCAAATGATACTTTGAGCACTTCGCAATGAAGCAGATCAAAGTTGTATAAAGATAAGATTTGAAACGGATAAAAAAAATAGGTAAATGGATTTTACGGTTTATAAAACGGTATAAATACATCTTGTCAGGACTATCACTAACTGTCTTTTTCATTTGGTTTTTCTGTCTCCCCAAAACCCTTTTTGATGATCCAACAAGCACAGTATTATTGGATAAAGAAGGAAATTTATTGGCGGCTTCTATTGCAAGTGATGGACAATGGCGATTTCCTTACAATCCCACAGTGCCTGAGAAATTTGAAAAAGCAATTATTCAATTTGAAGATCGCAGCTTTCAATCACACTGGGGCGTAAGTATAAGGGGATTGGGAAGGGCGGTTTATCAAAACATGTCATCAGGAGAAAAAGTGAGTGGAGGAAGCACGATTACCATGCAACTAATGCGCATGAGTAGAAAGGGACAATCGCGCACGGTTTGGCAAAAAGTAGTAGAAATTTTTATGGCTACACGCGCTGAATGGCGTTATGATAAAGATGAAATATTAGCACTTTACGCTTCAAACGCACCAATGGGAGGAAATGTGGTTGGTTTAGACGCCGCAGCTTGGCGTTATTTTGCACGACCAGCCGATCAACTTTCATGGGCTGAAACAGCAACATTGGCCGTGCTGCCGAATGCGCCTTCATTGATGCACCCAGGTAAAAATAGAGATTTACTAATTGCAAAGCGGAACCGTTTACTTGATCGACTTTATGAAGTGGATGATATAGATTCGACGACATGGGTTTTATCAAAATTAGAAGAGCTTCCAGAAAAACCGCATTCTATCCCGAGAATTGCACCTCATCTTTTAACCCGCTGTATAAGAGACGGCCTAAAAGGCCAAGTTGTTCAAACATCAATTGACATTTCCATTCAGGAACGCACAAATAATATTGTTCAGTTTCACCATGAGAAACTGCGCGAAAATGAAATTAATAATGCCGCCGTACTTGTAATGGAAGTTGAAACTGGAAAAATTATTGCGTATACGGGAAATGTGCCCAACGTGGCAGCTGAGCATAGCAGTGATGTGGATATAATTATGGCACCCCGAAGTACAGGTAGTATTTTAAAGCCATTCCTTTATGCATCTATGCTAGAAAGTGGCAGTGTTACACCCGAAATGGTTGTGCAAGATATCCCGACCGTTATGTCTGGTTATTCGCCCAAAAACTACAACTTAAAATATGACGGAATTGTTAAAATAAATGACGCTTTAGCGCGTTCATTAAATGTACCAATGGTGCGATTGTTGACTAAGTTTGGTGTTGAAAAATTTCATTATTCATTGCAAAAATTAGGTTTTACAACCATTAAAAATTCGCCTCAACATTATGGGCTTTCGTTAATTCTGGGTGGTGCCGAAACCAACCTTTGGGATTTGGTATCTGCTTACGGCTTGATGGCAAGAAGTCTAAATCGTTATCCAAACAATGGAACAGGCGTTAATAAACGCGCCAGTTATTTATTGGCAGAGGCCGAGCATTTAGAAGAAAGACCTGTTTTTAGTGCTGCCACAAGTTGGCTCACTTTTCAAGCCATGCGAGAAGTGCAACGCCCAGAAGATGATATTAATTGGGAATTATTTGAAACTTCGCAACAAATAGCTTGGAAAACAGGTACTAGTTTTGGATTTAGAGATGCATGGGCTGTTGGTACAAATTCTAAATACGTTGTTGGTGTATGGGTTGGAAATGCAGATGGCGAAGGCCGCCCTGGTTTGGTTGGTCGTGAGGCTGCCGCCCCGATTCTTTTTGATGTTTTTTCAGCGCTCCCACAATCAGATTGGTTTTATCAACCTTTTGACGATATGCAGTTGGTTGAAATCTGCAATAAATCTGGCTACCGTGCCAACGAAGCTTGTGAACAAACACAAGAAAAGTATATTCCAAAGCAAGCACTAAATACCCCCGCTTGTCATTATCATCAATTCTTATTTTTGGATAGTTCTAGGACTTATCAAGTTAATTCTTCATGCTATAATATGGCATTGGCAAAAAAAGAATCGTGGTTTATTTTACCTGCTGTTGCAGAATATTTTTACAAAAATCATGATCCGAATTTTAGAAAACCACCTGCTTTTATGGAAGGATGTGACAATTCAGTTGGTCAAAAGGACTTAGCGGTAATTTACCCAAAGTCTAACAGTCAGATTTTTATTCCGCTTAACTTTGAGGAAGTGAATGAAGCGATTTTTTTTGAGGCTACGCATATCAATGAAAAAATCAATCTTTATTGGCATTTAGATAATTCATTTATTGGAACCACTAAAGGGATTCATCAAATGAAATATATGCCATCCACAGGTAAACACCGCTTAACAATTATAGATGAAAAAGGAAATAGTGAAATGGTTGTGTTTGAAGTAACCGTGAGTGGTGATGGCTAATGATTTAAATTGCAAAATTGACCGAGAAGCGCATAGTATTGGCTAGAGGATTCGTCTTTTTCATTGCAAGTAAATAAGAGAAATCTGCACCAATTTTACCATTGAAATAGCCAAGACCTGTTGTAAAATATTGTCTTGCCCCTTTACTTTTATGTTCATAAAAATAGCCACCGCGTAGCACATACATTCCTTTATACTGGTATTCGAATCCGCCGCCAATATTAATTTCATTTAACTCTTCTTTTAGTCTGCTGTTTTTTTGAACCTCTACAACTCCTGCACTATTAATTAAGACATTTCCTGGTGCATCATAAAAAGACTGAAGTATACCCGGTATTACCCCAACGTTATTATTCATTCCGGAAATGATCATCCCACTAGAATTGACGACAGGTAATGTTGGTACTAACAGTTTGTTGACGTCCAGCGCAGCCATAATGCTATGATCTTTGTTGATATCAACTTTGTAACTAGACCCAATTTTTAGATTTGCAGGAATGAAATCTCGACCCGTTTCAACGGTATAGGCCATTTTATTGCCAAGGTTCGAGATGTTTATTCCGAATGACCATTGTGCAGGCCATGTTCTTAAAGAAAGGTCTTTATTAAAGTAAGTGTACGAGATATCGCTCGCCATTGCTACCCCAGGTTTAGTTGTAACCGAACCAGCATTAATGCCTCCAGTTAAATTAGAATGGACATATTTTAAATTGACCCCGATAGCACTACGTTTTGACAATCTTAATGCGTAAGCCCCCACAAACTCATACTCTTTTGGACTAAATTCACGAAGTAAATTTCCCTGATCATCAGTAAACGTGATATTCCCCAATGAAAAATATGTCATGGATGCACCGATTGTATGCCGATCTCCCAATTTAGTATATGCACTGGCGTGTGTATACTGTATATTATCAACCAGCTGACGCAGCCATGGTGAATAGGAAACACCTATCTCCCTTTCTTTATCTGAAAAGGCCAACTTAGAAGTGTTCCATTGGATAGAATAAGCATCAGCATCAGTGGCAGCACCAACATCCCCCATAGCAGAAGATCGTGCATCTGGTGATATGAGTAAAAACGGAACGGCTGTTGTGATTGTATTTAATTGTGTTGTAAATTCTATTCCACCCGAGCTAATTTGAGCGGATAAATTGAATACGACAACATTACTTAAAAGGAATAATAGGCTAAATTTCATAGTGACTGAGTTACGACTCTGTAAACTCACTTCTTATGTATTTATTGTATTAAAATTGGAAAAGTTGATTTACGGTTTATAAATCAAAACGGTTGCAAAAGCCTGAATACCTTGTCCTTTACCAACGAAACCCATTTTCTCTCCTCGTGTGGCTTTTATTGAAATTTGATCTACTGTTGCCTCGACAATTTTGGCTATTATTTTTTGCATGGCTGGAATGTGCGGATTCACTTTTGGATTCTCCAATAAAACGGTACAATCCATATTTCCCAATGCATAACCTTTTTCTTGGATTAAGGAAAAGGTATCTCTTAATAGGAGTTTACTATCTGCATTTTTATAGCGCGGATCTGTATCTGGAAAGTGAAAACCTATATCGCGTAAATTGGCTGCACCTAATAAAGCATCACAAATGGCATGCAATAATACGTCGGCATCTGAATGTCCAAGTGCTCCGAATGGAGACTCGATATGTACACCACCAATGATTAATTTGCGCCCTTCAGTCAATTGATGAATATCAACCCCTGAACCGATTCTAAAATTAGGTAGTGAATTACTCGGCACTGGCAACTTTGTTGTTCCCAAACTTAAATTTAAGTGAAAAACGAACCGTGTTAGCTAATGGATTTGTTCTTTTTAGCGCTGCTAAATAAGAAACATCAATACCAAATACACTGTAGTAAATTCCTGCACCAAACGTAAAGTATTTACGATCACCTTTTGCTCTGTGCTCATAGAAGTATCCTCCGCGAATTGCTAGAACGTCGCTATACCAATACTCTAAACCACCACCAATGTTAATCTCATTAAGTTCTTCTTTGAACTTACTATGTTTCTCAACGATTGCTTTTCCATCTTCATCCACAACAACATTTCCAGGAGCATCATAAAACGATTGAATCATACCACCTGTTGTTCCAACATCATTACTTATTCCAGAAAGAATAAGACCATCACCATTTCTAACAGGTAATGTTGGTACCAATAATTTATTAAAATCAACGGTAGTCGTTAATGAGTTATAATCATCAAATTTCACGTTTAAAGCAGTTCCTAAACGAAGGTTAGTTGGTAAAAAATCACGATCAGCTTCAACTGTGTAGGCCATTTTATTTCCAATATTTGAAATACTAGTTCCAAAAGACAATGTTGCGTCTCTTCCACCTAAATCAATATCTTCATTAAAATAAGAATAAGATAAATCAACCGCACCCGCTAAACCAGGTTTAGTAGTTGTTGTTCCAGCGTTGATACCTCCAGTTAAATTTGAATAAACAAATTTACCGTTGAAACCAATTGCACTTCTATCCGACAATTTAAAAGCATATCCACCTAATAATTCAAACTCATTAGGGCTAAATTCACGAATTAAATTCCCTTGGTCATCCGTAAAGGTGATATTTCCCAATGAAAAATAACGCATTGAACCACCAAAAGTATGGTTTTTCCCAACCTTAGTGTAACCACTTAAGTAGGATAAATGAATATCATCAACCAATTGTTTTAACCATGGAGAATACGACACTCCAAATTCAGATTTTTCTTTTGAAAAAGCCAATTTTGATGTATTCCAGTGAAAAGCATTTGGACCTGGAGAGGTTGCCGCACCAGCATCTCCCATAGCACTTGCTCGAGAGTCGGGCGCTATTATCAAAAATGGAACTGCTGTTGTAATGGTATTCAACTGAATTGTAAATTCAGTTTCATCTTTCGATACAGTTTGCGAAAATCCGGAAATTGTAAAGAAAACTGTTGCGATATAAGCAATACTTTTTTTCATTTATCTAAGCTGTTTTTTAAAGTCAATTCTTTGTTTAATAACCACTCTTTTGAGTATTTATTGCCTAAAAGTAATATAGACAAAACTCGCTTTAACTCTAAACTTGATTCAAATATACGTATTAATCAAAAGTTTATTGTAAGAGTATAAAAATTTATGTTCAATTTAATATTATTGTCTCTCATTATTTAGAGAATGACAAGTTTTTCAATTTTTTCTGCTTTCTTCCCTTGTTCGGTTTCAATTGAAAGTCTATAAACGTAGACACCGCGCCCTATTTTGTCGCCGTAATCGTCTCTCCCGTCCCAATTAATCCCATTACTACGGAAGCCCGTTGAGTGGACTGTCTCAATGATCGTTTTCACCAATTTGCCCGACACTGTAAACACCTCAACTCTTACATTTAAAGAATTACAGACCTGATTGTGTTCAAAATAAAAGTCTGTATTTGTTGTAAATGGATTTGGATAATTCAGCAAATGTGAAATTCCAATCTCCTCTTCCTTAATTACTATAAAGTCTAACGTTTGTTCGGCAGAATTATTATTGACATCCCATACTTTAAATACTATTTGATGTGTTCCTTCTTCTAATTCTGACAATAAATAGGAAACTTTACCACTTTGATACGTATCTAAATCAGCT
Organism: Crocinitomix sp.; assembly: GCA_047623705.1. Classification (GTDB taxonomy): domain Bacteria; phylum Bacteroidota; class Bacteroidia; order Flavobacteriales_D; family Crocinitomicaceae; genus Crocinitomix. Next base: position 35,115 of record JBLHOW010000027.1, read on the forward strand.
TCGTAAAAGTTATTTAGCACGATTGGATCGGCAGAATTTGCATCAATAATTATTGTAATATCATGTCCAATTCCATTTCCTGTAGTATTAATTCCATTTTCATCTTGGATATGCGCCAAGAATGTAGGGTTTGCATTTGTTAATCCTCCATTCACAAATTGTTCATCATTCATAAACAGTTCAATCTCTGGTCCAAGATCATCTTCAATTCCATTGGGATTAATTCCGCCAACAACCACTGTTGTATCGAAACCATAATTATGACTGACATTTGTATTACTATAATAACTCAGCTTTCCTTTTCCAATTGTATAATCAATATCTTTTGGCACAACAAAGGTATATGAGAAATAACCGTTTTTAACTGTTGATTTGCCTTTATAAACAATATTATTCTGTATCGTAAAATCTTGAACAATTCCCTCAGAATTTTGTCCCAACGTTTTTTTATCTTTCCACTTGTCAAGTACAGTTGGGAAGACCACCCCATTATAGTCCGTCAAAATATTTCCATTTACATCTTCAATATGACCTTTGATTGTGATTTTTGAAAGCGCCTTTAAAGTATCTACACCTAATTCAATATCAATTCCATTTATTTCATCCGTTATAATACGTGGATTGGCTTTCCCTAATTTAAGTGCAGGATCTCCTAATAGCGCAAAGTGACGCATGTGATTATTTAGAAGTGTTAAATTTTTAGCTTGTCTTATTATTTCACCTAGAGCTAAAGGCTCTCCTTCTTCTTCATTAAACAGTACTTTATATAAGTTGCGGACTAAAATTCCATTTACATGCGTCGACACAGCTCGAGTAGTGGTTAGCAAACCAACTGCTCCACCATAAGGCGTCGTTAATGTAATTTCGCCAGCCGAAATCCTTCCTGGATCATCAAAGCGACTAAACTCACAAGTTGCAGAAATAAAAATCGGCATATTATTAATGTTTAGCCAATTTCGAATCATTGGAATAGACACTACACGTTCTAAAGCCAAGCCCGTTTCTCCGCCATGTCCTACATAATTAAAAATTAGCGCACCTTTATTCATGTTTTGATTAATTGCTTCTTCTACATCAGGATAACGCTCACCACCTGAAGTTGCAATTTGTTTATAAGCGCCCAAATAAATTTTAACAAAATTCATCTCAGGATGATTCTCTCTGCTGTAATCGCTAACATCTTCACAATCGCCAACAAAACCAGTATCAGCACCTACATCATCAATATCATCTGCCATAATCACTACCCGATTTCTCCAATCTCCAAAAGAGGATGAATGGCCCTCTGAGTCGCATTGTGCACCTAAAGCATTCTCATACAAATTAGACCCGTATTGCATATAATGTTGAATTTTATCTACCACTTGTTCGGCTACCTCCAAATCAGACACAGGAATACGACCTACACCAACATCTAGCATATCTGTAGGTTTCATAACTTCATCATCATCTAACAATCCAAAAAAGTCATCTGATGTAAAAGAGTCTGTAATACTCTCATGAGAAGCATACCTTGGTGGACTATTATAAGTAGGTAATAAATAGTTGTTATTTGGAATTCGATTTAAGGGATCATACGTTCCATCTCCAAATAAGCACAAATATTTCAATGTGTTATCAGGATCAATTGCTACACGATCATAAAACATTTTGGCAAACCATCTAATCGCAACGGGATCTGCAGCTCCTCCGCCAAATTCATTATAAACTTTTTGGATGTCCACAACATGAACTGTTAATCCATTACCTCTATGCAGATTTGCCAAACGTTCTGCTTGCGAATGCAATGATTCATGTGTAATAATTAAATAGTCCGCCTGAGCGAAACCGTGCAAATTTTGATTGTCTATTTTCCCCAAATACCTTCCTGACAAAACGGGACTTTTTAGCTGACTATTATTAAATGCAACATAGGTGCGAACAGAATCTGCATTATGGATAAATGAATAATTAATGCCAGACAAAGTTCCGCTCACACTTTTAACGTTATACGGGTCAGTTACCTCCCAAACAGCAGTATTTGCGCTTGAATTTGAGACATTGTAACGGTTAACATTCCCTAGACCAACCGTTCTTAAATCACGAATTATTAATGGATTTACACCCATTTGGAGTTTTTTAATGTAGTTAAACTTTAAAAAATCTAGCCAAGCCTCTGAAGCAGGTGAAGTCCTGTTAAATTGTAATTCAATATCAAAGTTTTCTGTTCCAGATATAAAATTGGATTCAGAGTTGCCAACAGTTGCTATTCTATAATCTCCAGTTAAAGTTTCCGCAATTAAAGTATCCACCCAAAGTCCATTTATATTTACGAGCAATTCTGAAGTGCCTGAGCGACTTTTCGATCCAAATTGTGTTTCTAAATAAACGGGTTGTGAGACGTCTCTATTTTCGGCATTAAGAGTAAAGTTATGTGACAATTGCGCGCCTTCAAAATGCTCACCGAACCACCTATCTCCGGACTTCATACTATTTACGGCATTCACCTCATGCAAGGTATATGTGTTAAATGAATTAATGTCATTTGTAAAAGGGGAGGATGAATTTGCTATTGCGGTAAGGCGTTTTGGGCTATCGGCATTGTCTACATGAATAAAATAATAAGCCAATGAATCGATTCTATTTTTACTGGTTTTAAATACTGTGGCGTCAATCGCTAAGTTTTCGGGGCCTTTTGCATAAAACAGAATATAATCTTCCGAATCAAAAGAAAAATCAGCTTCACCAACAATCCTTATGGCATTTTTAACTAAATCATCAGGCCGCGCACTACTATTATCATGTGAAATTTCTGGGATATGATTTCCGTAAATATTGATACTATTGGGATTAATTGAACCCACCGGGATTCCCAGTTCGGATAAATCATCATAATCTATCCTAAAAACACCATCCGATTGTACCCCTATTTTATACCAATCACCCGAAGCTAATACTGAAACAGCAGCAAAGTCGACAGCTCGATCTTGATTTAAAGGCCGCATTATTCCTTGAACTGAAAGTTTAACTTCTTTGACTATTTCTACACGTCCTCCTCGATATACAATTGGGTTATATTGAGCAGTTACATAGTTTTCATTTTGGGTTGTACCAAAGGTAACCTCAATATTTGCCGTTGAAGGTAACTGACTTTTATTAAAATAAGACGGGAAATCAATTTCCTCATAAATGATTGCATCCACCGTATAGGTGAAATCATAATTACCTCGCAATTTGATTTGCTTCGTTGTTGATGTAGAAACTTCCTGAGAAAAGTCATTATAGGAACAGGGGACGCACCTTTTTCCTTCATTCTCCCAGCTACAATCGAACTGAAACTGGAAGCTTTGCGACCATCCAAGACCAGAAAAAAATGGCATTAGAAGAATAAATAAATACGACTTTTTTACTAATTTTTGGGGGCTCATTTTCATGTGTATTAGGATACACCATGTAAACGAAATCACTTCTTTCTTATTGCAATAATATTACAAAATTTAAAAGATAATTTACAAGATTACGAGCTTCTCAATTTTTTCAGCCTTATTCCCTTGTTCGGTTTCAATTGAAAGTCTATAAACATAAACACCACGTCCTATTTTATCTCCAAAATCATCTCTTCCATCCCAATTAATCCCGTCACTGCGGAAGCCAGCTGTGTGAACAGTTTCACTAATCGTTTTCACCAATTTCCCTGAAACTGTAAATACTTCAATTCTTACATCCAATGAGTTACAGACTTGATTGTGCTCAAAATAAAAGTCGGTATTTGTGGTAAATGGATTCGGATAATTCAATAAATGTGAAATTCCAATTTCTTCTTCCTTCACGACAATAAAATCTAAAACAGATTCAGAAGAGTTATTATTAACATCCCACACTTTGAACGCTAATTGATGCGGGCCTTCTTCCAAATCAGAAAGGCGGTAAGAAACTTTACCACTTTGGTAGGTGTCCAAATCTGCCTCGTAAAAATTATTTAACACAATTGGAGCTGCAGTGTTTCCATCAATAATTAAAGTAATGTTATGTCCAATTCCATTTCCAGTCGTATTAATTCCATTTTCATCATTAATACTAGCTAAGAATAAAGGTTTAGAATCTGTCAACCCGCCATTTACAAATTGTTCGTCATTCATAAACAGTTCAACGTCTGGTCCAATATCATCTGAAATTCCATCTGGATTTACCCCACCTACAACAATAGACGAATCGAAACCATAATATTGCGCATCATTTGTATTCCCGTAATAACTGATTTTTCCTTTACCGAATGAATAGTCAATATCTTTTGGCACAACAAATGAAAATGTAAATATTCCATTTTTAACCGTTGATTTTCCTTTATAAATAATGTTATTTTGCGTATCAAAAGGCTTAACGGGTGATGTAATATCTTGCCCAAGCGTATAACGTGTTTTGCGCTTATCAAAAACTGTTGGATAAACCAATCCGCTATAACCACTTAATAATGTTCCCGCATCATTTTCAATATGTCCGGTTACCGTAATTTTAGAAAGTGCTTTTAAGGTGTCTGTCACCATTGAAACATCCACTCCATTAATATCATCCGTTACAATTCTTGGACCAGCCTTTCCTAATTTCAAAGCAGGATCACCAAGCAATGCGAAATTTCGCATATTATTACTGCCAAGAGTTAGATTTTTTGTGCGGCGAATGATTTCTCCTAGACCTAATGGTTCACCATTTTCTTCACTAAATAGCTCCGTGTACAGATTTTGCACCAAAATAGTATTTACCGTGATATAAACGAGGCGTGTGGTTGTCAATAATCCTACAGCACCACCATAAGGTGTTGTCAATGTTGTTTCGCCCGCAGATACTCTTCCAGGATCATCAAATCGACTAAACTCGCATGTTGCTGAAATAAACACTGGCATATTGTTAATATTCGACCAATTTTGAATCATTGGAATAGATACAACACGCTCTAAAGACAATCCCGTTTCTCCGCCATGCCCAACGTAATTAAAGACCAAAGCACCTTTGTTCATATTTTGATTGATGGCTTCCTCAACATCTGGATATCTCTGCCCACCTGAAGTAACGGTTTGCTTATAGGCATCTAAATATATTTTGACCACGTTAATTTCTGGGTGATATTTTTCTGTTGTATCGCTCAATGATTCGCAGTCAGAAACAAATTGACCATTATTTTCATCATCTGCCATCAATACAATTCTATTTCGCCAATCTCCGAAAGTAGAGGCAAATCCGTCCGAATCACACTGAATACCTGAGGCATTACTATAAAGTGTTGAACCATAATTCATATAATGTTCAATTTTGTCAACGACTTGCTCGGCCTTCACAAGGTCAGACACTGGAATTCTTCCAATACCTATATCTAGCATATCTGTAGCTGTCATAGATTCAAGATCATCCAACAAGCCAAAGAAATCGTCAGCAGTGAACGAAGAAATATAATCTACAGGACCTGATTCGGGACTATTATAGGTTGGTAAAAAGTAATTATTATTCGGAATTCTATTCAATGGATCATACGTACCATCACCGAATAAACAAAGATATTTTAAGGTATTGTCTGGATCAATTCCTACTCGATCATAAAACATTTTAGCAAGCCATCTTACCGCAACTGGATCAGAAACACCACCACTAAACTCATTATATACTGACTGAATATCAATCACATGAACTGTTAAGCCATTTGCACGGTGCAGGTTCGCTAATCTATCCGCTTGGACACGTAATACTTCATGCGAAATAATCACATAATCTGCTTGCGGCAAACCATGTAAGTTTTGATTGGCTATTTTACCCAAATAATCACCTGTGATGATTACACTTTTTGCTTGGTTTACATTGAATGCAGCAAATGATCGTAAAGTATCTGCATCCATTATAAAAGTATAAGTAGAACCACTTAAAGTTCCATTTACTTTTTTAGAATTTATTAAATCCGTCACTTCCCAAACGATTGTACTTGCATTTGAACTAGATAAATTATAGCGCTTTACCTCTCCAGTTCCAACAGTACGTAAATCACGAATCAATAATGGGTTAACACCCATTTGCAATTTTTTAATATAATTAAACTCCATATAATCCAACCAAGCCTCAGCTGACGCAGAGGTTCGATAAAAAGTTAAATCGACATTAATATTTTCAGTTCCAGAATTGAAATCAATTGAATTCCCTTCACTTGTTGCAACGGTATAACTACCAGAAACGTTTCCTGCAGCAATATTATCTACCGCTGTACCATTCACGTTAATAATTAAACCCGAGGATCCCGACTTACTTTTGCAAACGTATTTAGTTTCTAAGTATATAGGTTCTGTAACAACTCTATTTTCAGCGTTGATTGTAAAACTGCTCGTTAAACTTGACCCTTCAAAATGTTCACCATACCATCCGTCTCCTGATTTTAACAAGTTTACGTCATTATTTTCATGCAAGGCATATGAGTTATAAGAAGTCACTTCATCTGTCACTAGGTTACTCGAATTATTAACCGATCCAATTCTTTTCGGCAAGTCCGCATTATCAATATGAATAAAATAATAGTTCAAAGAATCAATCTTATTTTTCCTTGGATAGAAATCAGATGAATTAATAATTAGTTTTTCAGGACCTTTCGCATAAAACAGTATATAATCATCCGTATTAAAAGAACCATCACCATCACCCACAACTTGAATTGCATTTTTCAACAAATCATCTGGACGTTCAGCCCAGTTTTGATGCGGTAGTTCAGCAACATGGTTACCATAAACATTAATAGCATTAGGATTCAATGAACCTACCGCAACTCCCATATCAGCAAGATCACTATAATCAATCTTATGCACACCGTCCGACGATACGCCAATTTTATACCAATCACCAGAAGCAAGAACGGAAACAGACGCATAATCAAAATCTCTATTTTGATTATCGAAATTTGGAGCTCCGCTTACAGAAACTTCAATCTCTTTTAGCATTTCTATTTTCCCATTTCTGTTAACAATTGGGTTATAAACTAAGGTAATAAAGTTTTCTTGACGAGATTCTCCAAATGTTATGCTCAAATCTGCTTCTTCGGGCAATACATTTTTATCATAAAATGAAGGAAGTTCAACCGTTTCATATTTAACATTATCAATATTATATGTGAACTCGTAATTACCACGAACTTTAATTTGTTTCGTGATTGTTGAAATTACATCACCATTTACTTCGTTATAGTCACATGGGACGCAACGGTTTTCTTGTGCCACCCATTGAGTTTCAAAGGTAAAATTGAACGATTGCGACCTGCCTATACTGGCAGAAAGTAGCGTAATAAAGAGAATTATTTTTTTCATTTTCAGAGTTAGAAGAGTTATATTTCTAAAATGTGATGCCAAATTAGTTTTAAAAACGAACTAAATTAATTATTATTGCAAATCTTGCGAAAGATTTCGATATATGTAACCTTTATATCTATCAAGTCGTATTGTAAGTCTGAGTTGAAGTGATTATGGGTAACAAAAGCCATATTTGACATGAAAAAAATTATTATAGGGTTTCTTTTAATTTGCGTTAATGCTACGTCATTTGCACAGGATCCTGAATTTACACAGTTTTATGCTAACCCGATTTATTTAAATCCGGCAATGGCAGGGACCCATGGATGTCCTAGATTAAATCTAAACTACCGTAACCAATGGCCGTCTATTTCTGGCGCATTTGTTACCAACAGTGTTTCTTACGATCAATTTGTAAATGTTTTACAAGGTGGTGTAGCGCTTATGGTAACGAATGACATGGCAGGAAAAAACACGCTAAACTGGACTACAATTAATTTAGCTTATTCTTATCATCTGCAGGTTTCGAGAAAATTTACTTTGCTATTTGGAGCACAGGCAGGATGGAATCAAAAGTTCTTAAACTGGAGTAAATTGACATTTGGTGATCAAATTGATCCAAGAAGAGGTTTTATTTATCAAACTGGCGATTTACCGCGTGGTAACTTCTGGGGAGATGGCGGCGATTGGGGAACGAAAGGATTTTTTGATCTTTCTGCTGGACTTGTTGGATATTCAGAAAATTTCTATTTCGGATTTGCTGCAAAACATTTAAACACACCAGAAGAAAGTTTAATTCTTAACCCTGATGGTGAAAGTCATTTACCAATGCGTTTTACAGGACATGTTGGAGCGAACATTGAATTTGGAAGCGGATCGCAGTATGCAAACGTTACTTCTATTTCTCCAAATGTAATTTATACATATCAAGATGGGTTCATGCAATTAAATATAGGTACCTATATTAAATATGGAGCATTTACGGCTGGAGCATGGTGGAGAGCAAGAGACGCATTTATTTTATCAATGGGAATTGATGCTGGAGCATTTAGATTTGGATACAGTTACGACATCACAATATCGCCATTAACAAACGCCTCTGGAGGTTCTCACGAACTATCTTTAGGCTTTAATTTTAGTTGTAAAGACAAACCAAAACGTTTTAGAACAATATCATGTCCATCTTTCTAAAAAAAAGATTGTAACCATTGTTTTGCGTTTTGTTATAGCATAAAGGATTGAAAAATGAATACACGAATTAAATCATATAACATGAAGGTGAATAAACTTTTAATAGTTCTGTTGGCTTGCGCTGCTGCACTATCTTGTGCACGTGAAAGATCAAATACAACAGGTTGGGAGTATAACAACCCTGCAAATGGTGGATTCCAAAAAGTGCCTTACTTTGACCAAGAAACTGGTCCTGGTTTGATTTTGGTAGAAGGCGGAACATTTACAATGGGTAGATCTGAACAAGATGTAACTTACGAATGGAATAATATTCCAAGACGTGTAACTGTATCTTCTTTCTATATTGATCAATTTGAGGTGACTAACTTTAACTGGTTGGAGTACTTATATTGGATCAAGCGTACTTATGAAGAATATCCAATGATTCATAAAAATGCTTTGCCAGATACGCTTTGTTGGAGATCTCCAATGGCTTATAACGAACCTTATGTGGAGTATTATTTACGTCACCCATCTTACCAAAACTATCCTGTAGTTGGTGTTAGTTGGGCACAAGCAAATGATTTTTGTAAGTGGAGAACGGATCGTGTAAATGAGTTTATCCTAATTCGTGAGGGTGTACTTACTTTAAATCCTGATCAATCAGGTGAGCCATTTACTACAGATGCTTATTTAGCCAATCAATACCACCCGCAAGAAGAGCAATATCTTAGAGATTTAGATCCAAAGCAAGGTTGGAGTGGAAAACGTAAAGATTTAGGACAACGTATTGTAAGAATGGAAGATGGTATTCTTTTACCACGCTACCGCTTACCTACTGAAGCTGAATGGGAATTTGCATACTACGGTTTAATCGGAAGTACAACTAATCCTGAAGATCCAAGTGTAGTAGAAAACAGAAGAACTTATCCTTGGACTGGTCACTGGGTACGTCAAGATGATAAAGAATTTCAAGGAGATATTCGCGCAAACTTTGTAAGAGGACGTGGAGATTATATGGGTGCTGCTGGAGCGTTAAATGATGCTGCTGATATTACTGCTCCTGTTGATTCATACTGGCCAAATGATTATGGTCTTTACCATATGGCTGGAAACGTTTCGGAATGGGTAATGGATGTTTACAGACCTTTATCGCATGAAGATTTTGATGAGTTCCGTCCGTTTAGAGGAAATGTATTCAAAACAAAAGTATTAGGTAATGACGGTGTGATTGATGAGAAAACAACTCAGATCATTTATGATCCGCACGGTATTAAAGAATACTTACACGAGTTTGAAAGTAAAAGATACCAACGTATCTCTGCTCAAGAGCATATTCCAGACAACACTGATTCAACTGATATCATGTTTGAAGGAATGAGAGGTAACATTGAATCAAGAAATGATATTGATTACTATAACAATCCACCTGAGCAAGTTTACTTGTCTAGAAACAAAGTAAAGGATTCAATGGAATTACTTTTATTGGATGAGTTAAACAGAGTAATTGATGATGCGATTAAAATGGCGGATGATGAGTTCTATATGGAAGCATCAGAAACTATTCAAACAAACATCTTTGATGGTTTATTTGATGGTGTTGATCCAAGGTTTATCAGATCAGATGGAATTGGTAATGAATATCCATTAGAAATTATTCCAATCTTAAGACAGGGTATTTCTGAATACATTGTAAACACACCAGGTCGATTAAAGTGGAGAACAGTTGTTGCGGAAGAGAACATTAACCGTAGAAACTATAGAAACTCTGATTATAGAGATGAATTAGATGGTGATTTTGAATCTTCAACTGAATTTGGAGACGATCAAAGAAGATTAGAAATTAACGGTGGTGTTAGAGATCAGTCTTTAGTGATGTATCAAAACGATCACGAAGAGTATAACTTAACTGGTGGTTCAATCAAACCAAATGACAGAACAAGTTGGCCAACAACATTAATCTCTGACAATGCACGTGTGTATAAAGGAGGTTCTTGGAGAGATAGAGCTTACTGGATTGTAGGATCAAACAGACGATTCTTAGATGAAGAATTATCATCTGCTACAATTGGTTTCAGATGTGCTATGGATCGAATGGGAAGTCCTAGAGGCTTAGGTCGATACAGATAGACAATAAAAAAACTAAAAAAAAGCCTTGACAATTATCGTCAAGGCTTTTTTTTTGAACCTATGTGAAAGTTGACTGTACAGGTTAAAAAAATAAAAACTTTCACATGAAATCAATACTTATACTAATCACTTGTTTATTCGGCCTCTACCCTTTTGCCACGGAAGAATATAAAGTGAAATCAAAAATTAAAAGCGTAGTTGTTTATCAACAAGGCGCACAAATTCAAAGACAAGGAACCTATACTGTTAAAAAAGGGATAACCGAAATAAAAATAAGCGGTGTAAGCGCACAAATAGATCCTAATACGCTGCAAATAAAAGCAACAGGAAATGTTGTAATTCTAGATTCAAAACATACCATTGTTTATCCTGAGCCTATCAAGCAGAATCCGGTTTCGAATGAAATACCACCAAAAATTAAAAAGGAAATCTATTATTTACAAGATTCTCTTTTTGATCTATCCTACCTGCAAACAGCAGTGCAAAATAAGATGGACGTACTGATGAGTCAAAAACGAATCATTGAAAACAACGGAACCATCAAGGGGGAAGGGAAAGTAAACGATTCTATTCCACTTTTGAAAGATGCCTTAAAATTTTATCATGAGGAGATGAATCGAATTAATGCAAATTTGCTAAAATTGAATCGCGAAAAGACACTACATGCAAAACAACAAAACCGCATGAATCTTAGATTAGGCGAATTAAATAATTACAATCGCAATAACCAATTGGTTGGCCCAAAAAACCCAGAACCCATTCACGAAATCACAATTACAGTTTCAGCGAACGAATCGGCAAATGGACGGATAAATGTTACTTATCTTGTTCAAAACGCTGGTTGGATTCCGTTATACGATTTACGCAGTACGAATAGCGCTAAAACAATTGAATTAACATATAAAGCCCAGGTTTATCAAAACACTGGAATCGACTGGGAGAATACACGCTTAAATTTATCTACAAATAATCCATACGCTAATAAAACTAAACCTACATTAAACCCATGGTTTTTGGACTATTATACGGCGACCTACGAAGGATTTAATAAAGGTGCTAAAAAATCTACAAGAGCAACGGAAGCAACAAACCCAGGATCTTTATACAACGGAAGAGATGAATACGCTGATGAAGAAAAAGATATGGACATGGCTCTAACCGCTGATCAATTTGTAACAACTGTCGAGCAATTAATCTCAGTTGAATATGCGATAGACCTCCCCTATACCGTAAAGTCTGACAATCAGAAAAACATGGTATTGGTAAAAACTTCTTCTTTAAACACAGATTACCTCTACTACACTGTTCCTAAATTAGATCCAAGTGTTTATTTAATTGCTCAAATCACTGACCTCGATAAACTAAATTTGATTCCTGGAAAAGCCACTATTTTTCATGACGGTTCTTATTTAGGTTCTACTTATATCAATCCAAATACAATGCGAGACACAATGGATTTAAGTTTGGGAAAGACAACAAACATTACAGTAAAACGCCAACTCATTAAAAATGCGACAAAGGAAAAAGTTGTTGGTGATAAAATAGTGAAGACATTTGCTTATCAAATAGAAGTAAGAAACCTTGCACGAACAACAATTGAATTAATCGTTGAGGATCAAATACCAGTATCTAGAAACCCAGAAATTGAAATCGAAATTGAGTCAATTAGTCGAGGGAAATTAGACGAAATAAACGGTTTTGTGACGTGGAAAGACAAAATTAAGCCGGGTGCATTAAACAAGTACGAGTTGATTTATTCGGTGAAGTATGAAAAAACTAAGCCAATCAATTTAGCGGGGCTTTAGTATTAGGTCTTAAATATTAGGTCTTATGTGCTAGGTTTAAAAACATCTTAGGACATAAGACCTACAATTCTACGCTATTTTTAAAACGATTGGATAAAAAATCAACCTCCTAACTGACAACAGGTTGCGTCTTTATTTTTTCTATATAATCAAACTCAGGAGTTTGCTCAATGGCCGTCATTATTTGCGCCATTATCTCTTCAACAGTTTGAGAATAATCAATATCTAGCGGTTGCTTTATGGTCATTTTTAGTGCTGAGCGTTTCTTCTTATTCTTTAATCCCTTTTTATCAAAAGCCCGCCTAAATCCGTCAATAACAACAGGCACTACAACAGGCTTGTGTTTCTTAATCAAAATAGCAGTTCCTTTTCTACCAGCAGCATAGGGTTTAGTTGTCCCCTGCGGAAAAGTAACCACCCAACCATCAGCCAATGCCTTATCAATATTCTGTGACTCAGATCGATCAACCGTACGTCTGACATTTTGCCCATTCGCGCGCCAAGTTCTATTCACCGTTACCGCACCTGATAAAGCCAGCATTTTTGGCAAAAACCCAGACTTCATAGTTTCCTCGGCTGCTACATAATAAATATTGTGTTTTTTACACCTGAGATAACCGGGATAATTAATCCTATTTGGACGTCCCGCGATTGCGGCATGGATCACATGAAAGAAAAATGAAACGTCCGCAAAGTAGGTTTGATGGTTAGAAACAATCAATACATTCTTATCCGGAAGATATTGAAACAGCTCTGCTCCTTTAACATTAGGTCTATGTACCCAATTAAAACGACCATAAGCTAATGTTCCAAACAATCGAATGATCATTTTCTTGACAAAAACTAATTGTCCAAATACGTTTCTTTTAAATAGCGCCATTATTTCAGTTCAACAAGGCGAAGATAATAATTGCGCTGAATATTATTTCAAGTCTGCTCGCCTATTTTGAACTTTGCTTGTAGCATTACAATAATTGGTCGAAGTAAACCAGATATACTCTTCTATTTTTTGTAAATTAGCATGAATAGAAATATGACCATGAAAAAAATACTTATATCTACAGTAATGTGTTTGGCGACAATTACTGTAACAGCACAAGAAGAGGCCGAACCGGTAATTAATACAAGCACTACTTTCGAAAAATGTAAGTCCTTTGTTAAGACGCCCCCATTACGTGAAATGATGGAATACCTTGAGCCAGTTGATGATTATGCATTATCACTAGAGGCAGGTGCAAAGCCAATCAATCCAATGCGTCACGCTGACTTAAGTGAAGTGAGTGATGTTATGGAGCCAGACGGAGCGATACAAGATTTTCATGGAACCAATACAGAAGGTGGTTTCAGAGTGGCTCAAAATTTTGATGGACAATATGGCGCTTTTCCGCCAGATCCATCTGGAGCAGTTGGCCCTAATTATTATGTTCAAGCTGTAAATAGTACTTATAGAATTTGGACAAAAGAAGCTGATCCAGAAACCCCACCATACTCACTTAACGTGTTGTGGGACAGACCTGGTTCAGGTGATCCAATTGTCATGTACGACCGTTTTGCAGAACGTTGGTTTATTAGCCAATTTTACGGATCTCCGGGAGGAAGTGAAAATGGACTACTTATTGCCGTTTCAGAAACTTCAGATCCTTTAGGTGCTTATTATGCTTATGAATTTGATTATACATTATTCCCTGATTATCCGAAATTCTCGGTTTGGTCAAGTGCTTATTTTATGAGTGCTAATAGTTCATCAGCAGATTGTTCAGCATTTGAACGTGAAAAGATGCTAGTTGGTGATCCAACTGCTGGTGTAATTAAAATGACATTTCCACCAATCTATCAATTATTCAATAGTGTCGCTCCTGCTTATGCAGAAGGGCCAGAAGCCCCAGACATGGATGAACCTTGTTACTTTTTTGCAGTACAAGATAATGGATATCCAGGTGTTTCGACTGATCACATCCTTGTTTTAAAAGCTGAGATTGATTGGGACAGCCCAGGAAGTTCTACGATTACAGAGCATCAAGAAATTAGCACAGCTTCATTTAACTCAAATTTATCAGGTGGATGGACAGAGAACATTACTCAAAAAGGAACTACACAACGTTTAGATGGACTCCCTGGCATTTTTATGTATAGAGCGCAATACAGAAGGTTTGACGGATACAATACGCTTGTACTATGCCATAACGTAAGTGTTGGCACATATCGTGCTGGACAGCGTTGGTATGAATTAAGAGATAATGATGATGGAAACTGGGCAATCCACCAACAAGGCACTTATTCACCAGATGTAAATGCAAGTCGTTGGTTGGGTAACTTATCAATGGATGCGCAAGGGAATATTGCCATGGCATATTCTTATGCTGGATCTGATGATCACCCTGGTATTCGATATACTGGTAGATTTTGGGATGATCCTTTAAATGAAATGACAGTGCCTGAATTGACAGCTGTTGAAGGAGCTGGTGCACAAACATCAGCAGGCCGTTTTGGCGATTACTCTCAAATGTCTATGGATCCAACAGATGATATGACATTTTGGTTTACAGGTGAATATTTAGGCGCCGGTGGTTCACGTAAAACAAGAATTTTCTCTTTCTCATCATGGCACATAGCTGGAACGGATGAACATTATAAACCAGTTCCGTTATTTAATGCATATCAACCAAGTGCTACTGAGTTAAAATTAACTTGGAAAGATTTAGCGCAAGAAGCTATTACGGTTAATGTTGTCGATATTTCTGGAAGACATTTGCTTCAAACTCCACTTAATACAAGTTCAACTGAACAAATTATTAATATTCCTGGAGCAGCAAGTGGCATCTTTATTGTAACGCTAGTTGGTGAAACGACTAATTTGAGTCAGAAAATTTATATCGGTAAATAAATGAAGAACATTTTAATTATAGCAGTTATGTTATTTATTGTTGCAAGTTGTGGATCAGAAAGAAATTCAACCACTACTGGAACAACAACAGGAACTACTGTGGAAACAGACGACAACGAAAACGACCAAACAGAAGACGAGACAAGTGACCCTACAAGCAGTCAAAACGGTGCCGCGTTGATGACAAGAGGTGTTATTCGCGACAAAGCAGCGGATGGATGTGGTTTTATTATTCAAATGATGGTAGATGAGGAAACAGAAACTACCACTTTTTACGAACCTTTGAAATTACCGAAAGAATATCAGGAAGATGGAAAGCTAATTCAAATTGAATATCGACTTTCAAGAAGGCCTTCTAATTGTACGTTGGCAATTCCAATTATTATAGATAAAATTCTTACGGATTAATAAAATTTAAATAAAATGAAAAGCCCTCTTAGTTTTACTAAGAAGGCTTTTTTTATCACCTAGAAACGTTGGAAACACTCATTGATAAATTTGGACGAACGCATGACTACTTGCGAATCTCATTGTTAGAGCGGTGCAATTTGCGCTGTACTTATTGTATGCCTGAAGAAGGAATTCAACTACGCGACAAGTCAGAATTCATGACTCAAGAAGAACTGATGTATATTGCAAAAGAGTTCGTGTCAATGGGTATAAAAAAAATTCGTTTAACTGGTGGAGAGCCACTAATTAAAAAGAACTTCAGTTCAATTATTCAAGAACTATCTGCGTTACCAGTTGAATTAACATTGACCACCAATGCTGTTTTATTGGATCGTTTTATCACCGATTTAAAGGCGGCGAACGTTAAGAAGCTAAATATTAGTTTGGATTCTTTAGATGAGGCACGCTTTAATAAAATTTCTCGACGCAGTGATTTCAAAAAAATTATGGCCAATATAAACTTGGCTGTGAAAGAAGGGTTTGATGTAAAATTAAACGTGGTTTTAATGAAAGGGGTAAATGATGACGAAATCATAGACTTTATTCAACTTTCGAGCAAGCAAAAAATAAACATTCGGTTTATCGAGTTTATGCCTTTTAATGGCAATGAATGGGACTGGTCAAATACCGTTTCATATCAATCGATTTTAGATCAGGTAACAAACTATTTTGGTGAAGAAAAAGTAATAACAGAGGTTGCCAAAGCAAACAGTACTTCAAAAAACTTTAGAATTAAAGGTTATCAGGGCGATTTTGGAATCATTAGCACCATTACCAACCCTTTTTGTGATACGTGTAATAGAATTCGTTTAACCGCAGATGGGCGCATAAAGAACTGTTTATTTTCGGCCGAAGAAACAGATTTACTTAGTGCATTGAGACAAGGTGAAGATATCACATCACTGATTCGACAAAACGTACTTAATAAAAAAGAGAAAAGAGCAGGTATTGATTCTTTTGACAGTGACGCAGGTAAGAAGATATTTAGTCAAAATAGATCAATGACAACAATTGGTGGCTAATCTTTGTAACTCTTAACGCGTTCTATTTCTTTTAGAATCAACGCCACTTGTTCTTCTGTCAAGTAATTTACTTCTAATTTTTCGGACCAATTACTTTTAAGAGAAATGATACTAAAACCATTATTTTTACCGTAATTTTCAATTTCTTCGAAATTTTTAGGATCTTTTTTAATTACACCAAGAATTACATCACATCCTTTATTGCTCAAAAGAGATAGCATATCTAAAGAATCGTCTGCAAGATTATTTTGGCTGGCAATACCAATTTTAAGCTGATCAATTTCTACAATTGAGGTGATATTTTCGCTTAAGCCAAGTTCTCCAACATTAATAACCGTGTTTCCATTTAGTCCAATAAGAATTTGACTGAGTGTGCGAATAATCGAAGATTTATGTTCTCCGTTTTCGCTTTGGATTATGACTATTGCTTTTTTCAAAATTTGTGGTTGCGGCCTATTTCCTTTTCACCTCGCACTAGTCATTATCACACACAAGAAATGGTACGCCAAAATAGCCTATTAAAACCTTAAAAAAAACAGTAGAAAAACGGTGAGTAATGGGTTAGAAATCAGTATTAAAACCTATAAATGAATTCATTTGGGTGATAATCCTATAAAAAGCTTAATAGTTAGTGATAGGTTCAAAGCTTTATACTAAACCTAATCTAATGGCATACTTAATCAATCCAGCAGTATTTTTTACTTGGAGTTTGCTTAAAATGTTTTGCCTATGTGAATCAATTGTTCGTTTACTTAATTCGAATTTTTTCGCGATTTCTTCATTTGTCAATTCATTCGCAATCATTCTTAAAACTTCCAGCTCTCTTCTGGTTAACGAAATTTTTCGTTTGTCAATTCTACTTGAACTTCTTTTTTCTGTTGACAAATCCCCTGCATAAGGCTCCATTAACTTGAGCGCAACTTCATTGCTATAATATTTCCCTCCGTCAAGAACTGTTTTAATTGCTTCAGCCAAAACTTCTGAACCAGTATTTTTCAGCAAATAACCTTTTGCACCAGCTTTAATCATACTTCTAATTTCATAATCATCACTATGCATTGAAAGAGCAATAATTTTAGCATCAGAGTTCTCTCTCATAATTTGAGCTGTAGCCTTAATCCCATCCATTTCTGGCATATTAATATCCATCAAAATGATATCATAAGTGAAGATCTTGGCTCTTTCAACCGCTTCTTTACCATTCATAACCTCATCAATGCGGTCAATGAAATTGGCGTTTTCGCCTCCATTCAAGGTATACCTAATTCCAGTTCGAACCAATTTATGATCGTCTGCAATTAAAATTTTAATTTTATTCATCTTTTTCTTTTTTGGGAAATTCTACCCAGAAATCTGTTCCTTTTCCAGGTTCACTTTTTAATTTATATTCGCCATTATAAGCCAATACCTTGGTTCTTATATTACTAATTCCTCTATTATCTCCAACATTATCTAATTTGGCCATATTAAATCCTTGACCGTTTTCAGATAATGTTATTTCAACCGTATCATCATGCTCAATCAGATGAATATTCAACTTATCAGCGTTAGAATGTTTAATCATGTTATTTATAAATTCTTGTACTATTCTATAAATAACAATTTCCAATTCAGAAAATAATCTAGGAAAATTTTCCGTACTAACAAAATCTATCTCAATTTTATCTGCGCTTTCCATCTTACCAACTAGTGTTTCAATCGCTTGTTCCAAACCACCTTTGACCAATACATTTGGCATTAAATCAAAGCAAATTTCGCGCAAATGCGTAATTGAATTCTCTAATATCTCATTACATAACTCCAATAAGTTATAATACTCTTTATCCGCTACTTCAAATCTACTAAAGTTTGAGAGCATGAGTTGCGCCATTGACAATTCTTGCCCAAGCGAATCATGTAAATCATCTGCCACTCTTGTTTGCTCTGCTCCTTGCGTTGATATGATCGTTTTCAAAATCAACTTTTCGTTCTCTTTTTGTGCCGTAATATCTTTGACACTTATAAGATAGCCTTTAAATTCTCCATTACGGTCAAATATTTTCGAGCAGCTAAACAATCCAAAAACGATCTTTTTGTTCTTAGTGAGTAACTCTGACTCTACAATATAATTGTTCCTCTCATCTTTTAGGTTCTTTTTAATTTTTTTAAAAAGAGTAGATTTAGAATCCGCTAATAAGTTCAAAAAAGACTTCTTTAACAATTCTCCCTCTCCATAACCCAACGATTTAACAACAGCTTGATTGATGTCAATCAAATCACCATTCTCATCTGCAACCAATACTAAATCAGTAACAGCATTAAAAATGCTACTGAAATATTCTTTCGACACGTTTGTCGAACGCAATTCTTCTCCAAGCATGTTAATGCCTGAAATAATCATATCTATGTCATCAAAATTTTCAGAAATTTCACCCTTAACGTGATATTCTCCCGCAGAATAGGAAAGTAATAAGTCACTGATTTCGTCAATTTGCGATTTTTCCATAGAAAATCTTCTTTCTAACGAGTAGGGTTTCACAAAGAAACAAAATAATCTCGTTTTACATATTATTTGCGGGTAATTCTTCCCGATTTATTAATCAATAATTTCTCGTATGCAAATAGCATACAGCATATGCTTGCGATAAGTATCAGATACTTGATGTTTTAACGTTAACAAATATCATTATATCACCGAGTGAAATAAAATACACATGAGCACTTCACGTATAAATATAAGCAATTTTATTCCTGATTTATAAAATTAAATGGGGCGTCTATAAATTTAACATTCAAGTTTGGCTGCCTTGTTGTAAAATAGAAATTTATAAATTAGATTTTCTGAGTGTTGAATGTCAAATTTGAATTGGCTTATCCGAATTTTTTAAGCCATAAAATAGCTTCTTCTTCATTAGAAAAAACTTTACCTGGAATTAGCGATTTGCTAAACGGAATTTTCATGAAAAAATTTGCCAAATGTTTTGTAAAGGCAGAATCCGTGATAATTGCACCAGCAGTAATTCCCTTTGTTCCTTCAGCAGAAGACAAGTAATTCCTTGCATCTCGATCAATTCCATTCACTTCTTCAATATTTGCAATTGCAAGCACTTCCTCACCTCCAGTCAACTCTAATCTCTTCCTTACAATTTCTTTTGCCAGCCCCAATGTTATTGGACCACCAATATACGTTCCAAAGAATATCCCATCTTTGAAGTGAAGTTTATAATGTTCGGAATCGTACGAAAAGTCTTCCATGACTAAAATTTGAACTAAATGTACGAAATTTTGAGTCATTTCCGCATTTGTCCACCTTCTTTTTTAAAACATTCCATTAATTCAACACGTACAAATACCTACGTCTTTAATACTAGGTACATTTACTTAAATAGGATATATATCGGTCTTTAATGGGTTGCATATAACTCCAATAACAAAGAATTTTACACCAATTACAAACTAACTA
Source organism: Crocinitomix sp. (assembly GCA_047623705.1). Lineage (GTDB taxonomy): Bacteria > Bacteroidota > Bacteroidia > Flavobacteriales_D > Crocinitomicaceae > Crocinitomix. Next base: position 55,310 of record JBLHOW010000027.1, read on the forward strand.
AACTATTATCACATGAGTCAGAAATCAATAATCGAAACTGTTGATCAAATCATCAACTACGCGAAAGATCGAGGTGTCATACATCTATCAACGGAAGATTTAGAATTACACAATAATTTGATTACGGTTAACAAGCGTCAATTAGTTAATTTTGGATCTTGCAGTTACCTAGGACTAGAGTTTCACCCAAAGCTTAAAAACGCGGCGAAAAATGCAATCGATTCATATGGAACGCAATTTTCATCTTCAAGAGCATATATGTCTCCAAAATATTACGTTGAATTAGAACAGAAATTAGAACAATTATTCGGAAGCCCAACTATCGTTACAGCAACAACAACCCTTGGTCATCTATCAGCATTACCAGTCCTTGTTAACCAAAATGATGCGGTAATCTTAGATCATCAAGTACACAGTTCTGTACAAACAGCCGCGCAGCAATTAAAAGCTAAAAAAATACATGTTGAATTGATTCGTCATAATCGCATGGACCTTTTAGAAAAACGTATTATAGAATTAAAAGGTCAATACGAAAAGATATGGTATATGGCAGACGGCATTTACTCTATGTTCGGCGATACAGTTCCTATCCAAGAAGTTTACGATCTCTTGGATAAGTATCCTGAATTCAATTTTTATGTTGATGATGCTCATGCCATGAGTTGCATGGGAGAAAATGGTAAAGGATTTGTTTTATCAGATCGAAAAATTCACGATAGAATGGTTGTCGCAACTTCATTTGCAAAAGCTTTTGCAACTGGCGGTGGAGCATTAATTTTTCCAAATAAACAAATAGCACAAAAAGTACGTAATTGCGGAGGAACTTTGATAACATCAGGTCCAATGCAACCGAGTGCTTTGGGAGCTGCAGTTGCTTCTGCCGATATTCATTTATCAGATGAAATTAAGGAATTACAAGAAGAATTAAATGAGAATATAAAATACACCACCTTATTATTAAAAAAATATGGCTTACCTAATCTTTCTGAAGCTAACTCACCCATATTTTTTATTGCAGTTGGATTACCCAAAATCGGCTATAATTTAATTGAACGGATGATGAAAGATGGTCACTACTTGAACTTAGGGATATTCCCTGCAGTACCTATAAAGAATACGGGAGTCAGGTTTACAATAACAAGGCTACACACATTTGTACAAATTGAACAAATGATACGGTCAATGGCTGCTCAATACAAATTAGCAATTGAAGAGGCTGATTATTCTCTAGAACAAATCTACAAAGCGTTTAAAATACCCAACCTCGAACTCAATAAAGAAGTTGAATCAGTTGCAAATACGGATTTAACTATAAACTGCTATAAATCGATTACAGAGTTGAACGCTGAGGAATGGGACGCTAACGTAAAAATGCAAGGAGCATTCGACTCAGGATACCTGGAGGTTTTAGAGAAGTCATTTTCAAACAACATTGAAAAAGAGAATAATTGGAAATTCGATTATATTGTTGTTCGTGATAAAAACAATAAGATTATCCTGTCAACGTTCACAACAATGTCAATTCTCAAAGATGATATGTTGATGCCCCATTACATCTCGAAAGAAGTAGAAAGTAAACGAGTTACTAACCCGTATTATTTAACATCAAGAACTTTAACAGTCGGTTCTCCTATGTCAGAAGGAAATCATCTTTTTCTAAATAAAGATTCAAATCAATGGAAGGAGGCGCTATTGTTGCTGATGAATAAACTTGAAAAATTACAACACCGGTATAAGGCTGCGAATATTGTTATCAGAGATTTGTCAGACGACGACCAAGAGTTAGACAATTTTATGATGGACAACGGTTTTTTCAAAACTGCAATGCCAGAATCGGCAGTAATTGAAAACGTCAATTGGGAAAATGATGATGAATTCTACCAAGGGTTATCAACAAATTCTAGATTTCATTTCAGGAAACATGTGCGTAAATTTGAGGATCGATTTGAAGTCAAAATTGTAAATAACCCTTCAATATCAGAGACTTATCAGTATTATCAGCTATATTTGAACGTAAAACAAAACAGCTTTGACCTAAATACTTTTGAATTACCATTCTGTCTCTTTGAAGAAATGGCAAAATCCAACAATTGGGAGTTCGTTGTACTTTCTCTTAAGGATGCAGAAATAAAAGAGCCCGTATCGGTTGTGTTTTCATATAAGACCAAGACCTCGTATAACCCAATGATAATTGGCCTTGATTATAGTAAAAACTTCGAATTCAGTGTTTATAGACAAAGTCTTTACCAACTTGTAAAAAGAGGAAGAGAATTAAACGCAGTTGAAATCCCATTAGGATTTTCGGCAACAATAGAGAAAAGAAAATTTGGCGCAAAAATAAAACAATCTTGCGCCTATATACAAGCAAAAGATAATTACAATATGGAGTTTTTAAGCACTATATCAGTTCATGAGGATAAAAAGTTAAATAATTATGGTACTAACAAAAGAAGAGTTTTGCCTGTTTAATGTTACTTCAAGAATTAAGTTGATGAAGATGGATGGGCAATTTTTGACCAAAAGGGTTTGCGAAAAACAATACCTTATTTCTCTTTATGAAATTTACGGCTTTTATATTGAAACGATTTATGATCTAAGTCAAATGAAGACTATCAGGATTGAACCAATATTCAGCTCACAAATTCTTGATTTATACCCGATTAAACAAGACAAGCATTTATTAAATTAAAGATTTTTACCACCCCCTCTTGAGAATAAGTTAGCGATTCTCAAGGATTCATTTGGTTAGAATTATTTAAAACTTACAACATAGGCCACTCCTGAAAATGGGGTTGGCCTATAGTCGTATGCTTAAGATTTTCATTGAATATCTATACCTGCTGAGGATGACCCATTCTGCAAAAACCATTTACCGAAACGTATCAATTGACGAGAAATGAGAAAATTTATATGTAAATTTAAAGACATTAGGCAACATAACCCTCTTAGATAACGTTCTTATAATAGTAATATCCCATAAACTCAGAACTGAATATTCGGAATACATTGCAGGGATCAATTACGCGCATAATAGTAAAGGATACTACTACAGACAAATGTTAGCATCTATTGTGCGAAGAGGTACTGAATTTGGATATAATAATAATAATAATAATATCGCACTCGGATAAACCTCAACTAATGAGAGAAAGCACTTTGGCGCTAAGGGTTCAAACTTTTGCGCTTATATGTAAATTAAAGACAATAATAATATGGAAGCATTATGTAATATGACTTCTAGTAAAAAATCAAGAGATGGAATTAACCAGAGAAGAGTTTTGTCTATTTAATTTAAAATCGAAAATACAGTTAATTGAGAAAGATGGATCTTTCTTGACTAGGAGGGTATGTGGTGATTTGTATTTAATATCGCTGTATAAAGTCTATGGATTTTTGGTTGAAACGACGTACGATATCTCTAGGTTTAGAACAATAGGGGTAGATCCTGTCATAAACATTGAGATTGTTGATCTTTACGAAGTTCAACCATTAAATTCAACTGGCGAATTTACTTTCGGTAAGATTAGATAACGTATACATAATAGTTTAGCCAGCTCGTTTAGATGGTTTGTTATTTTCATTTGGACTTATAAAACCCAATTCATTTGGAGAAAAAAAATTGTAATAAATTAAGACGTTCATTACTGGATATTATTGGGGAACTATCGGACATGTTATCTATGGAAGATTTTAATTCGAAGTGAACTTTTTGATTAATCGCTCCTCCTACTCTACGTTTCGGAATTTCAATTGATCCCAAAACGGGTGATCATTCGAAGCATAGAAACCAATATTTTCTTGCAGAAATTATTTTGGCTTTTTTTCTGTTTTCAATTCGAAGTGAACTTCGATTGAATCCATAAAAAAAACCAAGCACATTGTGCTTGATTTTTTTTTCGTGGGCAATGAGGGATTCGAACCCCCGACCCTCTGGGTGTAAACCAGATGCTCTGAACCAACTGAGCTAATTGCCCGATAACATTTTATTTTGGATGCCTCTGCATCCCCAATGCGGGTGCAAATATAAGTAGCATTTATTTTAAAACAATGCTTTTTTGCAAAAAAAATTAAATTATTTTTTCCATCAAATAGAAACTGCCGCAAACAAGAATCAGATCATTGGTTTGAGCGTCTGATTTGCATTTGTTTAGAGCCGCTAAAGGACTACCAAATAGCTCATAAGTTAAATCTGACCCTATCAACTCTAATTGAAAATCAGCAATCGTTACTGCCCTTTTTGAATTAAATGTGGTGAAATAATAACTATCATCCACAGGGAACTGTTGGAGTATTTCTTTCCACTCTTTGTCATTAGACGCCCCGTAGACGATTCTTAAGTTTTCATAATCTAACACTTGCACTTCTTTCAATAAGCTTTCAATTCCTTCTTTATTATGAGCCGCGTCAAGAATAACCCTAGGTTGATCAGAGATTTGCTGCATTCGTCCTTTAAAATTTGAACGACCAACGACATTTTTAAGGCTGGCCAATATCGTCTCCCTATTCAAGGCCCATTTTTCGCTCAACAACTCTGCTCCGGTCACCGCAGTATGAATATTCCGTTGCTGAAAGCTCCCTAGTAAATCGGTGTTATATGTTGGGAAACTTGCCTTGTGTGAAAATATAATTGAACTTGATTTTGAATTAGCCGCATCCATAAAAACAGAATGAAGTAACGGATCGCAATCTCCAATCACAACTGGAACTCCTTCTTTGATGATTCCAGCCTTCTCTGAAGCAATTTTTTCCAACGTATCTCCCAAAAAGGAAACATGATCCATGGCGATATTCGTGATGATGGATAATTCGGGCCGTATCACATTAGTAGAATCTAATCGACCACCCAAACCGGTTTCTATGATGCAGATGTCACATTCCTTGTAAGAAAAGGCAGCAAAGGCCAACGCGGTTGTGATTTCAAAAAAAGAAGCGTCAAGCTCCTCAATGATTGCTTTATTCTGATTAAAATAGTCTACTATATAATCAGCGCCAATCAATTCGCCGTTAATTTTAATTCGTTCACGAAAATCGGTGATATGAGGACTGGTAAATAGACCTACTCGATAACCGTGCGCTTGAAAAATGGTAGATAAAATATGCGAAACTGATCCTTTTCCGTTAGTACCTGCAACATGAATTGTTTTGAGTTCCCGAAAAGGATTCTTAGTTTTCTCTAATAAATTATGAACCCCAGCTAAACCTGGCTTATAAGCAGAACCACCTTGTTGTTGGTAATTTGGAATTTGCTGAAATAACCAATCGACTATTTCTTGATAAGTCATTATGATTTTATAAACTCAAATCTTTGATACCCCACTTTTTCAGAAGCTACACCTGGTTTTTTATTATATTTCATTGTCTTAGCCGCTTTCTCAGCTAATCGAATTAAATATTGATTTCCAGTAGTTGATTTAGAATCATTAAAACGTGTTTTGATCACATTTCCATTAGCGTCAACCCAAATATCAAGTGCTACGATACCTTCTTCTTGTGCTGTTGCGTTAAATGAAGGGCGTGTTGTAACTTTACGATCTGGATTATGAGTTCCATCTCCTGCAGAATTCCCGTCTCCGTTCCCTCCTACTCCAGCTCCATTACCAAAAGCAGTTCCGTCCCCATTACCATTTCCACTGCCACCACCTGGGAAACCAAAAGTTTCATCCGGTTGCGGCTCACTTTCTGCCGTGTTTTCATTTTGTGAATTTCCGTTACCACTTGGAACATACGTAGATTCGTCTGTCTGCTGCGCTACATCTTGAGTTGCCTCTTGTACTTGATCATTTGGATTAGGATCTCCAGCTGTTTCACTATTATCGTTTCCACCTGCAGCTTCTGAACCTTGTTCAATTTCTATCTCAGGCAAATCCATTTCAATAATGTCTGGCTCAATTGGCGGATCAGGCTCTTCTAAGCTTACTAAAAGAAAAAACAATACCATTAACATGATAAAGATCAAAGACGCGTATAGTGCCTTGCGTTGATCCTCTTCTTTAAAATAATCTAATACCTTCATTCCGCTCTCCTTTCGTTAATTATTCTTAAATACCAATACTGGTTTCCATTCGTTTGTTTTTGCTAATGCAATTATCCTAAATACATATTGATAATCTGCATCTTGGTCTCCAGAAATTTTTATTTTATCATTCCCCTGTAAATCTTCATTCATTTTTTGCATGATCATTGGCTCAATCTCTTCAAACGTATACAAAACATCTTGAGCGTCCTGGAAGTTATACATATTATCTATGGTAATCCCTACATGAACTTCAGGTTGCATTGTTGTATTTGTTATATCATCAGAAGTAGGCAAATTCACATCTATTCCTGGTGAAGTCATTGTACTCATGATGATGAAAAAGATCAGCATTAAGAATACAAGATCCGTCATAGAGGACATTCCTCCTTCAGCTTTTACTCTATTTCTTCTTCCTAAATTCATCTGTCTAATTTACGGTACAACTATTTACCAGGTTCGTTCAATAAATCTAAAAATTCGATTGAAGCGCCTTCCATTGTGTGGATTACTTTATCCACTTTAGCCACTAAATAATTATAAGCCATATAAGCAATAATACCTACAACTAACCCTGCTACTGTTGTTACCATGGCTTCCATAATACCACCAGAAACTGTTGCGATCTCGATATTTTTTTCAAATTTTAATGCGTGGAATGTTTTAACCATTCCTAATGTTGTCCCCAAGAAACCAATCATTGGAGCAACACCTGCTGCAGTCGCTAAGAAACTTAATCTTTTTTCTAATTGATAAATTTCTAGTTTACCTACATTCTCTATTGAACTTACGATATCACGCATGGGCTTGCCTATTCGTGATATTCCTTTTTCAACCATTCTGGCTGCAGGATTGTTCGTTTGTGCACATAAATCACGGGCTGCATCTACTTTGCCTTCCATCAAATAACTTTTCACTTGAACCATGAAATCTCTTTCATCTTTCAATGATTTATTGATAGACAATAGACGTTCAACGAAAATATAAATCGTTAAGATTGATAAAATAGCTAATGGAATCATGGCCCATCCACCATCCATCACTAATTCCCATACAGGAATATCTTTTGTCCCCTCAGTAATTCCGCCAGCCACTTGCGTGCTGTCAGAAACGGCTAAATTCGTCGTTTGAAGTAATAAAGCTAATGCGCTCATATGCTCTTTCTTTTTATAATTATATTAACGAGTGATCTCATTTTTTGTTACATCCCAAACATGAAGTAGTATGTTGCTGCTCCTGCAAAATAACCAACAATTGCATAAAGCGAGATCTTTTTAATGTACCATCCAAAACTAATTTTCTCTAATCCCATTACTGCAACACCAGCCGCAGATCCAATAATTAATGCACTTCCGCCTGTTCCTGCGCAATACGCTAAGAATTGCCAGAAGTAACCATTCGCGGCAAATTCACCTGTACCAATTGGGTACATTCCTTGTGCTGCTGCTACCAATGGAACATTATCCACAATAGCTGACAATAATCCAATTGACATATTAATTGAATACATGTTTTGATCAAATGTATTATCCAAGAAATGTGCCACTTGTGCTAAATGTCCAACTTCTTGCAATGCAGCAACGGCCATTAAAATCCCTAAGAAGAATAAAACACTGGCAGTATCAATTTTTCGAAGTACTGATACAACCGTTAAACCTTTTTTATTGCTACTGTCTTTTTTAGAGATTAGAACTTCAGTTATTAACCACAAGATTCCTAAACTTAGCATCATTCCAGTAAATGGAGGTAGGTGTGTTACTGTTTTAAATACGGGAACAAACAATAGCCCCAATAAACCTAAAGTAAATACAAATGTCTTTTCCCATTTCTCAGGGGTTGAATTTTCATGTCCAGTAGCAACTAACTTTTCAGGACGTTTGACGGAACCTTTTACGAAAAAAGATGCTAACGTTAACGGCACTAACATAGCAACCAATGAAGGCAGAATCAAGTTTACGATAATAATACTTGAACTTGGTAGTTGTCCATTATTCCATAACATTGTAGTCGTAACATCTCCAATTGGAGACCATGCTCCACCGGCGTTTGCGGCTATAATTATGAAACCGCCAAAGAACCATTTCGCCATCTTGTCATCAATCAGCTTCCTTATTACGGAAATCATGACGATAGACGTAGTTAGATTGTCGAGCGCCGCGGACATAAAAAAGGTGAGTACACAAATAACCCAGAGCAGTTTGACTTTATTGGTCGTACGAATCCTGTCGGTTATGACTGAGAATCCATCATAGGCATCTATCAACTCCACAATTGTCATGGCACCGAGTAGGAAGAATAAGATTCCCGCAATATCAAATAAATGGTGCGTTAACCCATGCTCTACAAAGTGATGCACATATTGCTCTGTTTCCTCTACAGGAATGCGTTCTTTTCCTTCATATAATTCAGGATGTTTAAACACTTCTTCTCTGTATTCCTCTTCTTCATGCTCTAAATAATCTACAAAAGCTTCATTCCGTTCTTTCAGTTCTTTGTCCTTCATTAACTGATTGACTGACTGTTCGGTGTCTACTTTCAAATGCTCTGAAGGCCAGATTGCGTACAATCCCCAACAAACCATACCAATAACCAAGGCAGAAGCTGCTTTATCTACTTTAATATTATGTTCTAAGGCAATCGCTATATATCCAACAATGAATATGATTACCATTAAATACTCTATTCCCATAACTAATTAGACTAATTTGTTTAATGCAATTTCAAATGCAGTTTTCGCTATATTTACTTTACTTGGGTTCTCTTTATTGGCTGCAACCAAAGACTTTTTAATTGTATTTGATGTATCTTCAAATATATTTTTATCTGTTATCTCACCTAAGTCACTACTCATTAAATAAGCAAAGACTCTGGCCATTCCGCAATTGGAAATGAAATCTGGAATTAGAGAGATTTTTTCATCTGTATAATCGGCAATTGGTCCAAAGAAAATTTCTTTATCGGCAAATGGTACATTCGCACCTGCAGATATTACATCCATTCCACCTTTTATCATTCGCTCAACTTGGTCTTGCGTAATCATTCTAGAACCCGCACAAGGAATAAAAACATCTGCAGGAACATCCCAAATTTTAGCATTCACCTCATCATAAGACAACATGTTTGGTGCATTCAGCTGATTTCCGTTTTTATTTAAGAAAAGTTCTCTAATTTCTTCTAATGAAAATCCATCTTCTTTTATTAAACCACCTACGCGATCAATAATTCCAACAATTTTGGCGCCGTGCTGTGCTAAATAAAAAGCTCCAGCAGAACCAACATTTCCCCAACCTTGAACAATTACTTTTTTTCCGGCTAAAGATTCATTCCATAGATTATAGTGATGAAAAATTGACTCACTAACACCATATCCAGTAATCATATCAGCGATAACGTATTTCCGTTTAACACTTGGAGAGAATTTATCATCCTCAATTACTTTTAAAACTCCTTGGCGCAATTGGCCAATTCGGTTAATTTTTTGAGCTTCGCGCGGTTGAAAATGTCCGTTAAAAACACCTTCTTGCGGATGCCAAACACCACAATCTTCAGTAATTGGAATTACTTCATGAATTTCGTCTACGTTTAAATCCCCACCAGTTCCGTAGTAGTGCTTTAACAAAGGAGTTACCGCTGCATACCAGCGTCTTAAAACACCTTCTTTTCGTGAATCTAATGGATCAAAATTAATTCCAGATTTGGCTCCACCAATTTGTGGACCAGCAACGGTAAATTTAACTTCCATGGTTTTAGCCAAAGATTCTACTTCGCGCTTATCTAAACCCTTCCTCATTCGAGTTCCGCCTCCAGCGGCACCTCCTCTTAATGAATTTATGACAACCCAGCCCTCTGCTTCGGTTTCAGCGTCCTTCCATTCGAAAACAATCTCTGGTCGTTTGTTCTCAAATTTCTCTAATAGTTCAATCATGAAAAAGATTTTTTTAAAAACGCAAAATTAATAAAGATTTTCACTTTAAGATTTGATTAAAGGAAAGATTTAACAGAGTTATAAACGTTCTATGGATAAGTTATAATCCCACCGATTGAATCATGTGAGGCGCCTGTTACAGATTTGAACGTATTTATCTGACCAATAACGTTTAGCAATCCAAGAAACCCAAAAATTAAAGCTTCTTTAAATTCTATAATTTGATTGCTTGGTTTTAGAATTTCAGCTTTTGACTTTTTCACGAGTTCTTCCATAAAAAAGGAATTATATGCACCGCCCCCTGTCACTAGCACCGTTTGAATTTCCTGCACATTTAAAACTGCCGCAATCTGGGCCGTTTCATGTTGAATAATCGTATGCATTACATCTTTCAATTGGAATTCATCATTCAAATATTGATCAAGGATCGGGTCAAATTGTTCATTCAACCATTCAACCGCTAAAGATTTAGGCGCATCCATTTTATAATACGCTAATTGATCCAATTGATTTAATAATGAGACAATAGTATTTCCTGATCGCGCTAAATCTCCATTATCATCAAACTCTTTTTGATAATAATTACGCATGATTTTATTCAAAGGCAAATTACAAGCTGCAATATCAAATGCAAAACGTTGCTCATTTTGTTGATAACTGACATTTGCAATTCCCCCCAAGTTTAAGCAAGCATCATATTCTGAAAAAAGGTGTGCATCACCAACCGGAACCAAAGGTGCTCCTTGTCCGCCCAACTCTACATCTTTAATTCTAAAATTATTTACAACGGTTCTATCGGTACGTTGTGCAATTTGAACGGCATCACCAATTTGCACAGTAATCCCCTTACTTGGTTCATGGAAAACCGTATGTCCGTGAGAAGCTATAAGATGAACAGCATCCTTTAACCCATGTTCGGTCATGAAAGTAAGAGTTTCGTCACCTAAAAATACTCCATAATCTTTTTCAAGTTGTTTAAAAGTCTCTTTATCAGAGATAAACGCTTGATTTAAACGATTCCGCCATTCAGGAGAATACGCCAATCCTTTGGCTGCTTTTATGTTAAAATTCCAACCCTCATTATTGAACTCGAATTCAGCAAAACATAAGTCTAGTCCATCAAGAGATGTTCCAGACATCAACCCAATCACCCCAACCTTTTTCAAACTTTTAAAAGACACCATTGTATTGCTAAATTATTGCTAAATTTGTACCGAATTTCAACTTGATTTTTTGAATCAAGATTGAATTGTTGAACAAGATAAATAATTATTTCAAAGTTAAGGTGAATGGATTTTAGTTATACGGAAGAACAATTAGCGGTTAGAGATGCTGCAAGAGATTTTGCACAAAACGTGCTTAAACCAGGCGTAATTGACAGAGATATTCATGCCAAATTTCCGGTTGAAGAAGCAAAGCAATTGGGTGAGTTAGGATTTTTAGGAATGATGGTTGACCCTAAGTATGATGGCGGTGGAATGGATTCTGTTTCATACGTATTAGCAATGGAAGAAATTTCAAAAGTTGATGCGTCAATGGCTGTTTGCATGTCGGTTTGCAACTCACTTGTGTGTTGGGGATTAGAAACTTTTGGAAGCGAAGAACAAAAAATGAAATATTTAGCCCCGATTGCTCGAGGTGAAAAAATTGGTGCTTTTTGTCTTTCTGAGCCCGAAGCAGGATCTGATGCTACATCTCAACAGACAATGGCAGTAGACAATGGCGACCATTATATATTAAACGGTACGAAAAACTGGATAACTAACGGTAGTTCCGCATCAATTTATATTGTAATAGCACAGACAGACAGAGAAAAAGGACATAGAGGAATTAACGCTGTTATAGTTGAACGCGGAATGGATGGGTTCATTGTTGGAGAAAAAGAGGATAAAATGGGAATTAGAGGTTCTGATACACATACCTTAATCTTTAATGACGTAAAAGTGCCTAAAGAGAATAGAATTGGAGAGGAAGGTTTTGGATTTAAATTTGCCATGAAAACGTTAGGAGGCGGCCGAATAGGAATTGCTTCTCAAGCTATGGGAATTGCTTCTGGAGCATTGGACTTAGCAATTGCTTATTCAAAAGAACGTAAAACTTTTGGAAAAGAAATTTACAAGCATCAAGCTATCGCATTTAAATTGGCTGATATGGCAACGCAAGTACAAGCTGCACGATTGATGTGTATGAATGCTGCATCTTTAAAAGATCAAGGTGAAGAATATACAGAAGAAGCTGCAATGGCTAAGTTGTATGCATCAGAAATCGCACAATTTGTGACAACTGAGGCGGTACAGATCCATGGTGGATATGGATACGTTCGTGAATATGAAGTAGAAAGAATGATGCGTGATGCAAAAATCACACAGATTTATGAAGGAACTTCTGAAATTCAAAAAATAATTATTTCAAGAGGAATTTTAAAGGATTAGGTGACATTGTCACTTTTACTAAGAATATTTAAAGAGGCTTGCATTACGCGGCCTCTTTTTTTTGTTCTAAAAAGCATTTAAATCTGATTCACGTTGAATCGGTTTTTTCATACTCAATCTGAAAATAAGGCGCTTATTCTAAATAGAATTTTAGAATTGTCACTAACTTTAGTGACAACCCAAAATTACACTTATGAATAATGTCATCAAAGAAAACATTCAGCGTTGGAATGAACTTCGAAATTTAGAAAATGGTTTTAAGATTTTAAATGGAGGAAACGTAATTGGCTTAAGTCAGATGAATTTCGAGCAAATGCAAATCAATTCATCCGAATTTCTTCACTTTTACATAGGTGTAACCGAAGAGACTCCAGAGCAGCAGCCAATCTTTTACATGGTAGGTAATGAATACGACATAAAAGAAAAAATTGACATGCATTTAGACAAAGTTTGCGCGCTTCATTTTCAACCCCCTCCCTTCTTCAACATTATGCCAAACACCTTAAATAATACACCTGATAATATTGACATAAACATTTCTGCCATTCGCTCATTCAAATGGTTTCTTTACAAAAAAGATTGGTTTGAATCTGCAAAAAATGATAATCAAGTCGTTCGGGCTTTTAAAATTCCTATTGCAAGTGTTAAAAACATCTTTAACGATACTTCTGTCCAGAATATTCTAATATTTTTTGGTATTTCTTGGATTAATACTGGCTACAATATAGATCTTATTTTTTGCAATAGCACTTCTGAAATATTTGAAATACCTGAAATGTTTGAAAATCTAACCATGCCATGCCCACCGTACAACTGTGGAGACTTTGGTCTAATGAATTTTTAATAAGCTTAGAGCAATATCAGATTTCCGCTTTCTAATTATATCAAATGTCCTCAATGATCTTTTTTGAAACAACAATTAGAATATTTCGTTATTTCTCAATTCTTTGCCTTGCAATTGGTATCCTAACATATTTAATGAAATGGCGAAAAGCAAACCACGAAATTGGCTTATTTATAATTACTCTATTTTTATTTGAGTGTTTTTCCATAAAGATAGGGGCTCTTCTAGGAAATAACCTCATACTGTTTTTAATCTCAACCTTTTTTCATTTCTATTTTTTAACACTCATCTATTTCAAGCTTTTTTTTAATGTAAATGCATTATGGAAATATACAATTTTAGGCCTAGGATCGATTCCGATATTAATTCAAAGTTTTAATTATTTCGTTATTGATGTAGAAACCTTTCATTCTTATGACAGAGCCATATACGATCTCTTTATTGTTCTTTATGCCTTCCTTGCCTATTATAAAATAGCGCTTCAAAAAACCTGGTCAAAAGGATTACTCTTTCTTAATGGTTCTACACTTCTTTATTTTGCATTTGATATTTTCTTGGCAATAACTACGAATTTTTTAATCAATTATGACCTAGCAGTCGTTTCATGGTTTTGGATTGCACGCTCCATTTGTTTACAATGCTTTTAAGCCTCACTAATATATTATT